>NZ_CP065589.1:674032-1343064 GCF_021278965.1 Chryseobacterium capnotolerans | reverse complement strand
CGTTTTTTTTATTTTGCCCCTTACATGAATTTAGACTCAATATTAACAATGAAACACTTATTATTTTTATCATTAAATCTGTTTAAATTTTATACAATAAATTAGTTTATTTACTACATGTAAAATTTATTTCTCGGCTATCTCTCCATTGCTTGAAATTATATAATTTTTTATAATAACAGATGTATTAGTTTTAGTTTTAACTTGCAAATTATACTTACTATCTAATGAAAAAGTTGTAACCTCTTTACTAGAATCATCTTCGGGTTCTTGCCATTCACCCTCAACATATAGATTTCCAATTACAGAATTGTTTTTGATCGTTACTAAATAAAACCTATATGAAAAGTCTCCACAATCTTGTGGCATTAATATAATATTTATATCATTTTTAGTTGGAAGTGGGATATATCTTATGTTTTCTTTTTCGCATGCCAACTTTTGTAGACCTTTAATATCATTACATTTTAAATAATTATATTTTACCGATTTATAATTAATTGATGTGCTGTACGGTAATTTTACGGAAGTTTCTTTAAAACAATTTTCATGAGGAATGATGGGAATTTTTTTTTTAACTAATTCTTTAGCAAAATCTGTAAAAGATTTTTGATTATCATCAGATTGGGTTTCTAAAAAACTTTCTTTTTCATCACCTACTTTAACTATTTTTTTGAGTCTATATGCATCGTCGTAGGAAAAAATATAGGTTTCATCATAAGTGTCAGACTCAGCCTCATCAATATACATATCTACTGTAAATGTGACTTTTATATTTAATCCGGTCTGTGTGATTTTTGTTGCATTATAAGTCATTGCACAGCCCGATCCACAACTTAAAACAAGGGATAATTTTAAGTTGTTTTGTTCTGGAATATTAATTGTGTCGCTATTACGATAGACATTTTCTTTTTCAATTTTATCATTAATATTTTGTGACTCTGATATTATATTCTTTTTACATCCAACCATAAAAAGCGGGATGATTAAAACTAAATTAAATATTCTATTTGTTTGCATTTTTTGAATTTATTAAAGCTTTTTTTATTTGTTCTGGCATTATATGTGCTTGATTTAAACCATCTCCTTGGTAATAAGAATCTGTACCATCTGAATATCTTATTTCTCTTGAAATAACATTACCTTTCTTATCTTTGGTTACTTTATCTTTAATTCTTTTTCCTTTTTCCACTGCTATACTGGCCCATTCTTGTGCAGCTGAGTACATGGCATCTTCTAAGCTGCCATTACCTTCAAGATATGATATAATTTTGGGCCTTTTAACTTTAATAAGATATTCATCAAAAATTTCATCTTGCTTATCTTTGTCCATTTTATCACTTAAATTAAGATTTAAACTTGAAATTGCACCATTAAAAGTAATTGGAATAAGTTGATATCTACCCACCGCAAAAAGGTCTCTATTTTTTTGCTTCTCCTGGATCTCTCCTACAGTTAAGTCTGCAAGATTTAAATTATTTACTACTTTAAGACCTCCTTTTGTTTTATTACATTTATTATAATTATCTGATGATTCTCTCAAGGCAATCAAATTCCCAAACTCACTATGAGCCCATTTATATTTATGGCTTTTTTTGGTTGGCTCTTTCTCTTTTGTATTAGCAGCCGTTCCTCCTCCCATACACATGCAAGTATTTGAATAATTTAATTCTAGGGCCAGCGCTACTATACTTTTACCATTTAGCCCTTGAAGAGTCTTTACAAAGAACTTATCTTCTAAAAAAGATTGATCAAATTCTCTTACATCATAATGAACCCAAGTTTTTGCTCCTTTTTCTGTTGACTCTAAATTGAAAATATTTTTTTCTTTCCAATCCCATTTTGCGCCAAGATATTTGTGGAAAATATCCTCTCTTATGGTTTCCATATCAGATGTTTTCTTAGTCCTTCCATTTTTATCATTAAAATGCAAATCTAAGGCTTTTCCCATGTGATTTGTTGTTGGTTTTTTTAAATATTCCTCATGGAATCTACATCTATATCCAGAATTTACTTTATTAAAACTAAACCTTCCATCTTTTTTCAAATAGAACTTAACGGCCCTTATAGAAGAAAGTAATGATCTATGAATACCAGGATATTCGTACCTATGATAAGCCTCTATTTTGTCTTTTAAGTATTTCCCCTTATTACTACCATCTCCAAACCCTGTACATTTTTTACACTTACATTTTATTTCTGTAAAATCAATTGTGAATTTACTTTGAAATTCATCAATAGCCTTTAGAACATTTCCACAAACTTTTCCTGTTTCAGGGACTTTCATATAGTCTCTCTGGAACTGTTTAATCATTCTTTCGGTTCTGTCTGTAAATTTATCCGTTGGTACATTTCCACCAAAACCTGCCAAACGAATATTAATTTCTCTAATAAGTTCGCTTGGAGGGGAATTTTTATCAATACAATATTTACCTCCACAATTTTTATTTTGTGATTTTGGTTCCTTAATAATCGCAGGAGAATCATTCGGATCTACTTTTACAGGTTCAGCGCTTGGACTTATGGGAATAACTTGAGAAGTCACAGAAGTGTTGAGATGTTCAACCTCTATAAAATACTCCCGTTCGTTTCCCTCTCCAAAATCATTACTTTTGTTATACATTTCTTTTGTAAGAGTAACATTATTAATAAAATTAGAGGTATCGTGAGCTAATGTTACAGATACTTCATATACAAGATCATTACTGTATCTTGATAAGTCTTCTTCCCAAATTCTTATTTTTACATTTTTACCTCTCATACCCTGAGAAGTTATTTTAATGGATACTATATCTCCGGTCTTGGCTTTCTTAAGCGTTTTTCCTGTACCATCTGTAAATTCGGCGTTTAATATTTTTCCTTCAGGATCTGCCTGCTTCTTTGCGGCAGGAGTTTGAGGATATTTTGCTGTTTCCTCTTGGGGTTTTGGCTTATTGGGTTTTGGTTTATTATGCTCAGGAGCAACCGGAGGCTTCCTGTGTGGTGGAGTATTGTCCACCGGTTCAGCTTTCTTAGACGGTGGTGGAATATGAGCTGGGTTGGCAACATTTACATTAGGGCTTGCCTTTAAAATATGCTTGGAAACTACTTCCGCGGTTACATAATATTCATGGGTTTTGCCTTCGCTTTTGTCTCCTCTTGCTACTCCGGCATTGGCAATTTGAACGGCCATAGTATAAGCAGGAAGTCTAAAATAAACCCTGGCAACTCCCTCATGATTTACTTCCCCAATCAGTGGTACCTGGTTGATCTTATTCATCATATTTACAATAGGATCATGTCCTTTTCCTATGGCATCATCTTCCCAAAGAGTAAAGGCCACTTTATATCCAAACATTCCTACACAATGGGCTTTAGCTATTACGGTATCAGTATAATGTAATAGTTTTCCTTTTGGTAGTCGTTCAGAATTAATGTCTTGTAGTTCAACACTTACAATTTTCGGATCTTCAGCTTCCTGTGGTTTTATATAGAGTTCTCCTTTATCTTCCCCCTTACCACTTCAATTCTTAAAGCCTTATATTTAAGGCTTTTGGCAGTAAATTTATAGGTTACATTTTCTCCTTCCTTTATATTTCCATTGGCGATCCGCCATCCGTTCCTGTCTTGTACATAGATGTTCCATTGTACTTTAGGAGGTGGGAAAGAAAAAGAATTGGATGTCATTACATTATCAAATACCGAAAGTGAATAAGCCTCCGTATTTCCAACAATAGGTTTTGTATTCCCTCTAATAGTTAATTTTGCCATAGTCGTTAGTATTGATAGACATTTTATTCATAAATCTGATCAGGTCCTTCCAGTTCTCTTTGGGACTCCTCAAAATTCATAAATGGGTTAATGATGTTATAGGTCTTGGGGTCAGCCGTTGTTATACTTTGCTTATTCATAGTTGATGTTTGCCCATGTTCTTTTACAGTGATTTTGCCTCCAACGCTGCACATCAACTCAGAAATTTCAGAAAGGCAGCTTTTATTCATCACCTTTGTTTTTTCATAAGTTTTTTGCCATTTTCCGGCCGGAGCAAATGTACAGGGTAAATAGCCTCCTGATGTGGGTTTCAATTTACATTGTCCAAAACTTGGTCCGGGAGGATTAAACTGTAAATCGTCTTCCGTTACAGCAAGATAATCTTCCGTTGCACTTTTATTATTCCAATAATGCTTTTGATGGGATGTTACTTTAAATTGCGGGAACTGATCGCCTTGATTGCATTGAGCCTTGCCTTTCTGAATGACAAAGTGCTTGTCGCTGTGTGCTGATGAATTTTCTGACATATCATTGTGATTGATGGTTCTAAAAATAATAATTATCCTAATAACTTTTCTAATTCAAAAGTCATTGTCTTTTCATAATCAGCAATCTGGATATCAAATCTTGCTTTTATTTTTTGAATAGAAAAGTTCATAAAATCCAATGTATATGTAGCTGAATGATTAGCCTTTACTGATTTTGAATGTGGAATTATTTGCTCGTCATACTCCAAGTCTGTATAATACAATTCCGGAACCGTTCGATAATCTACGGATCTCCCTGTTTGTATTATCTCTACTAAATTGGAACTGCTTTGTGGTAAAATTTGGTGAACCATTTCCAGCCTGATAGGAGAGGCCGGAGCTAACCACGAAAATTCATCACGATATGATGCTGTAGTATCCTTTGAATGATAATTTGCTTTATAGAATTGATTGAAGATGAATTGTAAAGGTAATGTTTCTTTGAGACTATTATAGATAATCTGTGGAGTCATCATTTTGCTTTTCATCTGGTCAATATGAGAAGTGGCATAAGAGCCGGCGTAATATTGCTTTAATGTTTCAAGTTCAGTAGTAATATCCTTAACCTCTTTAATAGGATTTGCTTTAACAAAATTTCCAGATTTATCTATAATCAATGTTATCGGATAAACTATTTTTACAAAATCGGATGCCAGATTATTTATTTTCTCTTCAGGCTCCTCTTCATTTTTTTTGAAATTGTTCATTGTAAATTCTACATAATGTCCTTTTTCATCCTCCTTTATATATTTAAAGTGTAGTGTGTACGAATATTCACTTTGTTGAGTTCCATCATAGCTTTCAGTCTGTCTCACCTCATAATTCCCGTCAATTAATTCTATATTGAAGGAGATTTTCCCCATTGGAAGTAGGTAACATAAGCTTTCTCCGGATTTTCGTATTTGCTCATTTATTTTTCGTATTTCGTCTGAGTTGGGTACATTTAGTTTCTGCAAAAATCTTAAAGTTCCTTCTTCAGGAATAAGGTCTAAGTAGCTACATCTTGAGTTGTGGTATTCACGAAGATATTTAGGATTTTCAAGAGTTAATTCCCATGAAATACTTTCCAGTGTTTCTCCTTGTTTTACAAAATAGATGTCCTGTTTCAAGGAAGAGGTAATTCCCATGGGAGAACCACCCGAATTTGGGATATTTTTTTTCATAATATAGGATGTGTTTTTTGATGATAATTCCTGAAAGTTAGAAATATTATTTTATTTTAATTCAATTCTTTTCATAAATTTTAAAAAGTGTAGTACTTCTACGACTATTCATTTAAAAAGATTTTAAAATTAAAAAAAACAGATTCATACATCCCTTAATAATGAATTGTATTTTTTTTCATATTTGTAAAAAAAATGATGCAAAAAGACAAATTATGTACAATAAGAAAGCAAAAAGATTATACACAACAACAGATCGCCGATGCTATTGCAACTGAAGAGATTGAAGACAATGGATGGGAAATTTTGAATTATAGAGTTTATTAAGAGAGTGGGGTAAAATTGAAGGAGAAAATATGAGAGAAGACTTTAGTAATTTATTTGATGCAAATGAATATATAAAATTAAATAATATCAAAATCATCAAATAGAAATGAAAGCAGCAGTTTATTTCAATTATGCAAAAACGACAAGTAAATAAACGGGTATAAAAAAATTGAGCACTAAAAAAGTGCTCAATTCGTGGTGTAGTATATATAGATTGTTATTAGTTCTGCTGTTCTCTGTTAAGTTTCTTTCTGAAAAGTAACAGTAGTGAGCTGAAGAATGTCAGATAAGCAATATTGAATATCGCTCCCCCAACCCATCCTGAATATGGCAATGGTAAAAGACCTTTAATCGGAATGATAAACAGAGTCAGGACAAATGGAGTCAATAAAGCCATCCATCTTGGCAACAATGTTTTATTTAAAAGAATACACACTGCAAATGAAATCCATCCAATGGCTAATACTCCAATAGCCGCTCCCCAGGCTATGTTAAGCATTTTCATAAAACCCCGGCCTGTTTCCAAAAGATATGGATGAGCCACCGGATCTGTATGATAGATTGCTTTATAGATTTCGCCTACATAGAAGAAACCTGCATGGCCTAAAGGAGACAACACCGCCCCAACCAATAAGATCCAGTAAACAGCTACCGAATACCATTTTCCGGTATCTTTAAAAAACTGGAAAACCAGCCATGTTGCCGGAAGCAGCAAAGGTCCTGTGAGTGCTCCGATTAAAGCTCCAAACATTAATCCTGGTGTTGAGCCTTCCAGCATCAAAGTAGCAAATTCAACATTCACCTGATCGGCATAGGTCTTTGAGAATAATGGATAATCAGCAGGATTCGGGTCAAAGCCGGCTACGAAAACATCACCGATAATCCAACATATAGATACCATAATAGCTGCTGCAAAACACCAATTTACTTTACTTGAATATTTCATAATTTAAAATCATTTTTTACTTTCACTTTCTTCATTATCTCTATTTTTCATGCTTTTGCGTATGGTAAAATAAATATTATTAAGAATCATTCTAAATAATTATTTATATTTGTGCAAAGCTAATCGGTAATACAGCTCATACAGGTATGTAGAAGGGAGTAAAAAGTCCGTAAAAAGGAGATTTCTAATTAAAATAAAAGCATAATGACAGTAAGAATCTATGATGATAAAATTGGAGGTACCCTCATTGAAAGAAAGTATCCTGATGTTTTTTTTCTGAATGACGGGGAAATCACAGAGTGTATTACGTCTCTGAAACCTCCTTATGGAAATGGTTTTTATCATGAGATCTGCTTTGAGAATGTTCACATTGGCTTTGGAAATGTCTCCCTTGAAAATAAAGTATTACTCTATTTTGAAGCTGACTTTGAGAGCGTTGAAATGCATTTTTCATTAAAAGGAAAAAGCGCTGCCCTTTCAGAAAATTTCAACAATAAAGTGTGTTTTGAAAGCTATCAGCACAATATCATTTATGCCCATCAGATGTCTGGCCAGATGGAATTCGACGGACATGAAATGCAGATCCTGGAAGTCAATTTAGCGCCCGCTTTTTTTAAAAAATTTCTTCCTGAAGACTCTGACCTGTTCAATACTTTCAGAAATGCTATTGAAAAACAACACTCATGTCTTATCAATCCGGACCATTGCAGGATCAACCTGGAAATGTATCAGGTACTAAACGACATCATCCATTGCGACAGAAAAGGGATTTTTAAAAGGATTTATCTTGAAGCTAAGGTTGCTGAACTCCTTCTGTTACAACTGGAACAGCTTTTTAAAAACGAATCTTCCCCCTCATCTCTTCCTAAAAAAGATGAAGATAAAATATATGCTGTGAGAGATTTTATTGTCAATAATCTCAGCACAACCTGTTCATTAATTGATCTTGCCCATCAGGTAGGTACGAATGAATTTACATTGAAAAAGGGCTTTAAAGAACTATTTGGAACTACTGTTTTCAATTTCTGGAACGACATGAAAATGGAAGAAGCGAAAAAAATGTTGCTTGAAGGACACTTGAACATCAATGAAATTTCCGATATTATCGGATATAAAAACCCAAGGCATTTTTCTTCAGCATTTAAGAGAAAGTACAATTTAATTCCAAGTAAACTTAAGAACACTAATGGAATAAGCAGCTAAATTCATTGATAATTCCAACTCATATTTGCTGATTCTCACCTCATCAAAATTTAAAATTTTCACTCTGGATTATATAGGCTTAATTGCTCTATTTTTAAATAACGAAAATTACTATAAAAGCACACCCTTTATTTTATTTCATTTAACATTGAGGCACATTTGTTAATGATTTGGTAATAATAAAACACTGTAAAAAGACTGATTTTTATCATATCGCCAAAAAACAAACCCCTACAAACAAAACATTATCAACTCATTACTGAAAATTAATTATTGTTTGCATAAAATATTTTGCCGTTCTCATAAAATGTCTATATTTACCACCAAGGAGTTCTTAACACCTTCTTTATCAACCGAAATTGGTAACACTTAGCTGTGTATTAAAAGGGAATCGTGTGCAAATCACGAACTGTCGCGCAACTGTAAGTAACAATAAAAAGGTTTTTATCAAATTCATATCCACTGTATGCTGCGGTATATGGGAAGGATGATAAAAACTGTTACAAGTCAGGAGACCTGCCTATTTCGAATTGACGATGCTTTCGCGATTTGAAGCTTATAGTCAGGTATGATACGGTATGGATAATGATATGATAACATAGTTTATCAACTTGTATTATTTTTTGAGATAGAGAGTAGCAGAACAGCAGGTTCTTCTATGAATCTACAGCTCACCCGTGTCCCCTTTCCATAATTTTTCTTTCTCACAAAAGACATCGTGAAGTTTACAAGAGCTTTTTATAGGGTTTAATCTATGTAAAAAGTTTAAAAATGTACCAAGCCAATCACAATTATGTATCCATGAGCAACAGATTTATGACAGTAGAAGTCTCATTCTGTGAAATTTCGAAAAGTTCTCTGTCTTCATGCTCATCAACAACTTATCTGATTTCTTCTGATCATTTTCTTTTTATCACCCAACAGCAGCTTAGCAACCCTTCTTTCTTATCACACAAATTTCAACTAAACCATAAATATTACAATGACTAAAAATGAAAACTGGAAGTCTACTGGTGCACAATTCCGGGAGGCCATGCAAAAAGAAAGTCCTCTTCAGATTGTAGGAGCCATCAATGCCAATCATGCATTACTGGCCAAACAAGCTGGCTTCAATGCCATTTATCTTTCAGGAGGCGGGGTTGCTGCCGGGTCTTTAGGAGTTCCGGATTTAGGAATCACTACACTGGAGGATGTGCTGATTGATATTCAAAGAATCACCAACGTTTGTGATCTACCTTTATTGGTAGATGTGGACACAGGATTTGGTCCGTCAGCATTCAACATCGCAAGAACAGTAAAATCATTGATCAAAGCAGGCGCAGCAGCTCTGCATATTGAGGATCAGGTAGGTGCAAAACGTTGCGGACACCGCCCGGGAAAAGAAATCGTAAGCAAAGGGGAAATGGTAGACCGATTAAAGGCTGCAGCTGATGCTCGTACAGACGAAAGCTTTGTAATCGGAGCCCGTACAGACGCTTTTGCGAATGAAGGGCTGGAAAAAACATTGGAAAGAGCCATTGCCTATAAGGAAGCTGGTGCTGATTTCATCTTCGCAGAAGCAGTTCCTGACCTAAGCTTTTATCAAAAATTTGTAGATGCTACAGGAATTCCTGTGCTAGCCAATATCACCGAGTTTGGAATGATTGATTTGTATACTGTTGATGAGCTAAAAGCCGCAGGTGTAGGATTGATCCTCTATCCTCTTTCAGCATTCCGTGCTGCGAATAAAGCAGCTTTGAATGTCTATGAACATATTCGTAAAGATGGAACTCAGGCCCATGTATTAGACACCATGCAGACCAGAGAAGAACTCTACCAAAGCATTGGATATCATGATTATGAACAAAAATTAGATAACCTTTTTAAACAAAATATTAGTAATGTCAACGAATAGCGAACCAACATTCAAGCCTAAGAAGAGCGTAGCCCTTTCAGGAGTAGCAGCAGGGAATACAGCCCTTTGCAGTGTAGGAAAAAGTGGAAATGATCTCCACTACAGAGGATATGACATCCTGGATCTGGCTGAAAAAGCAGAATTTGAAGAAGTAGCTTATCTTTTAATCTACGGTCAGCTGCCTACCGGAGCTCAGTTGAAAAATTATAAAGCCAAATTAAAATCTCTTCGAGGACTTCCGCATTCTGTAAGAAATATTTTAAAAAGTATTCCGGCAGCAGCGCATCCGATGGACGTGATGAGGTCTATGGTATCTGCTATTGGCAGTATTCAGCCTGAAAAAGATGATCACAATGTAGCCGGAGCAAGAGATATTGCAGATAAATTATTAGCTTCATTCAGTTCCGGACTTTTATACTGGTACCACTATACCCACAATGGTAAAGAAATCAATGTAGAAACAGACGACGATACTATTGGCGGACATTTCCTTAATCTGTTACATGGTAAAAAAGCTCCCGATTCCTGGGTAAAAGCTATGGAAATATCGCTTAACCTGTATGCTGAACATGAATTTAATGCCTCTACATTCACGGCTCGTGTTATTGCCGGAACTTCTTCAGATTTTTATTCATGTATTACAGGAGCCATTGGAGCTTTAAGAGGGCCAAAACACGGTGGTGCCAATGAAGTGGCATTCGAAATCCAGAGCCGTTACAATTCACCTGATGAAGCTGAAGCAGATATCCGTCAGCGTATTGCCAATAAGGAAGTGATTATCGGATTCGGACATCCGGTTTACACGATTTCGGATCCTAGAAACGTAGTGATTAAAAAAGTAGCTAAGCAACTTTCTGAGGAAGCCGGAGATATGCTGTTGTATAATATTGCTGAAAGACTGGAAACCATTATGTGGGAAGAAAAGAAAATGTTCCCGAATCTGGATTGGTTTTCCGCAGTATCTTATCATCTAATGGGAGTACCTACTCTTATGTTTACTCCATTATTCGTTATTTCCAGAGTCACAGGATGGAGCGCTCACATTATTGAACAGAGACAGGATGGAAAAATCATCCGCCCAAGTGCCAATTATACAGGCCCTGAAAATAAGGAATACGTTTCTCTACAAGACAGAAAATAAACAAATTATCATTAATAATAAAACTATAAAACAAAGATGTCATCACACATTTCAAATGAAAGACCCCAACCGGATAAAGTATTAACAGATATTGCAGATTATGTATTGAACTATGAGATCAAAAATGATCTGGCTTGGAAAACAGCCCATTATTGTCTTCTCGACACCATCGGATGTGGATTGGAAGCTTTAACTTACCCAGCGTGTACAAAACTTTTAGGTCCTGTCGTAAAGGGAACAGTGGTTCCTAACGGAGCAAAAGTTCCGGGTACACAGTTCCAGCTGGATCCTATTCAGGCTGCATTCAATATTGGAACTATTATCCGTTGGCTGGATTTCAATGATACCTGGCTGGCGGCTGAATGGGGACATCCATCAGATAATCTTGGCGGAATTTTAGCCACAGCAGACTGGTTATCAAGAACCAATATTGCAGAAGGAAAATCGCCTTTAAAAATGAAGCAGGTATTGGAAGCCATGATTATGGCCCATGAGATTCAAGGGGTAATGGCATTGGAAAACTCTTTTAATAAGGTAGGTTTAGATCACGTATTATTGGTAAAACTGGCTTCTACCGCTGTTGTAGGAAAGCTGATTGGTTTAACGCGTGAAGAGATCATCAATGCAGTATCACTAGCTTTTGTAGACGGACAATCTTTAAGAACCTACCGTCACGCTCCCAATACAGGTTCCCGTAAATCCTGGGCTGCCGGAGATGCAACATCCAGAGCAGTACGTTTAGCATTGATCGCTAAAACAGGAGAAATGGGTTACCCATCTGTATTAACAGCAAAAACATGGGGATTCTATGATGTCTCTTTCAAAGGAAATGAATTCAAATTCCAGAGAGATTATGGTTCTTATGTCATGGAAAATGTATTATTCAAAATCTCATTCCCGGCAGAGTTCCACTCTCAAACCGCTGTAGAAGCAGCAATGACACTGCATGCTACCTTGAAAAAGATTGGAAAAACAACAGACGATATCAAAAAAATGACCATCCGCACCCACGAAGCTGCCATTCGTATCATTGATAAAAAAGGACCTTTGAACAATCCGGCAGACCGTGATCACTGTATCCAATATATGGTAGCTGTACCATTGATTTACGGAAGATTAACGGCTTCAGACTATGAAGATAATATTGCTTCAGACCCAAGAATTGATATTCTCCGTGATAAAATTGAATGTATTGAAGATGTTCAGTTTACAACAGATTATCACGATCCGGAAAAGCGTTCCATTGCCAATGCGATGACCATAGAACTGAATGACGGAACTATTCTTGACGAAATTGTAGTAGAATATCCTATCGGGCATAAACGCAGAAGAGAGGAGGGAATTCCTGAGCTTATCAAGAAATACAAAGTCAACTTAGCCCGTATTTTCCCTGAAAAACAACAAAAAACAATACTGGAAAACTCATTGGAATACGAAACATTGATCAATCTTAATGTCAATGAATTCGTTGATCTACTGGTAATATAACCCAATTAAAAGTTGAAAGTAAGCAACACCACTTACTTTCAACTTTCCTTCTCAACTTTTCAACTTATAAAACGATGTCACAAAAAGTAAAAATAGTAATCAATGGAGCGTTTATTGAAAGTAAAACTCAAGAATACCTTCCTGTAGAAAATCCTGCTTCCCAAGAAATTCTTGCTGAAGTACCTTTAACATTAGTATCAGAAATCGATCAGGCTATTGAAGCGGCTACAGAAGCTTTCAAAAGCTGGAAAGAGGTTGCCACTCCTGAAAGAGCAAGGTTATTTTTAAAATACCAGCACCTTTTAAAAGAGCACCAAAAAGAAATCGCCGAAATTTTATCCAAAGAAAACGGAAAAACCTTTGCGGATGCTATGGGCGATGTATGGCGCGGTATTGAAGTCGTGGAACATGCCTGCAATATTCCAACCCTAATGATGGGAGAAACCGTAGAAAATGTAGCCCGTGGCGTGGATACCTACAGCTACATCCAACCTCTTGGAGTTTGTGCGGGAATTACTCCCTTCAACTTCCCTGCGATGATTCCTTTATGGATGTTCCCAATGGCGATTGCCTGTGGAAATACTTTTATCTTAAAACCTTCTGAACAAACCCCGATGACCTCCATGAAAATGGCAGAATTGTTCTTAGAAGCCGGTTTTCCAAAAGGAGTCCTGAATATTGTTCATGGCTCCAAAGATCAGGTGAATCATATCCTGAATCATCCTGAAATCAAAGCCATTTCATTTGTAGGTTCGGTACCTGTTGCAGAGCATGTTTACCGTACAGGAACAGATAACCTGAAAAGAGTTCAGGCATTTGGAGGCGCAAAAAACCACATGGTTGTGATGCCGGATGCCAACAAAGGACAAGTGATCAATAATTTAGTCGGTGCCTCTTGCGGAGCTGCCGGTCAACGCTGTATGGCGATCAGTGTAGCGGTGCTGGTAGGAGAAGCTCAACATTGGGTAGAAGAGATCAAAACAGCTTTAAGCACTATCAAACCTGGAGTATGGTCTGATGAATCTGCTGCTTTTGGCCCTTTAATTAATAAGCAGTCTAAAGAGAAGGTGTTAAGGTTAATCAAAAGTGCCTACGATCAAGGTGCTGAAGTACTATTAGATGGAAGTAACTGTACCGTAGAAGGCTATGAAAATGGATATTTTGTAGGTCCAACTCTCTTCAGTAATGTATCTGTGGAAATGGATATTTACAAAGAAGAAATCTTTGGCCCTGCTTTACTTTTATTAAAAGCAGACACGCTGGATAAAGCTATTCAGATCATCAACAACAACCCTTATGGAAACGGAACTTCGATCTTTACCAATTCGGGAGCGGCTGCCAGAAAATTCCAGCACGAAATTGAGGTAGGACAGATTGGAATCAACCTTCCGATTCCTGTTCCATTACCATTTTTCTCATTTACAGGATGGAGAAAATCTTTCTTTGGAGATCTGCATTCTTATGGAAAACAAGGGGTAAAGTTTTATACCGAAACCAAAACCATTACTGCCCGTTGGTTTGAAGAAGATGTTCCCGGAGGGAATATAAATATGACAATCAGTTTAAAATAATTGAAATGGAAAGCTGAAAAAGTGGATATTCACTCATATTTACGGAAAGCCTTCCATTCTTAATGCTCAACTTTCAACTTAAAGACTATGGAATTTAACCTAAGTGATGAACAACTGGCATTTCAGGATGCCGCAAGAAAGTTTGCTGAAAAAGAGCTCGCTCCCTATGCCTCGGAATGGGATGCTCAAAAAATATTCCCAAGAGAAGCCATAGCCAAAGCAGGTGAATTGGGATTTTGTGGAGTTTATACAAGTGAAAATGCAGGCGGTTTGGGATTATCTAGACTTGATGCGGCTATTATATTTGAAGAATTGGCAGCTGCCTGCCCTTCCACTACTGCTTATATCACCATACACAATATGGTTTCCTGGATGATTGATGAATTTGGAAATGATGAGATCAGAAAAGAATTCTGTTCAAAACTGGCTTCCGGAGCACTGCTTGGCTCTTACTGCCTTACGGAACCGGGATCAGGATCAGATGCAGCAGGGTTGAAAACGACGGCCATCAAAAAGGAAAATAAATATATCATTAATGGAACAAAAGCTTTCATTTCAGGAGCTGGCGAAAGTGATATTCTTATTGTGATGGCGCGTACAGAAAACTCCGGAGCCAAAGGAATCAGTGCCTTTGTAGTCCCTGCTCAAACTCAGGGAATCAGCTTTGGTGAAAAAGAGAAAAAACTGGGATGGAATACCCAGCCTACCCGTTTTGTATTTCTTGATCATGTAGAAGTGGATGATAAATATCTTTTAGGTACCTTAGGGGAAGGATTTAAAATTGCCCTGAAAGGATTGGACGGCGGCCGTATCAATATCGGAACCTGTTCCGTAGGAGCTGCCCAGGGAGCCATCAACCAGGCTCAAAAGTATATGCATGAAAGACAGCAGTTTGGAAAATCACTGGCTCAGTTTCAGTCTTTGCAGTTTAAAATTGCAGATATGGCTACGGAATTGGTGGCTGCCCGTCAAATGGTTCAGCTGGCAGCATTTAAGCTTGATTCTAAAGACCTCAACGCCACTACTTACTGCGCCATGGCTAAGCGGCTGGCTACCGATATGTGCTTTAACATCTGTAATGAAGCATTGCAGATATTGGGAGGATACGGATGCACCCAGGATTTTCCTGTAGAACGTTTAATGCGTGATGCCAGAGTGCATCAGGTAGTAGAAGGTACTAATGAAATTATGAAGCTCGTTATTTCAAGAAAGATACTTGAAGAAGGAGCTACTTTACAGATTCGTTAATTTAAATAATTAAAAAATGAGCTTACTCCTTACAGAAATAAAAAATAAAGTCGGAATCATCACGCTTAATTCTGAAAAAACACTCAATTCTTTGTCATTACCCATGATTGAAGAATTAAAAACGGTTTTGGAAGACTGGAAAAATTCAGATGAAATAGCCTGCCTGTTTATTCAGGGGGCAGGTGAAAAAGCGCTGTGTGCAGGAGGAGATGTAAGACAATTACATGATGCCATCATTGCACAGAGAGCGATTGATCCTACCCAGGTACCACAGGATTGTTTTGATTTCTTCTCAAAAGAATATCAGGTAGATTATACTATACATACCTATCCTAAACCTATCATCGTTTGGGGGCACGGAATTGTGATGGGAGGCGGAATCGGAATTATGGTCGGCGCCTCACACCGTATTGTAACGGAAAGAAGTAAACTCGCGATGCCGGAAATTACAATTGGTTTGTATCCGGATGTGGGTGCAACTTGGTTTTTAAATAAAATGCCATCCGCTTATGGTTTATATTTAGGATTAACAGGAGCCAGACTGGATGGAGCCGATTGCCAATTTTTAGGTTTGGCAGACTATTATGTACCTTCCTCTTCAAAAGCAACCATCCTCAACGGATTAGGACTTGCTGACTGGAATAAAAACCCTCATAAAACCGTTTCTGAAATAGTAAAAAATGTTTCCAAAAACGTTTCTGTTCCGGAATCACAGGCAGCCTTGCATCAGGACTTTGTAAAACAGTTTGAAAAGGCTGAAACATTGGATCAATTCAGAGAAATATTAATCAATTCTAATGAAAAAGATGAGTGGATTAATGCTGGAATTAAAAGTTTCGAAGCAGGTTCTCCCAGTTCAGCTCACCTCATTTTCAGACAACTGAAACAAGGTAAGGATTTAAGTTTGGAGGAAGTTTTTCAGTCTGAACTGAATCTATCCTGCCAATGTTGCATTCATCCCGATTTCACAGAAGGAGTACGGGCATTATTAGTAGATAAAGATCAGTCTCCAAAATGGCAGCCTGCTACCTTAGATGAGGTCACTCAGGAATGGCTAAACTCTTATTTTGAATGGATCATCGGAGAATGGAAAGTGAATAAAGAAGTAATGATCGGATCTTAAATCACCTCGTTCTTTTTTAATTCAAATTAAATCATTTTTTAACCCTCAAAGAAATAATTATGTCCAATATAGCATTCATAGGATTAGGAAATATGGGCGGACCTATGGCCGCAAACTTAGTGAAAAACGGTCATTCTGTAACCGGATTTGATCTTTCGAATACGGCTTTAGAAGCTTTGGTTTCAGCAGGCGGACAAACTTCCGGTTCAGCTCTGGAAGCCGTTAAAAATGCAGATGTAGTCATCACGATGCTTCCTTCCGGGAAACACGTTTCCGAATTGTACTCTGAAGAATTTGTCAACAGCTTACAGCCTAATACGTTATTGATTGACAGCAGCACCATAGATGCTGTAACAGCCCGTTCCGTAGCTAAACTTGCTGGATCTAAAGGCTGTAAAATGATAGATGCTCCGGTTTCCGGAGGCACAGCCGGAGCAAAAGCCGGAACATTAACGTTTATCGTAGGTGGTAAAACCGAAGACTACGAAAAAGCAAGACCTATTTTAAAATGTATGGGACAAAATATATTCCATGCAGGAGATTCCGGAGCTGGCCAAGTGGCAAAGATCTGTAATAATATGTTATTGGCTATTCATATGATCGGAACTTCCGAAGCCATTAATTTAGGCATCCGACATGGATTAGATCCTAAAATACTAAGTGAAATTATGCAGAAAAGTTCCGGTAAAAACTGGTCTTTAGAAGTCTATAATCCCTATCCGGGTGTAATGGAGAACGCTCCCGCATCCAGAGAATATTCAGGAGGATTTGCTGTAGATCTGATGACCAAAGACCTGGGACTGGCAGCGGAAGCAGGATTGGAAACCAAAACCTCTACCCCACTGGGAAATGCCGCTTTAAATTTATATAGAATGTGGAGTGAATCCGGAAATGGAGCTATAGATTTTTCAAGCATTATTCAATTTTTAAATGGGAAATTAAACGTAGGCAACAGTAACTAGCGTCACTTTATCCCAATCATCCCATCAATTAAAACCAGATACAATGAATTTTGAAACCCTATTATACGAACAACACGGACTTATCGGAACACTGACTATTAACCGTCCACAAGCCTTAAATGCGTTGAATGAAGTTGTTTTAAAAGAACTAAAAATATTTGCCGATCAGATAAAAACCATCCCAAACATTCGCGTTCTGATCATCACAGGCTCCGGAGAAAAAGCTTTTGTTGCCGGTGCAGATATCAAAGCCATGCAGGGAATGACTCCTCAGGAAGCTGAAGCCTTTTCCATCATGGCACAAACCGCATTTAACGCCATTGAAGAACTACCATTTGCGGTTATTGGAGCAGTGAACGGTTTTGCATTAGGCGGCGGCTGTGAGCTGGCATTATCCTGCGACATTATTCTGGCCAGTGAGAAAGCTAAATTCGGACTGCCGGAAGTTACTTTAGGCTTATTACCTTGTTTTGGCGGAACACAGCGTCTCCCAAGAGCAATTGGACTGTACAAAGCAAGAGAAATGGTTTTCTCAGGCGAATTTTATTCAGCAGCTGCCTGTAAAGAATTTGGTTTTGTCAATCGTGTTATTGCTCCTGAAGACCTATTGAATGAAACTCAAAAACTGGCAGAAACCATTGCCTTAAGAGGACCAATAGCTATAGCAAAAGCAAAACAATCATTAAATACAGGCTCTGAGCTTCATATTGCGGACGGGCTTAAACAAGAAGCCGCCTTATTTGGAGAATTATTTAATACCCAAGACCATAACGAAGGCATAAGTGCATTTATAGAAAAAAGAAATCCTGAATTTACAGGGAAGTAATAATGATTAGACACAAAAGTTTTAAATGCTAAAATTATTTAAAACCCAAATCTCCACCTATATAAAGTACACTTAAGCTTTTGAAAATCATTTTTTTCTTCTAAAGTGTACTTTTATACAGCATTATTATCATTCTCTTAAGTGAAATAAAGCGTTTAAAATTAAAGCTTTTGTGACTTTTGTGGTTCAAATAATTTAGTTAAAAGAAGCCCTAAACTCCAACGGTGAAAAAGTAGTTAGGTTTTTAAACAAACGGTGAAAAGACTGTGGATGCTCAAATCCTAATTGATAAGCGATTTCTGAAACGGACAGTTCTGTAGTAGACACCAGTTCTTTAGCTTTTTCAATTAAACGGGTCTGAATATGCTGTTGAGTGGTCTTACCTGTCTGTACACGAAGCATATCACTAAGATAATTGGCACTCAGATTCAGTTTTTCAGCCACAAAATGAACGGTAGGAATGCCGTTTTCAATCAATTGTTCATCTTTAAAACATTCATCCAACAATGTTTCCAGCTTTGAAAGCAGATCGTTATTCACTTTTTTACGGGTTAAGAACTGACGGTTATAAAAACGATCACAATATTTCAACAGCAGATCCAGGTTTGATACCAACAGATCCTGTATGAAAGAATCCATATTGGCAGCAATTTCCTGTTCTATATTTTCTATAATATCTAAAATAGATTTTTCTTCTTTTCCGGAAAGAAACAGTGCCTCATTAGCAGTATAGGAGAAAAAACCATAGTCTTTAACTTGTGAGGCTAAAGGGCTTTATAGAGAATTAAAAGTTTTATAAAACACTTTTGGTATACTAAATATTTCAGCATTTTCTATGTTCTATGTGGTTTAAAAAGATAAGTTATACTAAGTTACAATTTTATTATTTCCCAGAAAGCTGTTCACTCTTAATCTGGCTGATCCCTTGTTTATAAGTGGTCACCTGAAATTCAGGAAATCGATTTCTGAACTTTGAATCATCAAAGATATTGTCATGTTCATATCTTGGAAGTAACTCCAATAATTCCTTT
Source organism: Chryseobacterium capnotolerans (assembly GCF_021278965.1). Lineage (NCBI taxonomy): Bacteria > Pseudomonadati > Bacteroidota > Flavobacteriia > Flavobacteriales > Weeksellaceae > Chryseobacterium > Chryseobacterium capnotolerans. The sequence goes on along the minus strand of NZ_CP065589.1, from coordinate 1,323,864 downwards.
ACTTTTTGGTTGAATAAAGCACCTATCTTAAATACAAAATTGGGTATTGCAGAATAGTTCAGATCTTTCCTATAAATTCCGGAAGCAATTCTGATAAACTCTTTATATGTTGGATGACTTTTATCCACCGGAAGATGCCAGGTTTGACCGAATGCATCAGGTGTATTGCCAATTAAAGCTGTTGCACGGCTCGCATCCGGAGTCCAGATCAGACTTCTTTTCTTGCTTGTACTTAATGGAACTTTCAGCTTTTTCCCTTCTTTGATATTATTAAAAACCAACGTATTTGTAATACTCTGTGTTTTCCCAGGACCATAAAATTCAGGAGCCCGGCAGATTACGGCTTCCAGCTCACCGGACTCTATTTCTCTCAATACCATTTCAGCCATTTTCCTTCTTACCCTTCCTTTTCTTCCCACTGGATCAAATACTGTATTTTCAGTCAAAACACGACCATCCTGAGGATACATATACGTGTTGTCGAAGAACACCAACTTTGTTCCATTGATTTTGCAGGCATCAATTACATTTTGAAGGATCAGTGGAAATTGTTCTTCCCAAAGATCTGAGCTTATCGGAAGCCCTAATGTAAAATAAGCAATTTCACTTCCTTTTACCGCTTCAATAGCCTTCTCTCGAATAGATAAATCTGCTGAGAATACCTCATCAGTATCATTTACTTTTTGGGCATTTCTGCTGACAATACGAATATCTGAGGTATAATTTCTTTTTAATTCTCTTGCCAACTCTTCGCCAATCTGTCCGTTGGCTCCTAATATTGTTTGCATATTGCTGTACTTTTTCCGGTTAATATTATCTTTTGTTATTTTGGTAGGACAAAGTTCAGAAAAGCATATAAGATCTGAGTATCTCAATTAAGGTAAGTTGTAACAGAATCTCTGTTTTGAATATTTCTCTGGTTTTCAATTGGGTTATACATTTTGACAAAATTTGTTTTTTTGTCAGAAATATTTTAAATTTGTCATCGCAAAATCGAAACTTATGTTTTCATCCATACAAAATGAACAGGATCAACTTTCAGAACAGATACTTACAGCTGCCTCTGAACTTTACCTGAAGTATGGTTTCAAAAAAGTAACGATGGATGATATTTCCAAGGCCATCGGAAAAAGCAGAACTTCTATTTATTATTATTATAAAAACCGTGAAGAAGTCTTCCAGGCTGTCTTGAATTCTTTAGTAAAAGAAGTCATTTTCGAAATCGGAAATGCAGTGGATCAACAGGAGACATTGGAAGAAAAAATAAGGGCATTCTGTCTGACAAAGATTAAAACGTCTGAAAGCAAGACTCCTTTCTTTACGGCTGTAGAAGCTGGAATGAATGCTGAAGAAAAATCAAGACACTCTCAGGTCATGGAAGTTGTACACCAACATTTGATGGCTGGAGAAAAGATTATTCTTGAAAAAGCCATTTCACAAAGTATTCATACAAAAGAAATCCGTCCTTTAACATCAGAGGAACTGGATACTATTATTTTTATTTTACAGAGCAGTATTCGAGGAGTTAAACGTGAAATGCTTTTCAAAAATAGTTTTGACGGATTAAATGCAACCGTAGAAGTTCTGACTTCTATGACTGTTAAATGGCTCGCATAAAATTTTTTATCTCAATTTTGACATTTTCACAATATATGTCAAATAGTTTATTTTAAATATGAAGAAACTAAGTAATATCAGTACGTTCAGAGCTTTTCAGAGTAATAATTATACTTTGTATTTTTTTGGACGTTCTGTCTCACAATTTGGTACATGGATGCAGCGTACAGCGGTGGTTTGGGTGATTTACAGTATGACCCATTCTGCATTTATGCTGGGGCTGACTATTTTCGCAGAACAGTTCCCTTCCTTTCTATTTTCTGCTCTTGGAGGCGTAGCCGCAGACCGTCACAACCGATATAAAATCATTCAGATCACCCAGATTGCTTCCTTGATACAATCGGTTTTATTGGCTGTTTTGGTGATGACAGGCCATCATAACGTATGGCCCATTTTAGGATTAAGCGTCTTACTCGGAATTATCAACGCTTATGATGTCCCTGCAAGACAATCTTTGATTAATGAAGTGGTACATGATCCGGCAGATCTGCAAAGTGCTCTTTCCTTAACGGCTGCAATGGCGAGTCTTGCGAAACTACTTGGACCAGCCTTATCAGGGATTATTCTAAATCAGTTCGGAGCCGGAGTTTGTTTTATTTTAAATGCAGCAAGCTTTGCAGCCGTCATGATTTCTATTTCTATGATGAAAATTTCGAAGACGACATATAACTCCAATAAAACAAAGCAAGGTGTACTTAAAGAACTTGCAGAAGGTTTTATCTATATAAAGAAAGAATCTTCTATCGGCTGGATTATCATCATGCTCAGCATTACAGGATTATTTATTCTTCCTTATGATACGCTTATTCCCGTATATGCCAAAGAAATTTTCAAAGGGGATGCACAAACGTTCGGTTATATATCGAGCTTCATTGGTGCAGGAGCGGTATTGGGAACCATTATTCTAGCTTCTTTAAAGGAAACCGTTTCAATGAGAAAAATATTAATTGGAAGTACGATTGTCTTAAGTGTTGGACTTATTTGCTTCTCATACACCACCAATTTCATGCTTTCAATGTTCTTTGCAGCGGTTACCGGTTTTGGTGGTGTTGCTCAGTTTACGACCTGTAATATCATTGTACAGTCTGAGGCAGCTCCTGAAATGCGTTCCAGGGCGATCAGTATTTTGCTGACTGCGATATTTGGAATGATGCCGCTAGGAAGCCTGCTGATTGGAATTATTTCTGAAAAAATAGGAGCTCCCAAAACACTACTTTTCGAAGGAATTGCGGGACTGATTATCGCTTTTGCCTTTCGAAATATTTTAATTAAAAAAAGAAAAACAGCCCACCAAATCAACGGCTTCTGGAGGAATCTGAAGAACTATTCATCAATAAAACATAATATTATAAAAATGGAAAAAACAAAAAAAGCATTATTGGTTATGGACATGCAGTCATCAATTCTAGGTTCACTGCCTGATGCAACACTATTGATTACCAATATGGCACAGGCGATTAAAACTGCACGTGAAAACCAAATTCCGGTCATCTATATCGTTGTAGGATTCCGACAGGGAATGCCTGAAGTAAGTAAAAACAACAAAGCTTTCTCAGCAATAAAACAGCATATGGCTAACATTAATATGCAGGAATGGATGACTATTCATCCTGACCTTGCTCCTCAGGAACAAGATATTGTCATCACTAAAAAACGATTCAGTGCTTTTATGGGAAGTGACCTGGAAGTTGTGCTCAGAAGTCATGATATAGAACATCTGGTACTGGCAGGAATATCAACCAGCGGTGTGGTCCTCTCCACTTTAAGAGAAGCTGCTGACAAAGATTATAAGCTAACGGTCATAGAAGATTGTTGTACAGATGGCGATCTGGAAGTTCATCAGGTTTTGATGAATAAAGTATTTCCCAGACAGGCGGAGGTTGTTCATTTACAGCAATGGACTTGATAAAAGACAAAAAGAGGCTGTCTCAAAAGAGATAGCCTCATGCTCTATTTAAAAAACTGCTTATTAATTCAACTCCTGATTCGCTTTCTGAACAAAATCATTCCATTGTGTATTCAGGGATTCTACAGCTTGCTTTTTCTCATCTTTATTCAGGGAAGAATAATTAATAGAATTGAAAACCAATTTTTTCAAAGCTTTTACATCTAATTCCCAATTTACATAAGCTACCCAAAAGTCATAGCTTAGGCCTTCATAACCATATACAGCAGGATCATCGCTATTGATAGAACATTGTACTCCGTTGCTCAATAGTACTCTTGCAGGATGATTTCTCAAATCACTTACATACCCTAAGATTTGGTTACTGATAGGGCTTACTTCTACCAGCTTATTCTGTTTTTTAATCAGTTCCATTGATTTTGGAAAATAGATCAGATTAAGACCATGCCCGATTCTCTGGTTATTCAATAAGGTAATATCCAGCACGTTTTTATTGAAAACAGAATTACTTTCTCCCGCATGAAGAAACAGAGGCATTTCTATTCCGGTTTTTTTTGTGATTTCATTGAGTTTTATCCAGTTTTTCTGGAAAGAATTAATGCTGTTTCCTGCCGCTTCATCCGCAACAAGATCAAAACCTGAGATCATATCCGGGAATTGCTTCTTTAATTTGAAAGCAATCTCCAATTGTTTTTCAATGCTATCAGAATCTAAGAATTTAAAGCTTGAATAAATGAGTTTCAGACTAAACTGAGGATCTGATTTTCGCATTTGCTGTACAATATCCTGCAAATCTGTAATCGACTTTTCTAAGGGATATTTCCCATGCTGAAAATCATACAATTCATCGAATACATATCTGATCTCCACATGCTGCACTTTATCTTTAGTCAAATCCTGAAAGCCTTTCAAATAATATTCTTTAAAGAAAGGGCGGTAAGGCAGCAGCAGATTAATACGCTGGAAACGTTTTTCAAACTCAATCCAATAATCTGTATAAGAACAAAGGTTATCCCGTTTTAAAAGCAGAAGCTCATGCAGTTCTTTTTCAAAGCCAGGATCTGATTTCAGCTTTTGATCAAGGTTGACAAATCCTGTAGGAACTTTTCCGTTTTCAAAGAAACCCAGCTGCCCGAGAATAAATTTATCATTATCTTTTTGATCATATACATAGCATTCTTTATATTTTCTCGCTGTAGCTACCAGCCATTCAGCATTGGCTAGACCACCGCTGTGGGTATGCAGCAGCCCTCCTTTCGGCATTGTCTGTATCACCTTAAACAGCTTACTGGATTCTATCAGTGGTTTAATTTCATTAAAAGAACGGTTATATAGAGGAATATGCTGCTTTTCTGTTTCCTTAAGGAATTGCTTCCTGATCTGGAATAGTTTTTTATCCAAAGTGATCTCCGCATCAGATAACTTTACATCCGCATCAAAGGCCATAGCTGCATTTTCTTTATCCAGCAATGTCCAATTCTCCTGGTAAGCAGCTTTTTCAGCCACTTTAGTTTGGGCTCCCAACAGAGGAAATCCCAACATTAAAATATAGGTAAGGTATTTTCTCATAATAATAGTAACCTGCTACTGACAAAAAAGACTTTATCAATACAGTAATCAAAAATATAATTAATTTTTCTGATAAAAGAACTTCAAATCAAAAAACACAAGATTAGTGATTGAAAAGTTGTCCTGATTAAAGTAATAACGATTACTGAATATTTCCTCATCATCAGTTGTCTAACAAATGCTTTTCCACATTTCCAAAGAAACTTATTAAAATAATATTCATTTTATCTTTTTTATTAGTGTAAAGCTCAAAGTACTACAACAGATTGGACATCGCTTCTATTTATTTTTATCTAAATGAAGACTTATCTGTAAAAATGATACTTTTTTAACACTTTTTTAATCTTTATGGTTTGCTCTGATTTTGAAGTTTAATTACCTTTGTCACTGGGATGCAGAAAAGATTTTATCAAAATTTATACAGCTTGTTGTTTGCGTTACTCACCGTTCTGGGTTGGTACTATGGACAGCTTCAACAGTATATTTCTACTGATACTCCATCTGATTTTCATTTTACCACTGATGTTCTGACTCAACAGACAAAAAAAATTCAGGAGTCTTTTGACTTTATAAAAACTCATGAGGCCAACGACACTTATAACACCAGCCATCCCCGTTACAACAAAATCAGAGCAAATCTTTCGGAAAATGATTCGGAAAATGATGATAACGTAGACCATTCGGACTCTTCTGAACTTCTTGCTCTTTTCAAAGATGGATTCTGGCATCTGATATCAGACTTCGTCACTACATTTCACGATAAACAAATCGCTGTTTCACTGGCTCTATCTGAGTCTTTAATACCATTACATGATGATCTGTATATTCAGTACAGGGTCATCAGACTGTGATTTTTTAATATTTTTTTTTCGAAAACCTTACCTGCTTTCATGACATGCTTTTGAAAGTAAGGCCCCTTATTTTTCAATTATAAATTATTATAAAACAATATTATCATGGTCAAGAAAAGTCTCATGTATATCAACTTGTGCCTTATTCTCCTGTTTGTAGGCTGTCAATCCGAAAAAAAGGAAAAGACAGAAACTGCATCATTCAACGTAACAAGCCCTCTTGTAAAAGATACTCTCGTACATAAAGATTATGTAGCCCAGATCCGTTCCATTAATCATATTGAGCTGCGTGCTCAGGAAAAAGGATATATTCAGGCTATTTATGTAGATGAAGGACAGTTTGTTCAAAAGGGACAATTGCTGTTCAAAATTATGCCTAACCTTTATGAATCTGATGTTAACCGCGCTAAAGCGGAATCCAAATATGCAGAAATTGAATATCAGAACACTAAAAATCTTTCTGATAAAAACATTGTTGCCCCTCAGGAAATGGCAATGGCTAAAGCTAAATATGAAAAAGCTCAGGCTGAACTGTCTTCTATGAATACGCATTTGAGATTCACGGAGATCCGGGCTCCTTTTTCCGGGATTATAGGAAAATTGCATGTTCGAAAAGGAAGTCTTGTAGGTGATGGTGAACTTGTAACCGAACTTTCTGATAACAGTAAAATGTGGGTTTATTTCAATGTTCCGGAAGCGGAATACCTGAACCACATGAGCAACAGAAAAGATAATGATCCGCTCCATGTTCGTCTGATGATGGCCAACGGAAAAGAGTTTACACAAGATGGTATCGTAGAAACTATAGAATCTGATTTTAATAATGAGACCGGGAATATCGCCTACAGAGCTACATTCCTTAATCCAAAAGGATTATTACGATATGGTGAAACCGGGAATATTGTGATTACTTCACCTTATGCCAATGCCATGATGATTCCTCAAAAGGCAACCTTCGAAGAACTGGAAAAGAAATATGTCTATGTGATTACCAAAGACAACAAAGTAAAAGCAAGAGAAATAAAAATTGCTGCTGAATTACCGCATATCTATGTAGTAGCTTCAGGGCTTGGAAAGGATGAGAGAATCCTTCTGGATGGTCTTCGAATGGTTCAGGAAAACCAAAAGATCAGTTCAAAATACCAAAAGCCTGAGAAAGTGATGTCGAACCTCGATCTGTATGCAGAGTAACCTAATAGCAGCATTATGTTTAAAAAAGTAATACACCGACCGGTTTTCGCTATTGTGATCTCGGTTGTCATCCTGTTTATAGGAGGGCTTGCGATGAAGCAGCTTCCTACAGAACAGTTTCCAAAAATTGCACCCACAACAGTTGCCGTTTCTATTGCATACCCTGGAGCCAGCGCAGATGTATTGGTAAAATCTTCCCTGATTACCATTGAAAATGCCATTAACGGAGTCCAAGGAATGCGTTACATCACTACAGATGCTACCAGTGCCGGAGAAGCTACTGTGAACGTGGTCTTTGATCCCGGAACAGACCCGAATGAGGCTGTAGTTCTTGTAAAAACAAGAGTTGACCAGGTAATGCCTTTATTACCGGAACTGGTACAAAAAGAAGGGGTTGTAGTAAACCCCATACAGCCAAGTATGCTGATGTATGTTAATCTTTACAGTACGAATAAAAGTATGGATGAAAAATTCCTTTACAATTATTCCATGGTTAATATTATTCCGGAAATCAACCGTATTCATGGTATTGCAAGATCTCAGATCCTGGGAAGCCGAAGATATGCGATGCGTATCTGGCTGAATCCTGACCGTATGAGGGCTTATGATATTTCTGTAGATGAAGTCATGAAAGCCATTAGTGAGCAAAGTATTATCGGCCGGCCGGGAAGAATCGGCCAGAGTTCCGGTATTGCGGCACAGTCTCTGGAATATGTATTGACCTACAAAGGACAATACAACAAGCCTGAAGAATATGAAAATATTATCATTCGTTCCAATGCTGAAGGGGAAAATGTTAAATTAAAAGACGTCGCCAAAATAGAATTGGGCAGTGAATTTTTTGATATTTATTCCAATCTTGACGGACATCCATCTGCTTCTATCGTTTTAAAACAAAATTATGGAAGTAATGCCAATGATGTGATCAAAGATGTGAAAGCTAAGCTTGCCGAAATGAAAGGGAACTTCCCTCCTGGTGTAGATTATAAAATCAGTTATGACGTTTCGCAGTTTCTTGATGCTTCCATTGAGCAGGTAATACATACATTGAGAGATGCATTTATTCTTGTAGCCATTGTAGTTTTCATTTTTCTTGGTGACTGGCGTTCTACCCTGATCCCTATTATTGCTGTTCCGGTTTCTTTGATTGGTACTTTCTTTGTCATTCAGCTTTTTGGATTAACCATCAACCTTGTTACCCTGTTTGCCCTGGTATTGGCGATCGGAATTGTGGTTGATAATGCGATTGTTGTTATTGAAGCCGTTCACGCCAAGATGGAGGAAAGCAATATTTCTCCTTATAAAGCAGTGAAAGAAGTAATGGGTGAAATTGCAGGAGCTATTATTGCCATCACTGCCGTAATGGTAGCGGTATTTATTCCGATTTCATTTATGACAGGTCCGGTGGGAACATTCTACCGTCAGTTTTCCATTACGATGGCAAGTGCTATTGTTATTTCGGCTGTTGTTGCTCTTACCTTAACGCCTGTCTTGGCTGCGATGTTACTGAAAAACAATCATGGAAAACCTAAAAAATCGAATATTTTCACGAAATCTTTAGATGCATTTAACAATGGATTTGATAAAGTCACTGGAAAATATGCCTCATTTCTTAGAAAGATTGTCAACAGAAAAGTAGTAACATGGGGAATCCTTGCTGCCTTTTGTGCTGGAATTTTTGTAATTAATAAAGTACTTCCCGGAGGCTTCATTCCTAATGAAGACCAGGGAACTATCTATGCCATTATTCAGACTCCTCCGGGATCTACATTGGAACAAACCAATAAAATTTCCAGAGCTTTGCAAAAGATCGCAATGGGAGTAGATGGTGTAGAATCGGTATCTTCTCTGGCTGGATATGAAATTATGACAGAAGGACGCGGTTCTAACGCAGGAACCTGTCTGATCAACCTTAAAAGCTGGAATGACCGTAAGCATTCTGTAAAGGAAGTCATGGAAGAACTGGAAAATAAATCAAAAGATCTTGGAGCTACTATTGAATTCTTTGAACCACCTGCTGTTCCCGGATTTGGTTCTTCCGGAGGATTCTCTATGAGATTGCTTGACCTTAACAGAACTACCAATTATCAGGATTTCGATAAGGTAAACAAAGACTTTATCACCCAGCTGAAAAAGCGTAAAGAACTTACAGGAGTGTTCACATTCTTTGCCGCCAATTATCCTCAATATGAACTGGTATTTGATAATAATGCTGCGATGCAGAAAGGAGTTTCTATTGGAAAAGCCATGGAAAACCTCAACATTCTAATTGGTAGTACCTATGAGCAGGGCTTTATTCGTTTCGGGCAGTTTTTCAAAGTGTATGTACAGTCTTCCCCGGAGTTCAGAAGGCTTCCGACAGACATCATGAATCTATATGTAAAAAATGACCGTGATGAAATGGTTCCTTATTCCGCATTTATGACGATGAAAAAGACTCAAGGTCCTAACGAGATCACCCGTTATAACATGTATAATTCTGCTGCAGTTCGTGGTCTTCCTGCACCGGGATATACTACAGCAGATGCTATTCAGGCCATTAATGAAACAGCTGCTAAATCTCTTCCTCACGGATATAAAGTAGCCTGGGAAGGATTATCTTATGATGAAGCACAACGCGGTAACGAAGCTATTTATGTTTTCCTTGTTGTCCTTGTATTCGTATATCTTGTACTCGCAGCACAATATGAAAGTTTCCTTATTCCGTTTGCAGTACTTTGTTCTTTACCTGTAGGGGTATTCGGGTCCTTCTTACTATTAAAATTAATGGGACTGGAAAATGACATCTATGCTCAGGTAGGACTGATTATGATTATCGGATTACTCGGTAAAAATGCAGTACTTATTGTAGAATTTGCCGTGAAAAGGCGCCAGGCCGGAGATTCGATTCTTGAAGCAGCGGTCGAAGGCTCTAAAGCCCGTTTCAGACCTATCTTGATGACTTCATTTGCATTTATAGCAGGTTTGGTTCCGCTCGTATTTGCGAGAGGTGCAGGAGCGATTGGAAACCACACCATTGGGGCATCCTCATTGGGAGGAATGTTGATAGGAACCTTATTTGGAGTTATTGTAATTCCGGGACTGTACTACATATTTGCCAAGTGGTCTGACGGTAAAAAAATGATTAAAGACGAAGATGAATCTCCATTAAGCGAAGACATGATCCATTATGAATAAAAGTAAAATATATCAATACGCAGGCGTGGCAGTATTCTTATTAAGTCTTACTGCCTGTAAACCTATAGAAATACAACAACGTGCTGAAAATAAATCTGTTCCTGAGAAATACAGTTCAACAGCTAATGACACCATCAATACCGGAAAACTCAAATGGGAGGAATATTTCAGTGATCCTAAACTTCAGGGGCTGATCAATCAGGCGCTTCAGAATAATCAGGAACTGAATATTGTTCTCCAGGAAATTGAAATTTCTAAAAATGAAATCAGAGCCCGTAAAGGCGAATATCTTCCTTCGGTTGGTTTAAAAGCCGGAACCGGAGTAGATAAAGTAGGCCGTTACACTAATATCGGAGCTATGGAAGCTAACACAGAAATAGAACCGGGCAGAGAAATGCCTGAACCTTTATTTGATTTCGGAGTAGGCGCTGGAAGCGAAATGGGAAACCGATATCTGGGGAAAACTTCATAATGCTACAAGAGCTCAGGCACAACGGTATCTTGCGAGTATTGAAGGAAAAAACTTCATGGTAACCCACTTGATTTCAGAGATTGCAGACTCTTATTATGAGCTGCTGGCATTAGATAATGAGCTGATTATTTTAAATCAAAATATCAAAATCCAGAGTGACGCCCTGGAAATCATTAAGGATTTAAAAAAGAATGCTCGTTCTAATGAATTGGCTGTACAGAGATTTGAAGCCCAGGTTCTTAAAACTCAGGGTATGCAATATGATATTCAGCAAAAGATCGTGGAAGCTGAAAACAGAATCAATTATCTTGTTGGAAGATTTCCGCAACCCGTGGAAAGAAACCAGGATTCTTTTGACACTGTGTTACCTCAAACGGTATATGGGGAATTCCTTCAGAATTATTGGAAAACAGACCGGATATTAAACAGGCTGAATACGAACTGGCTGCTGCAAAACTGGATGTTAAATCGGCAAAAGCAAGGTTCTACCCTTCTCTTGATCTTTCAGCCGGACTAGGCTTGCAGGCATTTAATCCAACTTATATCATTAAGCCTCAGTCTTTCCTTTTTAATCTTGCAGGAGAACTTACAGCTCCCCTGATTAACAGAAGAGCGATCAAGGCTTCTTATGCCAATGCCAACGCGAAACAGATTCAGGCCGTTTATCATTATGAACAGACCGTTTTGGAAGCTTATATAGAAGTAGCCAATCAGTTATCCAAAATTCATAATCTTGAAAACAGTGTGAATACGAAAACGAAGGAAGTAAATGCATTAACAAAGTCCATTGACATTTCCAATGATTTATTCAAATATGCCCGTGCTGATTACATGGAAGTTCTGCTGACTCAGCGCGATGCACTGGAATCCAGATTTGAACTGGTTGAAAAGAAAGTCAATCAGCTAAAAGCAAGTGTCGCCGTATATAGAGCACTAGGTGGTGGATGGGACCAACAACCTCTAACGACTCCGGATCTTTCTAAAAATTAAACATTTTCATTCATTTCCTATCTAAAGGGGCTTATCAAAAGGTAAGCTCCTTTTTTATAGGCTGGTAATACTCATCTCAAAATAATACTCTTAATTCAGATCTATATCTTCTACTCTAGCCCCGATAGTAACGGTTACCCCGCAATATAGAAAGGAAAGAAGAAGGAATTAAGAAGTGAAAAGCTTTGGAATGAGGAGTATGAGTGGATAGCGGGAAAAAGCTCCCAAAATAGTAATCAGATGTACCATACATAAAAAGTCTACAAAAACAATAGACTTTTTGTGTTAAATATTATTCATCTGTTAAAATGAAATATTTTTGATTTTAAGCCAATAACAATAAACAAGTTTAAAATACTGATATTTAAATAGTTACAATATTTCAGAACTCACAATACGCATTACCCTACTTAATTAGTAGACTAATATGATTTTTCTCATGCTCTCTTTTAACAAAGTTTTATGAATTATTAAATACTTTTGACCCAGTTAAAAAAAATAAAACTCTATTCTCATGAATAAGAATGACTTTAATTCTTACCTATGCACTATCATGGCTGCAACTGCTGCTCAACATAAAGGTTGTACAGGGAATGGCCTTTCACAGCACAACATCACTTCTAAGAACATGTGCTTTGAATCTATGATGTGTAAAATGATGATGCCATAACTCCCAAAGAAATATGCACATTATTGTAGGAATTAAAGCCCGATAAGCTCAAGGCCTATTTAATCCGGGTACACCTCCTCTATTTTAACATTTTCTTTCTGACACCTCCTTACAACAAGGAGGCAGGGACTTATTCTTTCCTAAAAGGGAAGATAAAAACGTAATACACATATTCAATTTTCTAAACCTAAGATTAATATAATGAGAAAAAAACAATGCAAACTTGGTGTATTGGCCGTGCTTTTATTCGCTGAATATGGCTTTGCACAGAAAAAAGACAGCCTTTCACAGGAGACTGCCATCAAAGAAGTAGTGGTGGTAGCCTTCGGAAAGCAAAAAAAGGAAGAAATTACAGGATCTGTACAGTCTTTAAAGGCTAAAGATCTGGGTAACCTTCAAAACGGAAATGTTCTTCAGGGAATTGGGGGTAAAGTGGCAGGAGTACAAGTGATTTCTTCCGGGCAGCCTGGCTCCCAGCCTACGATAAGAATGAGGGGAATTGGTTCTATCAATGCCTCCAGTGATCCTTTAATTGTATTGGACGGAATTCCTTATAGCGGTGACCTGAACAGTATTTCTTCAGCAGATATTGAGAGTATATCATTTCTGGAAGATGCTTCTTCCAACGCTTTATATGGTTCCAGAGGAGCTAATGGGGTCATTATTGTGAATACTAAAAGAGGTAAAAACAAGAAACTGAGTGTTGATCTTGATATAAAAACCGGAGTTAACTTCAGATCTATTGAGGATTATTCGGTATATACTTCACCTCAGGGCTATTATACGGCTTATTATAACAGGGGCCGGATTGGAGAAATTGCAAGACAAACGCAGCCGGGAGCTGTTCCTTCTACCACTACTCCACATGCTGCAGGGCTTTCAGCGCTGAACGGACTGGGCTACAATGTGTATAATGTCCCGTTCAGCCAACTGATTGCTCCGGACGGTTCTTTTAATCCTAATGCTAAGCTGCTTTATCAGGATAACTGGAAGAAACTTCTTTTCAAACCTGCCTTAAGAAGGGAAGCTACGGTGGGAATTAATGCCAGCGGCGACCAGGTAAAATCTTACACTTCCCTAAACTATCTGGATGACAAAGGCTATCTTATTGCTTCTGGTTTTGAAAGATTCGGGATCAGGTCCAATGTAGACTATTCTATCACGCCAAAGTTAAGATTAACAACGGCCCTTTCTTATACGTACAGTAAACAGAAATTCGGAGAAACGGGAGGTTTTTCCAATCCGTTTCAGTTTGCCAGAAATATAGCTCCTTTCTATCCGGTTTTTCTTAGAAATGATCATTACCAGCAGCTTTATGATAACCATGGAAATGCACTTTATGATTATGGAGACGGGCAAGGTCCTAACGGTGCTACAAGGTCTTATGCTGTTTTTGAAAATCCGGTAGGAAATCTTCAACAGGACAAGTCTCAAAGAGTCAGTAATATCAGCAACATCAATCTGGGTTTAAATTATGAAATCATCAAAGGCCTGGATTTCACTTACAATTTTGGGGCTTATCTTGAAAATTTACGAAATCTTCAGTTCGGAAATACCTTGGGGGGAACTTCATCTTCTGTAGGGGGAACTATTTCTCAGGAGTCTATTTTCAACTACACCCTGAATCATCAGCAATTGCTTACTTACCAAAAGAAATTCGATAAACATAACTTCAATATACTTGTTGGTCATGAATTGAATAAAACAAAGAATGAAGGATTCTCCGGAAACAAACAACAGCTTCTGCTTCCAGAGTCATGGGCTTTTGATAATGCTGTAAAAATCACCAACCTGTCAGGAAGTGGATATGAATATGCTGTAGAAGGATATTTCTCAAGATTATTGTATAACTATGACAGTAAGTATTTCTTTAATGCAAATGTACGTAGGGACGGATCTTCAGTCTTCGCTCCGGAAAGCAGATGGGGTACATTTTATGGGTTAGGAGCAGCATGGAACGTTGCTAAGGAAGATTTCCTTAAAGACAATAAGGTCATTAATGCTTTGAAATTGAAAGTTTCTTATGGGCAGCAAGGAAATGATAACATCCTTTTGACTGCAGCCACCAGAGATTATTATGCTTACCAGGACATCTATGGAATTAATGATTTTGGGGATGGAAAACCTGTACTTTCTTTAGAGAAACAAGGAAACAGAGACCTAAAATGGGAAACTTCCAAAAACCTTAACGCCGGTTTTGAACTCTCCCTACTCGACAACAGGGTGAATCTAAATGCGGATTATTTTGAAAGAAAGGTATCGGATATGATTTATGCTCTTCCGTTAGCAATATCCAATTCAGGTTCCTATGTAAAATATGGAAATATTGGAGATATGTACAATAAAGGGGTGCAGGCGAACATCAGTGTAGATATTATCAGAACACAAGATCTTCAGTGGAATTTCTATGCCAATGCAACGCATTATAAAAACAGAATTACCAGGTTACCCGATCAGCAAAAAGCTACAGGACTGGTTTCAGGATTGTTTGTACTTGCTGAGGGCGGAGACCGATATACTTATTATTTAAAAGAATTTGCCGGAGTAAATCCTGCAAACGGAGATGCATTGTGGTATAAAAATACAATTAACCCAACTACTCAACAGATAGAAAAAACGGTTACCAATAATTATAAGGAAGCCACTGACTATAATACCGGGAAATCAGCAATTCCGAAAATTTATGGTGGATTTGGGACAGATATTACTTATAAAAGAGTGAACCTTTCCGTTAACTTCGCCTACCAGTTTGGAGGATACGGATATGATGATATTTACAGATCCCTTTTCCATTCTGATACTTACGGTTCTAACTATACCACTGATCTTGATAAAACTTGGACTCCGGAAAATCCTACTGCTGCCTTACCGCGTGTAGATCTAACATCTACCAACCAGAATGGACATTCCACACTTTATCTAGTTAAGTCTGATTATATCAGCCTTCAGGATGTCACATTATCCTACCAGTTATCTGATGATTTTGCTAAGCAGGTTGGTTTATCTGCCTTAAAAATCTACGCAACAGGAAACAATCTCTACCTATGGTCCAAGAGAAAAGGATATGATCCGAGAGCTTCATTAACAGGAGTTTCGGATGCTTACAAATACTCTTTATTATCTAGTGTTTCACTAGGTTTTAAACTAACATTTTAAAAGAAATTATGAAAACAATAAAATACTTTATATCAGCTTTAGCCGTAGGGCTCATTACAACGGGTTGTGCTAATGACCTCAACACTTTGCCGGAGGGGAATATTTCCGGTGAACAGCTGAATGACGATCAATCAAAGCCGGAAAAAATTCTGGCCGGAATCTATCTTGATCTTCGCAGTAATGGTGCAGGAGGAAACGTTTCATCTCACTCTGATTTCGGGATCATGGGAATAAAGGCAGGTGCAGATTTAATGTCCAATGATGTGATCCAGGCAAAAAATCAGCATTTGGGAATGTTTTATAATTATGAAGCGACCAATGCCAGCAATATTGCAGCAGAAATTGTATGGACGACCTTTTATGCAAGGATATTCATCATCAACAAACTGCTTAATGATTTAAAAGAGGATGCGAGCCCTAAAAATAAAGCAATCAAAGGACAGCTGCTTGCCCTAAGAGCTTATTCTTATTTTAATCTGATCCGTTTTTATGCTAAAGATTATAAAGGGCATCCATCTGATCTGGGTCTTCCATTGGTACTTACCAATGATAATCCAAGCCAGGGACGCCCAAGATCAACGGTGGCTGAAGTATACACTCAGATCGGTCAGGATATCGAAGAATCTATTGTTCTTTTGGAGGGTTTTGCCCGCCCATCCAGAGCTCAGATCGATCAAAGAACAGCTAAAGCCATCGCTGCAGACGTATTCCTGCAAACAGGAGACTTTGTGAAAGCCGGAAAATATGCTGCAGACAGTAAGCAAGGTATTGCCCTGATGACAGAAAACGATTATACGACAACAGGATTTTCCAATCTCAGTAATCCTGAAGTGATCTGGGGATTCCATAACACGATTTCTACCATGAGTACCGGAAACTATTATGCTTCTTTCTTCTCCATGTTTGATAATACCAATGAAGGGTATGCAGGAGCCGCTCAGATCTATAAGCTTATTGATAAGCGATTGTATGAAGCAATTCCGGACACGGATTATCGTAAAAAAGTATTCAATGGCAGCCAGCCCTCCAAATATACCTTTAATGGAAAGACTAAAAATTACCCTGCTTATGTAAGCTGGAAATTTAAAGATCCTAGTATGTTTGAAGGAGATTATATCTATATCAGAGCTTCATCTTTATATTATATTGAAGCGGAAGCATTGGCAAAACAAGGAAGAGAAGCGGAAGCAAGACAGGTATTATTTCAAATCACATCCAAAAGAGACAGCACCTATACCCTATCGACCAAAACAGGAGCTGAGCTGATCAATGAAATTATCCTCCAAAAAAGAATTGAGCTTTGGGGCGAAGGCTATGCGTGGTTTGATATGAAGAGATTAAACACACCTTTAGAAAGAATCTATACAGGTACAAACCACACTTTTGGAAGATTTAACCTGACAACAGATAAATTCATATTCCAGATTCCTAATAAAGAAATTAATAATAACCCACAAATTAAACAGAATTAGCAGGTAGAACAGAGTAAACAAAACAATTTTAATATATTTCAAGCGAACCATCATTTTTTATAAATGATGGTTTTTTCATTAAAAATCATTGTGCTTTTTTAATCAAAACTAATAAACATCCAATCAAAATTAAGGATTCATGTTCATAGTCTAGCCATCAACTTCTCATTCTTGATCATAGCTCATTAGCATAATATATAAAAACAGCACCATTTAAGGTAAATGATGCTATTCATACAAGTTGATTGTCAATAGAATTAATCTTCTCTTCTTATTTATTTTTCAATTCTTACCGCTCTCTTTTCACCAGTTCAGTTTCCTGTGTTTGGAACTCAGAATGCATTTTACGCTTTCTATCAAAGAGTTTATAAATCTTAAACGGGTTTTATTTCTAAAAATTATGTAGGAAAGAAGGAATATTTGTATTTAATATACGCTTGGTTTTAATTTTTTAATGATTATTTACCGAATTTTTTTCGATTATATATCAAAAACATTGATTTTACGGAATAAATATAATAAAATATAAGGTTTTGCCAATAAAAACATCAAGATCTTTGAAAAACGAACACAAACGTCAAAATCATCAAACAGACTCATTCTCCTAAAAATGGAGGTCCAATGATAATCTTCAATACAAATAGATTTCTACAAAAAAATCCCAGAACGTATATTCTGGGATTGCTGTTACAATTTTTAATTATTTAAGTGAAAAGATTTCTGAATTTAAACATAGATCCGTTTCCATTTGGTAATGGTATTCCTGCTGATCTTAAACAGGAATGAAAGTTCTTTATTACTGCATGGATTTTTTTTTCTGATAGGCTAAAATTTCAAGAATAGAATTTTGATCATAAGATTTATGTTTTTGGTTGCTCTTACGCTCTCCAAAAATCATGGTATTCAATGTAATCACATCTAAAGCTTCCAGCTTGCTTTTCTTTAAAACTTTTGCACATGCTTCTTTCTTTTCCGGGTATTTCCAATCCAGCATATCCATATAAAGTCTTCTATAATTAGGTCTTATCGCGTCTTCCATATTCCAAATTATTAAATCATAGTTATATTAGAGATTAAATCTTACCTGATGTTTTGTAATCCATTTATACAATGTTGTTTTAGGGATCCTATAATCATTTACAATTTCCTGTTTTGTTTTTTTTCCTGTTTTTATAAGTTCTAATACAAATTCAATAAGTTCATCTGAATAAATATTTTTCCTGAATTGCATAGATTTCTCTTTCCCTTTATTTTTAATCGGATTGAGATATTGAGGACTATAAAGAATCAAATGTTGAGAGTATATCCTAAAAAAATCAAATTTCAGAAGTTTAGACCATTTCAACAGTTCCCCGGTAGAAAGCTCTGATTTTTCAAACATTTCCAACACAGCATCTTCGGAAATTCTGAAAAATTCAGCAATATGCAGCAGGTTAACTTCTATTTCTTCTACTCTATTTTTAATAAGCTTCCCGATATGAATTTCTTTATATAACATATTTATTTTTCTTCTGTTTTAATAAGTTAGAGTATTTCGTAAAATACTCTAACTTATGGATAGGTTATTATAGCAAAGAGTCCTGTTCTACCAGTATGAGGGAAAATACATGGCAGTGACTCTGATATGTAATGTTGTGTTTTTAGAATCTATTGGGCTTTTACCTCTTCTATTTTTATAAAAACCTTAGTTTGATCTGGACGAACTGATCCCGATGCAGGAGCACCTGCCATAATGGTTGCAGTATATGCCGTTTTGGAGCTTACGCTGCTATCTATCCAGGAATATCTCCTATGCTCAGGTCCTGAATTACTGGCATCCATTATACCTTCATTCCCCCAATAGGCATTTCCTAAAGCTCCGGTCGATTGACTAGTCCATGTATTACCTTCTATAGAACCTCCCCATCGATTGATAGGTACATTAGATATAATCCCTGCGCTACCAATATATCCTCCATATTCAGTATTATAATTCCAATACAAGTTTACAACACTTCCTGAGAGATTAATCAACTGTACATTTGGTCTAACGGCAGTAGCAGGGTTGGTTGTATCAAAAATTACTCTAATGGCATATTTACCATCTGGAGTTGATAAAGGTAACGTATAGGATTGTTTTCCATTAAAGGTATCGGTTGTTAAAACCGGGTATCCCATTACTGCGACCGATAAAATTTCGGCTCTGCTGTTATTACCAACAAGAGCGGTACATTCTTGCCCTGTTGTTAGAAATGGTATTTCATTCGAGGTAAAAGGCAAAGACATAGTTCCTGTGGTGGATATAGGTGTTCCGGTAACAGAAAATACCAGTTCACCTGTTCCGTATTCTAAAGTTCCCGGTCTTAATGTGAATGTAAGCCCATTTACAGTAAATGGAGCACCTGCACCATATTTACCTCCATTTCCTTCAGTATAAGTTACTCGTAAATTTCCATTATATGGTACTCCTGCAGTATATGAAGTTGGATTTAAAAATGCTGAATTACAAGCCAAAGAAAGAATTTGTGGAGCTATACTTGAACTGGCATTTACACTTTTCCAAAAAAAGCCATCCCAGTAATAGTAACCCTCCGGAAGATTTCCAGTTCCTCCAGTATTGTAAACCCATAGACCTGTTGCATTAGGTGTTGTTGAATTTAGCTGTAATGTTGAACTAGAGAGGACTACCCTAGGTGGTAAAAATCCTTTGTCTGTCGCATTAACTTCCAGCATAGAAGAACCATTAGGTGTTGGCGTACCAATTCCCACACGTCCATCATCCTGAGATACAAACTCAGTTCCTGAAGTTCTGGCAGTTCCGTCTGATTTAGTACCCAATTCTACTCGGGTATTGGCTGTGTTATCTACCCAGGCATCTTTTGTAGGGTCACCTGATCCGCTACCTCCAAGCGGCTGCCAGATTGTTCCATTCCAGAAATGAAATCCTTTTGTAAATGCTCCGGCATCAGCAATTAAATACACCAACTGCCCATTTACAGTTCCATTGGTCGTTAATGAGTTTACTCTTGGTACAAGTACCCCATCCTGAGCCGTTACTGCTCCAAGATGATTTTTCCCTCTGACATCTAATGTTGATTCAGGGGTGGCTGTATTAATTCCAACTTGGGAATACAGCCCACAGGAAAATAATGCTAGAACCAGCATTGATAAATTTGTTTTCATAATTTGATATTAATATTGGTTTCGTTAATGAATCGTGTTTAGAATGAGGAATCAAAAACAAATCAACATTATCAATCTTACATCAGACAACCTCTTATCCTTAGTCTAAATTTCAAACAAATAAGATTAAACTACCAAAAAACATGGTTCTACAAATATCCTTCAAGAGAAGCAACAGACTGATTATCAATAAAATATTTTCTTAATAAAATCTTAAAAAGTTAATCCAAATACTTTTATGAATGAAAAATTTATACAATTTTCACACTTGTAGTATAAAAAATTCACTAATCCACAACCATATAATAAAAAAACACATGCCCATCTTTAACTTTATGTATCGATACAAAAAATGAATAGCCCAAAAAGGGTTGTTTTCATTAATCTCAGGATGAATAATGGGGAAAAAATTAAAGTTGAAAATGAAATTGGAAAACTCTATCAAGCAATTCATTACAAAGAAATACAACAATAAACACTAAAGTATAATTTTTCAGGAATCATTCTATTGAAGCAATCATTTATCACATCCTATCCTCTTAAAAATGTGATATCTTTTATAGAGCTCCAACAAAACAAAAAGCCATCCCTTTAAAAAGAATAGCTTTAACAATAATCATTTTCAAAATGTAAAGAGGTCTTTATTCCTTATCTATTCAGGAGTCTAGTCCCTGAAAGAATACATAAAGATCCTGATCGCTCGGAACATTAAGTTTTTTTCTTAATCTGTACTTTTTCTGCTGTGCAGATTTGTGCAGTATAGACATATAAGCAGCGATTTCTTTGGAACTGAAATTCAGTTTTATCATAGCACACAAATGCAGATCTGCCCCTGATAAGTCTTCGTTTATATCCAATAATTTCTCTATAAAATCCGGATACACCTCCTGAAAGCGGGTAAGAAAGGCCGAGTCGTTTCTTTTAGCAAGCTGAACAAGATCACTAAAACTTTCATTCACTTTACTGGCTAAAACTTCGGTTTCGTTCGTCAAGAGCTCTGTTTGAGTTTTTAAAATAGTGGTTTCCTCTTTTAACTGGCTCTTTTTATTCTTCATTTTTTTGTATTTCAATGCGAAAACAATCACCAGAATTAATATCAGTATAGTTGAACCCGCAAATAATTTCAGTTTAAAAACCTCAACATCATTTTCTTTCTCCGACAGTACTTTATCAATCAAAAGATTTACCGTTTCATTCTGATCATCAGACTGCTTAGCTTTCGCATCCAGGTATTTATTTTCAAATTCAATTTCCTTTTCCTTATTTCCCATTCCTTTATAAGCCTCAGCTATGGACTGATAGATAAAAGGAACATTATAAGCTCTTTTAGTATCTAAAAAAACATCAAGTGCTTTCTGATAAAAGACTTGTGCTTCAGCATAATCACCCTGACCTTTATAATAATCTCCTGCAACTCTATACACCATTCCTTTTTGGGCATCCAACTGTATTGTATCCTTCTTAATTAGCTCCAGTGATCTGCCAACATATAATTTTGTAGAATCAACACGCCCTGTATAAAGTAAGTGATACTTGGCAAGTAAGCAATTAATCAATGGAGTATTGATAACTCCTTTTGCCTGGTGAAAATAGATAAGTGCAGAATCTTTCCTTCCTGTTTCTGATAAAAAATCCCCTCTATTTGAAAAAACTCTGTTTAGAAAGTAGCTTCTTTTGTCCTGAAGCGGGCATTTCCGGGTATAATAAAGCGCCTTAGAATTGAATTTTAATGCATTATTATACAATCCTGTCACCTTACTCAGCTGACCATATTCCTGAAAAAGTTTTGCTTTAAGAGCCTCATTTTTTGATTCCTGGAGAATCGCTTCTGCTTTTTTTAAAAGCACAAGGCCCTTCTTATAGTTTCCAATACTTACAGATATATTTGACATATTAATGTAGCAAAGAGCCTGCCCATCACGATAACCATCTTTCTGAGCTTTTTGGAGATATTCTTCATTCAGCAGCATACATTTACCATAATTACCAGCAAGCCTCAATACTTCATTTTCGTGAAGCAGCGGGTAATCAAAATTGTTCACAGACAGATTACCTCCCGTACAACTATTAAAAAGAAAGAAGCTGAATATACTTATTATAAAATATACACTCTTTAGGGAATCTAGACCTATCATAAATTAATTACAAATAAAAATTCAATCATAAAAATAATCTGATATTATATTTTGCTGAAAAGTTTAACGAAAATAACAAAACAGATACATCCTACAGAAAAAACACATCCTACAAATATCCCTCACTACAAAATCAATAGAACAAAACAAATGATAATCAATTATTTAAAAAACAGTTTCAATTTAAAATAATCAAAGAAATAAAACCAGAACAAGACCTTGTAGTACCTGATTTTGTCTCATCATAATCTGTAAAACAGATATTTTAACCTCAAAAAACACAGCCAAAATTCATTTTTAAATCCCAATTCAAAGCTACAAATGAACCAAAGAAAAGGTTTATTTACATTTTTCCATTAAAAGATATTGAATAAAATAATACTCTTTGCAGCAGCTATTCCTTTACCGTTTTTAACTATTCGGTACTGATAAAATTGACAAAGAACAGATTCATTTCAGATATCTCTTATCGAAGGTTTCTGATGGATAAAATTGTTGACCTCAAATCAAAAAAAGATACGAGAAATGCATATATTTGGAAATCCAAAACTTTTCCAAATAACCATATAAAATGAAGTCAAAGAAAATCATTCTTACTCTATTTATCTTATTTTTATATCTCCCTTTGTTTTCACAAAACAACACCAATCCGGCATTCAAAAAAATAATTGAAACCATTCTTGCTCATAAAAAAGCAGATGTAGGAGTATCTATTTTAACAGCTGGAACTCTTAAAAAGGAAGTCACCCAGATCAATGGCAATAAACCACTTCCCATGCTCAGTACGTTCAAATTTCCTGTAGCATTAGCTGTTCTTCATAAAGTGGAGAAAGGTGAACTTTCTTTGCAGCAAAAAATCTACATCAAGAAAGAAGAACTTCTTGAGGACACCTACAGTCCGTTTAAAGACAAATACCCGGAAGGAAACATTGAACTAAGCCTTGAAGACTGCCTTCAGTGGATGGTTGTATACAGTGATAATAACTTGACAGATATCCTGCTAAGACTCATCGGAGGTCCTGATGATGTTCAGAATTTCATTAACAGTAAAGATATTGTCATTAAAAATGATGAAGAAGGCATGCATAAGGATTGGGATTCACAATTTATCAATACCATCACTCCCAACGAAGCTATCAGACTCCTAGAACGTTTCTACACTGGGAAAATACTGAACAAGGAACATACAAAATGGCTATATACAGCCATGCTGAATAATGCAACCGGAATCAAAAGACTTAAAGGTAAGCTACCCAAAGATGTTAAAGTGGCCCACCGTACCGGAACCTCATTCACCAATAAAGAAGGAATGACGGGAGCCATTAATGATTATGGAATTATTGAACTTTCAGATAAAAAAGAATCTATATAGCTGTTTTTGTACATGATACTTATGAAACATTTGAAAATTCAGAAGCCATCATTGCAGATATTGCCAAAGCAGCGTATGACTATTATAAAAAATAAATCCATGCCCAGATTATTTCTTATCCTTGCCATTTCAGCATTACTCTCTGTTTCTGTAAAGGCACAAAAAGCAGCTCCTTATTCGAAAAAAATTGACAGTATTATCACTTCTTCTACCCCATTGAAGTTCAACGGAGTGGTTTTAGTCTCTCAAAATGGAAAAACAAAATACCTGAAGGCAAATGGATATAAGGATTTTGAGAAAAAGACAGCCTTAAAAACCGACGATCAGTTTGAAATTATGTCGAATTCTAAACAAGTCACCGCTGTTTTGATTGTACAGGCTGCTGAAAAGGGTAAACTTAACCTCCAGACTCCGATAAAAAAATATCTCCCAACACTTACCCAATCCTGGGCAGATACCATTACCATACACCATCTTTTGAACCATACCCATGGAATTACAGACCTAGAGAAACCAGCTATTTTTAAAGCTGGCTCACAGTTTAAATATGGGAATCTGTCTTATATGCTGTTAGGGAAAATCCTTCAAAATACAACCGGAAAAAGCTTCACAGAGCTCGCTAACTCCCTTTTTAAGAAAATAAAGATGGAGAAAACATTTGTGTATAACAGTACAGATAATCAAGCTCTGGTTCCAGGGTATAGAAGTGAAAATAATCAGTTTGAAAAGGTAGATCGTTCATTTTTAAATGATGATATTGTACCTGCTGCAGGAATTGTTTCTACAGTGGAGGATCTTGCAAAATGGGATCAGGCATTGTTCAAGGGAGAACTTCTTTCACCTCAATTTCAAAAACTGATTCTGACTCCGTCTACATTCTCTCAACACAATGTCTTTGGAAAAGAAAGCATGGGATTCGGATACAACATCAGGTTCATCAAAGAGTCTGGACTTAATTATTATGCAGTGACAGGACTTGGTGATGGCTTTACCTGTCTTAATGTATACTTCCCGTCAACAGATACCAGTTTGGTTATTCTTGAAAATCAAATGCCTCGAAACAGTGAACACTGGAGCTTTCAGGAAGCCGCTATTAAAAATGTGGTCCTAAAAAGTATGACTTCAAAATAGTTTTCTGACTGACAGCATAGAAAATATAAAATACTACAAATGGGGATCCTTTTCATTGTTATTATTATCATTGCTCTGATTACGTTCTTTATATCCAAGTTAAAGCTCCCAAAACGTCAAAAAGTATTGTGGTCTGCAGCTACAATCATTATCGCTTTCATTTTGATTGCTTGAAAGCCAGGGAAATGACGTTAAAATAACCTTATCTACAACCGAAAATTTTATTTCAAAGAATAAAATAACAGATCTGGAACTTCTTTTAGCATCAAAAGGCTTTATAAGAATTCACCGGTCATTTATGATCAATACAGAATTCGTTACCGCTTTTAATAATCATGAAATTCACCTTGGAACCTATAAGATACCCGTGGGAAGGAGTTATCGGCAGAAATTTGAGAACTTTATATCCACATTCTCAAAAAACAGACTTTTATAGCTGTTTATTAATATTTTATAACCCGATTTTCAATATTCTGCCTATATTTTTTTACTTTTCAATGATCATTTTAGCATTTATTTTAATTTTTTGAGACTACTTCTTCAAATCAATAATTTTCACTCTGTTTATCAACCTATTACACTATTACATTTATCTAAATACCACCTAGAGACAAGTGGAGATATTTTTCATCGTAAAGAAATAAAAAACTGTCCCACAAGCCCTTATACAAAGCCAAAAGAGCCTGTCCCTATCTGTTCATTTCTTATCAATATTAAAAAAAAGTATTACTTTTGCTAAAGCGAATAAAATTGTTTTTTAGCCGTTTTATTTGTAAGTTTATGTGCGCCAATATCTAAAACATTAAAATTTCATTCCATGAGAAAAATAATTCTACTTATTACATGTATGTTCGGTATTTCAGTTTTCTCTCAGATTAAAGTATTGAAAAATGAAAGTTTGGTGGAAATCGGCAAAGACAACTCTGTTGGTTTATATAAAAAGGAAGACAAATATACTGTCAATTATCAGGACCTGAACACCAGCAACCTGAATACAATCCGAGCTTTTTCATTTCAAAATCTGAACGGGGACGTTTCAGGACTTTACAAACTCATTATGGATGGCTTCATCTCTAATCCTGAAGAAAATATCGTATTGGAACTTCCCAACGATATCATCGAACTGCATTACGAGAAAAACTATGGCCAGCCCACTGTACAGTTTATTCAGTATATCAATAAGAATAGAAAATATGTGGGAAAATCACAGTTTTTAACTCAAAAACAGGTTGATAAGGTTTTCGGAAGAACAAATGGTAAATATGCCATGTATGATAAGACTCCCGGTATCAATCAGGATGGAAAAAAAGGAGGTGCAAGTACCGCTTCTACCACTACTCCGGCTTCCGGTGCTAAGAAAAAACAAAAAAAATAATTATAATTTATAAATATTGCGAAACTCATTCCATCGAATGAGTTTTTTTATTTTATTTTTGCAGAAAGACATTAAAAATTATGCCGCTTCAGATAAAGAATCTAACTAAGAAATTTGGGGAACAGACTGCCTTAAACAATATCAACATTTCTATTGATAAAAATGAAATCATTGGTCTTCTGGGGCCTAATGGAGCTGGAAAATCCACGCTGATGAAATCTATTGTTGGGGCATTGAGAATTGATGAAGGGGAGATTATTTTTAATGGTCTCAACATTACTCAACATGAGATTGAAAGCAAGAAAAAAATAGGATTTCTTCCGGAAAACAATCCGCTTTACCTGGAAATGTATGTAAAGGAATACCTTCAGTTTGTAGCAAATATTCACAAAATTCCTGAATCTAAAGTAGATGAAGTTATCGAATTGGTAGGAATTACTCCGGAAAAATCAAAAAGAATCGGTCAGCTTTCAAAAGGATATAAACAGCGTGTAGGATTGGCCCAGGCCATTATCCATCAGCCTGATCTATTAATTCTGGATGAGCCTACCAACGGACTGGATCCTAACCAGATCCTGGAAATCAGAAATGTAATCAAAGAAATCGGACAACAGAAGACAGTTTTACTTTCCACGCATATTATGCAGGAGGTAGAAGCGCTTTGTTCCAGGGTTATCCTTATTCACAAAGGGAATATTCTCCAGGACTGTCCGATTGATGAATTTAAAGGGAAGTTTAACAGCTTAGAGGAAGCTTTCGCAAGTTATACTGCTGTTGAAAAAATTTAAAATATATCTTTGAGATTTCTACGAAATGATAAACATTGTTTTCACCCAGTTTTGTCATCTTGTAGAAATCTAATTCTTTTTTAAATAATGTGGTGAAAGATTTCTTAAAAACAAAATCAACAGCCTATTTTTTTTCACTCCCACAACAATGGCTTCATATTTGATGGATTTTGACATTAACCAATAACCATTGCAATATGATTAAGTACTTCTTATTAGGAGCTTTCTCTTTAGCTCAATTTTCTTTTGTTTCGGCTAAAGAAACTTCGGAATTTTCAAAAAGCAACACGATTTGCTACACTGTTTTACAGCAGGTTCCTAAAACAGTAATTATTAAGACTAAGAAATTTAAGATCAGAATTGATAAGCAGCCCAATGGTAAATACCTGTACCAATCCTGGAATGCCAATTCAAAAATTACAGCTAAGCCAAGTATGATTATCAGCGATGGAGAGCTGATTCCAGATGGAAGCGGAGGAAATTATTATTTCAATTTTAATAATCAGGGCCATAGCTATCAGGTTTGGAGAAACTATCTTACCAATTCTGCAAAGAAGGCTCCTTATACTTTGGTAGTTTATGATACGAATGATACCGAAGTTGTACGTCAGGACGCACAGGTAGTTAAAAATTAATATAAAGTTTAGTTCCGGCAGGAAAGCTGGAAGAGAGAAGTTGAAAATTTTTATGATATGAATTTTCAGAAATTTTACATCACTGAAATTTTGCACAAGACTGAATTTAAGTTGCATTAAGCTCAAACATCCCTCTTTCAGCGCTCCTGCTTTTTATTATAGATTATGTTCCGGCCTGTCTTAACTCTGTAAGAAAACGGCTGTCATCATAGCTTTCTTTAGCTGCGGTATAACCAATATCAAAAATCTGCTCCAGACGATCTTTTCCACGTTCGAAAGTTCCGTATGCGGATAGCTTTTGAGAAGAGATAAACCAATCGCAATAATCAAACTTCACTTTTTCAATTCTATAGGAAAGAAGATCATAAGAACGGGAAACAATGGCTTTAATGGAATTCAGATCTTTGATTTTAGCATCATTCGGCGGTGAAACGAATACTCCTATAAGTTTATCACAGTCATCTCTGATAATATCTGCCGGGAAATTGTTCAGGACTCCCCCATCACAATACATTTCATCTCCGATAATATAAGGTGTGGTTATTCCAGGAATAGAACACGAGGCAATGATAGCATCTACTACCTCAAAATCCTTATCAAAAATCTTTTGTGTTCCCCCTACCAGCTCTGTGGCTACAATTTTCACTTCAATATCTAGGTCACCCAATTTCATATCATGGAAAATTGGTTTCAAATAGTTTCTGAAAATGATTGAAGAAACCAATCCGGGTTGATTGAATGCAAAGTGCTTCCAGTTAAAAAAATACACAGAATTGAAAAAATCCAGAATTTCTTCCGGAGTTTTTCCTATGGCATGAAGGCATCCCACAATAGACCCTGCGCTACAACAGGAAAGAATATCTATTTCTACATTTTTCTCCTTCAGGAATTTCAATACTCCTGCATGAGCAATGCCTTTGGTACCACCACCTGACAAAACAAGTCCTACTTTCTCAAAATTCATAGAATAAATGTAAGAAAAGAGCTTGATATAATCAGGTTAATTTTTATAAATATGCTGAATTTAGAATTATTTTAACACAAAGCCGTCAATAACAATCAGAATTTCACCATGAGGCTATTAAACGGGGGAAATATGAGCTAAGTAATGAACCTTGTTAAACTTCTATTAAAAAAGAAAAACCACAGAAAAATCTGTGGTTTTTTACTATTTCTTATTTTCGTCTTTCGGATAAAATCTTGATGCTACCGGTCCAGTCAAACTAGGTTTAAAGTAGTCCATATATCCATTTCTTTCTCCATCATCATATATTTCCAGAAGTCCTACATCTTTTCCAATAATAGGTTCTGAAGAAACAAGTTTCCTTGTAACACCTTCCAAATCTGTAATTTCCATATACTGAATATCAGATTCTTTGATACGTTTCCTTTCCCCTTTTTCAGAAAATGTAAGAACACTTCCTACATAAGTGGCTGCATGATATTTTTTGTTTGAAAAGACTCCTATGTTTAAGACTCTTGTTCTTACAGTATCATTACTGCCTTTTAAAACATATTTAGCAGGAAAATGTCTATCTTTAAATTTAAAGTCTCCTTCCTGAGAATATGTAAAAACAAAGTATAAAATGCTCGAAATGGTTAGAAATTTCTTCATTTTTATATCCAGACTAAATATTAGTTAAATGTGAATCACCTCACCGTAAGCTGCTGCTGCTGCCTCCATGATAGCTTCAGAAACAGTTGGGTGCGGGTGGATAGATTTAATGATTTCGTGACCTGTAGTTTCTAATTTTCTAGCAACTACTGCTTCAGCAACCATATCTGTTACTCCTTCACCAATCATGTGACATCCTAACCACTCACCATATTTTGCATCAAAGATTACTTTGATAAATCCGTCTGTATTTCCGTTGGCAGTAGCTTTACCACTTGCAGAAAGAGGGAATTTACCTACTTTGATTTCGTATCCTTTTTCTTTAGCCTGTTTTTCAGTAAGACCTACAGAAGCTACTTCAGGGTGGCAGTAAGTACATCCAGGGATATTGCCGTAGTCGATTTTCTCAACATGCATTCCTTTGATTTTCTCAACACAAGTGATTCCTTCTGCAGAGGCAACGTGAGCAAGCGCCTGAGTTGGGATAATATCACCGATGGCATAGTAACCAGGTACTGAAGTTTCATACCACTCGTTTACTAAAACTCTACCTTTATCTGTCTGGATTCCTACTTCTTCTAAACCGATATTCTCGATGTTAGCAGCAATACCTACAGCAGATAATAAAACATCAGCTTCAAGAGTAATGTTTCCGTTAGCCGTTTTAACGTTAGCTTTTACTCCTTCTCCTGTTGTATCTACACTTTCTACAGAAGCGTTGGTCATGATTTCGATTCCTGATTTTTTCAGAGATTTCTCTAAATGTTTAGAGATTTCTTCATCTTCTACTGGAACGATATTTGGCATAAATTCAACAACAGTTACTTTAGTTCCCATTGTGTTATAGAAATCAGCAAATTCTACTCCGATTGCTCCAGAACCTACAACGATCATAGATTTTGGCTGCTCAGGAAGAGATAATGCCTGTCTGTATCCAATTACTTTTTTACCATCTTGCGGTAAGTTTGGTAATTCTCTTGAACGAGCTCCTGTAGCGATGATAATGTGGTTGGCAGTATACTCTACTACTTTACCTTCTTTATCGGTTACAGAAACTTTTTTACCTTTCTGTACTTTTGCAGTACCCAGAATTACGTCAATCTTGTTCTTTTTCATCAAGAACTCGATTCCTTTGCTCATTTTGCTGGCAACACCACGGCTTCTCTGAATTACATTCGGGAATTCGAAGCTTGCTTCTACTTTATTTAGTCCATAATCTTCAGCATGGTTGATATAATGAAAAACCTGAGCAGATTTCAATAAAGCTTTGGTTGGAATACATCCCCAGTTAAGGCAGATTCCTCCTAAGTTTTCTTTCTCGATAATTGCGGTTTTGAAACCCAATTGTGCTGCTCTGATCGCAGTAACATATCCACCAGGACCACTTCCAATGACAATAATATCGTAATTCATTGCTTTAAAAATTTTTATGCGAATTTAAGGAAAAATATTGGATGTTTCACGCTTCCGTCAATTGATCTTAAAATCCATCAATAAGCCATTTTCATTTAATTTTAAACAAGAAAAGAGAACACAAAAAGCATTCTCTTTCAACAAAAATTATTTTAAACTATAAATTTCGCAAAATTCATTTTATATAATTTCACATATCAAATTTTAATAAGTGCAAGAAATCCATATTATTTCGCTTGTTTCAGCAATCGTTTTTCAGCCTGGTATCTTTTATTTAAAGCGTTCATCTGATCTTTTTCATCTGTTTGGTGGCCAATGGATGATTCATGATCAGTTTCTTTTCTGTATTGTATTTTTTATCCAGTTCCTTCGCTTTAAGATTGATTAATTCATTTTTTGAAGGATGTGGAGGAGCTGGCGGATGTTTCTGACCGAAAACATTCATCGATAAACCAAATAATAACAGGGTTGAAATCAATACCTTTTTCATGATGCTTATATTTTTGAATGAATTCAACTTTTTGTTGTCTTCATTCGGGTTCATATAGTAACCTGCACATATCATACCAATTATTATATTGTAAAACATATATAATCTACACATTAACATTTGAAATATTAATTGTTTTTATTATAAATAAATTAGTATTTTTTTGTTATTATCATAAAATAAAAGAAATCAAATAATTATAACTCCAGTATATCTTCCCTTACATCAACATCCATATACCACACATTATGTGAACCTTATTATATAAAATAATTTTCCACTTTACAGTCAAAAAAAAATCACCAAATCAGGATTTAAATTAAAATTATATTAAAGTCCATAAAAAAACACCTTCAATAATTATTTTTCTATATTTTTGTGAAAACAATTAAAATAAAACAATATGAGAAAATTTATTTCCATTCTTTTGTTCGGAACAGTGATGATAAATGCACAAGTTGGTATTAATACCACAACCCCTAACAGTACTTTAGCTATCAACGGATCTTTAAGAGCGGGTTATAAAGAAGTAACAACTGCTTCTTATAATATTCTGGCTAACGACCACTATATTACTTACAACGGAGGGGCTAATGCAACATTTACACTTCCAGTGATCGGAACAGGAACAACAAGTTATACGGGAAGGATTTATAAGATTAAAAATATCTCGTCTTCTTCCATTACACTACAAGCTTCAGGTGGTAATACTCTACGAATTGATAATACTCCGGTTGCTTCTTTTGTAATTCCTTTAGGGGCTTATGCTGAAGTAGTAAATAACAGCAATACTGCGGGAGGAACATGGGATTTATCATTTACAGTTCTTCCTAAGCCGAGTAACGTAGAGATTTATGGAACACAGCTTTCTATTCCTCCTCACGGAAACGGATCCGGATCTATTGGAGACTGGGATAGTCATACTGTAAGTACTTACGATACAGGTACCGGAACTGACCGATGGTGGGTGATCAGTAAAACGTCTGTGACCAATGCCCATACAGCAAGTTACTCCAATGCAAGTAGAATGACCATTGTATATGAATATCAGGGAACGCCTTTCAATGTAAGCAATATGTATCCTATATTAACAGCAGGAAATAATTCGAGCTTTCCTGATGTATTTACATCATCATTTGTAAGTCTTGCTAATAATGGTACTGCTGGAAGAACCAGACTTACCGTATCGGTTGCCCGTATTGATTTTATTGGAGCCAACGGAAGTAACAACAGTAACTGGACTGGTACTTTCTTACTGAACTTACTATTGGCAAGAAAATATTAAAAAATGAAAACACTCTCGTAAAACCCGAAATTGTTACCCAAAATATCTACTCCTTCAATGATCCTATTGAGGGAGTAGATATTTTTGAATCATAGGTTTTCCTTAGGGGAATATCAATTTTATATCTCTTATTGTAAAGCATTTTTTATACCTTTATTTATCATTTCATCACCATTCAAAAAACATTTATGAAAAAAGAAACATTAACCAGAGACAACCTTTGGTTGCAGGAACCGGAAGATCATGACTTCCCTGCTGCATTAGACTATCTGGAACTTCTTTTTACTCCTGATAAAGCATGGGAAATTGTTCAGAAACTAAAAGAAGCGTCCACGATTACAAAAAAATCAAAGGATATTCTCAGAGCCAGTAAACTTGCTCTGCTTCCGGATACCAATATCCACGTTAAAGAGAATCTTAAAAAGGTAGAAAAGAATAAAAAACTCTCTCCTATTCTACTGGTACGGGGAGAACATGAACTCATCATTGCTGACGGCTATCACCGTTTATGCTGCAGTTATTATCTGACGGAAGATCTGGAAGTTCCCTGCAGACTGGTATAAATTATACTATTACAAAAATTAAGGTTTCAATAGTTTAAGAAGAGCCTTCTCAAAGGTTGAATAAGAAAATTGAAATCCGCTTTCAAGGAGTTTTTCAGGGTAAACGTTACGGCTTTTCAGTAAAAGCTCGGTTTCTGTTTTCATAAATATAGAGGCAATTTCTAACTGCCATACAGGCGCATCCAATCCAAACGGAGCTTTGAATTGTTTTCTCAGTTTTTTCATCATGGCTTCATTAGATAATGGAACGGGAGCAGTTATGTTTATAGTAGCTTCTATAGTCTTATCCTGGATAATCCAGTCTATGGCTCTGCAAAAATCATCAATATGAATCCAGCTTACCATTTGGTTTCCTCTTCCCTGCTTTCCAGCCAAACCTAATTTTGTAATCATTTTCAGTTTTGGAAATGCACCATCATTATTTCCCAGTACAATGGAAGTACGGAGAGCCACTTTTCTTATTCCTTCATTTTGGATTTTAAAAAATTCCTCTTCCCAACTTTTACAGATATTCATTGAAAAATCATCTCCTATTATTCCGTTTTCTTCTGTATTCATATGTTTTTCGGAATGTACGTAAATGGTTGCAGAACTCGCATTCAGCCAAACTTTTGGTGGTTCAGAACAAAGATTAACGGCTTTCTGTAATATTTTTGTACTGTTTATTCTCGAAGCATAAATCTCTGCTTTATTCTTTTCATGATAGCGGCAGTCAACTGATTTTCCTGCAAGATTGATGAGAATATCAGACTGTTCAAAACTATTTTTCCATTCCCCTATTGTTTTTGCATCCCAATAGATTTCATTTTTACGTTTAGGATTTCGGGTCAGTATATAAACCTGATCTCCTTTTTCTGTAAAGTATTTTTCTAAGTTCTGGCCGAGAAATCCGGTTCCGGCAGCGATGATTATTTTCATTTTTGTAAAGTTTGTGGGTTTGAGGGAGACGGGTTAGGAGATTCGGGTTACGGGTAAATTATAATGTATTTTTATGTTAGAGGATGTACTTTTTTGTTTTCACTTCTATTTCTGAACCTTCAGCCAGCATTACTGAAATAGGATTCTGATGATTAAGGGATTCAAAGTCTTTACCATAAACCTTATGAAAGTCAATTTCTAGATGATAATCTTTAACCTGATAACATTCCCATTTTGGATGGCAGACTTCGTACTCTGAAGTTTTATTTTCTTTTTTGGTAAAACCATAATAATGCTCTGTGATAAATTCAAATTCTGAATTCTTTTCCATCTGTTGTTTTGAAATTTCTGCTGTAATCCGGATAGAGTGCCAGCTTTTATCTTTCCATGAATATTGGATCAGCAATTCATCTTCCTGATAATGAATGAGATTTTTCATGGGTAAAGTATGGTAATTTTCTTTATAAACAGAATTGGCAACAAAACTTAAAGCTGGTTTAGGGACGATTTCTTTGATAAAAACCACTCCTCGTTTCCATTCTCGGTTTTCTTTTTTCTTTACATAAAATCTAAGATTCACTTCTTCGAAATTACGGTGAAAAGGAATAGGCAAGCCTAATAATTTCGTATTTAAAAACATGAAACCAACTAAACTTATATAGCATTTACCTTTATAGAAATCGAGTTCTGTGCCTTCCGGCAGATATTTTAATAATGTTTCAGGATTGATTTCGTAATTGATGATGGCTAGTTTTCTCCATTCTGCTTTTAAAAAATTCATGATTTACGGGTTTTATGGGATTGGGTTGATTGTTTTGGTTTTTTGGGCTGGTGGATTGGTGGTTGATAGAATTTTATTCTATCCTGGGTAAAATTGCCGCTTTGGGACTGGTTGTGTGATTGTGGATGGTTCTATGATGGATGATTGTGAATGGTTATGGGGCGGTTGTTATTATTGTTGTTTGATTGTTGATTCTGCAGTGTTTTTTATTAATCGGTTTCTTTCCAGAAGAAAATTTTTAAGGTAATTTTTGAGAAATAATTGGTTGAATAGTTTTCCTATGATTCCCAATGGAGATTCAAAATCAAAAATATCTATCATTAATGTTTTACCATTTGTTGTTTTAAAAATATGCTGGTGGCGTAATGATTTGAAGGCACCTTGTTGCATTTCGTCTGTAAACTGATTGGGTTTTTTCCATACTGATGATTTTTGTAGTAAGGTTTTGATACACTCCCAGATGTTTTGCTCTCCAGGTAACGGTTTCATTTTCTTCAATCAAACCTGACATACGCCCTGCAATTGCTTTTTCGTGGGTTCGTGAGGTCGACTGCTGATGTAAATCTATATTTCTTGCTAAATCAAAAACGGTTTGAATATCAGCATCAATAAGGGTTTTTAAATAAATTCTGGACATGTCAGAAGGTTTGTTTTTTATTTAATTCGGGTAATTTTTTGTCTATCCTGTCAGCAAGCTCCGGAAGCTTAATGGTTGGAACTGCAGGAAACAAATGATGCTCCATGTGATAAAACATACTGAAAGTCAGCTTATTTTTCCAAAATCCACGCTGTGTTCTTGCAATACCTGGATTTTCATGGGTATCATGATGAACTGTCCAGACTGCAAAAAATGCCATCAGAAGCTCACCAAAGATCATCACTACTGTATGATACATCAGAACATGAATCTGAAAATAAAAGATCACAGTCGCCATCACTCCTATAGATCCTAATTCAAGGAACATATTTTTTCGGTATGTTTTATTTGCCTTTTTAAAGGTGATCCAATGAATCAGAAACAGGTGCTTTGGTCCATACAGAATAGCTTCGTACCATTTCATAGATGCTGATTTCCCTTCATAATCTTCTTCGGAAAGACAAAATTTGTGATGCCTGATATGGTTGAATTTTACAGCATGAACTGAAGTCAACATCGTTAAACTGTTAAGATATAAAGACAACCAGGTCATCAATTTTCCGGTACCTAACGAATTATGAAAACCATTATGCACTTGCCTGAGAGCGGTTAGAAAATAAAACCCGGAAAATGGTAATGCCAACCAGTAATATCCGTGATAAGCTAATGACAACGAAATGAAAAACCATGGCATGCTGATATTGTTTTCAATAAATATTTCCCTCATGGAAAGTTTTTTAAGGTCTTTCCATTCTACATTTTTGATAAGTTCAAGATGATTCATATGATTGATCTTTAAATGGTTGTCAAAATGATGATTCCTAGGGCTGTTAATCTAAAAAGGATCCATGAAATGGTAGGAAAGTAATTCAATTTTAAAATCCTGCATCTTCTTAAATGTTCAAGAAGCATGATAAATACTACAAAACCAAAATAAATGAGATAAAAAACAGGAACTAAATTGGTTAATATAGTAGGAATTAAGAGTAATGTTCCTATTAAGGAGACGGTCATCATATTTCCAAGGTAATCCCAGATCTTATCTTTTAAATACCATTTCAAAAATAAAGTCTGCCAGAAAATCTGTCCTAAACAAACAGCCAGCTCTCTGGAGAAGTTTGGATGCAAACCCATCCCGAGCTTTCCTGAATATAAACTTAAGATATAAGCTGAAAACAGGGCGACAAAAGCGATATAGGCTAATCTGTATTTCAGATTAAAATCCGGTACACAGGATTGTTCTGTATAATCCTTTTTTGATGGAATAATCTGCTTTCGGTTATATGAAATAAAGGAATACAATTTTTTAAAGAACCAATATAAAGGCTGTATCCTGACTATTCTTTCTAAGAATGGAAATGAATTTCCGATGATTAAAAGCAAACTATCTAAGCCATAAATCACTTTATTATTTTCATGATCTATCAGGGCAATCTCATTTTTTGCGCGGTTAAAATCTACCAGATTTTTATTTCTAACAGAAATTTCTGTAAAAGCTTCTCTCCCTTCTGTATCAAGCATTCCGTATTTTGTAAACCCTTTGGAATAAATAGCACACATAGGGCATTCGTTGTCATAGATCAGGGTATGGTTTTTGAGCGTTTTCATGATATTTCTTTTGAAGATTTGTAAAGATTACCGCATTCATCAACATAAAACAGAGCAAGGAGCGGACTGTAAAAACAAGCCATCATCATAATCATAGATGGTATTTCTGTAACGGCGTTTCCCATTTTGAATATAATAACCAATACTACTGAAATCCACGCCGGTATAATAAGAATCCCGTACATCCAAAATAAAGGTGTCTTTTTGATGGGAAGGAACAATCGGATCAAATAGCTTATAAGTTGGGGATTCCTATAATAAAATAAAACAGAATCAACCCTGAAAAGCCGCCTATTATAAAAGCTGAAGGCCCCAGAATCATAAAGAATATCTGAATATAATAATCATATTGCAAAAATTTTTTCATCGTATGTTATTTTAAAAGTTTAGAAAATCTCCTCGGGTTCGCTTGTGTTTTGATCTGAAAGTAAAATACATCCAGATTTTAAATATCAATGTTTTCATTTGTAGTCTGGTTTTCTTTATTTAATGCATGTTTACGTCCTTTCAGGAATAGCTATAAGTTTAAAAGCATCATTATTCCCAGGTAAATGGAGAATCCGCCAATCTTTTTACTCAACGCTACTACCAATCTTTCGATACTTTCGATTTGAAAAAATTCGATAATACATAATGCAAATCCAATATTCAGAAGGTAAAAGCCAATCTTAAAAAGTGAATTGGTTGCCATTGCGATGTCTTTTTTCTGATGGAAAATATCAATCATAAATGCTTTTGAATTTTTGAACAAAAACTGTGATACCAAAACTGTAAGCGTAATTACAATTGGTAAATAGATCATGTAGGCAGAAAAATTGTACGTGGTGGTTAAAACAGTAAGTACCATAATCGTATTATTTAAAGGTTAGTTTTTTTCTCAAAAAATAAAGGGCAAAAATGTTCATATAATGCAATCCGCATAAGATTAAAATTATACTTCCAATGCGTACTGCTGTTGTTCTGGTCATCTCTTCTATACTGTCTATCTTTTCCCAGGTGGTAAGGCTTACAGCGATATATCCTAAATTCAGCAGGTAGTAACTCCCAAGGAGAATCCTGTTGATAGTCAGGCAAAGATTTTCGTCATGCAGCAAATATTTCAGGTACGCTTTTCCTTCCTGATAACATCTTCTTCCCACATCTATCGTAATGTAAGAAGTGATACTAAGGAAAAGCAGATATGAAGCAATATTGAACATCTTAAAAATATTATATTTTCAATAATTTTTGAAAGTTTAATTAAAATAAAAAAGGATATTCATCCCTTTCTATTCTATTTCAACAGGTTGGTAATTTTCCCTACCAGCCAGTGGTCGTCACTTTTTATCGCCAGATCCATAATATTGTTGATCTTTCCGGTTACAGAGCTGAAATCATCCATCAACTTGATAAATTCTTTGGCTTCCTCTGAATCGCTATCTTCAATATTCCTTAACTCTTCCAAAAAGGAGATTACCGGCTCAATTTCTCTTTTCCTACGTTCTTTGGTAATTTGTTTGAAAAGGTACCAAACGTCTTTCTCTGCTACAAAGTATTCTTTTCGGTCTCCTTTTATAAATTCTTTTCTTACAATCCCCCAATCCATCAAAGCACGAAGGTTCATATTGGCATTTCCTCTTGAAATTTCCAGCTGTTCCATCACCTCATCGGTAGACAATGGTTTACCACTCGCCAAAAGCAATGCATGGACCTGTGCCATCGTACGGTTAATTCCCCAATTGGTAGCAAAAGTCCCCCAGGTCTGAATGTATTTTTCTTTGGCTTCTGAAAGTTGCATTTTTTCTTTATTTTAAATTTCTATTACAAATGTAATTATATTTTTTGAATTTTCAATAATTTTTGAAAATAAAATATAAAAAATTTTATTTTAATTAACAAACTGATTTACAATACAATAGTTGTAAAAATTTAGATTTTCAAAATTGGTTAAAAATCAAAAGCCGCCTCATAAGTAATGAAACGGCTTTTGACATCTGGTAAAGATCATCAAATAAATCAAAATCTATTCGGTAATCAATATATTATGGCTTAATTGCTTTATAACTTTCAACCAGTCTTACAAATTCGGCTCTATATCCTTCTGTATCTGTACTTTTTCCTTCTTTTGCAAGATTTTCTATTTCTTTCAAATCTTTATTTTTAATGAGCTTAGAATCTCTTAATACCAATCCGAACCATGCTACAGAGGAGGCAAATTTAAAATCCTGACTTACTTTTAAGCCAGATAGGGATTCTCTTTCAATTACTTTGGTTATTTCCTGGCTATTATCTTCGTTTGGCTTTTTATAGCGGAATTTTACTGTTGCCAATTCATTCTCATAATTTTTCACCCTGGAAGAAGAATACTTCAACTTGGTATCTTTTGGAAGGAATTCAGACTGCACTCCAACCGGAACAACCTCATATAAAGCAGTGACTGTGTGTCCGCTTCCTAATTCTCCAGCATCTATTTTATCATCTATGAAGTCTTCATTTCTTAACTTTCTGTTTTCATATCCAATCAAACGATAAGACTGTACAAATTCAGGGTTAAATTCAATCTGGATTTTAACATCTTTCGCTATGGTGTATATACTTCCTGCAAATTCTCTTCCCAGAAACTTATTGGCTTCCTGCATGTTATCTATATAAGCGTAGTTTCCATTGCCTTTATCTGCGAGGGTTTCCATTTTATTGTCTTTATAATTTCCCATTCCATATCCTAAGCAGGTAAGGAAAATTCCCGTTTTTCTTTTTTCCTCAATCAACGTTTCAAGACCTTCTCTAGAAGATACGCCTACATTGAAATCGCCATCTGTTGCCAGTACTACTCTATTATTTCCTCCTTTTATAAAGTTTTCCTGGGCCAGTTTATACGCTAGTTCAATTCCTTGTCCGCCAGCAGTACTTCCACCTGCCTGAAGCTCATCTAAGGCGTTAATAATCTTAGTTTTTTCTCCCGCTGATGTAGAGGGCAATACCACTCCTGCGCTCCCTGCATATACTACAATACCTACTTTATCCTTAGGGCGTAACTTATCTAATAAAATTTTAAGGGAAGATTTTAATAAGGGTAATTTATTAGGTTCATCCATAGAGCCTGAAACATCAAGCAGAAAAACAATATTGGAGGCAGGCAGATTATCCATCGGAATATTTTTTCCCTGTAATCCGATTTTAAGTAATTTATGTTTAGAATTCCATGGAGCGTCACCATATTCAGTATTAATAGAAAATGGCTCTCCATTGCTTGGCTGTGGATAACCGTATTTAAAATAATTGAGCATTTCTTCTACTCTTACGGCATCTTTATCTACTTTCTCTCCATAATTAATCATCCTCCTGATATTGGAATAAGAAGCATTGTCTACATCTATAGAAAATGTTGACAAAGGTTGATTTTGCGTTAGCTCAAAAGGGTTTTCAACTAATTTGCCATATTCTTCATTATTAACATCAACAGGTTTCAGCATCTTTGTATCAGACTTTTTAACTTCTGTTATTACGGCATGAGTATTCTGGACTTTTTGAGGAGGAGTATATGCTGTATTTTTCGAGGATGGTTTACTTCTCGAAGATACTACTTCCGATGCCACCAGTGACTTTGGCTTCGGACATCCGTTATATTCACGTCCTCCCGGAACGGTAGGACAGGCATCATCTTTATCTAAAATTCCATCTCCATCAGTATCAGGCCATGGACAGCCCTTATTATCAGGCGGTCCAATTACAGCTGGGCAGGCATCATCCTTATCAATCACTCCGTCTGCATCTGTATCCGGCCATGGGCGACAGCCATTATTTTCTAATGGTCCTGCAACAGTTGGACAAGCATCATCTTTATCTGCCATTCCATCTTCATCTGTATCAGGACAGCCACTAAATTCAGGAAGTCCTGCTATTTCAGGGCAATGATCATCTTTATTAGGAATACCGTCCTGATCTTTATCTTTTCTGATGCTATATTTTTTGCTTTCTTTTGATTGATCAGCAGCATTTTGAGTTTTACAGCTCACTAATAAAGCAAGCCCTAATATGGTTAAAATAGTTTTTTTCATGAATTATAAATTTCGGGAGGGAAATTATTAAAATTTATTTAAATG
Organism: Chryseobacterium capnotolerans; assembly: GCF_021278965.1. Lineage (NCBI taxonomy): Bacteria > Pseudomonadati > Bacteroidota > Flavobacteriia > Flavobacteriales > Weeksellaceae > Chryseobacterium > Chryseobacterium capnotolerans. The sequence continues at coordinate 1,282,803 of NZ_CP065589.1, read as the reverse complement.
ATACAAACAAAAAATAGGTCCTCATTCTTTAGCCATTTTTGATGTTTAATAAAATTTGAAAAATAAACTCCGCCCATCAACTGATGGAACGGAGTTTTATTTACTTTACCCACAAAAGGCCTTAGGGTCTAATAGTAGTTCTTATACCCTGATTCCAGTATTTTGATTCAGGCATATAATAAAGATAAACATTGCTTGATTTTCCTGTATAGCTTCCTGCAAACTCTACTTTCAGATCAAGGTTGATGGTTTTTGTTTCTTCAGCATCAAAATGCTCCCAGTACAGTACCAGGTAATTGTCAAAGATTTCATAATAGGAAACTTGCTTTTTATCTATTAAATCTTTTAATAAAGATGTTTGCAGAGTCAGTCCTGCAGGAATACCAATTTTAGCAACGGTCATCGGAAGCTGATTATTCAACTTGTTTTTAAGGGTGACTGTCATTCTGTTTGTTTCCCCTACTCTGGAATTTTCGGACATTAATTTTGTATCCATGGTTAAAGGAATATCTGAACTTTCCGGAGCCTTCAGCGTAAAATATTGATATTCTAACTTATAAAGAAGGCCTGCCTGTGAAGGGTAATCTATAGTAATTGTGTTGCTCCCGGTTTTATAAGCAGAAGAAATACTTAAACCAGATGATACTAAAGCATTATTTATTTTAATAACAGGTTTATCAGTTCTAAATAGCTTTTCATTTTTAATAAAAAACTGAGACAACGCCTGTAAAGCCAAACTTGTTGCCTGAGTTGATCCAAATCCATAGCCTCCATTGTAACTTAAAAGCTGATCTGCTACTTTTGCGATAGTTTGCTGATTGAGTTTTTCATCTTTCTGAAGTGCCATCATATACAATGAAAGTGCTTCTGCATTGGCTGAATATCCTCCGGAACCCGTAAAGGTCGTTGCAACGTTAAATTTTTGATTTTCAAACTGATTATTTAAAGCAAATATTAAGTTATCATATTCCTGATGTTTTCCAAGATTCGCTGCTGCATTAGCCAATAAAGCCAGTTGATAAGAATCTTTTTTCAACAAGGCTCTTTTCAGCATCACCTGGTAGGAATCTTCAATTTCAGTTTTAAAGCCTAATTGAGATAATGCATAGAGAACATACATATTTCTTGACCAATCGTATTCTGAATATGATCCTGTTTGGGACTCATAATATCTTCGTACTCCAAAAAGTCCATTCCCTGATTTTTTTGACAAAATAAATGATGATAGTCCTTGAATGATCTTTGGATCAATCGCAATATGCCTTTTCAGATCTGTAAACTCGAGTAAAGCAAATGCAGAAAGAGAGACATCTGATTCCGCTGTATTAAAGTATCCAACACCTCCGTCTTTATTTTTATAGCTTATCATTTTCTGGAAACCTTTTTTCAGGTTTTTGATCACAAGACTTTCCGTGGAACTATCAATTTTCTTGCTTAATTTTAAATAATCCAGAATAAAAAGATTAGGATATACTGTTGATGACAGCTGCTCAAAACATCCATGCGGTTCTCTCTTCAGCCTTTCAAGATCATCAAACATTTTCAAAGCGGCATTTTCAAATACATAATAGGATGAAAACAGGCTGCCATTGATATATTCAGGAATTGTAACCTGAATTTTTTCCGTCTTATTATCTATTAAAGAAAACTGATGTAGAAATCCTTTCTCTTCTACCTTAAACGGAAGAATCATCGTTTCCCTGAAATCTCCAGATCTTATGATGAACTGAATATTAGAATTCACCACCTCATCTGTCTGTATTTTAACAAATAGTCTTCCGGATTCCAAAGGTTTTAAAGTAATTAGGCTGTCTGATGACATCAGTTTTACATGATTGGGAACAATAACGTCCATGATCATTTTTCTGGTTTCTCTGGAGTTATTTTTGATCACTACTGGAATAAACATTTCGTCTGTTCTTGTCAAGTACTGTGGAATCTTAGCATCAATAGATATCAAACTTTGTGCGGCATAAGTGGTTTCATCCCGTCCTATAAGTCCGGACGCTGAAATGCCTTCCGTTATCGCTCTGAAGGTGGAATTGGCATCTGAATTATAAAACTCTACTTTTGCATTACCCTCTTTATCGGTTTCTACTACAGGGTTCCAATAAAGAGCTTCTCTGTAATCAAATCTGTAAGAAGTATTCGTTGTTTTATATTCGGGATAGGCAAATTCTTTATTTACCGAGTATTTGATAAGTTCATCTGTAGGAATAGATAGTACTGCAAAATAAGATTTCGGGGTAATATCCAGCTTATTCTGAGCCAAACTATTAGACAATGAATTAATAATGATCACTCCATTAACTGCTCTACTTCCATAAATAGCAGTTGCTGCCGCATCCTTCAAAACCGTTACACTGTTAACATCATTGGGATTGATTGCTGTATTAAAATTTTCTACCGGAACTCCGTCTACCACAAACAATGGGCTTTTGTTTGATATTGATGAAGTCCCTCTGACCAAAATATTTCCTTTCTGCTGTTCTCCAGCCGGAGTTACAGTGATGCCGGCTACTTTTCCCTGCAATAATGACCCATAATTAGAATCTTTAATTTCAGAATTGTCAATAATGCTTACTGAAGAGGTATTTGTCTTTTTATTCATCAAATTTCCATATCCAACCATCACAACTTCCTCAATATTTTTTTCAGAAATAGTATCTTTCTTGGTGATATTTGTTTTTGGTGATATTGGTTGGGGCTTTTCTTTGATTTCAGCCTCTTTTATAATTTCTTCTACATTTATGTTATTTAGCTTTTGCTTAACAAGCGGATTTATCTCCAGTTTATATGACAAAACCCTTATTTTTACTTTATGTTTAGGCTGAATAGATTTAGCAATCAATTTATAAGAGTTACTACCTTCCATTCCTGAGAAATAAAACTGTCCATTTTCTGTTGTTGCTTGTTTAAGAATCTGACCTCCATAGGATTCTACAAGAAAAACATTAGCTTTTACAGGTTTCTTATTCTCATCTTCTACGACTCCATATACAGTCCCTCTTTTTTCCGGCAGAAATTTGTATTTACCTGTTGTAACAATCTCCGGAATCAGCTCAAAATACCTGTATCCATTGGTGAGCATCACAAGATCCAGACTCTTTTCTGCTTTTTCTTCTTTTTTATCAAAATAAAACTGAGGCTTTTCAATTTTTCCTTTCAGCTCAGAATCCATCAGAATCCATGAACTGATATGATTTTGTTTATCATCAGCATAAGTCCAAAGCTTATCATCTACTACACTTATAGCAAGATTTGCCGGTATAGGTTGATTGTTTTTATCAGTAGTCTCAATATTCAGCACTACTTTTTCTCTTGGCTGGTAATATTCTTTTACAGGCTTTACCTTGATATTCAGCTGCTGATCTTTATTGGTAAAAACAATACGTTCTGCAAGAGGAATATTATTTTCAAATACTGTAAAACGACAGATTCCAACCGGCAGATCTTTTTCTGGCAGCTCCAATACGTTGGCCCCATTTTTTAAAGAAATTTCACGGCTGTATATTTCTTTTTCACGGAAAAACCCTTTTAAAATGATATCCTTTTCCTGTGTAGTCACCGTTTTCAATAAAAGTATTCCATTTTCTTTCTTGATATTCAATATCAAGCCATTATTTTTAGACTCAGGAAGATGATAAATCTGTGTAATATTTTCGGGTTTTACAACTTTTGCATAATATGTTTCTCCTATTTTCGGAGTAAAGAAGAAACTCCCCATTCCGAAATTATAAGTGGAAACTTCAGATATTTTTTCATGGTTCTGATTGTAAATGCCCAAAATGGCGTCTATTGGTTTTTCATATTCATCCAATATTTTAAATGCAATATTCTGTTCTATTCCGTTGATAAAAGTTCCTCCTTCAGGCAAAAAATTCACATCCAGATTGTTCAGTACAATAGGAATATTTCTTGAAATAGATTCTGTAAATCCATCAAAATTAACTTTAATATTCAAAAGTGCATCTGAGGATTGTAAGGATTTGGGAAGCCTGAACTGCAATAGTTTTTTTCCTTCCTTATCTGTAATAAGTTTGCCTTCAGTAACAATTTTCCCATTATGAGTTACCACATAATCCGCTTCATAAAAAGGAATAGGCAGATTTCCCAGGCTCCGCATTGAAAAGTCTGCGGTTACTTCATCACCAGGGCCATATCCTTTCTTTGGAAAATCAAGCTTCATTAAAATCCTTGGAGATACTATTTTCTGCAGGGTAATTTCTTTTTCAAAAACATTTTTTCCTTCCTCATTCTGCATCCAGTTGGTATAGGCTCTAATCTTGTAAACACCACCCTTCATATCATCAGCGAAAGAGAAATAGCCATTAGCATAGCCATTATTAATTTTATATTTAGACTTTGTTAAAACGCTTCCGGAAGGATCAATAATTTCAAAATTAACCACCCTGCTGTCTCCTGTCGGAAGGTTATTCTTTCCCTGCACTACATATATTTTGAAATACATATCCTCTCCCGGTTTATAGAAAACATGGTTGGTCTGGATATATGTCTTTTCTTTTTCAAAATCCTTAAATGAATTCTGTGCCTTCAAAAATACTGATGAAAACAATAGACTCAGTGATATGATATATGATATAAACTTGAAATTCATGGGTTAAAATTTGAATGAAACAATACAGCCAAATGTTTTAAAAGAGGGAAGATTAAAGAAATCCAGTCCTCTCCCGTTGTCCGTATCATAGAAATTCTGGTTGGGATCTACTCCTTTATTCGCCTGCCAGAGCATGATATTATCTACATACAATGTAATTTTCATAGATCGCTGGCTATTATTCAGAGGAAAATAGGTGGATAGTGAAATATTATTAATCCTTATATGATCTGCCTTCTGAATATAGTTTTCTGCCACACCCAGGTATCCATATCTGGACCATCTGTTTTCATGAACATTTTGATGAGGATCATAAAAATCCACCGGAATCTGGTTATGATTACCATTAGCCAATACTCCCTGAAAAACATAATTTTTGATGTTCCTTTCTTCTCCGGAATCATAGGAACGTCCGTAATAATCCATAACAGCCTGAGTTCCATTCCAGATCTGACCTCCTTTTTTCCATTCCCAGTTGATATCTAAAATCCATCTTTTATAGACTACATTATGATTGAATTTCATTACAAAATCAGGAGTTGGATCTGCAATGATCTTCATACCGGCAGCCTTTTTCGGGAATCCAGAATCGTCAATAATGAGCTGTCCTTCAGAATTTCTTTCAAAATAACTTCCCATCACTGCGCCCAATACTTCTCCTTCCGCAAGAGTTTTATAAATATCCTGAAATCCTGAAATAGCAGTATTGTTATAACCAGATATCACACGATCCACAATATCTTTATATTTGAAAAATGAAATTTTGTTTGTTACAAAAAAATCATTAGCCAGAAAAAGTCTGTCATAAGCAAAATTAAATTCATACCCGCTATAGGTATGATCTGCCATATTTTTAAGCCTTATCTGATTGTTTTCAAATACCGGGAAAACATCACTTTTAGTTTTTCTGTTAAAATATTCCCCTTCAAGACTAATGCTATATCCGAAATTGATCTTTCCGCCTATTTTCCATTCTTTTGTATTGATATTGGATAACCCTTTGAAACTTTCAACTTCGTGTACGGGAAAATAACGGTAATAATTTTCTGCTTTCAGTAAAGTGGAAGCATACGAAGCATAAGACCGGGTAATCTCAGGCTCTGAGCTGAGATGGCTATAACTTCCTAGGATTTTAAATCCATAGTTGTACCAGTCAAAAATATTCTTAAACCTCAGATATCCTGTTGCTTTTGGAAGCCAATAATTGTTTTTATCTGATGTATTGGAGATGTAAAAGGAATTTCCAAGATTAAAATCAGCTTCAAAATCACCGGACCTGAGTCCCATATTATAATTGAAAATATAATCCTGAGAGGTTCTTTGATAACTATATCTTTTATTGGTCAGGCTATTGTAAACGTCAGATTTGATACCATTCAGAATAAAATTAAGACTAAAAACATTCTTAAAATTATAATTACCCAATTCATATCTCCCTTGTATATTGGAGTGATATAACCTGTTATTTTGTTCTCTTTCACTACTTATTCCATTATTGAATCCGTAGGTAGATGGTTGATATTGATCCAGATTCCAAATAAAATTACTTTCATAAGACTGAATGATGTTTAATTTAAAGTTACCAAAAGTTTTATCTGCATTAAGCACAAACTGTCTCTGACGGCTCTGATAACGGTATTTTTGATCCTGTACAAAAAGGAATGCCGGATTATCAGCATCTTGACTGTAGCTTCGTTGCCGTCCATTATCCAAAAAAGTCTGCTGAGCATTTGAAAACGAAATGGGAGTCAGTAAAGAATTTTGAAATACTCTATTGAAAAGCCCTATTCTGTTGGTATTTGTTGCCTTATTCTCTTCATAATTAAAAGAAAACTTCACCAAATAACCTCCTAAATCTGTGTTCAGCCTTGTCTTAATAGAATTGCTCAGATTAAACTGATCAATGAAGTATAATTGATTTTTCTGCTGTCCCAAATCCAATGAAAGGCGAAACCTCTCCTGGTATCCTTGTTTTATAATTGTATTGATATTAAGCTGGTTGTTGTATCCAACCATGGTTTTAAACAGGTTATTATTATAGATTACGGCCTGCTTATTTCCGCCAGCTAAAGGAACCAATCTGCCGTTCTGATCATACTGATAAGGTACTCCATCAAAAGCTAAGGTAGAAATATCGGGACCAAAGCTAAACACTTCATTGGTCTCGGGTCCATTCCAGATAAAGTTTCCATTATTGGATCTTCCTTGTACATATCTATGCTGGGCTGCTGGAAGGGAATTATGACTTTTGACATCCAAAGAAGAGGTAAATCCGCCATTCAATAATAACGTCCATTTCTTCTGCTCTTTCAGAACATACAGACTGTCTCTTCTCTGCTTGAGCTTTCTTACACTGCTAAAATATCTATCGGAATTATTATTTAGAATTGTTGAGGCATTCTCAATACTAAACTTATCATGGTTTTTTTGTGAAACCAAACTGTCATATGTTTTACTGTAAATCTCCTCTACATTTTTTTTCTCTACCTGATTTTCCAGAATATTTTTCAATTCCCTTAACTGATAAGATACAACAACCTGGGTACTTTTTCCTTGATTCCAGACTAAGGTGTCATAAGGCTTGGCTGCAATGATTGCAAATCCTTCTTCATCAGTCAGTTCATATACACCACTGTTTTTATTGTAGACTTTTAAAAAGTTTTGTGGTTTATCTTTATGGTTTAAAAATTTTCCTGAATAATATAAGGTTGAATTTTGCGCCTGCAATACCGTAACAGCAAACGGCAGTATCAACAGTAAATAGTTTTTTCTCATCTTCATGGTAATGACTACTAAAATAAAGAAAAAGAAATTTCCGGGGAAATTTCTTTTTAAATTATTATTTTTGAATTGATTTATAACTCTCTATCAATCTTATAAACTCTGAACGATAGCCTTCTTCATCTCTACTTTTGCCCTGTCTGGCCAGACTTTCAATATCCGAAAGATTTTTTTGAGTAATCAATCCGGAATTTCTTAACACTAACCCAAACCATGCTACAGAAGAGACAAACTTAAAATCCAGACTGGAAGAAGACGTACTTCTATCAACATTTTTAACAATCTGACTAATCTCCCGGCTGGTATCTTCATCAGGTTTTTTATATCTGAATTTTATAGTTGCCAATTCATCTCCAAATTCTTTCGAAGTGGTATTTTGAGTATACTTCAGGTCGTTTTCTTTGGGAATAAAGTCTGATTTTACATGGACGGGAATCACTTCATACAAAGCAGTAACGGTATGCCCGCTTCCCAATTCCCCGGCATCTATTTTATCATTCACAAAGTCCTCATTTTTCAGTTTCCTATTCTCATAACCAATCAGTCGGTATGATTTTACATATTCAGGATTAAATTCAATCTGGATTTTCACATCTTTGGCTATGGCATACATACTTCCTGCAAATTCTTTTCCTAAAAACTTATTGGCTTCCTGCATATTATCAATATAGGCATAATTCCCATTGCCTTTATCTGCTAGAGTTTCCAAAGTATTATCTTTATAATTCCCCATTCCAAAGCCAAGGCAGGTTAAGAAAACTCCATCTTTTCTTTTATCTTCAATCAGAGTCTTAAGATCAGAGTTTGAAGATATTCCTACATTAAAATCTCCATCAGTCGCAATAATAACACGATTATTTCCCCCTTTTATAAAATTTTCCTGAGCTAATTTATAAGCCAGCTCAATTCCTTCTCCACCTGCGGTACTTCCTCCAGCCTGAAGATGATCCAGCGCCTCAATAATTTTATCTTTTGCTCCTGCTGACATAGGAGGTAAAACTACTCCCGCACTTCCTGCATACACTACAATCCCCACTTTATCTTTAGGTCTCAATTGATCCAGTAATACTTTAAAAGAGGATTTCAATAATGGTAATTTATTTTGTGTACTCATTGATCCTGAAACATCAATAAGAAAAACAAGATTGGATGCAGGCAATAGATCTGATGGTATATTCTTTCCCTGAAGCCCTATTTTCAGCAACTGATGATCCGGATTCCAAGGTGCCTTATTATATTCTGTATTAATAGAAAATGGCTCTCCGTTTTTGGGTTGAGGATAATTATATTTAAAATAGTTGATCATTTCTTCGATTCTTACTGCATTTTTATCAACTTCCTGTCCATTATTAATCATTCTTCTGATATTGGAATAAGAGGCATTATCCACGTCTATAGAAAATGTTGACAAAGGTTGATTTTGCGTTAGTTCAAAAGGGTTTTCAACAAAAGCATCATAGCTTTCATTATTGGACACCGGCGAAATTGGAGCTTGTTTACTAATTTCTTTCTGAAGTTTTTCCATTCTTTTTCTTTCTCTTCTTGAAAGATTTTTAGTCGTTATAACAATCACTCCATTGGCAGCTTTACTTCCGTATATGGCAGTAGCAGAATTGCCTTTTAAAATATTTATACCTTCAATTTTGTTTGGATCTAAACTTTTGAAAACTGCCTCTTCAGTCACTACTCCATTAATAACATATAATGCCTTATTTTCTGCAGTTACAGATGATATTCCTCTGATCATGATCTTATTTTCATTAAGATATCCCAGACTATTATTATTAATTATACTATTCCCCTGGTTACTTACCAATCCACTTTTGGAAGTTGTAATTTGAACCCCTTGAACACTCCCTTGCAATGAAGAATAAACAGCAGGCTGTGAGTTATTCAACATACTTGTAATTGTACTTGAAGCCGTCATAGATTTCTCACTCCTTTTCGTCCCTAATGCCGTGACAACAACTTCCTCAATTTCCTTTGTAGACTCCCCTTTATCTTTCTTTCTAATAAAAGATTCATCCGTTTGATAATATGCTCTTCTATTAGTATATACAGCATCATTCCATTTCTTATCATGTTGATTTTTATAAACATTCGATGTATACAACTGATCAAAAGGTGGAGAAGATAAAGGAAGCTCCATAGAAGACTTGGCAGGTTCAGGTGTTGAATTGGCCGCTAGTTTTTCTATAGGTTTAACAGTATTTTTTCCTTTTTGATATTATTCTTTATTGTACTGTCTATTTTCGCAATATGAGTATCAGCTGCTGGTTCCGGTAAGATTTTGTGTTCTGCCATTTCCGGTTTTACAGGTTGCTCACTATCTTTTTTATTCAGGAAATATAAAGCACCTATTCCTATCATCAGACTTGCTGCTATCCCATAAGGAAACCAGACAGGAATGATTTTCTTTTTTTCTTTTTTCTGATCTAATTTCTCTTCCACTTTTTCCCAAACTTTATCAAAACCAGGAAAAACGGTTGGTTCTTCTGAATGCTTAGAAGCTTCATTGAATTGTTGATCTATATGATTATTTTCCATTGTTGTAAAAGTTTAAATGTTTTGATTCACCAAAAGTTCCTGTAGTTTTTTTCTCGCAAAATTGAGCTGGGACTTTGAAGTTCCTTCACTGATAGAAAGCATAGAAGCAATTTCCTTATGTGGATATCCTTCAATGGCAAAAAGATTAAAAATAGCTCTGCAACCTTCAGGAAGAAAGTTGAGCAGGCTGAGAATATCTTTTTCAAAGGAAATCTGTTCTGTGAGACCTTCTGAAGATCCTATAGAATTCTCTTCCAGCGAAATGAATAAGAATTTATCAGTTCTCAGCTTCTGAAGACATTCATTCACAGTAATTTTTTTTGCCCAAGCTTCAAAAGTATCAGGATTCTGAAGCTGGCCAATCTTTGTGAAGATTTTATAGAAAGTATCGGCCAGTACTTCTTCTATATCTTCATCGTTTTTCAGATAACGTTTGCAGACTGAGTATAGCCTGCCCGCCATTTTTTCGTAGACTTTCCGCTGTGCTTTGCGATCGTTACGCTGACATTCTAATAATAATTCTCGTTCCATAGTCAGGAGTTATATTATAATAGATGCAGGAATTTTAGCTGGGGTTGGAAACATGATCAACTTTTTTAAAACAAAAGATTAATTTTAAATTTGCCGTATTCGTTTTTCAATAATATTTTAATTTCAAATTTAACTTTTCCCTTTGTAACAAATCTCTATTATTAACGACTATTAACGTAAATAATCTTTTTATAGTAATGAAAAATGCGAAAATGGCATCATTACTTTTTGTTTTGTCTGCAGGAAGTATGATGTTTGCCCAAGATGACTTAATTAACAAGTTAAAAAACAACCACTCACAAAATGCTAATTTTCAGTTCACAACGTTAAAAGACGTTGGGGCTACTTCTGTAAAGAACCAGGGTTCATCAGGAACTTGCTGGAGCTACTCAGGAAACTCTTTCCTTGAATCTGAAATGCAGAGAATGGGCAAAAAACCTGTAGATCTTGCTGAAATCTTTACCGCAAGAAATTCTTACCATGATAAAGCTAAGTTATATGTTTTAAATAACGGTGCTATCAGCTGGGGTGACGGTGGAGAACTTCACGATGTTGTCAATATGTATAAGAAGTATGGGGCGGTTCCACAGGATGTGTATTCTGGATTAAAAGCTGGACAAACAACCAACAATTTCAAAGAAATGCAAGGAAAGTTAAAGCCGGTTCTTGACAGCCTTGTTCAAGCTTCTTCTAAAGGAAAACTTACTGACAACTGGATGGATTCTGTAGATACTATTCTTGATGAATATTTAGGAAAAGTACCTGCTAACTTCACGTATGAAGGGAAAAACTATACACCAAAGACTTTTGCTAAAGAAGTAGTAGGAATAAACCCTGAAGATTATGTAGAACTATCTTCTTATAAAGATTATCCTTACTACCAGAAGTTTGTAGTTCCAATTCCTGACAACTGGAGCCATGATTCTGACTGGAATGTACCGATGAAAGATCTTACAGCAATCATTGACAATGCCGTAACTAAAGGGTATTCTGTAGGTTGGGCAACTGACGTTTCTGAGCCTTATTTCTCTTACAAAAACGGAGTGGCTTATGTTCCGGATATGGATTTAGATCAAATCAATACAGAGAACAAGCAGACTTTATTTACAGAGCCTAAAAAGGATAAAACCATCACTGAGGATATGCGTCAAAAAGGCCTTAACAACCTTTCTACAACGGATGATCATGGGATGCATATCGTAGGATTGGCAAAAGATCAGACTGGGAAGGAATATTATATGGTGAAAAACTCCTGGGGAGTAACCAATGACTTCGCAGGATATCTGTATGTAACAAGACCTTATGTTGAATATAAGTCTACAGCTATTTTGGTTCACAAAAATGCGATTCCAAAGAATATCTTAAAGCAGTTGAAACCAACTAAGAACATTGGTTTATAAGAAATCACTTCTGCCATCTGATGTGGCAGTTTTAGATATTTAAATCTGTTAAAAAACGCGCTTCCATGATGATGGAAGCGCGTTTATTTTGATGGATAGATTATTTCTCGATAATATGAAGATAATAATCTGACAAAGAGTAAATCTCAGGCTTTACACCTGGTTTATAATCAATGATCAGCCGCTTATTTTTATCAAGCATGTAGTTTTTTCTTGGAAAACCAATGATTCTATAACCAGTATAAATGGTTGCAGGGGTAACTTCAAATATTTCCGCTGAATAATAGTTAGCATCATACTATTAAGTTCTTCAATTTGAAAAATTAATCGATGTACAAATAAAGTAAAAAGCGTTTCTATCTATAAAATTCAAACTCTTTGCACTATTTCAAACAAAGTATTGCGAGATTAATAAAAAATATTACATTTGTAACACCAAACAAATCACTACAATATGAAAAATAGTAAGAAATTAGCAAAATCAGATCTAAAGAAAATCAATGGCGGTAATGCTCCGGAATGTCCAACAGGGACCCAGGCATGTTACTATACAGGTAAAGATGGATCTCAAAGATGGAGATGTATTTCTGAAACGGCTGAGTGCCCTTAATCTCTTAAAGTAGTTATTCAATATTCGGAAATATTCATTAATACTAAAACTAAAAATTATTACCTATGAAAAATTTAAAAAAATTAGCAACATCAGAACTCAAGAAAATTCATGGTGGAAATGCTCCGGTATGCGAACCTGGAGAAATAGCATGCAGATATCCTGCGGCAGATGGCTATCCTGCTTATTGGGATTGTGTACCTGCGGCATACGGATGCAGACGTTAAGAACTACTTCTGAGTTCGAAAAACGGTTTATTTTGAACCTAAAAGAAACTGTAAATAGTTTTTTTAAAAAAATCTGTAAAAAAATAATACCCAAACCTCTAATAATTATTAAACATGAAAAATTTAAAAAAATTAGCAAAATCAGAATTAAAGAATATCAATGGTGGGAATGCTCCAGTATGTGAACCAGGAGCAAGAGCTTGCCGATATAAAGCAGAAAATGGACAACCAGCCTACTGGAGCTGTGTGGCAGTAGAATATCCATGTTGATTCTAAGAAATATTAAAAAAGTAAAAGTGCTTTCAAAGTTTTGAAAGCGCTTTTTTTAACTTTAAATAAAACAAATACAAATTATATCACAATACTGTGCAAAGTATTGCAACATTTCAGAAAAATATTATATTTGTCTCTTAACAAACTAATATCAAAATTACTCAACATGAAAAATCTAAAAAAATTAGCAAAGTCCCAATTAAAAGAAATTAATGGTGGAGCAACTCCTAATATCGTTTGCCGTCCCGGAACTATTGCCTGTCCTTACAAAGAACCAGGATTTCCAATGTACTGGATCTGTGAATCAGCTGCCACAGCATGTGGATACCAAGATAATCTTTAAAAATAAAAACCGGCTTTCAGAATTTTCTGAAAGCCGATTCTTTAATAAATAGGTGAAAATTAAATATAAAATAAAGTGAATTATGATGATAATATGAATAGTAAATGGTCAATTTTACCTCGCAAGTGAATAAAATATGCTGTTAAAAAATTGACAGCGAAGCTTATCAGCCATTTACTCTATCCTATTAAAATAATACGCTCATACTTTCTGCTGTAAAGTCCAGAATATCTCCTGTATTGCCATCTTTGATCTTTTTTACCCACTGATAGTCCTGCAAAATAGCACGTCCTACCGCTACAAGATCAAATTCTTCATTGTCTAGTCTTCTTATCAATTCTGTAAGATCTGTTTTCTCAGTTCCCTGCCCTGCGAATGCATTCAAGAAATCACCATTCAGTCCTACAGAACCAACAGTAATCGTTGGCTGCCCTGTGATTTTTTTCGCCCATCCCGCAAAGTTCAAATCAGAACCATCAAACTCAGGTTCCCAAAAACGACGCTGTGAACAATGGAAAATATCAACTCCTGCTTCTTTTAATGGCAATAACCAATCTTCCATTTCATTGGGTGTAAGAGCAAGCTTCGTTTTATAATCCTGCTGCTTCCATTGGGAAAGACGAATGATAATGGTAAAGTCCTCTCCTACTGCTGCTCTTATGGCTTTCACTACTTCAACAGCAAAACGGCTTCTTTCCTTTAAAGTTTTCCCACCATATTCATCAGTTCTTGTATTGGTTACTTCCCAGAAAAACTGATCAATAAGATAGCCATGTGCTCCATGAATTTCAAGACAGTCGAAGCCAAGATCCTTCGCAGATTTAGCTGAAGCAGCAAACTGTGCAATGGTATCCTGAATATCTTCAATAGTCATTGTAGAAGCTTTTTCCATAGGCAATAACGGATAATCTTCAGCCATTCTGGTATCTCCAACATGCCAGATCTGAGGTCCCATTTTTCCGCCATTCTGATGTACGGTATCAATTACGTTTTTCCAGCCGTTTAAGGCTTCAGTTCCATAAAAATCCGGAATATTCTGCAGGTTTTTGGATGCAGGTCTGTTGATGACTGTTCCTTCTGAAAGGATCAATCCAACTTCTGAAGCGGCTCTTCTTCCATAGTAGTCTGCTATTTTCTGTGTTGGAACTCCATTATCAGACTGTGCTCTGGTCATAGGAGCCATTACAATTCTATTTTTAAGGTGTAGATTCTTGTATTGAAACGGTTTAAATAATGATGATGTGCTCATATTTAAAATAACATTTTATAATTGTTACACAAAGTAACTAATAATAGTTTGTTTTTGTATCTTTTATTAAAAAAATAGTGGTAACTTCGCAGTAACTTACATTAGTAACATTAAAGTAACGTATGAAAAAGAATGAATTAATGCAATACAGCTGTCCCTTAGGAAAGGCAATGGCCGCCTTGGGAAGCAAATGGAAACCAATTATTGTATTGGTGATTAAAGACCGAAAGTTGCGTTTTGGAGAGCTTGCAGTACGCATTAATGTGATCTCCAGAAAGGTATTGACCGATCAGCTGCGTGAAATGGAAACTGATGGTTTGGTAATTCGTGAAGAGTTTAAAGAGCTGCCTCCAAGAGTAGAATATTCTCTTACTGAAAAAGGGTTAGCATTATTGCCTATTTTGTATCTTTTGGAAGAATGGGAAGCGAAATATCAGGTGAAAGGAACTTATTCGGAAGATTGTATAGAATTGATTAAGGAAAAGAAAAAGGCTGCTAAAATCTAATTTTATTGACCTCTTACTTAAAACAAACTCTAAAATTATTTTCAACTCTGGTTAGCGTGTTTTTATATTTCCCTGGCCTCCATTTGGAATAATCGGTCAAAATTTTGTTTTTCGCAAGATTCTCCAGTTCATTCTTGTACTTTTCATTCCTATTAAAACCACTTACCCAGTTTTCATTCTTTAAATTGCTGATAGTTCCATCTTTTTCAACAATAAAACTGAGATCAATGAAAGGATAGGTATCTAACTCATATTGCAAAGGAAGCCCTGTCTGAACAAGCAGAACATCCTCTTTCTTGGTAACCTTATTTTCTTGTATCAAATTGGGTTTCTCTTCTTCTGATAGGTCATAAACACTTAAGATTTTTGTTCCGGTTTTAATCTTTTCAATCATCAATTCTTCAGCTGCCTGTTCAATTTTCTTACCAAAATCTTTTCCGTGAATTTCCTCCATTTTTAAATCAACCAAGGCTTTGTAACATCCCTGAATTTGCCCATCGATAACAACACAGCTATAGTCATTATTGATTACTTTAAAATGATTCTTTGTTGCATATTCTATTCTTTCATCTGCATAAGGAGGTGTTTTGCAGCCAAAACAAGATGTTGTTACATAAATATTTTTATATTTTTTCAAATCTTTCTTAGCCCTTTCAATATCATCTTTACACATTCTATCATTTAAACTTGGATTTTTCACATAGCTTCGCAGAAATTCCTCAGAGTTTAGAAGCGGTTCTTCAAAATCTGAAGGTTGCTTTTCCACAGGTTTTGTATGATCCTTACATCCTGACAGCAACAGTGCGAAAAAAAAATAAGGGAGAATTTTCATGGTAATTTCTGGTGTTCCTTGCTTCAAATATACAAATTCCAGTCCTGGTATTTTCATCACCTACTTTCAAAAAGGTTAGTATAGCACGAAAAAGTAAGTATATCGTTTTACAACTATTTCTGACCCAAATTTGCAGAAATAATTTTCACTATGAATTACAAAGAAATTGCAAAACAAACCATTGGAAATCTTTATAAAGCCCACACCAGCATCAGAAAGTCCGGTATTGATGAAAAACTGATTGCATTAGCAGAACTACGGGTATCGCAAATTAACGGATGTGCTTACTGCTGTAGTTATCACGCCAAAGAACTTCTTAATTTTGGTATTGAACAAGATGTGATCAACAAATTACCTGGATGGAAACATACCAATGCCTTTGATGTAAAACAAAAGCTCGTTTTGAGCTGGGCAGAAGCTATTACTTACAACAATGATAATGAGCAGGAAATCAAGGAAAGGGTACTCCAGCATTTTACAGAAAGAGAATTTGTAGAACTGACTGCAAGTATAACTTTGATGAGTACTTTGAATAAACTGAGGATTTCTTTGGCTGAACAGAATTAATATTAAATGGGCTGTTGCATAGGACAGCCTGTTATTTAACCTGATATAAGCTATTCCAGTTCTATAGGGTTTAAATACTTTCTGTTCAGGTCTAATTCTTTCTGCCTTTGATTGATCTTTTCCTGGCCCCCCTAAGATAGTAGTTCCGGAACTTGCCAACACAGCTGCTATATTTTCATTATTGGCTTTTAGTGCCTGTTGAAATTTCGGTTGAGTAGTCTCAATAGCTCCTGTATATCGGGTTTTCTTTATATTGATCAACTTCCCTTCCAGTTCAGAAGTAGGTACAGATTTTACAAGTTCAAAATCATACTCATTTTTATCATCTGTTATTTTAATAATTAAACCAGGTAATCCACTAAATTTATAGGGACCATAAGGTAACGGAATTTCGGCCGCGTACCAGGCTGTCCAATTTCTTCCCTTATAGGTAATTGTTGCTTTTTTACAGTTGAATGTATTAATGATTTTTGTTTCATCTATAAGCTTCCAATTCCCTATTACAGGCTCTTTATAAGTAAGTACTGACATTCCGACCTGTTGAAAGTATTGCACTTTATCATTGGATTGTATGATGGTATAGGAAAATTTTGTTTTTGGTAGTGATGTACCGTTTTTGAAACCCATGACTATACTTCCATCAGGATTTTTGGTGGATACAATAGAATTCGCCATCACTGTATCTTTTTTAAGAGATTGGGTACTCGCAAAAAAAGCACGATTTTCACCTATGTATAAAGAGAAAAATTCTTCGTGCACATAATCTGGAGTCTGAGTATTGAGTTTGGCTTTTAATATATAAGTAAAATTCCCACGGATAACATCATGTTTGTCTGATTGAGAATAGAATAAAATACTGAAAAATAAAACTGATAATTGAAATAATCTTTTAATGTAATTCATGGATAGCGTTTTCACTATAAAAATGCACATATTTTTATAATTACAAAAACAAAATTGAATAATTCCCTATAAAAAAACCGCTTTCAATAGCTGAAAGCGGTTTATAATTTATCTTTAATCCTAATTAGAATATCGCTGGATATTTCTGAGGATTGGTCTCGTTAAACATAGCGTAGATCTTTTCTACCATATCGTCTGCAGACGGCTTACTGAAATAGTCACCATCACTTGCATACGCTGGTCTGTGATCGTTAGCAGAGATCGTTAGCGGATCTGAATCTAAGTATCTGAAAGCTTTTTGCTTTTCTAAGATCTGCTGTAAGATGAATCCTGTAGTTCCTCCCTCAACGTCTTCGTCAATCACAACTAATCTATTTGTCTTCTTAACGCTTTCAGCAATTTCGTGAGATAAATCGAAAGGAATTAATGACTGGATATCAATTACTTCTGCAGAAATTCCCAATTTTTCTAACTCGTTAGCTGCTTCTGTCACAATTCTCCATGTAGAACCGTAAGTGACTAAAGTAACGTCTTTTCCTTCTTTTGTTACTTCAATTTTACCTACAGGAACTGTGAATTCTCCTAAGTTATCCGGTTGCTTCTCTTTCAATCTGTATCCGTTCAGACATTCTACGATGATCGCAGGTTCGTCAGCCTGAAGCATGGTGTTATAGAATCCAGCTGCTTTCGTAAGGCTTCTCGGTACCAATACTAAAATACCTTTTGAAAGGTTAAGAATCCCCGCCATTGGAGAACCTGAGTGCCAGATACCTTCTAATCTGTGGCCTCTTGTTCTGATGATTAATGGAGCTTTCTGACCTCCTTTCGTTCTGTAATGTACTGTAGCAAGATCATCACTCATTCCCTGTAGACAGTAAAGAACGTAGTCTAGGTACTGGATTTCAGCGATAGGTCTAAGCCCTCTCATCGCCATCCCAATTCCTTGTCCAAGAATTGTAGCTTCACGGATTCCGGTATCAGCGATACGTAGTGCTCCGTATTTCTCCTGCATTCCTTCCAATCCCTGGTTTACGTCACCGATATTTCCGGTATCTTCTCCAAAGATTAATGTTTCAGGATATTTTTCAAAGATTTTATCAAAGTTATTTCTGATCACTACTCTTCCATCTACATCTTCAGAGCTGTCTGAATATACAGGTTTAATTTCCTGAATGTTTTCAGCTTTCCATTCAGACTGAGAGTACAAGTGAGAAGAATAGTTATCTTTTTCGATTTCAAATACTTCATGGTACTTCTGCATCAATTGGCTTCTTTCTGCAGACTGAGTCCCTCTTGTTGCCAATAAAGATTTTCTTGCCAAATGGAAGACATCTTTCTTAGCTTTTGAAACCAATTTATTGAAGTGAGTAAGCGCTGTTTCTACTTCAGCATTCTGACCTTTAATATTTTCTACTAAAGGAACAATAGACTGAATTAATTCTTTAATAGCTCTTTGATAGTTTTCCCAAGCTGTTTTTTGTCCAGCCTTAGCTGTTTTTTTAGCTTCTTCATCAATGGCTTCCAATTCTTCAGCAGTAGCAATTACTTCTTCTTTTCCATCAATTTCAATAGAATAGTTCAGAATCCACTCTTTGAACTTCACCAATCCATCAAACTCAGCTTCCCAAGCTAAACGTGCTTCATTTTTATATCTTTCGTGAGATCCTGATGTAGAATGCCCTTGAGGCTGGGTAACATCTACCACGTGTACTACTACAGGGACACTTTCTGTTCTTGCAAAATGCTCTGCCTTCGCATAAGCATCCAATAATGCTGCATAATCCCAAGCTTTCACCTGGATGATTTCACAACCTTGATTCTCTCCTTCTTTTCTTTGGAAACCGCTTAGCATTTCACTGATATCAGCTTTTGCTCTCTGGTTTTTAGTAGGAACAGAAATTCCGTATCCGTCATCCCAGATCGATACAATCATAGGAACCTGAAGTGCACAAGCAGCATTCAATGTTTCCCAGAAGTGGCCTTCTGCTGTAGAAGCATCACCTATTGTTCCGAAAGCAATCTCATTTCCTTCTCTTGAAAACTTCTCAGAACCGTCAAATTTTACATTTTTATAGATAGTAGAAGCCTGAGCCAATCCTAATAATCTTGGCATCTGGCCTGCTGTAGGAGAAATATCGGAAGAAATGTTTTTCTGTGCTGTTAAATCTTTCCAGCTTCCGTCTTCATTTAAACTTCTTGTAGCAAAGTGCCCGTTCATTTGTCTTCCTGCTGAAGCCGGCTCTCTTTCTACACTTGTATCAGCATACATCTGTGCAAAGAAACTTTCTGCGGTTAAGGCATTAATGGCCAATGCAAAAGTCTGGTCTCTGTAATACCCTGAACGGAAGTCTCCATTTCTGAAAACTTTCGCCATTGCAAGCTGAGGAAGTTCCTTTCCATCCCCAAAAATTCCAAATTTAGCTTTTCCAGTAAGTACCTCTCTCCTTCCGAGATAAGACATTTCACGAGAAACTCTTCCTAGCCTGTAATCATCAAGTATTTGATTTTTAAAGTCCTGGAAGGATATTTGCTGTGTTTCAATATAGGTTGTTTGCATAGCTAAGTAAAAAAGTTTTTGTTCTTCAAGTATTCCGCTAATATACACTTTTTAAATTAATTTTAATTTTTAATAATCTTTTTTAAAAATTTGATAATAAAAAAATTGTGCTTTATTTTGAAAAAAATTGTAAAGATGGAAAAAAAATCACCTCATATTCTGAATGCATCCAGCAATCTTTTAGGGTTTTCGTTGATTATTATCACCTCATTAAAAATCGCTAAGATCAGCCACAATACATATTTAGACGAATTTGCAGGACTGGCCTGTATTCTTTTTGCATGCAGCTGTTTCTTTTCATTTCTTGCGATCAGAACAGGAAATAAAAGGCGGGAATACTCATTTGAGAGCATTGCGGATTATTTATTTTTAATTGCTTTATTTTGTATAGTTCTAGCCGTTATTATTGTAACCCTGAAAATTATTTAATTTAAAATTTTCTCTCAATTACATAATCCAGCATAATGTGTAAAGACTTTCTTGCTTCAGATTCCGGGAATTCATTCAGGATATCTTTTGCCTTTTGTTGGAAATCTTTCATTACCGTAACAGCGTATTCCAATCCACCGGAATTTTTAACGAACTCTATCAGTTCTTTTACGCGTTTTGGATTGTTATTATAACGCTTAATGGTATCGAAATAGTATTTTCTGTCCTTTTCGCCGGCAATTTTAAGGGTATGAATTAAAGGCAGCGTCATTTTCTGTTCTTTAATATCAATTCCAACCGGCTTACCAATGACATTAGAACTTAAATAATCAAAAAGATCATCTTTGATCTGGAAAGCCATTCCTGTAAATGTTCCGAAGTCCATCATCTTCTTAGCAAGGGCTTCGTCTGCATTATTGGAAAGCACCCCTATCTCACAACAGGCAGCAATTAAAGTAGCCGTTTTCTGACGAATAATTTCATAATAAACATCTTCCGTAATATCCAGTTTTCTTGCTTTTTCTAACTGAAGAAGCTCTCCTTCAGACATTTCACGGATCGTTCTTGAAATCACCCCCAATAAATCGTAATCTTTATGGTCTGTAGATAATAATACGGATTTTGACAACAGATAATCTCCTACCAAAACGGCAATCTTATTCTTCCATAAAGCATTAATAGAAAAGAAATTACGACGTTTAAAACTTTCATCCACCACATCATCATGCACCAAAGTAGCAGTATGAATAAGCTCAATCATGGAGGCTCCACGATAGGTTTTTTCGGTAACATTTCCTGTCAGCTTGGCACAAAGAAAGACAAACATAGGACGCATCTGCTTCCCTTTGGTGGTAACAATAAAACGGGTTACTTTATCTAATAAAGCTACTTTACTCTGCATTGACTCATAAAACTTCTGTTCAAAAAGTTTCATTTCATCATTGATCGGTCGTTTAATTTCTTCTACTGTATTTGCCAAAATCTGCGAATGCTGGGTGAATAATCGTTAATTATCACAAAGATAATTTTTTTCGCTCAATTTTAAGAGAAAATTAATCCTTGAGTTGCTCTTTGGGGATAAAATAAAGGGAGGACTTTGTCTTTCCCAATGGAGATTTAAACTTTTCTCCTGAAATAGAAATTCCTGTTTCATCTACGGCAATCCCTTCAATCTGCCCTATCGACAGGGCACTTCCTAAATAATAATGTTTTGGTCTTTCTTTAAAAAATATTCCTGGTTCAGTTTCTGTAAAAACATCCATAAACACCTCTGTTTTCTTGCTATAACCTACCAAATAAAGCTTTTTATCAAAGTAAGCAGCATCGGTTACCATAAAGTTTGTTTTATAGGTTTCTGCCTTTACAGCATCCTGTTTTTCGTTCAGTTCAGGATCAATGACATAATGCACCGTTGATTTTGAAACCCATTCTTTGGTAAAAAGATGAAGTTTTCCATGGGCATACACCATAGCTTCTGCATCATAGTCGGTATTAAAATAACTTGATTTATAATCAGTTTGCTCCGGATAATGGAATTTAATTTCTTTTACCTGATTATTTAGCAGGCTATCTCCTTGAAAAGGAACTTTAAAAATAGTAAGATGTCTTCTGCTTCCGTCATTATTTCCGAAATCTCCAATATAAAAATTGTTGCCGTCATTTGTTAACGCTTCCCAATCGGTATTTTTAGCATTTACTTGTAGAGTTTTGATTATTTCTCCGGAAGTTTTATTGATTTCAAACAGTTCCGGAGCGTTTCCACTGTCATTAAAAGTATATAATTTTCCATTAAAAATAGTAAGTCCGGAGGTCTCCTGGATTTTATCATCCAAATGGTTGATTCTGTATCTCTTTATTTTCAGAAAATCGGTCTGTTGTGAAAATGCAGTTTGAAAGGCAAGAAAAGCCAATAGCAGAAATGTTCTTTTCATAATGTAAAAATAGGACTTTTAGTTTAAATGGAAGGTTGCTGAGCTGATGTGGGTTAGAATTTCTTGATGAGTTACAAGGGGTGTGATTCTATTTTGAAGTTTGGAAGTATAAGTATTACATACGAAAAGGAAGAAAAAAGAAAGACGAGCAAAAAGCCCGTCCTTCTTAGAGATTTCTATTGATTGTATTTTTAAAATTAAGCAGTTTTCTGTTGCTGCTGATTCTTTGTCTGCTCTTTTTGTGCCTGCTTTGCAAAGTATTCTTTCTGATATTGTCTTACTGTTTTTCCGGTTCCGTCATGTCTCCATCCCGGTGAATTGAAAATATAGTTGATTCTATCAGTGAATTTTAATCCCGGCTGTTTCAGATCTTTCCAGATTTTTCTCCATTCATAAAAGAGTACTGTATCAGGTCTGTTGTCTGGCATTTTAGGATAGATTCCATATTTTACCGGAATATTCGGATCTTCTTTCTGGAAGGTTCCAAATATTTTATCCCAGATAATCAGGCACATTCCCATGTTTTTGTCCAGATACTTAATGTTACAGGCATGGTGTACTCGGTGATGGGAAGGAGTAACCAGAATATGCTCTAAGAATCCCATACTCTTTACTGTCTGTGTATGTACCCATGTTCCATATACCTGCCCAATAGCATATGCCACCATGATATGCCAGGGATTGAATCCTAAAAAGGCTAATGGTGAAAAGTATAAATATCTGTAAAGCGGCTGCAAAACCGGGCTTCTGAATCCCGTGGTAAGATTAAAGAACTCTGAACTATGGTGCGTAATATGAACAGCCCAGAATGCTCTGGAACGGTGATCCACATAATGCAATACATAGTAAGCAAAATCAGTAATTATAAAACAAGCCAGCAGATACCAGATACTAAGGTCCCATGAAAAAAGTCTGTGGTTGTAAAAGAAAAACATCACCCCCATTGCAAACGCCTTCATAATCAGGTCAAGACCAAAGTTCATCAATGCAAGATAAACGTTTGTAGCAAGGTCTTTTCCACTGTATAGTTTAGCCTCTGAAACGTGGCTGTAAATCATTTCAGCTAAAATAACTGTAGCATGCAAGGGAACAGCCCAGGCATATACGTGTTCCAGCCCGTCCTCGCTCATAAGAAAATCCATCATCACAAAATAATTTTGTGCAAAGTTAGGTTTTTAGATGGTGCTTTAAGGGAATTTTAAGGTTTTTTTAAGGAAATTTTAATCAGCTGTTTTGTTAGCTAATTGTCCGCAAGCAGCATCAATATCACCTCCTCGGCTTCTTCTGACCATTACTGTAACACCCGCATTTTCCAACTGACGGATATAATTCTCTTCAGCCTGCTTGTTACACTGGTCATATTTCCCGTCCCCGATTGGGTTGTATTGAATAAGATTCACCTTTGAAGGGACCTGCTTACAGTATTTGATTAAAGCTTTAATATCTTCATCTCCGTCATTAATTCCTTTCCATACACAATATTCGAAAGTGATTACTGAGCCTGTTTTCTGATACCAATATTGAAGTGCCTCCATAATATCCGTTAATGGGAATTTATCAGAGAAAGGCATAATTTCATTACGTTTTACTTCAATCGCTGAGTGAAGAGAAAGCGCCAGTTTCACACGCAATTCATCATCAGCAAGCATTTTGATCATTTTTGGAATTCCTGATGTAGAAACAGTAATTCTTCTTGGCGACATTCCTAATCCTTCCGGCTGAGTGATCTTTCTGATAGCTTCCACTACATTTTTGTAGTTCATCATCGGTTCTCCCATTCCCATGAATACAATATTGGAAAGTGGTCTGTCAAAGTACATTCTGCTTTGGCTGTCAATCAGAGCAACCTGATCTACAATTTCCGCCACCTCAAGGTTTCTCATCCTTTTCAGTTTTGCTGTAGCACAGAATTCGCAGTTCAATGAGCAGCCTACCTGTGAAGATACACAAGCTGTTGTTCTTGTTTCTGTTGGAATAAGAACAGATTCTACCAATAACCCATCATGAAGTTTCACTCCGTTTTTGATGGTTCCATCGGAACTTTTTTGAAGAAGATCTACAGAAACAGGATTAATGGTATATTCTTCGGAAATTCTTTCACGAAGAGGTTTCGAAAGATTCGTCATTTCATCGATCGAATGGAGGTTTTTACTCCATAGCCAGTCATAGACCTGCTTCGCGCGAAACGGCTTTTCTCCTAAAGATACGAAGTATTCTTTAAGCTGATCTAGTGATAATGTACGGATGTCTTTCATAATATTAAAGAGCCAGGTTAAAAGTAAAAAGTTTTAAAGTTTAGTATTATTAACTATTGCAGCCAAAATGTTTTTCAATTCGTTACTTTCATTCAATAAGTCTTTAAATTCTTCAGAATCATAACAGTCTAATTTTTCTAAAACCCGAAGCCAAAAATTACTTTCTCTGGCTTCTCTTAAAGCAATTTTTACTTTATTTTTAAAATCTGCTTTAGAAGATCCTGCTTGTGATTCTTCATAATTAGCCCCTATCGAAGTTGCTGATTTCCCAAGTTGAAACCTTATTAATTTACTTTCAGGATCATTTGGAAGTGTTCTTAAAAACTTAAGACAATTAACTCCAAATATAAAAGTCCTTGTAAGTAAATCATTTTGTCTCATCTCTGCTTTTCTTACTTTTAACCTGGCTCTTTTTACTTTTTTAAAGGATTAGCATTGCATCACCGTAAGAATAGAACTTATACTTCTCTTTTACGGCTTCTTCATAAGCATGCATGATGAAATCTCTTCCAGCAAATGCAGCAATCATCATAATCAATGTAGATTTCGGTGTGTGGAAGTTCGTGATCATTGAGTTAGCAACTCCGAAATCGTGAGGCGGATAAATGAATTTATTTGTCCAACCGTTGAAAGCAGAGATTTTTTTGTTTGAAGAAACAGAAGTTTCCAACGCTCTCATCGTAGTTGTTCCTACTGCACAAACTCTTCTGTGAGATTCTACTGCTTTATTAATGATCAAAGCATTTTTCTCATCAATGATGATCTCTTCAGATTCCATTTTGTGCTTAGAAAGATCTTCTACCTCGATTGGATTGAAAGTTCCTAATCCTACGTGAAGGGTAACTTCAGCAAAATTGATTCCTTTGATCTCTAATCTCTTCATCAAATGCTTAGAGAAGTGAAGACCTGCTGTAGGGGCAGCTACCGCACCTTCAACTTTAGCATAGATCGTCTGGTATCTTTCTGCATCTTCCGGCTCTACTGCTCTTTTGATATATTTTGGAAGTGGAGTTTCTCCTAGTTCCTTTAGTTTTGATCTGAACTCGTCGTAAGAACCGTCGAATAAGAATCTTAATGTTCTTCCTCTTGAAGTAGTGTTATCAATAACCTCAGCTACCAAAGACTCATCTTCTGTGAAGAATAATTTGTTACCAATTCTGATTTTTCTCGCAGGATCTACCAAAACATCCCAAACTCTTGTTTCCTTATCCAATTCTCTTAAAAGGAAAACTTCAATTTTAGCACCTGTTTTTTCTTTGTTTCCATAAAGACGTGCAGGGAAAACTTTAGTATTGTTGAAGATGAACAAATCGTCTTCATCAAAATAATCCACTACATCTTTGAATAATTTGTGCTCGATAGTTTGTGTCTTTCTATCAAGAACCATTAATCTAGCTTCGTCTCTGTGCTCTGATGGGTGTTCTGCCAATAATTCCGCAGGAAGATCAAAATTAAAATCTGATGTTTTCATTTTTTAAATTACGGTTTAAAAATTATTGAAATTACAAGGTGTAATTTTCGGAGTGCAAATATACGACATTGAACACCCCTTTGTCAAGTATTATTTTCAATCAAATATAAAACCGTGATTTTAAGGGGGAATTTTAAAGCCTAAAAAGAGTATTTTTGAAAAAATTGAATGATAACATAGAATCTGTAAGTAAAATATACGCCACTGATAATCCGTACTCTGACGGACATAAAATTGAAGTTTCCAACTGGAGTGAACGTATTGATAAGTATAGATTGATCTGGTTTGATTTTCATTTAAAAACTGAAGATTATTATGCCCATGATAATGAAAACAGTGAAGAAGAGGATGAAGAACACCTCCAAAATTGTATGAGAAAAGCCACTGAAGCCTTCAAATCACAAATTACCTATTTTGAAGACTATGAATTTGTGGATATGAATCCTAAAAGTAACAAACGGGAGTATAAACTCGACAAACTAAAACAACTAACATTATAAAAACAACAAATTAAAAAATTATAATTATGAGTAAATATTCAATTGAAGCATTTATCAACGAAACAAAAGAAAACCCGCAGCAGAGAGATTATTTTGAACTGGAAACCAAACATCTTTTAGAAATCAACCTTAATAATCAAGCGGTATGGACTAAGAGAGGAAGCATGGTAAGCTACGTGGGGAATATCAACTTCGAAAGACAGGGAATGCTGGCAGGCGGTCTTGGAAACCTGCTGAAAAAAGCGATCAGTGGAGAAGGAAGCAAACTGATGAAAGCTGAAGGTACAGGAAAACTGTATGTTGCTGACTCTGGTAAAAAAGTTCGTATCCTTTATCTGAACAATGAGTCGGTTTGTGTGAATGGTAATGATGTACTGGCTCATGAACAAAGTGTAAATAGTGATATTACGATGCTGAAAAGTATCGCTGGAATGATGTCCGGTGGTCTTTTTCAGGTAAAACTTTCCGGAACTGGCCATATTGCCATTACCACCCACGGTGATCCTTTAACCCTGCTTGTAACTCCTGACACTCCGGTTTTCACAGATCCTAATGCTACTGTTGCCTGGTCTGGAAACCTCAGCCCGGAACTGAAAACCAATGTTTCTTTTAAGAGCCTTATCGGAAGAGGAAGTGGTGAAGAATTTCAGATGAAGTTCTCAGGACACGGTTGGGTATTAATCCAGCCTTATGAAGAAGTATATTTTATGGAAAAATAAAACAACTTACCCTTGGGCAATTTTTGTAATTTAGTACTAGATAAAATAAAATCAGATGAATAGCCTGATCAAATTAGTTTTTGTACTGTTTATATTTCCTAATGCAATTATTGCCCAGGTTTCAAAGAAAGCTTATCAATATCATATAGATCTTGTTCACCTTTCCGGTGATGATGTTAAAGTTTCATTTACTCCACCCAAAAACAATCTTAAACAAGGAAAATTCATTATTCCCAAACTTGTTCCCGGCTTTTATCAGGCTATGAATTTCGGGCAGTATGTTTCAAATCTTGTTGCCATAGATAAAAACGGAAAAAAAATTACAACCAAACGTCTGGACCAAAACAGCTGGATGATAGATGATCTTAAGCATGTCAGCACAATATCATACCAGGTAGCTGACGGATGGGATTCTTTAGAAAAAGACAGTCATGAGGCTAAATCTGCCGGCAGTATGTTTAATAAAGACAGTGTTTTTGTGATCAATTATAATTCCTTAGTAGGATATTTTCAGGAAATGAAAGATATTCCTTATCAGATTAAAGTGACAAAAAATAAAGATTTTTATGCTTCTTCTGCTTTGGATTACAAACAAAAGGATCTAAATACAGATGTTGTCTGGGCAAAAGATTACCGCCAGTTGGTAGATTCTCCGGTTTTATACTGTATTCCCGATACAACATGGCTAAAAATAGGACATACTGAAGTTCTCGTATCATTTTACAATAAAAAGAACGACACTATTCAAAAAAAATAGCTCTTGAAATTGAAAATATCCTGAAGAACCAGCAAGTTTATCTGGGCGGAACTTTACCGGTAAACAAATATGCTTTTCTGATTTATTATGAGGATTCAAATGAAAAAGGATTCATGGGAGACGGGCTGGAGCACTCACAATCAACAGTCTGTCTGTACCGTTCCGAAAACATGAATTACCTTCCCAATGCCTTAAACAGAGTAGCTTCCCACGAGTTTTTCCATATTGTCACCCCTCTTAATATTCACTCAGAAGAAATTCAGCATTATGATTTTCTGAATCCTTCAATGTCTCAACATCTGTGGCTTTATGAAGGGATGACAGAGTACGCTACCATTCATATGCCCATCAAACAAAAAATGATAAGCCTGGAGGATTTCGAAAAAAGCCTGGAGGAAAAGATAAAAGGGATGCAGGAATTTGATAATAAGCTATCCTTTACAGAAATCAGCAAAAATGCGATGGAGAGACAGGATCAGTATATGAACTTTTACCAAAAAGGACCAGTATTGGGAATGTGTCTGGATATCAGGTTAAGAGAGCTTTCCGGAGGAAAAACCGGCACCCAGAACCTGATGCTGGAATTGATGAAAAAATATGGGTCCGGTACATATTTTAATGATGATGATTTATTTGATGAAATTACAAAATTAACTTTTCCAGAGATACGTACATTTTTCAGTAATTATATTGAAGGTAGCCAGCCTGTCCCTTTGAAAGAATATCTGACAAAAGTGGGTTTTACTTATGATGAAACTTCTGGAAAAATAAATCTTTTGCCAAACCCTGATTCAAAGCAAATCGCTTTAAGAAAAGCATGGATAGGACAGTAAACTTTGGATTTTAAAATAAATATTTATTGGATTAAAAACCGTTACTATGAAAAATATGCTACTGGGATTATTTTTGATAACAATCAATTTAGCCTATCCACAAATACAAAAAGTTGAACAGGTCATTGACTCTTGTGTGAAAAGAGATAATTTCAATGGTTCCGTTTTGCTGGCTCAGAATGGAAAGACTGAATTACTTACTTACAAAGGTTTATCTAACCGGCATTATAATCTCCCGTTTTCAGATGAAACCCGGTTTCATATTTTCTCACTTACCAAAACATTTACTGCAGTGCTGATTATGCAGCTTTATGAAAAAGGCCAAATAGATTTAGATGCCAGTATTTCTACCTATTATCCGGAATACAAAGGCGAAGCTGCTAAAAAAGCAACCATAAGAAATTTGCTGACCTACAGCAGCGGCAGAGAAAACAAAGATATCAGTTCTCCTGAATTTATCCATCAGGCATATGACAACACAATCTGGAATCTTGATGATTTTATTACTACATTTCTTTCTGAAAAACTGATTGACACTCCCGGAACAAAATTCAGTTATAATAACGGAGATTTTATATTATTGGGGAAAATCATAGAAAAAATTTACCACAAATCTTTTGAGGAAGTATTAAAAGAGCAGATATTGATTCCGCTCAAAATGCAGCATACAGGATTTCTTCATCATAATGATATTATCAAAAATATAGATGAAGGATATTCCGCAGATCCTTCTGATCCATTTGCTCTTCATATGCCTACCAATACTTATATTGATAATTTCTATTCTGCCGGAGCCATGTATTCTACTCCTAAAGACCTTCTTATTTTTGACCAGGCCGTATTTAACGCTGTATTGTTCTCAAAAAAGACTTTGGAAGTAATGCTTACGGCAGACAAAAAACTAGAGGATACAGCATTAGGTTTTTGGGTATATCCTAAAAAATTCGGAACGATCAGTACCGTATTTGCAGAACGCCAGGGAGAGGGTTATGGCCATAGTGCCAATTGGGTCCATTTGGTTGACAAAAACCTTAGCGTTATCATTCTATCCAACACCAAAGACATTCAATATCTGAATAAAATGAGGGAAAGATTAATTAAGGCTTACTATGGACAGTGATATTTTGTAAAATTTGATCTTAATAATGAAATAAGACTTGAAGATAATAGACGGATAGATAATAGACTGAGAAATGTAAGATTAGACGTGAATAGGATATTTTGCTTCACAAGTGAATTCTCAATTGTCATTGAAAGGTTGATCATTTCAAACCCTAAGTGTTAAACATTTAACTTGTTAAACCCGCATCCCGAAACTCTCAAACTCTCCTACCCTCAAATCCTAAACTCCGCAACTCCCATTCCATCGCAGTTTGCAAAAGTTTTAATATATTTAAGAAAAAAATAGATGGACAACAGCACTTCCCGCAGAAATTTTATCAAAACAGCAGCTTTGGCAAGTTTTGGAGCATTGGTTTTACCCAATTCTTTATTTGCCTATTCAAATGATTTTAAAACAGATAAGAAAGTCCGTGTTGGCTTTATTGGGGTAGGACTTCGTGGTCAGGAACATGTAAAACTATTGGCTAAACGTGGTGATGTAGAGATTGTAGCGTTTGCTGACCCTGACAAAAGAATGCTTGCTGCTTCTCAAAAGATCTTAAAAGACAACAATAAACCGGCAGCTCAGGAGTTTTCCAACGGTGAATATGACTACCGAAACCTTTTAAAATTGAAAACGATAGATGCTGTAGTGATTGCAACTCCATGGGAATGGCATCTTCCACAAGGCGTAGAAGCCATGCGTGCTAAGAAAATTGTAGGTATGGAAGTTTCCGGAGCTATAAAGCTTCAGGATTGCTGGGAATTTGTGAAAGTATATGAGGAGACGAAAGTTCCTATTTTCATGATGGAAAATGTATGCTACCGAAGAGATGTTATGGCAATTCTGAATATGGTTCGTAAAGGAATGTTTGGAGAACTCGTTCATGGAAGAGGCGGCTATCAGCATGATTTAAGAGGTGTGCTTTTCAATGACGGAGTTACGCCTT
Organism: Chryseobacterium capnotolerans; assembly: GCF_021278965.1. Taxonomy (NCBI): domain Bacteria; kingdom Pseudomonadati; phylum Bacteroidota; class Flavobacteriia; order Flavobacteriales; family Weeksellaceae; genus Chryseobacterium; species Chryseobacterium capnotolerans. The sequence continues at coordinate 1,251,913 of NZ_CP065589.1, read as the reverse complement.
ACAATTCAGGAGCTGAATTTGGTGAAAAGGGATTCAGTGAGGCTAAATGGAGAACGGAACATTATGTAAAACGTAATGGAGAACTTTATCCTACTCATGGATTAGGTCCCATTGCCATGATGATGGATATCAACCGTGGAAACCGCTTAACAAGGCTTTCTTCATTCTCTTCCAAGTCTGTAGGGCTACATAAATATATTACGGAACATGCAAAAGGTGGAGAAAATCACCCGAATGCCAAGGTAAAGTTCAATCAGGGGGATATTGTAACCACACAAATTGCCTGCGAAAATGGAGAAACCATTCTTCTAACTCACGATACCAGCTTACAAAGACCTTATGACCTAGGGTTCCGTGTACAGGGAACGGAAGGATTATGGCAGGACTTCGGTTGGGGAGACTTCAATCAGGGCCATATTTATTTTGAAAAAACAATGAATCACACCCACCGTTGGGATAATACGGAAAAGTGGATGAAAGAAAATGACCACCCGATGTGGAAGAGATTCGAAAGCACAGCTGCAGGTGCAGGACATGGCGGAATGGACTTCTTTGTGATGAATACCTTTATTGAATGTATTAAAAGAAATATAGAATTCCCAATGGATGTTTATGATCTTGCCTTATGGTATTCGATTACTCCATTGAGTGAAGAGTCTATTGCCAAGGGAGGCCAGGTTGTTGAAATTCCTGATTTCACCAACGGCAAATGGAAAACCCGTAAACCTGTATTTGGAATGACTGATGAATTCTAAGAAAACATTACTCATTCTGGCTGGTGGATTAGGCAGCCGGTACAAAGGTCTTAAGCAAGTGGATGGAATACTCGATAATGGCTCGCCTATTCTGGAGTATTCTATCTATGATGCTCTGGACGCTGGCTTTTCTAAAGTAGTTATTATCGTCAATCAATTAATTCCTCAAAGTTATATTGAACGCCTTACCACCATTTCTCAAACAAAAGGCTTTGAGCTTCATTGGGTGTATCAGGAAATGAACAGCATTCCTCTGCATGGTTTTGATTATCCGGAGCGTGAGAAACCATGGGGAACCGCCCATGCTGTTTTATGTGCAAAATATGTGATACAGGAGCCTTTTATTATGATTAATGCTGATGATTTTTATGGAAAAGAAGCTTACCTTCTCGCCGCTGATGAAATAAACCACCATCATATTTCCGATTCTCAATTGGGGATGATTGCTTATCCTGTAAGCACAACATTGAGTGGTCATGGAACGGTAGCAAGAGGAATATGTACTTTGGATTCTGAAAACAATCTGATCCGGGTAGAGGAACAAACCTCTATTCAAAAGCTTAATGGTTTCATCATTTATACGGAAAACGGTGAGCATATAAAACTAGATCCCAATACGTTGGTATCCATGAATTTTTTCATTTTTCATCCTCATATTTTTTGTTCTTTGGAAGCCTACTTCTATGATTTCATAGAGTCTTATCCAATGCCAACACAAGAATTCTACATTCCCAGTGCAGTCCAAAAAATGATAGATGAAAAGAAAGTAAAAGTCATGGTGAAATCTTCTCCTTCCCAGTGGATGGGGGTAACTTATGCTGATGATAAAAAGAATATTAAGGATTTTCTGATGTCAGAAATTCAAAAGAACAGATACCCAGCAGATTTATGGAAATAAATGATATTGTCACTCAGTTTATCAATACAGATAATTATAAGTTTTCTCCTATCAATGATGGGCTGATCAACACAACTTATCTTTTGGAAGATCTGGATCACCAGAAAAAGTTTATTCTGCAAAAGATCAATCATCATGTCTTTAAGCAGCCGGAAGTTATCGTCAACAATCATTTAATGATTAATGAACTTCTTCGGTCAAATAATTATCATTTTCAAATTATAGAGCCTGTCCCATCTCTCACCCATGAATTTCTGATAAAAGATGTAAATGATGAACCATGGCGAATGTTAAGCTTTGTAGAAAACAGCATTACCTTTCTTACCGCTCCTTCTTTACAAACTGCTTTTGAGGCTGCTAAAGCCTTCAGCTATTTCCTTAGTATCGTAAATACTGAAAAGCTGCCCACTATTAAAGATACTCTTCCTAATTTTCTCAATTTCGAAAAAAGAATTGCAGACTATAAAAAGGCCCTGGAAAATGCGGTCTCTCATCTAAAAGAGAATGCAAAAGCTGAAATAGAAGTTACCAACCAGCTTATTTCCTTACCTGATGAATGGATAGAAATGGAGAAAAGCAATCAGATTCCCAAAAGAATCATCCATGCCGATGTAAAAATCAGCAATATTCTCTTCGATCAAAACCATAAGCCGCTGGCTGTCATCGATCTGGATACTGTGATGATTTCTACTATTTTATATGATTTTGGAACGATGATTCAGTCCTACACCAATACAACTCACGAAGATGACGGAAGGGCTAAAAACAATTTCAATCCTGAAATGTATAAGGCAGTAAAAAAGGGTTTCTTTTCCATCTAAAGGAAAAGCTGACTCCGGAAGAGTATGCTCACCTTGATTATGCTGCACAAGTCGCTATTTATATTCAGGAAGTTCGTTTTTTAACTGATTATCTGAATGGAAGCGTTTATTATGCTACGAAATATCCGGAACATAATCTGGACAGAACAAAAAATCAACTGGAATTATTGAAGGGATTAAGAGCATATTTAGGCTCTTGATTTTCTAAAAAATATAATATTTAGATTTCCAGGGAATGGCAAACAGAGCGTTTTAGTTATTCATACACTTTGTCATTCCCTAGAAATTTATATTTTAAACCTTCTCTCATACCCATTATCCAGAATTTAAAACTCCCCCAATCTAAATCTCTAACCCCGTCAAACGATATCACTTCAAAAACTCCAAAACTTTCTTCCATTCTTCAAATTTTCTTTCAAAGGAAATGGTATGGAGCGGGCTTGTGGAGGGCATTAGAAAAATAGGAAGCTTATAATTTTTTCCTAAAAGTTTTTGCAAATTCTTATATGATTTTCCGCCATTGCAAAAAATGGCTTTTATATTTGGATATTCCTCCAGTAGTTTTTCAATCTGATTGGCTTCTTCATTTTTAATCTCAGAATCCAGGCTCCCTTTTCTTTCACAGGAATCAATGACATCCCAAAGGGCAATATGATGTTTCTTTAAGGTTTCGATTCTTTTGGAATAATCTTCGGTAAATTCTTCATTCAGTAATTCAAGGATGATTTTCCAGAATTTGTTTTGTGGATGGGCATAATATTGCTGCATCTCTAATGATTTGACTCCGGGAATAGAACCCAGGATTAAAATTTCAGACTGATCATCAATGAGTGGTGAGAAAGAAGAAATTCTGTTTTGCATATTCAAATATATAACTATTTTATTTCCTTCCGGTAAAGGAGATTGATGTTACTGTTTCTTCAGGTTTCAGCTAAAGCCATTGGAACTTATTTTATAAGCAGAGCGGGCTAAAGCCCGCTCTTATTGATATTATTGACCACGTATAATACATATTTTCACAGATGATTGTGAATAATTATCTAAAGGTTGATCTTTTCCAATAAAAAAAGCGGACTAAAAAGCCCGCTTCTATGGATGTATTGTATATTACAAAGTTTCTTTTAACCAGTCGAAGAATTCTCTCTGCCATACCAATCCGTTTTGTGGATGAAGTACCCAGTGATTTTCATTCGGGAAATAAACCAATTTAGATTTTAATCCTCTTAATTTTGCAGCCTGGAAAGCTTCCTGCCCCTGCTCGTAAGGTACACGGAAATCAATTCCTCCCTGAACAATCATAATAGGCTTGTTCCATTTTTCTACGAAGTTACTTGGATTAAATTCTGTATAAGCTTTTGGCTGTGGTTTTTCCCATGGAGAACCAAGATCCCAGTTGGCAAACCAAAGTTCTTCAGTTGTCAGATACCATGATTTCATATCGAATAATCCATCATGAGCAATGAACGTTTTGAATCTGTTTTCGTGAATTCCAGCCAGCATAAATACGCTGTATCCACCATAGCTTGCTCCTACAGCGGCTACTCTGTCACCGTCTACATAAGGTAATGTTTTCGCATAATCTGTTGCTGCAAGGTAGTCTCTCATTGGCTGCCCACCCCAGTCTCTTGAAATCTCTTCATTCCATTTTGTTCCCCAGCCTGGCATCCCTCTTCTGTTGGGCGCCACTACAATATAATCGTTGGCTGTCATTAGGGCAAAGTTCCATCTTACGCTGAAGTATTGTGTCAATGCAGACTGCGGTCCTCCCTGGCAATATACCAATGTTGGATATTTTTTATTAGGATCAAAATTCGGTGGGTAGTGGAACCATACGCCCATTTCTTTACCATCCGAAGTTTTTACCATTTTAAGTTCAGATTTACCTTGTGCTAACTTAGCATAAGTATCTTTATTCGCTTCAGTAACCTGCTTCATCTCTCCGTTTTTAAGGTTTACAGAGAATAATTCTGTAGCATGGTTTACATCTGTTCTTCCTACTAGTACAGAAGTCTTATTATCTGTAAAAATTTCATTCACGTCAAAGTCTCCTTTGGTGATCTGCTGTACTTTTGCAGATTTTGAATCTAAAGAGAAAAGTTGTTTTGTTCCTCTGTAAGCTGCCGTGAAATAGATTGTTTTTGAATCTGCCCCCCAAAGAACATCTCCGGAAACGCTGTCATCCCAACCTGCTGTAAGGTTAGTCGTCTTTCCTGTTTTCCAATCCATGATTTTCACATCATTTTTATCAGCCTCATATCCATCTCTTGCCATACTCTGCCAGATCAAAGATTTTCCATCCGGACTGAATTTTGGATTGATATCATATCCTTTATTTGATTCTGTAAGGTTTTTAGTAGTTCCAGTCGCTACATCATAAGCAAAGATATCGGTATTGGTACTCGTTGCGTATTCTTTACCGCTTTTGGGTTTGGTAACATATAAAAGCTGTGCAGAATCCGGGCTCCAAACAAAATCTTCAGCACCTCCGAAAGGTCTTTGAGGAGAATCCCATGTTTTTCCTTCCAACAGATCTTTAGCTGCCTCTACTTTATCTGAAGTATTTACAACAAATACATGGTTATATTTTCCTTCATTGAAATAATCCCAGTGTCTGTGGTTAAGGTCTGTATATACCTGAGCCGTTGTTTTAGGAGTATCATTGTATTTATCTTTCCCCATTAGCTTTTCTACCAAAACCTGCTTACTGAAAGCAATTCTTTTTCCATCCGGAGAAATCACAATATTATCGGCTTCACCAATGGTATAAAATTCTGCCCATGTTTTTCCGGCATCTTTTGAAAGGTAGATTTTATCTCCTTCCTGAGCATAGATCCCATTTTTATCCCATTGGATCAAAGCTTTTTTACCGAAATCAATTTTGGAAGCCTGATTGTTAAGAACATTCAGAAAATAGTTCTCGTTTTTTGTTTTTTCTGTTTTCAGATCTACCTGTCCTACTTTATAAATAAGGGATGCCTGATCCGGAGAAACTGCCTGCACTCCTACTTTTTTCAAAGTCCAAAGAATTTCAGGCGTCATTACTTGTTGTGCATTCATTAAAAGCGGAGCTGCCAAAGCCAGCAGACTGTACTTAAGTTTCATATGAAGATTATTATTTATTTTTCAAAGGTCATATGCAATCGTATCATCTTCATTAGTATTTGTATTTGCAGATCATGACGATTTCATATGTTCATTTATTTTTAGCAGATCTGTAAAACCCTACTGATTTCATCAAACCCTTTCATTAAATTCAAAGATTGCCAAAGTTAATATTTAAAATAAAAATTACCGAAAGAATTAACATTAAAATTGGAGATATAAAGGAAAATATTGAAAAACAGATAATATTTTCAACAAAATAAAGGGTATTCCACTCGAATCCTCTCAAACATCTCTGCTCCTACCCCAATAAAAAAGCCCGTTGGCAAAATACCAGCGGGCTTTTCTTCTTATTTTTTAATCACTTAGTCTCCATCCGAGAACATTGAATTCGCCAGTGAAGTTACGATTGATAATAATATACTGAAGATAAAAGCCCACCAGAAGCCATCTACTACCATACTGTCGATGAAATAGTCAGCAATCAGGATAATACCTGCGTTAATAACCAATGCAAAGAATCCTAAAGTTAAAATGGTAAGAGGAAGTCCAAACAGACTAAGGATAGGTTTTACAAATATGTTTAAAACCCCAAGTACAATGGCAAAGATAATTGCTGTTGAAAAGCTTTCAAATTGCACCCCTGGTAAAATTTTAGTTAATAGGTATGCCACTATTGCTGTGACAAACAAACGGATAATTAAGTTCATTTTGTTATTTTTTAATAGTTATGGGGATAATTGAGCAAAAGCCATTCCATTTTGGTGAAAAAAAATTCTTTAAATCCTTTATCCAAGGAAGATTTTGCTTAATTCTGTTAAAAAAATAAGATTATTTTATCTTCATCATGGTGACTAATGAGGTGGCTGCATGACTCTCTGAGCCAGAGTCTTCATTCTGAACATAGATTTCTACTCTGATAACACTAATCTTGGAGCCCCCTTTAATAACATAAGCTTTTGAAACCAAAGCATCTCCCATAGCTGGACGAAGATAGTTCACTTTTAATTCAACTGTTACCACATAACAGTCTTCCGGATAATGGCTCACCGCTGCATATCCTGCGGAAACATCTACCAAAGAAGCAATCATTGCCCCATTGAACATCCCAGCTTTCCTGGTCATCATTTCCATTTTAGGAATTTTAATCGAAACAAAATCAGTTTCTACTTCCAACAATTCTGCTTTATAGAATTTCAGAGTTTCTGAACGGCCGAAGCTGTCTGTCATGAGTTTCTTTTTCTCTAGGGTCATTGTTTTTGAAATTTTAGTGTAAATTTAAATAATTAAATTCATGCCAGGTAAAGATGAAATGTAAAAACATTTAGCACGTTTGACTGGCAGTCAAAAGGTCACGGGTTCGAATCCCGTATTCTCCACTTTATCTATTTATAAGTTCAGGCAAAGAATTCTATTATCCAACATCTATATTACAGGGATAAAATCTTTTAATAATCTCTTTTTTTATCTGATGTCAATTCTTTTAAATCCTAATAAAAATCAGGTTTTCCTGATGAAATAAAGGTTCTCTTTAGGTAGAATTCTTACAAATAAAGTTATATTTGCAGTTCATTATTTTTAATAAGACTAAATAACGATAAAAAATGAAACAAGCTGATAAGAAAAAATCTAAAGGGACCTTCAAAAAATATATTCTGAAAGCTCATTTATGGCTTGGACTGCTTTCCGGGATTATTGTCTTAATTGTTTCTTTATCAGGTGCTTTTTTTGTTTTCAATGAAGATATTACCGCTATCTTACGAAAGGAAGACATCTTTCATGGAGAAAAAGACATTCAGCATAAAAAGCCTATTCCTTTACGCGAGTTAAAAGATCTGGTGAATGCGCAACTGAAAAATGAAATTGTAAAAGCAGATGAAGTCACAATTCCTATAGATCCTTCCCGTTCTTATCAATTTGGGTTAGTTAAAGGCAACCCTGACGGCTGGAATCATTTCAACAGTATTATTGTCTATAAAAATGTTTATGTCAACCAATATACCGGAAAGGTAATTGCCATATATGATGTAAAAAACAATCCTTTCTTTATCTGTATGGCCCTGCACCGCTCACTACTGCTAAGTAATAGTGTAGGTGGTACTATCGTGGGAGTATCTACTATTATCTTCGTAATTATGCTGATTACCGGGATTATACTTTGGTGGCCGAAGAATAAAAAAATGCGTAAACAGCGTCTATGGTTCCAATGGGAAAAGGTAAAGGGCTGGCGGCGCAAGAACTACGATGTACATAATATCCTTGGTTTTTATGCTTCCTTTCTTGCCATTATTGTGGCTATTACCGGGATTATGTATTCGTTCCGTATTACTCAGATGTGGGTATATGTATTACTTAATGGTTTTTCCTCTGCTACACCAGATTTCAGCCAATACAAAACAACGGCTCCTGAATCTGTTGAAACAGCAACAACTATCGACCGCATTATAGAACAGGTAAAAATTCATTATCCAAAAGCTTATTCTTTTGGAGTCGATCTGGAAGATCATGCGGAAGCAGACCACAAACATGAGAATTTAAGCATCTGGATCAAGGAAAAAGAATTTACTTATGCTGAGTCTTCCATGATGATTTTTGATGAACATTCAGGGAAGCTTCTGTTTAACCGTTCACACGAAGAAAAACCTATGGCTGAAAGAGCTACAGATGCTACCTACGATTTGCATGTGGGAGCCTTCTTCGGGATGCCTGGAAAAATATTAGCATTTATCATGAGTCTGTTCTGCGCCTCACTGCCCATAACCGGATTTATGATTTGGTGGGGACGTAGAAATAAAAAGAAAACAACAACCTAAAATCTATTATCATGAAGAAGCATTATATGTGGCTCCCTTTAATGGCGAGCTTGAACGCCTACGGGCAAACCGAAAATCTGAATGACTCCTTGCAGGCAGAAAAAATTTCAGAGATTAGCAGTGTTGTACTCAAAGGTAACAAAGCAGTCTTTCAGCAGAAAGCTGATAAAATGATTTTTAATGTAGAAAATAGTGTGCTGTCTGATGGTACTACTGTATTGGAAGTCCTGGGTCAAACACCAGGAGTAGTCGTTTCGCAGGACGGAGAACTCTCTTTACGCGGAAAGAAAGGAGTAAGCGTGATGATTAATGGGAAATTAAGTTCTCTATCCACCAAGGAATTGGCCAACTTATTGCGCTCTACCAACTCTACTCTGGTGAAGAATATTGAGATTATTGCCAACCCTTCTTCCAAATATGATGCTGCCGGAAATGCAGGCATCATCAACATTGTCCTTAAAAAAGTTCACTGGAAGGAATGAGCGGTAACTATTATCTCAATGGCGGAAGAGGCCGTAAAAACAGAGTTAATACCGGGCTTAGCCTCAATTATACCCACAAGAAACTATCCCTGCACGGAGATTACAGCTATACCTTCCGTGGGGAAGAGGAAAGACGAAACTTTAATCAGATTTTCTTTGATGAGAAACAGCCTCAGCAAATCATTCGGACGACAGATCAAAATTCAACAACCAATGAGCCTTTAACCTCTAATAATTTTAAATTCGGTGCAGATTATGCATTGAGTGATAAAACCACGATAGGGGCTTTATTTGATGCGAAAATAGGCCGATATGAAGATTTTTCGAATGGCGAAAACAAAATATTTCAACCTGCAGACCATCTGTTTGCTCATGTACTTTCCGGTAATGCGAGTAAAGAAAATTGGTACGATTACACCTATAACGTAAAGGGTACACACCTCTTCAACGATAAGGGCTACAAGGTAGATCTGGATCTGGAATATGAAACTTCCCGTTTCTCTTCCCGCCAGAATCAGTTTTCGGATGCATTAGTCAACCAGGGAACAGAGAAGTTTAACAATAGAAAAGGAAGTATTGCCTCCCGTCTGAAAGTCTTCAATGCTAAGGCTGACTTTACATTGCCTTTTAGTGAGAAGCATAGTCTGGAAACTGGGTTGAAATCTACCATAAAGTCTAATAATAACCCTTCGGAGTATCTTGTACAGCAGGGTGAAGAATGGATCAATGATGATAAAGCAAGTAATGAATATGAATACAAAGAGCAGATACATGCATTGTATGCCAATTACAAGCTTAATCTAACAAAATGGACATTCCAATTAGGGGTAAGAACTGAAATGACCCATACGGACATCAATCAGAAAACATCCCAGGAACAGCGAAAAAGAGATTATACCAATTTATTTCCAAGTGCATCCGTAAAATACCAGGTGAATGATCAGCATGGATTTTATGCATCATACAGCAAAAGAATCAACAGGCCGAGTCATTTCGATCTGAATCCTTTCCGTTTCTACGATGATCCATTCAACTACTGGCAGGGAAATCCCAATCTTAATCCTGAGTTTACCCATGCAACAGAATTGGGGTATACATGGGGAAAATACATTATAGCATCGGCCTATTTTAGTGTAACCAATGATGTCATGACAGAAGTATACAACTACCAGCCGGACACAGGAATTCTGGTAAAGACTCAGGACAACCTGAACAAATCTTATGTATATGGTGCCAACATCACGGCAACAACAAAGCTTTTCAGTTTCTGGTCACTTACTTCCATGTTTAATATATTCAACAATGAGTATAAAGGGAATTATCAGAATTATTCGGTAAACAGTTCACAGCTGTCATTTACCCTGAATGCACAAAACAGTTTCAGTATTATGAAAGGCTTAAAAGCAGAAGCTAATGCCCAATATTTTTCAAAATCAAACATTGGTCTGTACATCCGTGATGCTTATTTTGACCTAACATTGGGTATTTCAAAAACATTATGGAAAGATAAAGCTACTCTAAAATTAGCGGTGACAGATTTATTAAAAACGAATAATTACCGTGTTACCGGAAATAACTTCAGTTCTACTATTCGCCAAAAATACAATCTGGACAGCCGGGTGGTGACGTTGTCTTTCAATTACAAACTTTAGTCTTGTTTATAAGCCTTGTCAGGGTTTATAACCTTGACAAGGCTCCAAAAAAAAGCAGTTCTCAAAATTATTGAGAACTGCTTTTTTTATCAAATCTAATGATCTATTACGATGCTCTAATTAGTCATAAAACTTATCAAACCTAGCAAAACCGGAAATATTATCAGGAAGCTTCATTCCTTTAGTTATTTTATCCGTCTGCAGATCGTAGATCCATACATAATTTCCTCCTTGGCTGGCATTTACAGCAATGTACATTTTTTATCCTGAACAAACATACCTTGTTCATAAGGTTCATCACCCGGTAGTTCATCCAATACACGAACTAACTGTTTGGTCTGAAGATCCACAATTGCATAACGTCCATTATAAGCATTTCCTAATGCCGGATCACGGTACAGAACAACCATCTTATTATTACCGATATAATCAATCATTGTTTCCAGCGTTTTACCTCCCACAAGATCTGTAAGGTTGATATCATACCCTGCATCAGGCGAAGCAGCTCCCTTAAGAGTCCTGAAAAGATGTATTTTGCTTGTTCCAGCTCCCACACGTGGATAACACGCGTAATAAAAGGCTTCATTATCTTTTCTGAAAGAGGTTTTAAAATAAGGAGAACCGTTAGCTGTCCCGGAACTACGGATATCCTTTACCGAATGTTTTACTTTGAAGGTATTATAATCTATTACAGCAAAGTTGTAATAGTCCGGTGTAATCCATTTTCCGTTACGGAAACTATACTGCATATAGATATGTCCATCCATATAAGTTATAGCACCTAGAGTATAGAAATTATAATCATTAGGGAAAGGTTCAAATCCTTCAATCTCTCCCTGGCGGATAATACTAAGATCTGAAGCATTGAAAACACTATAGCGGACATGCTGACCATCACCAGTTTCTCCTACAATAACCAAAGTATTATCATCGACCCATACATAACTGGAAATATCACTGATATAAGTATAAGGAACTTCTTTTACTGTAGTGAGTCTGTCTTTGGTATATTTAAACTTTTTGAAGATTCCCTGATCGGTTTTGTAGTTATAGATAAAACCGTTTTTTACAATATAGGAGTAGGTTCCTTTGGAGTTGATCTCGTCACCTTCTTTGGTAATATCCATTGCTCCTTTTGTAAGGTCGTTGGTAGCCGTCATATAGTGAACGGTATTAGGCCAGCTTCCTAATGCGGAAAGCAGAAAATATTTATAGTCTTTTTCACCACTTCCGGAATCCCCGTAATCTGGTTCATTTTCACAACTTATAATGGTTAAACATGCGAGTAGTAAAAATATACTGTTTCTGAAATATTGTGTCATGATCTTTTACTTAAATAGGTATCTGAATTTTATATAGAAAGCACGTCCCTGCTTCTGAAGTTTGAAATTGTCATATGCCAGTGCATCGCTAAGGTTGGTAACATCGAATGCTACATTATATCTTCCGCTTTTCATAGAATAGCTGATACCAATGTTATGCAGCGTTTGTCTTGGGATAATCGGAATATTCCTTGGGTTTCCATAGGTTTTCCAGTTTTTGTAGAACCATTCAGTCATCTGCAGACCGTAGTAAAGCTCTACACGGCTTTCTTTCTGAAACCAATCATCCTTACCAATGCTTACATTCAAATTTCCAAATAGCCAAGGCTGATTCGGGACATCTTTTTCATAAGTTGCTGAAATGACATCATTACTGTTGTTAGCAAATTTTGTATTGTCATAAGATTTGTTGTAGCTCACATTCATTAATACATTCAGGAATCTTTTGTATTGATAACTTAGTTCTCCTTCCAATCCACGGGTAAAAATATTGGACAGGTTTTCATATTTGAAGGTACTGTTATACAAATTAGGAACAGTGTAAATAAAATCCTTTGTATCACGGATGTATCCTGCTCCCTCAATACGAAAAGCATGCTGCCCCCAATGGTGACTGAAGTACAACCCTACATTTACATTATTACTAGTTTCAGGTTTAAGATTCATATTACTGGTTACCGCAACTCCATCTCCGAAAATTTCTTGTGGTTCCACCAAACGATAAGAACGTTCGAATGATCCTTTTATTCCCAATCCTTGGGTAATCTTCACTGTTGTGGCAAAACCGTAGCCCCAATTACTAAAATTATCCTTTACCGGATTATCGGTTCTCGTTACCGGTTCAAAAACCATTTTCTGAAGTCCTACACTGTAATATTTACCAAAGAAAATATTAGTCCAGTGCTTATTGAAGAATTCCTGTTGATAAGCCATAGACAAAATCTGTTTGGTCATTTTAGCAGGGGGCACATCTTTTTTCTCCTCTTCAAGTTGATTGAACGTGGTATTCTTAAGATAATCGAGTACATAATTGAAAATAAGCTTATGATGATCAACGATTCTGTAAGTTGCTCCTACTTGTGAGTAAAGACGGTCTTCGTGCTGCATGATGATGCTTCTGCCTCCTTTTTCACTGGTAGCGGAAGCTACATATGTACCATCCCAACTGTATTTACGCATAAGGGTATCGGTTGCTTTCTGAACACTTTTAGAGAAACCTGCATACACATTCACATCCAGATGATCATTGAAAAGGTTCGCTTTTTTATACTTCATAAAGTAATTTTGAGCTTCCCCGTTTTGTTTTACTCCACCATAAACAACGTCCTGATTAGAGCCTGTCTGTATCTGCTTGTCGAAAACTGATTGAGATGCACCAACAAAGAAGGAATCTGCCCAGCTTTTGTTTTCTAACCCAATTTCAGCCATTCCAAAAACAGACTGATACCGGTCGTTAAAACGTTTTAGATTTCTGAGTTCATATTCGTTTTTTGCTGCGTTCCATATTTTCATATCCTTCATCAGATAGCTGTTATCCGAGTGGTTATAAAAACTGTTGACGCGTAATATCAGCCCTGTTTTATCATCTTTAAACTGCCCGTTCAAGTTGATACGCTGGGTATTGAAAGACCCTAAACTTATTCCGGCATCCAGATAATTTTTACTGCTGGAAGGCGTAATGATATTTACAGCACCTCCCATTGCATCAGTACTCAGATGAATAGGAACCACTCCTTTATAAATTTCTACACGATCGGCCATATTTACAGGCAATGTACTCAGGTCTACTCCTTTCCCCAGCATTTCCAGGGGAACACCATCGATAAAAAACTTCACCGCTTTACCAGACATTCCATTGATCGAAAAGTTATAATCAGAACCTACACCACCCTGCTGACGGACTTTAATTCCGGTGGTTCTGTTCAAAACCTGATTAAGATCGGCGGTGGTATTTGCTAATTTGGCTACATCTATAGCATTCACAGTAAAAGCACCGTCCTGCAGTGCTTTCACTTTACCTTTGCCGTGTACTATAACTTCTTTTACAACCGAGTGATCCTCTGCCAGTAAAATGCTTACCGGAGATACTTCACTATTGAAGTTTACTTTCTTTCTGAACTTTTTATAGCCATCCAGGCTGAAGATCAATATCGCTTCTCCTTTGTTATAACTAATCCTGAAATTTCCGTTTTGATCGGTTTGTGTTTTAATTTTTGTGTTTTCTACAGAGATGGATACTCCGCCTAATCCTTGTTTGATGTTATTCTGTACAACTCCCTGAACTGCAAAACCAGTGTCTTGTGCTTTGATGTGAGAAATGGAAAGTGTAAAAATGAGAAAGATAAAAATACGTTGATATAATTTCATTATTTATAATTATTATAAATAGCAAAATTAAAGGTTACCTATGAATCCCCAAAGAAAAAGGCTTCTTTATTTTTAATTATTCTAATTAGTGTTATTATTTTCTCAATATACTTAAAATCAAACAAAACATAAACAACTACAAATCAACGAACAACATTAAAAAAATTCTAAATCAACTTTTGGCGGCATGAAAAAAATCATCTAAAAAACAAAAAATAACTTTATGAATTCACAATAATCTCCTGAAATTCTGGTAAAAAAATAATCTGAAATTGATTTTATAGACTTAAAGTGTCATTGCTTTATATCATCTTACAGACACTTGAATACGGAGAGATAAGTACACTTTAGATGAAAATATGAAAATCAAATTTCATAAAACGCTGGAGAACTTTATATGCTCAAAGTATATAACTTCTAGTAGCTTAGGTGTTAAAGCTTTTGTAACTTTTCTGTCTAGCATAAAGCTGGCAGTATCAGCTAAGCTGTACCTGGAAATCATCTGGTAAAGAAAGTACACCTTCTGTAAGTCCTTCCGGATGGGTGCTAAAGCCTTTCAATTTAGACGTTTTACCTTTTAAAACAAGATCTAAAAGCTGTTTATCTGAAAGCTTTTTGCCAAAGATTTCAAAGGTTATCTTAAACCCACAATTTTTAAAGTCAGAACATCCCACTGCAGTTTTCCCTTTGATCAGATTATGTTCCTTGCATTTCGGGCACTTTGTTTCTTCCCAGGACTGAAGTTCTTTTTTCTGGGCAGGTTCTCTCTTTTTCTTTTCCTTCACCTCTTCTTGCTCTTCGCTCTGCAGGGTAATGACTTTCCCTTTTCCGTAAACAACTTTATCCGTAAGTTCTGTTACCATCTGGATCAGTTCTTCTTTGAAAAGGTTGGCTTCATACTCTCCTTTTTCAATTTTACGAAGTTTAGATTCCCATTCACCGGTCAGTTCCGGGCTCTTTAAAAGTTCGTCTTCAATGGTATCAATCAGCTGAATACCTGTTTGGGTGGCAATCAGGTTTTTACGTTTCTTTTCAATATATTTTCTTTTGAAAAGGGTTTCTATGATGTTGGCACGGGTAGATGGTCTTCCAATCCCGTTATTCTTCAGCATTTCACGTAACTCTTCATCTTCCACCTGTTTTCCGGCAGTTTCCATTGCTCTCAGCAAGGTTGCTTCAGTGTAAGGCTTTGGAGGGGTGGTCTTTCCCTGATGAATCATAGGATCGTGAGGCCCGGTTTCCCCAACAACAAATTCAGGAATGGTTTGTTCCTCTTCTTTTTCTTTATCAGTAGATTCTTCTTTGGGCTCTTTAGCGTATACAGTTCTCCATCCCGGTTCCAGAATCTGTCTTCCGCTGGTTTTGAAAGGAATAGTTCCTACTTTACCTTCTACTAAAGTATTTGAAATTTTACATTCCGGATAGAAAACAGCAATAAAACGTTTTGCGATCAGGTCATAGATCAGCTTTTCTTCCCTGCTCAGATTTTGAGAAGGAGGAACTTCCGTAGGAATGATCGCATGGTGATCGGTTACTTTGGTATCGTCAAATACTGCCTTTGATTTTGGAATCGGAGCTTCCAGTAAAGGAGCAATCAATTCCTGATAAGGATACATTTTTTTTAGAATCCCTTCTATTTTCGGATATAAACTGTCTGATAAGTAGGTTGTATCAACACGCGGATAGGTTACATGCTTCTTTTCATAAAGACTTTGAACATAGTTCAAGGTATTTTCTGCAGAATACCCATATTTTTTATTGGCTTCAACCTGCAATCCGGTCAGGTCAAAAAGCCTTGGATTCTTTTCTTTTCCTTCTTTAATTTCGAAAGAAACAATCTCAAATGGGTTTACTTTAAGGTATTCTAGCCCTTTTTCTGCTCTTTCTAAAGTTTTAAGACGATCAATCGCCGCATTGAAAATTACATCACGGTATTTGGTTTTCAGTTCCCAATATTCTTCTGTGGTAAAGGCATCAATTTCTTTCTGACGCTGAACCAGCATGGCCAATGTAGGTGTCTGTACTCTTCCAATGGAAAGTACCGCTTTATTACCACCAAATTTCTTGGTAAAAAGTCTTGTCGCATTGATTCCCAACAGCCAGTCTCCTATTGCTCTGGCATTTCCGGCCAGGTATAGATTTTTATAATCTTCTGCCGGTTTAAGGCTTGCAAACCCTTCTTTAATAGCATCTTCCGTCAAAGAAGAGATCCATAAACGCTGAACGGGTTTGTTGCATTTTGCTTTCTGCAATACCCAACGCTGGATGAGTTCTCCCTCCTGCCCGGCATCCCCGCAGTTGATGACCTCATCACATTCTTCGACCAATCTTTCAATTACTTTAAACTGATTTTCAACCCCTTTATTCGGGATCAGCTTTATTCCAAAACTGCTGGGAATAATCGGCAGTGAAAATAAATTCCAGGATTTGAATTGTGGTCCGTAATCGTGAGGTTCTTTCAGGGTACAAAGGTGCCCGAATGTCCATGTTACGCAATAGCCATTTCCTTCCATATAGCCCTGTTTAGATGCAGTAGCACCTAACACTTTGGCAATATCTCTGGCAACACTTGGCTTTTCGGCAATACATAATTTCATGAACTCGGGTTTAATGAAGGAGTGCAAAAATCGGGATTTTTTTTGACTTTAGCTAATTAAGTTCACACTTCAAAGTTGATCAATTATTTTTCGAGTTTCAAGAAAACTAATAGTCGAAAGGAAATTTTGAAATAGGAACTACAAACAATTATTTAAATTATACTATTAATCTGTCTGCTTATAATTTTTTTAAAATTCATATATCATAAATTCATACAGATTAGAAATGGTTAATACTAAGTAAAAGATAAAGCTCAATATTCCCGCTCAAACTCAATTAAAAAAAATTACGCAATTCACAAAAAATCCAATTTATTTTACCTTATTCACAACATAAAAAACTCAAAAATTTATTTAAAAATGAATCAAAAAATGGAAAAATAAATTTCAATGATGATAAAATATAAAATCATAAAAATTTAAAACACTGAAAACAAACACTATAATACATTAACAATAATTTAATATTCAAAAACCCTACTTTTTTAGTGGACTAATAAAATTTATATTATATATTTGCAAACGTATTCAGGAAATAAAATAAAATGAGCACAAAAATAACAAATACCACAACCAATATACACATCATTAAAAACATGATGAAGAATATGTGTATGCATGTGCATCAAGAATACTGTGGGTGACCTTACTTTTAATATGACATACTTTCGAAGGCCCTACCGAGTTGTAGGGCCTTTTTATATTTAAAAACCAAAACATTAAAAAAAATAAAAATGAACAATTCTAAAAACAAATGGCTGGTTCCATTGGCATTTACAAACATCTATGTAATATGGGGGATTACGTTTTTAGCTATTTCATTTGGCTTGAAAGGTTTTCCACCGTTCATTCTTTCGGGATTAAGATTTCTGGTAGCGGGGATTTTGATGATCGGATATCTTCTGTCTAAAGGAGAAAAAGCAAATTCCTTGATTAACTGGAAAAAAAACGCAATCACCGGAGTTCTTATTCTTACTGGCGGAACAGGCCTTGTAGCTTGGGGAGAACAATATGTAACCGCTTCTGAAGCTGCGATCTCTATAGCAACCGGACCTTTCTGGTTTATTGCCATTGACAGAAAAAACTGGAAATATTATTTCTCAGATAAATTTATTCCGATTGGATTAGCAATTGGTTTTGTAGGATTGATCTTTTTCTTAAAAGGAAGTGTACATTCAACTGCTGCACATGCCGCTGCTGATCCTCAACTTCGTATTATTGCTTTTGTGGTATTGGGATTAAGTTCTATTGCATGGGTTTTAGGGTCTTTATATTCCAAGAAAAATCCTGCCTCACAATCTACCTTTATGAATATTGCCCAACAACTTATTGTAGCAGGAGCGGCTGCTTTTCTAGTCGCTTTATTCAGAGGGGAATTTACTGATTTTTCGGTCTCAAACGTCCCTGTATCGGCATGGGCAGGTGTTCTGTTTTTGATCTTCTTTGGATCGATAGTCGCTTATTTGTCGTACATTTGGCTGTTGTCTGTGAAACCCGCTGCATTGGTAAGCACCCATACCTATATTAATCCTATTGTAACGGTTATTGCCGGATGGCTTGTGGCTAATCAAAGTATCAATGGAGGCCAGTTATATGGTTTGGCAATCATATTGCTGGGGGTATTGCTGACCAATGTGACCAAGTATTTTAAACTTTCAAAACGGTCTAAGGTCAAAATCAGAAGAGTGAGAAGATTTTTTAACAGGACAGGCAAGAGATATCAGCCTATTTAAATAGTATAAAACATCAGAATGATAGAAATCAAAAATATATCAAAAACATTCTACCAGAAGAAACAGGCTTTCAAGGCATTGGATCAGGTAAGCCTTAATATTGACAAAGGAGATATTGTGGGAATTATAGGGTTTTCCGGTGCCGGAAAAAGTACCCTGATCCGTACCGTCAATCTGCTGGAAAGACCGGATGAAGGACAGATCATTATTAATGGAAGAGATTTCACTCAATTAAGTTCAAAACAGCTTGCTGACGAACGTAAAAAAATAGGAATGATCTTCCAGCATTTTAATCTTCTTTCTTCAAGAACTGTTTTTGATAATGTAGCACTTCCCCTGGAGCTGGATCACATCAGCAAAGATCAAATCAATAAAAAAGTCAACGAATTACTGAAAATTGTAGGTCTTGAAGATAAAGCTAATGATTACCCCAAAAGTCTTTCCGGAGGCCAGAAACAAAGAGTGGCCATTGCAAGGGCTCTAGCCAATGATCCTCACCTGCTGCTTTGTGATGAAGCAACCAGTGCACTGGATCCGGTGACCACTCAATCTATTTTACAGCTGCTAAAGGATATTAATGTGAGATTAGGGATTACAATCCTTCTGATTACCCATGAAATGGATGTCATTAAAGCAGTTTGTAACCACGTTGCCGTAATCGACAAAGGAAAACTATTAGCCAAAGGAACTTTAAGTGAGATCATTTCAAACCGGGAAAATCCGGTGATCCAACAATTTATAAATTCAGACGTCATGACCCTGCCACAGGAACTCAATATCAGACTACAGAAAGAGCCAAAAGATGGCTTATTTCCACTGGTCGAAATAGAACTTAGCGAAAATATTAGTGTTGAACAGATTCTTTCGGCATTATACAATGAGCATAAAATCCCATACAAACTTTTGAAAGCAGATGTAGAATATTTTGGGAATTCTAATTTTGGTAAACTACTTTTGCAACTTCAAGGAGAGGCTGAGGAAAACCAAAAAGCCATTTATTATTTTAATCAGAATAAAATTCAAAATACAATAAAAGGATATGCTTAGTGATGCGGTACTTGCCCTTTTGGCAAAAGGAACCTGGGAAACGGTTTATATGACATTTGTGTCCGGATTTTTTGGATTTGTTTTAGGGCTTCCGGTGGGGATTCTGCTATTTTTAACAAGAAAAGGGCAACTGTTGGAAAATGTAACCTATTACAGAGCATTATCCATTATCGTGAATATTTTCCGTGCGATCCCTTTCATTATTTTAATTGTGTGGATGATTCCTTTCACAAGGATTTTGGCCGGAACATCTATTGGAGTGAATGCCGCATTGGTTCCATTAAGTGTAGGTGCTGCTCCTTTTATTGCAAGATTGGTTGAAAACAGCCTTATCGAAGTTCCTCACGGATTAATAGAAACAGCAAGAGCATTAGGAGCTTCCCCTTTTCAGATCATTAGAAAAGTTTTACTTCCGGAAGCGCTTCCTTCATTAATTAATAATGCTACCATTACTTTGATCACATTAGTAGGTTACTCTGCAATGGGAGGTGCCGTAGGTGCCGGTGGATTAGGCCAGGTTGGATATCAGTATGGATATATCGGGTATGATATTGTCATCATGAATACAGTACTGATCTTATTGGTGCTTTTGGTGTTTATTATCCAGTTTATGGGAGACAGACTTTCTAAGAGGTTTGACCATAGATGAGTTTGAGGGTTATAGAGTTTTAGAGTAAGAGAGATGGTTTTGCTTTTGTGATTTGACTATTTTAACTCCTTTACAAATTAAAAAGAATAGAATGAAAAAAATAAAGATTTTAGGTTTAATTGCTGCGGGAGTACTGCTTTTTAGTGCTTGTTCAGGGAGAAAGGATGATCCTAATTTTATCAGGGTTGGAATTACTTACGGACCAGAGCAGGAAGTAGCTGAAGTAGCTAAAAAGGTAGCGAAGGAAAAATATAACCTTGAAGTAGAACTTATTCCTTTCAATGATTATGTAGTTCCCAATGAAGCTTTGGTGAATGGAGACATTGATGCAAATGCTTTTCAACATGCCCCTTATTTAACAGAGCAGTCAAAGCAAAGAGGATACAATCTTGCAATCGTAGGAAATACATTTGTCTACCCTATTGTGGCGTATTCAAAGAAGATCCAAAATATCAGTCAGCTTCAAAATGAGAGCACAATTGTAATTCCTAATGACCCTACCAATGGGGGGCGTTCTTTACTTCTATTGCAGAAAAACGGACTCCTCAAACTAAAAGCAGGAGTTGGGCTACTTCCAAAGGTTACTGACATCATAGAGAATCCGAAACAGTTAAAAATTATGGAGATTGAAGGGGCACAGATCCCAAGGGTTTTGGATGACAGAGATGTTGTAGTAGGGATCATCAACAATAATTTCGCGGCACAGGCCGGATTGGATTCGGAAAAGCAAGGAATATTCAAAGAAGATAAAGATTCACCCTATGTTAACCTTGTCGTAGCAAGACAGGATAACAAAAACAGCCAGAAAGTAAAAACCTTCGTTAAAGCTTACCAGTCTGATGAAGTGGAAAAGAAAGCCCTTGAAGTTTTTCAGGGAGGAGCTGTGAAAGGATGGTAATCATGTTTGAGTGTGGGAGAGTATGAGAGTTTCGGGACTCTGAGTTCAAAGTTTAAGATTTAATGTTCAAAGTTATTATCCCTTCATTCCTGATTGACGATTCATTTGCGAAGCAAAATTGATTATTGACATATAATGCTTCTATACCGCTTGTCTCCCATCTATTAGTCTATCATCTCTTCGTCTATTCTCTTTTAATCTCTCTCCACAGTTCTACCTTCTAAAAAATCTGTCACAAATCTGTAGGCAGTTTTTTTATGCCTTAAAATTTATTTTCTCAATTTGAGATAATATAAAATTTTTGCTTATTTTTGCTTCAATCCAATAAAAAGGCAATATGTTAAAGAAAACCGCCATTGTAAGTTTATTCACCCTTATTTCTGTTTCTTATATGGCTCAGAACAATACTCCCGTTTATTTAGATGAATCAAAACCTGTAGAACAACGTATTCAGGATGCCCTTTCCAGAATGACTCTGGAGGAAAAAGTAGCAATGCTTCACGCACAGTCAAAATTCAGTTCACCCGGTGTTCCAAGATTAGGAATTCCGGAATTCTGGACCACTGACGGTCCGCATGGGGTACGTCCTGAAGTAATGTGGGACGAATGGGATCAAGCCGGATGGACCAATGATTCCATTATCGCCTACCCTGCCCTGACTGCTTTGTCTGCTACCTGGAATAAGAAAATGTCCTGGAACTACGGTAAAGCATTAGGAGAAGAAGCCCGATATAGAAAGAAAGATATTCTTTTAGGACCTGGAGTAAATATCTACAGAACCCCTCTGAATGGGAGAAACTTTGAATATATGGGAGAAGATCCTTATCTGACTTCAAAGATGGTTGTTCCTTATATCAAAGGGGTACAATCTAATGGGGTAGCGACTTCTGTAAAACATTTTGCTCTGAACAATCAGGAAATGTTCCGCCATACCAGCAATGTAAATGTGGATGACAGAACATTATATGAAATTTACCTGCCTCCATTCAAAGCAGCAGTGACAGAAGGAGATTCGTGGACAATTATGGGGGCTTATGATATGTACAAAGGTCAGTATGCCAGCCAGAATCAATATCTTTTAAATGATATTCTGAAAAAAGAATGGAATTATAAAGGTGTGGTAGTTTCAGACTGGGGAGCGGTTAACAATACTGAACAGGCTATCCATAACGGCTTGGATCTTGAATTCGGATCCTGGACCAATGGCCTTTCTGCCGGAACTAAAAATGCCTATGATAATTATTATCTGGCAAAACCATACCTTGACCTGATTAAAGCAGGAAAAGTGGGAACTAAAGAGCTTGATGATAAGGTAACCAGACTGCTTCGCCTTGCTTATAAAACCACTATGAACAGAAACAAGCCTTTCGGAAATGTAGCTTCTGAGGAGCATAAAGCAGTAGCTAAGGAAATTGGAGAAGAAGGAATTGTTTTGTTAAAGAATCAAGGAAATGTACTTCCTATTGATCTTAACAAGGCTAAAAAAATTGCTGTTATTGGTGAAAATGCCATCAAGATTATGACTGTGGGCGGTGGCTCATCTTCATTAAAAGTAAAATATGAAACCCTTCCTTTAGACGGAATAAAATCAAGATTTGGAAAACAATCTGATGTCCAGTATGCCAGAGGATATGTAGGAGACATAGGTGGTGAATATAACGGAGTAAAATCCGGACAGGACTTGAAAGATACCCGTTCTGAAGCTGAACTTCTAAATGAAGCTGTAGCATTAGCCAAAAAATCCGACTATGTCATTTTCGTGGGCGGATTGAATAAAGCCGACTTTCAGGACAGTGAAGGAAACGACAGAAAAAGCTATGGATTACCATATAATCAGGATAACGTCATTAGAGCTTTAGCCAAAGCAAATAAAAATCTGGCTGTAGTTCTGGTTTCCGGAAATGCTGTAGCGATGCCTTGGATCAAAGAAGTACCAACCGTTTTACAATCATGGTATCTAGGTTCTGAAGCCGGGAATTCCATTGCTTCTGTTTTAGCCGGTGATGCCAACCCATCAGGAAAACTTCCGTTTACGTTCCCTGTAAAGCTTGAAGATAATTCTGCCCATCAGCTTGGAGAATATCCTGGTCAGAAAGATGAATTGGCCGCAGGGAAAGGAAAAGATCAGAAAAACCCGATCAATATCACTTACAACGAAGGGATATTTGTAGGATACCGCTGGCATGATACCAAAAACATCAAACCTCTTTTCAGCTTCGGGCATGGATTAAGCTACACAACTTTTGAGTTCGGAAAAGCTAAAGCAGATAAAAACACCTTATCACTAAACGATACCATCACTTTTACGGTAACAGTTAAAAATACAGGAAAAAAGCCGGAGCAGAAGTTGCCCAGCTTTACATCTCTGATTTAAAATCATCTGTACCACGCCCTGCCAAAGAATTGAAAGGGTTTGAAAAAGTATTTTTAAATCCCGGAGAGGAAAAAGAAGTAACCTTTACCATTGATAAGTCTGCATTAAGTTTCTTTGATGCCCAAAAACACGACTGGGTAGCTGAACCCGGTGATTTTGAAGCTCAAATAGGAAATTCTTCGGATGCCATCAAAACAAAAATAAAGTTTACGTTGAAATAGTAAACGATGGAAGATGGAAACATGAAGATGGAAGTTACTATTTGACGCCAACTCATCTATCTAATTAATTTTGTAGAATTTTGAGCAGGTTTCTTTTTTGAAGCCTGCTTTTTTTGTTTCTCTCGCAGATCAAGCTGATCACGCAGATTTTTCAGATAAAACGTAAAGAAATTTTGTTGAACCGCTTTATTCAAAGGAAGCTAAGAAGTGCGACAAGTCGCTGATGAAGCAGTATGATTAATCATGCGCTTAGAAAGAATCAATGAAATTAATTTTCTCTTCGCTTCCTTACAATATGACATCAGAATATTTTAGATCTTTGCGTTAAAAAAAATTAATAAGCAAGTCTTTAAAAGATCTCCCACAGATTTCACAAATTACGCAGATTTTTTCTCTATGCCCCTATGTGATTATAAAAAATACAGCATTGAAAATAAAAAATAAAGGTTTCAAATTGAAACCTTTATTTTTTATTGAACTAACTTTTTATTTTGCTCCTCCGGCATTTTTCTCAACATCTGTTTTGGTATTTTCCTTCACCTTCTGGTTTCCGAAACGCTTTACAAAAGTAACATTCACTCCATACCAATCCCATAATTCATATCTTCTGACCGTTCCGCCCTGATTGTAAGTAATATCATCAGAATAAGGTCTTTTAAAAATATTCATCAGCTGTATACTGGCTTCCATTTGAGTTTTAGGGAATATTTTGGTGATGGAAATATTATGGAATACATTGGTATTATTTGCCTGTGTATTTCCGTTATTCTGATTGGAAATTTCCATCCAGGCACTCACGTTAACATTCTTATTGAACAAGTTCGTATAAGAAAGATTGGCAGAACCGCCCCAATAATTGATATATGCTCTCCCTCCGATATCATTTTTCAAATTAAAATCATGATTATCAATATAGTACCAACCAAACCCAACGTTCAGATTTAGCTTATTTTTAAGAAAATTCTGATTGGTATTGGCAAAAATATAATACTTTTCAACTCTACCATTGAAGTTGCCAGGATAAGATACGTTTCTTCCGCCTTCGCTTGTGTACGTGGTCCAATAATCCTGGTTGGTGTGCATATATCTTGCAGAGATAAAATACTTTTTTCAGGATTCCAAACTTCAGATAAAGCCTGTCGTTTGGGTTTGGGTTCAAATCCATATTTCCTCTGGAATAGGTTCCGTCAATGGATGGAGTTAAAAAAGGATTGAACTCAGAATACCAGGGTCTCCATATTTTGCGGTCATAAGTAAGGCTCAGATCATATTTATCTGAGAAACTATATTTCAGTAATAAGTTAGGAAGAAAAGTACCATAACCATCTTTTCTTTCGGTTCCTGCTACATCCTGTCTTACTCTAAAATCAATATATTCATATCGAAGCCCTATTCTGGTTTCCAACTTCTTGAAAAACGTTTTACTGTAGTTGGCATATACCGAAGTGATATTATCTTCATAATGGAACTTATCTTTTGTAGAAAGGTCTGTATATTCAGCAGTTCCCAGACTGTATCCATAAAGATTATTAGGAATAATGTGGTTGTTAAGTTCTGTCTTTGCTCCAACTTCAATAGTACCCCAGGATTTTCCTAATGGCTGGGTGTAGTCTACCTTCAGATAATAATTACGCATCTGGGCATTGTTTATGGATCCTATTTCCTTAATCTTAGAATCATCCACAATGGTTTTATTGATGAGTTCATTGTTATCGTTTCCGGAATAATTAGTCCCTAGATTAATATCCAGAATTCTGTTTTTTTCTTTGTCATAATACTTATAAAAAACATTGGTTCCCAGGTTACGATAAAAGCCGTTAGCATTTTGGGCCTGATGATAATCTATAAATTTTTTTTTATCATAATCATACTCTTTTCCATCCGTATTGGACCATGATAAGTTTCGGCTCTGAAAAAGCTCCATAACAAGTCCGATATTATTTTTATCATTCAGTTCAAATTCAGAAGTAGAGGAAAGCGAGGGAGTTTCACTTTTGGAAATGGTTTCATAGCTTAGATCTCTGTTCAAGGTATTATCAGCATAAAATACCAGATTACTGGAACCTTTTTGTACGTAATTATTATTGGCATAACTGCCAATCAGGGTCTGAGTAAATTTCTTCTTATGATAATTCAGGTTAAAATTAGAATACTGTGTATTTTTTGTACCAATTCTGTTACTTAGCGAAATACTTCCTTTCAATCCTTCATCATCACGTTTCTTCAATACAATATTGATCACGGAACCGGTAGCTTCGTATCTTGAAGACGGGCTGGTAATAACTTCAATCTTCAGTAGATTATCTGCCGGAATGGTTTTAAGATATTCCTTTAATTCTTTTCCTGTAAAAACTGATTTTCTATCATTGATATATACGGTTACCGACTGTCCTTCCGCCTTTATAGCATCACTATTATCAATACTTACCAGAGGGGTCATTCTCAAAACATCCCAAGTTGTATTTCCAGCTACAATAGCACTGTTGGCCACATTAAAAACAGTTCGGTCTACTTTAGACTCTACGGTTGGTTTTCTTGCCACAATGGTAACCGCCTCTATCTCTTTTGCATTTCCCTTTACAGTATCCTTAGCAGCCGGATCTGGTGCCTGTGTCTGAGCCAGCGCCAGAGAACCTGTTAATGCTGCTATAGAAAATAATATTCTTTTCATGTGAAATCTTAGTTTTATCTATAAGACCACTATACCGTAACATTTGTTACATCAAAAAAAATTAAGAAACGAAATAAACCTCTAGATTTTAACAGTTTACAAGATTCAATTTTAGAAATAATTTAAAAAACATCAACTATAAATACAAAATAAACAACCAAAACATCTTATCACAAACATATATACAATAAATTCACAGTGATAATAATTTTCATTAACCAAACTTTAACATATTTATTTTTATTTTACCCATAAAAAAGCCCGGATCTTACCCGGGCCGCTAGCAATAGCAAATTTACAAGGATTAAAAAATAAAAATATGCTAGATTGTATTTTCAAAATAATGAATCATACCCACCTCTGGCAGGTGAAGTTGGTCTTTATTAAAATCAGCTTCCTCATTATTTGTATTTTCTAAAAAAGAATTACTGAATAATGCATACGAAGGCTTCTCTGCCCAGCCATTTTTCAAGAGCTGATGAGCCTCCACAATAGGTTTACCATACAACTTTCTGAAATTCCCGATATTATATTGCGAAAAAGCCCCATAGTGAACAATAAACTTCAGTGACAAATCTATTGTCGTACTTAAATTTTTACTCAATTCTTTTATTTTTCCATTGAATGCATTACGCATTTTCCATAGCATCTTGGAAATACTGTGATATGATGGGTTTTCGTCATAACGATAAAACAAAATAGCATCCCCTTCAATTTCAGAAATTTCAAAGTACTGATCGTTCACATCAATCAGCGTAGATAGTAGTTGTCTTACAATATATTCTCCTGTATAAAGTTTGGTATTGAACACAAATTCGGTAAATCCGCTGAAATCCGGAATTAAAATGATTCCCTCCTGTATACCTGTATTCTTCATAATGATCTTGGATTAAAAACCTGCTGCATCTAAAGACGAAGCAGGTTTAATTTTACTTTATTGCCATCCGCCACCTACGGAGCGATACAGCGCAGTGATTGCATTCAATCGTTGAGCTTTCAGAGAAGCCAGTTCCAATTCAGCAGTAAGCTTATTGGTTTGAGCCATGATCACTTCTACATACGTTGCTGAATTGTATTTGAATAACACATCAGCTTTTTTCACCGCCTCATTAGATTTCACGACCAGCCCTTCAGCAATTTTCTGCTGTTCTTCCAGCTTTTGAATCTGTACTAACGCATCAGAAACCTCTCCTACCGCCTTCAATACCGATTGTTTAAAACCTATTTCCGCCTGGTCAGCCAATACTTTAGACTGTTCGTACTGGGTTTTCAGCTGTTTTCCGTTTAAAATAGGCTGAGCAATAGCTCCGGCAGCCATTCCGAAAAGAGACCCCGGAATACTGAACCATTTGCTGATCTGAAAGGCATTCACTCCGCCCTGAGCTGTAATATTCAAAGATGGATACATGCTCATTTTAGCAACATGAATTGCCGCTGCACTTTTCCTCACTTCCAACTCAGCAGTTTTTATATCAGGTCTGTAGCTCAATAATTCCGATGGAATTCCTGCCGAAATATGATCCGGAGACTGTACATTATTCAGGCTTGCACTTCTCTCAATTTTCCCAGGCATAGAACCCGTTAAAATACTTAATGCATTTTCCTGTGTAGCCACAGAACTTTCAATCGCCGGAATCGTTTTCAGAATCTGATCTTTTACAATTTCCTGCTGTTGTACCGCTAAGGCTGTTGTTAATCCCAACTCCTGTTGTTTCACCAAGAATTTCAAGGTATTATCAGCATACGTCAGATTAGACTTTGTAATTTCCAACTGAGTATCCAGCATCAAAAGATTATAATACCCCTGAACTACAGCAGCTACCACTTGTGTCTTTACCGCCTTTGCTGCCTCCTGGGTTTTAAGATAGTCTGCCAATGCCTGCTCCTTTCTTCCTTTAATCTTTCCCCAGATATCAGCTTCCCACGAAAAATTAAGTGCTGCTGTATAATCTTCTGTATACCTTTTTCCCATAAACTGTCTGCCCATCATTCCGTTCATGCTATTGTCAGATGACCTGCTGATATTAGCATTGGCAGTAGCATTGATGGTAGGAATATTCCCCCACTTGCTTTGATCGTATGCTAATGAAGCAAATTCTATTTGTTTTAAAGCGACCTGCAGATCATTATTCTGAACCATCGCTTTATCAATGAGCCCTATCAGAACCGGATCTTTGAAAAAATCTTTGTAACCGATTTTTGCGACATTCTCATTCTGCTCTACCACAACACTGTCACTTCTGAAAGCATCAGGCATCTTCACTTCCGGCTGTTTATACTTCTGAACTCCGCATGAAACAGCTGTTCCTGAAATGAATGCGATATACGCTATATTTTTAATTTTCATTGTTAAAATCATTTGAATTAATACTCCCAGTCCGCATCTGTTACTACTTTCCCATTGATCTTCTCATGCAAAGCCTGGAACATCACAAAAAGTACAGGAACTACAAAAATCCCTAAGATCGTTCCGAAAAGCATTCCTGAAATAGCAGCGTATCCAATTGAATGGTTACCCATTGCAGACGGCCCTACTACAAAAATCAATGGAAGTAACCCCGTAATAAATGCCAGAGAGGTCATCAGAATCGGACGTAAACGAGCTTTCGCTCCTTCCACTGCTGAAGCAATAAGACTTTTCCCTGCTCTTCGTCTCTGAATAGCAAATTCTACGATCAGAATACCGTTCTTCGCCAACAATCCAATCAACATAACCAGAGCAATCTGAACATAAATATTATTAGACAGTTCTGCAAAAGTAATCCCTACAAAAACACCTGATAATCCTACCGGAATAGCAATCAACACCGCCCATGGCAGGATATAACTTTCATACTGTGCCGATAACAGGAAGAACACAAACACAATACACAATCCGAAAATCATTACCGATTGCGAGCTGGAACCAGCTTCTTCACGACTCATCCCTTTATAATCATAAGTATATCCCGGAGGGAGCACCTGCTTGCTTACTTCTTCTACCGCAGCCATTGCCTGACCTGTACTGTAACCCGGAGCAGCCATTACTGTTAAATTAGATGAGTTGAAAAGATTGAAACGGTCTACTACCTCAGCTCCTGTGGTTTGTTTTAAGCTCACCAAAGTAGTGATAGGAACCATTTGACCAAGATTATTCTTAACAAATAACCCGTTCAAAGACTCCTTATCCTGTCTTGTTTCCGGAGTAGACTGCACTAAAACTCTATAGTATTTCCCAAATCTGTTGA
This sequence comes from Chryseobacterium capnotolerans, assembly GCF_021278965.1. NCBI lineage: Bacteria > Pseudomonadati > Bacteroidota > Flavobacteriia > Flavobacteriales > Weeksellaceae > Chryseobacterium > Chryseobacterium capnotolerans. The sequence goes on along the minus strand of NZ_CP065589.1, from coordinate 1,222,284 downwards.
AATCAGAAGCCTGAATACTTCCATAATATCCCTGCATCACTCCCAATACATCAGAAACATTCACTCCAAGCTGAGCTGATTTCACTTCATCTACAAGCACTTCAAATTGAGGATAAGTAACATCAAAAGTGGTAAATGCTACCGCCACTTCCGGTCTCTGCATCAAGGCTCCCATCATTCCGTAGGAAATATTTCCAAGGTTCTGAAGCTCGCCGTTGGTACGGTCCTGAAGCACAAGTTCCATTCCACTGGTATTTCCAAAACCATCTACCGTTGGTGTATTGATTACAAGGAAATTCGCTCTTTTATCTTTGGAAAGCATTCCTTGCGTTTGTCCGATAATATCATTGATATTGTTAACCGCTCCTCTTTCTCCTGAGTTTTTTAACTTCACGAAAATAGAAGCCGCAGAAGAAGACATCGATCCACTGAATAAATTCAGTCCATCTACTGAAATCACTTTATCTACCGCAGGATTTTTCATCAAAAGATCTTCCGTATCCGAAACTACTTTAGACGTTCTGTCTTTGGATGCTCCCGGGGCAAGATTAGCCGTTACAATAATAAAACTCTGGTCTTCATCAGGAATAAATCCTTTTGGAGTCGTCATAGACATCCATGCAAACAATCCTCCAAAAGCAAGGATTATAGCCACTGCAATCCATTTTTTCTTTAAAAGGAATAATACTGCTTTTCCATAGCGGAATGTCAGCTTATTGAAACTGGCATTAAATCCGGCAAAAAACCGGTCTTTAAAGTTCATTTTCTCATGAGCTCCTCCATGATGCTGCTTAAGAAACAAAGCACATAAAGCAGGGCTCAGTGTCAACGCATTAATCGCAGAAATCACAATAGCAATCGCTAATGTTAAAGCAAACTGCTGATAGAACAACCCCGTGGAACCACTCATAAATGCCACCGGAACGAATACCGCAGACATAATTAAGGTAATGGAAACAATAGCTCCTGTAATCTCACTCATCGCAGACATGGTTGCAGCTCTCGGATTCAGTTTTTTATGCTCCATTTTAGCATGAACTGCTTCTACCACTACAATGGCATCATCCACCACAATACCAATGGCGAGTACCAGGGCAAACAATGTAAGAATGTTGATGGAGAACCCAAAAATCTTCATGAAGAAGAATGTTCCTACAATCGAAACCGGTACAGCAATGGCCGGAATTAATGTTGATCTAAAGTCCTGAAGGAAAATATACACCACGATAAATACAAGGATAAATGCTTCAATCAACGTATGAATAACCTGTTCAATAGACTGATCCAACGCTTCTTTAGTGGCATATGGAATTTCGTAATCCATTCCAGCCGGGAAAGATTTTTCAAGCTCTTTCATTCTTTCCTGCAGGGCGATCTGAACCTCGTTCGCATTGGAACCTGCCATCTGGAAGATCGCCATCGTAACAGAAGCCTTTTTATTAAAGTTAGAGGAAACCGTATAACTGTAAGCTCCAAATTCTACTCTGGCAACATCTTTTAATTTCAAAACAGAACCATCACTTAAAGCTTTTATGGTAATATTTTCATATTGCTCAGGCTCAGTAAATTTTCCTTTATATCGGAGAACATATTCCATCACTTCCTTACTTCTCTCTCCTAATCTTCCGGGTGCTGCTTCCAGGTTTTGGGTCTGAATAGCACGGGAAACCTCTGATGGAGTAAGATTATAGGAAGCCAGTTTATTCGGATCAAGCCATACACGCATAGAGTAATCTTTGTTACCGTATACCATTGCATCTCCCACTCCTTTTACTCTTTTTAATTCCGGTACAATATTAATTTTCGCATAGTTTTCAAGGAAAAGATCACTCATTGAGCCATCTTTACTGGTTAGAGAAACCATTGCAATCATACTATTTTGTCTCTTGACAGTGGTAATTCCGGCCTGGATCACTTCAGCAGGAAGCTGGTTGGTTACCTGAGCCACCCTGTTCTGAACGTTAATGGCTGCCTGATCAGGATCTGTACCCAGCTTAAAGATAACGGTGATACTCAGCGTTCCATCATTACTCGCTGTAGAAGTAATGTAATCCATATTTTCTACTCCATTGATGGCATTTTCCAATGGCGGAGCTACAGATCTTGCAATTGTTTCAGCATTGGCTCCGGGATAAGCAGCCGTTACCATAACAGTAGGCGGAGCAATATCCGGGAATTTTGTAATCGGCAGGCTGACCATACCGACGATCCCGAGAATAACAAGCAATACGGAAATAACCGTTGCCAGTACGGGTCTTTTTATAATTTTCTTTAACATGATTTCTTCTTACGATTTTTTCTGTTGAGCATTTTTCTTTTGTGCCACTACAGGAGTCCCCGGCTGTAATCTGTCGAAACCGGAAACGATATACTGATCTCCAGCCTTCAAGCCTTTGGAAACTATGAAATGATCACCCGCTTTTCCATTCACTTCTACAGGAAGCATTTCTGCTTTTCCATTTTTGATGGTAAACACAAAAACTTTATCCTGAATGGTTCTGGTAGATGCAATCGGAAGCAGCACAACATTGCTATAGAACTGATCCAATAGGATCTTTCCTGTATTTCCACTTCTTAAAGTATTATTCGGGTTGTTGAATTTTGCTCTTAAGGTAATAGAGCCAGTCGTTTTGTTGAACTGTCCTTCAACAGCATCAATTCTTCCCGTTTCAGTATATTTTTCACCACCGGAAAGCAATAGAGATACTGCTGGTGTATTTTTAATAATCTCATCAATACTGTTTCCCACATATTGCTTCTGGAAATTATTAAAGTCATTTTCACTTAAGCTGAAATAAGTATATACCTCATGGATATCTGATAATAAGGTAATCGGTTCCTGATTGCCCGGGGTCATCAAACTTCCCAAACGATAGTTGAATCTTCCGATAAATCCGCTTACCGGAGCTTTAATCGTAGAAAAATTAAGATTAATCTTCGCTGATTCAATGGAAGATGTTGATTGGCTTACGGCTCCTCTTGCAGCATTATAAGCCGCCTCTGCTTCTTTCACCTGAATTTCGGACACCATTTTATTTTTGAATAGTTCCTTCTTTCTGTCCAAGTCAATTTTTGAAGTGGAAAGATTAGCCTGCGCTGTAATGAATGCTGCCTGTGCACTTTTTAGCTGCTCAGCAAATATTCTGTCTTCGATTTTAAACAAAGGCTGGCCGGCTCTCACATAATCTCCTTCATCAACAAAAATTTTGCTTAAATATCCGGTTACCTGAGGTCTGATTTCTACATTAGAAATTCCCTCAACGGATGCTGCATATTCTCTTGAAACAGAAGCGTCTCCCTGTTTTACTATTTCTACAGGAAGTTCTGGCGCCTGCTGTTGGTAAGCCTGGTTTTGATCACTCTTCTTACATCCCGTCAAAGCGATGAGCGAAAGAAAAAGTAGGGTTGATTTTTGAACAAAAAATCTTTGCATAACTCTAGTCATTTAAATTTTCCTTGCAAAATTCGAACGAAAAAAATTCAATAGAATTAGTCAAAAAACCCCTTGTTTTGTCAAAAAGACTCCTTATTTTTCAAAACATGAGAAATATCATTCATAGACAAATTAAATGATATATTTCTAAAAAACAAATCAAAAATATGGCTTTATTTATCAAAAAGACATCAAAACCACAACTCACTCATTATCAATACAAATCATCTTTTCTGTATTCCAAGGGAGCTCTTCCCGTATGTTTTTTAAAAAATTTACTAAAAGACGCCTGATCGGAAAATTTAAGCTGAGAAGCGACCTCACTTACATTAAGATTGGGATTTTTAAGCAATAATCTTGCTTCTACGGCCAATACATGATGGATAATATCCCGAGGTGTTTTAAACATTGTTTTATTGATCACCTTAGTCAGATATTTCCTACTAATAAATAACCTGTCTGCATAAAACTGAACATTATGTTCTTCTTTGAAATACTGCTGTACAAGCTTAAAAAAACTAGTCGTAAGTTCATCTTCCCTAGGAGTAACGGTATGAGGTTTTTCAATTTTCTTGAAATAGTTGTCTATTTCATAAATCACCAGTGAAAAGTGATGCCAGATCATTTCGTTAAAATAATAATTATCTTTCTCCTTATTATTCAGCTGCTTTAATTCATCGAGGTGAAAATTCAATTTTCTGAACAAATCCGGTTCATTCCTGATAATATGGGTAGGATCCGATGAAAGACTCTTCAGGACATTATTAGACTTATAATTGAAACCAGCCTGAGAAATAAAATCAACCGAAAAGAAAATATAAGTTGCTTTATAATCTTCCGCGATATTTTCTACCCAAAAAGTCTCCAACATAGGACAGAAAATGGAATCTCCCTTAAACACTTCATAACTTTTATCATCTAATCTGAACCCAACACTTCCATCCTGCACTAGAAAAATACAGAAATAGTCTGAACGGTAAGGGATATCCGGCTTTATGATATAATTTGCCTTATCTATATCCATCACCACAAATTCCTTAATCCTGAGATCAAATCCTACTTGCTGTAAAACTTCATCAAAAGCCAGCTGTGAAACAAAATCAGGTTCTTTGAAAGGTTCTTTATAGGATTTTTTAGCCATAGGAAATGGATTATGAGGTACGAAGGTAGTGAAAAAGGCTAACCTATGGAAAGGTACAAAACAATGAAACAGACAAAGCAGCCGGTTATAGATGATATAATGCATCATATTTTGCTTTTCTCTATTTACGGAAAACCGTAAAGAATCCAATTTGAATGTTTATACTTTTGAACCGTTAATCACCTTTTATAAAAAACTAATTATAAATACCATGATTCAAGACTCAATTTCTAATACTGACGAGATTCTGGAAAGGATCAAATCAGAATTGCGTAGTGCAAAATCAGAAATTCTGATTGCAATGGCCTGGTTTACCAATCAGGATTTATATCATATCATCCGCGATAAGCTTAAAGAAAATGTAAAAGTATCGCTTATTCTTTCTGATCAGCCAGACAATGAAAAGCTTGATTTCGATTTGCTTGTCGAGTTGGGATTGAATTTCACAAAAATAAAAAACGTAGGCTATGGAATGATGAATCTTAAGTTTTGCGTGATTGACCGCACCTTAGCAATTTCCGGTTCATACAATTGGTCAAATAACGCCAAAAATAATCATGAACAGGTTTTAATTACCAACTACCCCAAAACAATCAATGAACTTACAGACAGTTTTTTCACCATCAAAAATAGAATTGAGAAACTAAACAGCGGACTCAGTATTGAAGAAATAGAAATTGAAGAAAAGGCATTTGAGAAACCAGCAATGAATAAACTACCCAATGAAGCAAAAGCCCAGCCACTTAATTTTCAGGAACAGTCATTAAAGGAATTTAAAGATGTTCTGGACAACATCATTGCCACCGAAGTGGGCTCCTTTGACAAAAGCCTTCTGAAAGAGAATGCTTACCAGCGAGCGTTTGAAAATCAGGGAGATCATCAGGTGCTACCACAAGCAATGGACAGCCTTTATTCGAATTTCATTAATGAAATTGAAGTGATTACTGAGAAAAAAAACAAGATTGAAAAACAGGATTGAAGAGCAACTTAAAGTAAGTATCAGTAATGTAGAAATGAAAACTCAGAATGAAATCGATACATTGCAGTACAACCTTAACTCCGAGACCCAAAATATAGAAAATACAATCCGTACTACAGAAAAGGAAATTGAGGATAGAAAACACCGCATAGAAACCAATACATCTATTAAAATTCCCTTTATACAGGATAAAATTGATGTTTTGATAAAAAAGATCAATGAGTTAAAAGTAGATTTTGTTATGCCTCCGATCAACTGGCCTTTAACCTCTCTTTTAAGCTTCATTACTGTAATGCTCATCTTGTATATTTTTGTTTTTTACTCTTCTGTAGCCTATATTTTTATCTTTTCAAAAGAAGATATTCTCTCTGAACTCAGAAAAGGAATCGTTACAGAAATACCAGAAGTTTTCAACGCACATGCCATTACCAAAATTTGGAATAAAGGAGTGGGTGGGATTATGTTTCTCTTTCTTTTTGTAAGCATTCCATTAGCATTGGGTATGCTGAAGTTAATTAAGCCTGACAAAACACCTTTTGAAATAGCGAACCAACCTCAAACCCTACTTTTAAAAATCAACAAAACCATACAAGAGAACAAAGGTCTGATATTAATTTTCCTGGTAGACTGCTTCATTGCCTACAAGGTTGCTAAAAACATCAATGATATAGAATATCTTACCAATCAGACAGATAAGAAGTCTTCATTTTCTGAAATTGTATTTTCCCAAAATTTCCTTCTTGTCTTTACCTTAGGAACCTTAGGGGTTTATCTTTTCAGTTTGGTTATCAATAAACTTTATCATTCTCATCACAAGCGAACAAAAACCCATCATCAGGAGAAAACAGAATTTATTGTAAAAAAACTGGAAGAGGAAAAAGAACAGTACCAGCTGAAAATCAATGCTTTCAAAGAAGAAAACAGCCAATTAAACGGTGATAACCAAGGATTGGAAAGAAATAAAGCCACTTTAAGCAAACAACTTCAGGAGCTTCCTGTTGTAACCAATACAAAAGTAAACAACCTCAAGCAGCTTCTCCTAACCTTCAAAGAGAAAGTAGAAAATCTAGCTCAGATCTATAAAAGCCAGGTTGATAATGACAGGCTCCCAATATCAAAAACGGAAATGGAAAACAGAGTAAATATTTTCATGGAAGGCTGGAGTAAATATTTATATGAAATTTACTCTGTCAATAAAGCAGAAGTTAAAACTACTGAAGCTATCAGAGAATGTGAAAATTGGCTTAATGTCATTGCATTTCACGAACAATTCACTTCAGAATTCGCTCAAAATTAATCTTAATTAAGATGAAAAAACAACTTATAGTAAGCTTCATTACCCTATTATCTGTTTCTATACTTTCAAATTGTTGTAAAAAGAAAGATACCTCTTCTACTGATTCATCATCAGACATTCCTAAAATCTATGATTATAATGTCCTCATTATTCCGGATCTATCTAACAGAATCAACTCTGAAATTCATCCCAAGCCATTACACGACACTGTACTCATCAACAATATTGCTGATAATATAGAAAACCTTCTGAAAACTAAAAATAGGCAAATGAATCAGTTGGATACTTATAAAATTGATTTCATCAACCGGGGAATCCTAAATCAGAATATTGCAGATGCTCAAAAATTAGAAATTAATTTCAGAACGTTCAAAGATGATCAACGAGAGTCTTCAGAATATAAAAGAGGACAGCTCAAGTCAGATATCCCTTCGTTAAAAAATAATCTTTCCAAAATTTACACCTACTCTCTACAGAATTTATCAGGCTCCGACGTTTGGAATTATTTCAACCAAACCATAAGTAATTCTCTTATTACTACTCCTGATACAAAAATTGCAATTAGTGATAACCAGTTTATCATTAAAGGAACCAGAAATATTGTTGTTCTATTAACAGATGGGTACATTGAAAGCACCAATACTACATCCGGATATGTTCTTGATCAAAAATCCATCAGAAATATAAGGGATCATTTTTTGGCAAGCGGAAATAACGATCTGGAAAAATTCATCCTATCAAAGCCTGAATATCATATAAGAAAAACCTTTACCCCTTTAAAGAACACCTCTGTTCTGATCCTGGAAATGACAGACCGATCTTTAGACAAAAACGGAGCCAGCACTATACAACCAACAGACTTTGAAATCATGAAAATTCTCTGGTCACAATGGCTTAAAGCTTCCGGAGCTTCAAAGGTTAAGATTTATCCTGCCTTCTCTCAAAAAACAGAAGCTTATGAAGCGTTGAAAAAATTAATGGATAGTATTTAAGTGAATGAAATTGTAAATGAAGCCAAGAGAGCAGAGGAAATTAACCTATACCGATTGCTCTCTTTTCATTATTTTTTATCTCAACAATCAATTCCTTATCATAACCATTATACTTTTCATCAATATACCCATGAGGATTACAGATAACTTCAGTGTTCCCGATAGTATATCTGCATGGAGTATGAATATGACCATGAATCCAATATAACGGCTGATGTTCAAGAATCATATTTTCCAGATTAGAAGCATAAGCGGAAGATAGCGGATCTTCTTTATAGTGTTCCGGTACAGACTGAATACCTGGCGCATGGTGGGTAACCACTATATTTTTAAATTCTTTAGATGATTCCAGACTTTCCTGCAGCCATACTTTTGAAAGCTGATGAATTTTGAAAGTGTCTATCGTTCTCAGTTTTGAGTAAGATGGATCACGTTTGATTTTTTTATAGTCATTCATCTTCGGCTGACAGATCATTCCGTATTCCATTGGATTGCCAAAGATTGAAAAATCAGTCCATAAGGTAACCCCATGAAAATGAATACCTTCCATGTCTACAAAAGAATTTTCAAGCACAAAAACATTAGAATTTTCTGCTGAATCTTTTATTTTATGAAGCGTTTTGGGATACGAACCTTTATAATATTCATGATTTCCCAGAACATAGATGACTGGTTTATCAGGGATAGTTTGTTTGATCCATTCAACTCCTTTCGTTCCTAAGTTGACATCACCAGCCAACACAACAACGTCTGCATTGTCAAAGCATAATTCCGTTCTTCCAAATTCCTGATGAAGGTCACTAATGATTTGTATTCTCATGACACAAAAGTAATGAAGAGGTATGAATATCTAAAAAAAACAAAAAGGAACCGATGCCTAAACACCAATTCCTTACTCATATAGTTTGTGTAATTTTAAGGTCGCTTATCACGAAACAGCGACTTCAGCCTGCTTCATTCTTAAGCTTTTCAATATAAAATATAATAACATTCCAAGGGCTAAAAGAGCATAGCCAATCAGTACAATCAGATTCAGGCTCCCCACTGCAAATTCTGAAGGAAAAACCTGGCTCATTAATGTCATGAATGACAACCCTATCCCAGCTCCCAGGAAGTAACTTGTAGAACTCAAACTTGATGCCAATCCGTAATTGGAAGGTTCAACATCCTGAATTCCCATTACAGAAAGTGCCGTAAAACAGAAAGTCATTCCTATTCCTGAGATGCATGCCGCTCCTAATAAAACTACGGCTAGCGGATGTTCTGTATACACTGAAATTAACAATAACAATCCTCCTGTAAGCATAAAAGACCATCCTAACACTCCCATTTGTGATGAACTCAATCTTTTTGAAATGTGAGGTAAAATGAATTTAGCTGTTAGCGCTGACAGCACACTAAACGGAACAAGCATCAATCCGGAAGCAGCTGCACTATAGCCCATATCTTTCTGAAGCATTAAAGATATCAGGAATAAAAACCCAATAAAAAATGCTCCCAAAGTAAAGAAAGCCGCATTGGAAACCACCAATGAACCATGTCTGAATAAATTCAGATCAAATAAAGGCTCTGAAACGGTTCTTAGTCTGAAAAATACCATTACTAAAAGCAATACAGCTACGACCAATGAACCTACTACAAGAAAAGGCTGTTCTTTGATATGAACCAGCTCATGTGTTCCGTAGGTAAGACTTAAAAGCCCAAGCACCATTAATATCCCGGAAATAACATCTGTTTTTTGTGCAGTTTCATTTTTCTCATCCGCTGGCAAATAATAATAGGATAAGATAAGTGTGATTAAAAGAATTGGAACATTAATAAGGAAAACCCAATGCCAGCTCAGATATGTACTGATAATTCCTCCTACCGAAAGACCACTCCCGGAACCAATCGCAGCAAAAGAACTAAAGATCCCAATCGCGCGGTTTCTTTCCTGCTCTTCCCTGAAAGTATTGGTGACAATAGACAAAGCTGCCGGCATCACAAATGCAGCTCCTAGCCCCTGAAGGGCACGGAATATGGCTAACATATTGAAACTTTCGGAAAGCCCAGCTCCTAATGAAGTTAACATAAAAATTAAAGCTCCCAATAAGAAAATTTTCTTTCTTCCTATCTGATCGGAAAGCTTTCCGCCGATAATCAGAAAACCTCCGAAAAACAACACATATAGTGTTTGCAACCATTGAACAGTTCCCGCTCCGATGTGAAACTGCTCCTGAATAGAAGGAATGGTTAAATTAATAATGGCAATATCCAAAGCCTCTACAAAAGTTCCCACCGATGCTAAAATTAATATTAAATTTCTCCTTGTATCCATATATTCAAATTTCCTGCAAAATTAAAATTAACAGAACGTAATTAAAAATTAAACACTAAATTTGGAACAAAAAAACTAAATAATCATAATAAAAAGAACAAAATAACTAAAACAAAGAAATTAATCCTACAAAACAGAACAAATGGCAACAGAAAATTACACTCCCGACGAAAAAGACCTTTCCATCCTGCGGCTTCTTCAGAAAGATGCCAAGATGAGTGTCCGTGATATTTCAGCAAGAATCAACCTTAGCCCCACTCCTACCCATGAGCGCATTAAACGAATGGAAAAACAGGGAATCATCAAAGAATATACTGCTGTAGTAGACCGTAAAAAGGTGAATAAAGGAATGATGGTTATCTGTATGATCGCCTTGAATGTTCATAATAAAAAAACGGCAGGGAAATTCATTGAAGAAGTAGGCAAATTGAAAGAAGTGGTAGAATTTTATAATATCAGTGGTGATTTTGATTTTATGCTTAAAATTTTAGCTCCCAATATGGATGAGTTCCATGAGTTTTTCATCAATAAGTTATCAGAAATTGAAGGTATTGGCCAGACTAAAAGTATTTTTGTAATGAGCAGCATTAAAGAAAGTGCTCAAATTGTATAAACCGATATAAACCTGCAAATTAAAAAATATCATTCCAATCCTACAGCTTTCATCTAAACAACTAAATATTGGTCTTTTGCATATTTTTCACTAATTTGGCTCTTCAAATCTGTCTACGGAAAAAACAGATTTTATTAAACAACAAAAAAGATGATGATCGTTAAATTTATTAATCCCGGCAACTGTGATAAGTTGTCTGGCACTGCATTACCAATCAGCGCCTACCAATATAAAGAAATCCAATACAGTTTTATTCTACATTAAAACTGAAAACGGCAAATTTTTGAAAAGAAGATGACATCTTTTTTCAGACTTAGTATTGAGATTATTTTTTTCATTTCATCAATGATTACAAATCATAAAAATTTATGAACCACATCAATGATATCAATTTAAAAAATCACCCTATATTTTTATTTATTTTTATTGCAATTTCATTGGGAAGCTGTGATAAAAAAATTGATGTTCGGGAGATCGACAATGCTTTACTGAAAAAAAATGAACAACTAAGGCTTGAAGGAAAAGATACAGAACTTATTGCTCTGAATAATGAAATCATCCAACAGTCAAAAGAAAACGGATATTCAAAAGGAGAAGCTTTAGGATATATTAATCTCGCCAATACATATGGCATGTTGGGAAAATATAAAGCCAGTCATGAATACCTGAAATCGGCAGAAAAAATCACGACCCGGCTTAATGATAATTTTCTTTATGCTAAACTCTACCATGAGTATGGCCAGCTTAATTATGTAACCGGATTGGTTAATACGGCATTAAGTTATAATGCCAAAGCCATTCATTACGGTAAAAAACTCAATGAAAAAGGCTGGCTGCTAGGAAATACGTATGAGCAAAGAGCTGATTTTATTTCTTCTACCTATAAAGACTCAGCATTAATCTACCGCCACATAGGCTTCAGTATGGATCCTTCTGCTCTTAATGCTTCCCTGATTGGGAATTATCACTTACAACAGACCAAAAATCTTGATTCTGCGACTTTTTATAATGACAAAGCATTATCTCTTCTTAAAGATTCCGAATATGGAACTGTAAGACAGGGAATCATTTACTCTTTTTATGCAGATCTCCTTTCTGAAAAAAAACAATATGAAAAAGCATTATCGTTCTATGAAAAGGCGGCGGATATTTTAATTAAAACAAAAAGAATCAACAAATTACCAGACCTTTACCAAGAGATCTCTTTTGTATATAAAAATCTCAATAACAAGGCAATGCAAGACTCTTACGCCTCTAAAGCTGAGGAACTGGACCACAAACTAAAAGTATCTGGAAATGAAGCCATTGACCTTTCACTAAGCGAAATTATTGAACAAAAAAACAAGGATAACAATAATATCATTTTTATATCCATTGGTGCATTTATCCTTATTGCTGCTACTATTTTATTTCTAGTGATCAGAAAAAGAAAATATAAGAAACAAAATAAACACCCTGAAAAATCAAATACCATAACTTTCGCTGCAAAGGAAAGAATTTCTAAGGAAGATTTTGCAGAATTATTGGATCTTGCCAAGAGCAATGATCTAAAGTTCATTAAGAGATTTGAAGAGATCAATCCAGCTTTAATTCAGAATATTTTAAAAATCAATCCACAGCTTACAAAATCGGAGTTGTCTTTATGCGCCATGATCTGGCTTGGCTTTTCATCAAAAGACATTGCAGATTTTACTTTTATACAGCACAGATCTGTACAAACAAAAAAGGCAGGCTTAGAAAAAAACTTTATATTCCTTCCGAAACAGATCTTTACAGCTTTTTTACTTCCTTATAATTTTGAAACACTATTATTTACACAATATATTTCCCACCAATACCCAATGGCAGATTTTTTTTATGAAGCTTACATGATAATTCATTTAAGCCTGCCTTTTTAATAATATTCATCGCATAACACACCCTATAAAATTTCCATTTTAAAGATTCTTTTTATTAAAAAACAACAGAAGTTAAGATCAAAAAAATGTTTTTTCCGTGAAGAGTTTTTAGTTTTTATTTTATAAAAACCAATATTCAGACTTTAACCATCATCTTTTAAAATACTATAAATCAATACATTAAATAACTGGTAGTAGCTATAGTGTAGCTATGTCGTATGCAATTTTTTGGAAATATTTATCATTATTGAATATGTTTGCCATGTGAAAAATATTAATAAGCACCATTAAAGAATAAATATAAATTAAAGTATACAATTTAAAAGAATTATTATAATACCCTCCCCCTCTGCAACACTTTTAACTTTAATCTAATAAAAGTATTAAGAACACAAATGACAAACACAAACGATGAAAATCTAGAGGGGTGGGATTTATTTTAAAAACTAAACAAATAATATTAACTAAAAACACAAATAAAAAGAGGCCTATTAACACAACAACCTATGATGAAACAATATCTCAGAATAATGATCCATCTTTTCATAGAAAGCTGAGAATATTACAACTTATATTATTTGTTTAATTGAGAGATTACACTTGAAAGTTCGTAATCTCTCTTTTTTTATAAAAACATCATAAAAAAAGCAGTGGCATAGATCTATACCACTGCTTCAATACACATTATAAACTTATATATACCGGTTTCCCGGAAAATAATTGCTATTCTATATTTTATTTCCAATAATTCCAGACTGATCCGTCAAATACTGCTAATGTTTTGCTAGCTGTATCATAACACATCATTCCTGGATATGGGCTTTTTACATTAACATGAGGAACTGCAACCTGAGGAAGAATCATTGCTTTATCAGGAGATTCCAATATCAATACTCCGTCTGCTGTACTGGAGGTTGCTCCAATAATCACTCCTTGCCCCACCTCAGCAGAATTGTTCGCAACAACAGCACTTGAGCTGCCAGCATCAGATAAAGGCTTCCATACATCATTCTCGTAAACCTTTACTTTTTTATCATTGACATCAAAAACAAATGTTCCATTTACCAGAGATCCGGTTGGAAGGCCAGAAGTAGCAGGAAGGATCAATCCTTTTGTATTTCCGGATACGTTATCGAAATCCAGAACTGTACTGTTTCCATCTACTGCCTGCTTTCCTATTGCTACCTGTGCAACAGAAAGATTAAAAACAACAAGAGCGGCTGCTATGCTTATATTTTTTATATTTTTCATCCTTTTAAATTCTTAAATTAATCATTACAGCTTCTTTCTATACATTTCCATTCAGCGCCATTATATAACTTCACACATTTATCCTGAAGATCGTATACCAACATTCCTTCTTTCGGATCAGCAATAGCATCTCCTGATTGTGGTGTCTGACTTACGTGCTGAACTCTTGTAATCACAAAACCTTTGTTTTTTGCTTCCATAGCAACGAAACCATTAGGAATATTTTCCGGCCATGCACTGTTTTTTTGCTGAATGGTAATTCCGAATTTCGTAAATCCATCAGGTGCTCCTGCTGCACCAGGTTTTGTACAGAAATCATCCATATCATCAATAATTGTAGGTGCGTTGCCACAACTGTTAGGATCGTTAGACAAACCATTTGGCCAAAGTGACGGACATGTAGCAGAAGTAGCATTAGGACCACAGAAACTTGCTCCGCCAGCACCAAGATCTGTAACACTTCCCATAGCAATAGCTACAATCTGGCTATCATTACTGATAACTGCACCATCACCAACACCATTTACTTGTGCTTTTGCAATACAATACGCTTTTCCAGTAGGAACCCCTACATACTTAACAGATGGATAAGTTTTTGACTGCTGGGTAAATGTTCCGCATATCTCCACTACACTGCTTGTTCCCATTTCTATCATAGACGTTGTCCCCGGAAAAAAACCTCCAAAAGTTGGATCTCCCTGAGTAACTGATCCTGTAAGAGAAAGAAATGATTTTGTTCCCAGTGTAACTTTTGAATTTTGCTGAGAACCATGGGTTCCAATCTGAATAGATCCATTAGATTTTACACTGGCTCCATCCCCAATTTCCAGATTTCCCATTACCTGAATACCTGAAACCTGAAACTGTCCGGATTTTACAATAAGCGTAGCACCATTAGGAATAGTAACAACACTTAATGTAGTATATCCACCATCAATACAATAAGTACTTCCAGCTGTCATGACTTGCCCCGTATAAGGTGTACATGTCTGAGCATATACCAGACTGTAGAAGGCAGTCATTAATAAAAAAACGATTTTTTTATTAAAATCGAAAAAATTTAAGTAGTTCATATGTATTTATGCTAAATTAACAGATTATTCATATTTTAAGAAAAAATATGTGTTTTTTTTACATCATCGAATCCCTACCCAACAATTAATATACCAAACTTCAATTATTATTCTAAATACCAATAGAATACCATGCCGATTTTGTTTAAACAAAAAATATATTTTGTAATGTTTAATTTAAAAACAAAAACAAACCACTGAAAAACAACATTTTACACAACTTAAAACTACATATATTTAAGAAATCTTTTTAGATTATTTAAAAATTCAATATTATCACAAGTATGTATTGGCTTATTACCTTCAAAAAAGGTAAATTTTGAAAAACATAAAACAATATGTATCAATATTGTACGATTTATGAAATACATTATATTATCAGTCCAAAAAACACTTCAATCATTCTATAATCCATACTTTTTAGATGTTAAAACACAAAAAATTGATATTATAAAATTTATCTATCAAAGCAACTTCTAACGATATCAACAGTGGGCTTCTTTTTCTGGTATCATCTAAAGATATTATCACAAAAAGTAAGAGCAGCAAGTATCCAATTAATACCAATGGATGTTTTTGAAAATCACAATCCTATTTAACTTTAAAATTTACCATCACCGTATTTTGTATGTTTCAAACATAACATCCAGAAAACACAATGACATTCCTCAGCAACCTCTCCCAATATAAAGTATAGACAATACATATGGTACTGCTGTAAAATTTGCATTAAAAACCGTAAATTTGCACCATGAATAACGATACTATTTGTGCACTGGCTACAGCCAATGGAATAGGTGCTTTAGGCATTATCAGAGTTTCCGGAAATGATGTTTTACCCATAGTTCAGAAAAGTTTTCCTGCAAAAAAGCTGGAGAAACAGAAATCCCATACTATTCACTACGGGTATTTTATGGACGGTGAAGAAGCTATTGATGAAATCATGCTTTCTATTTTCCTGGCACCAAAAAGTTTCACTACAGAAAATTCTGTAGAAATTGCCTTTCACGGCTCTCCACATATCGGAAAACGTATTCTTGAAACTCTTATAAAAAATGGAGCAAGAATGGCCAAAGCCGGAGAATTTACGCTTCGTGCATTCATCAATGGAAGGATTGACCTTTCTCAGGCAGAAGCGATTGCAGATGTAATTGCTTCTGAAAATGAAGCCTCCAGAAAAGTAGCCATCAACCAGCTAAAAGGTGGAATCACCAACGAAATATCGTTATTAAGAACTGATCTTCTGAACTTTGTTTCTCTTATCGAATTGGAACTGGATTTTGCTGAAGAAGATGTAGAATTTGCTGACAGAACTGCTTTAAGCGGATTATTGGATAAAATTGATTTAAAATTAAATTCCCTAATCGAGAGTTTTCAATATGGAAATGCCATTAAAAATGGTACTGCCGTTGCGATTATCGGAAAACCTAATGCAGGGAAATCTACCCTACTCAATGCTTTACTGAAAGAGGAAAGAGCGATTGTAAGTAATATCGCAGGAACCACAAGAGATACGATTGAAGAGGTTCTTCATATTAAAGGCCATGCCTTCCGCTTAATTGACACTGCAGGATTACGCGAAACAGTGGATGAAATTGAAGCCATTGGTGTGAAAAAAGCTAAGGAAAAGGTAGAAAATGCCAATATTTTAGTTTATTTGACTGATGCTGCTACTGAAGATTTCTCCGAAGATATTGAAATGATCCAATCTTTATTGAGAGAAGATCTGAAATTAATTATCTGCGCAACCAAAATTGACGAAGTTACTCCAACAAAATACGAAACAGTGGAAGATATTTTCAGAAAAGCAATTTCGCATGAATTTGATTTTATCAAAATATCTGCTGTTGAGAATCAAAACATTCAGGATCTTAAGAATGAATTATCTTCTTACGTTGAACAGCTAAAATCACAAGAGAATAATGTGGTTATCACTAACCAGCGCCACTTCGAAGCTTTACAAAAGTCTTTGGATGCCGTAAACAAGGTAAAAGAGGCAATTTCCTTCCAGATTTCTACAGAGTTACTGGCTTATGAACTGAGAAATGCTTTGGAACATCTTGGGGAGATATCTGGTGAGGTTACAAATGATGAAGTGCTGGGAAATATTTTCTCTAAGTTTTGTATCGGGAAATAACCAGAACAAACCATTGAAAACCAACAACTTGCATTAAAATTAATGAAATTTAGAAAATATCACATAAAGCGCTATTTTACAGCGCTTTACGTATTTTAAATAAAGAAATTAACGTTTTAAATTACTTGAATTTGTCCCCAGTTTTATTCCTCAATTCTAAAGTAAAAACTTCAAGATTTTATAGGTTAATTCACTGCAGTTAACAGATACTATCACATTATAAATAAACCAGTTGCTATTTATTCAAATATAATTCTTTAGGGCTTTTTATCAACTTTTTTAAATGCCTCATTAAGAGTGTTGAATCTTGAAAACCTGAGTCCGTAAGAAAATTAAAATGATAGTTTTCATAACTTCTGGCTTCCAACTTCTGGCTTCCATCTCCTGGCTTCAAACCTGTAATTTTTATTCTGAACTGAGATTAAATTAAGATCTGATTAAGTGCACTTTTATAACATCCTAAAATAAATTCCGTATAATATAACTGCGCATCTAATGCCTGAGTCTTATCATGAAGTTCTATGCGTTTGGAAAGCACAATCTCCCCCTTATAACTGAATGAGCAGAATGAATACACTTTAAACCCTGAATTTCTTACAGATGCAGCATATCCCGTAGAAGAAATACCCCAATCTGTTCCAAATGATTCAGCAACCTTTACAGCCATTGTATTTGCCATTTTTTGGGTCTCAAAGCCATTTTCCTCAACTTCAATCCTATTGATATCTAAAAAGTTAATTTTTTCAGGTAAGGTAAAAGTTGTTATTCCTCCTTTGTAAAACAGTTTTGCATTGGGCATTTGGGAAAAAGCCAGCTGTATTAGCCCCGAGGTTACACTTTCTGCTATAGAAACCGTTTCATTCATTGTAATGAGTGAAGTACTGAGATAATCAAGTAAACTTTGCTGAAATTTCATGGCATCTAAAATTTAATGTTAATCTAAAAAGCTTTTTACGCTGCTGAAATCAATGTTCAGATAACGTCATAGTCATTCATGGTTGTTACAAAATAATGCTCAATCATTTCCTTGGCATTGCTGCACATTGATAAAAGATCTTCTCTGGTCATATCTTCAAAAATAAAATCATCATGAACCTCAATAATGAACTCAGTTACTTTTTCAGTGTTCATAAGATCATAAGCCATTAAATCATTTAAATTATCTAATCTGCATTCTTCCTTAAAAAAAGGATGTTTTCGGGAAATGGAATTCTTAAATTGAAAAAGATGTATTGTTTTCATGACTTCCAGCGTTAGGGTGATAATAAGAAAAGCCTGTTTTGTATATAAAAACGTTGTTTATTCATTGATGTTCAAACAGATTTCTTTTTGTTGATTCAGTGGATGCAATATATTATATATCAATAGGGTTAAAAAGGATAGAAACCAGAGGTTCCTATCCTTAATTAATTAAAACCTTCTGAAAACAGATTTACCTATTTTATAGAGATTTTAATAAGCTCATTATTAAAATTGAGAATCCCTAAGTCTATTAATTTTATCATGGTGTATATTCGCTTTTCCCAATCTTTTTTTACTACTACAATGTTTTCAAATAGGGGAGACCAGCATTTTGTATGATGTATACTTTCAACTGCTCGCTATATTTTCCAGTCTAAAATTTGCATTATTTATGGTGATATAAACTTTAATGGATCTGATAAATTCCTGATTATTATATTACAAAGATGGCCGTTTCAATATAGACTACGCTATATATATCCGAAATAATCTTACATATATCACACCTTTTATAAATCTTCCAGATTGCCAAGGCGTCTTTGTTTCAACTGCTTATAAAATGAAGGAGAAAGCCCTGTGATCTTTTTAAACTGGTTAGAAAGGTGGGCCACACTGCTGTAGTTGAGTTTATAAGAAATTTCTGTAAGATTCAGTTCATCATACAACAGCAGTTCTTTTACCTTTTCTACTTTATTAATAATGATAAAATGCTGGAGTGTCATTCCTTTCACTTCAGAAAAGGTATTCGCAAGATAAGTATAGTCATATCCTAATTTTTCACTTATATAATCTGAGAAATTTTCTTTTGGAAGCTCATCTGAATAATGAATCATTTCGATCACTACATTCTTTATTTTCTCTATCAGGATACTTTTTTTATCATCTAATACTTCAAGCCCTGTTTTAAGTAAATTTTCTTTAAGGATTTGTCTTTGTTCTGAGCTAATATCATCCAATAATTCTACTGTTCCCAAATCGACGACAGCATTTTTGATGCCCAGTTTTTCCAATTCCTGATGGACAACCATTTTGCAGCGCAAACTTACCATATATTTTATATACAACTTCATCTCCCTTACGATTTATACCTGTCAATTATTTCATTAACAGCTATTTATCCAAAGTTAGTCTATTCAATCGGAAATATCTATGATTTATACAACAAATTAAAAGACAATTGCAAAGCTTTCCTTTTTTAATGATTGAAATTTACAGGTAACAAAAAATATTTCACAATGTCAAAAGAAAAGGACGGAAAAAAGAAATCAGATAAAACTCCACCCGCAAAATCCGCAAAAGAGAAACGGGAGGATAAAATGAACAAAAGAAAATACAGGGAAAATGAAGCCCGAAATACCAGCAGCTAAATGGTAGCTCTGAAAAAAGACGGAATTATACTCAGAAAAACGACATTAGATTTTGAGAGTGAGGGTGTTTTAAATCCAGCAGTTATTCATGATAATGGAAAAATACATTTATTGTACAGGGCTCTTGCAAAGAATAATTTCTCCACTATCGGATACTGTATATTATCAGATTATAAGACTATAGAAACCCGGCTGAACAATCCGGTTATCATCCCCGAGTTTGAATATGAAAAACATGGTGTTGAAGATCCAAGAATCGTAAAAATCGATCAATTATTTTATCTTACCTATACCAGTTATGACGGAATTAACGCATTGGGAACACTTGCCATATCGAAGGATCTTATATCATGGGAAAAAGTAGGGATTATTGTCCCAAAAATTCTGTACAAAAAGTTTAAATTTTTGACAGAATCCCAAGGTGAAATAGGGGAAAAGTACAGACGCTTCAACAAACTCCCGCCTGCTCATAAAAAGGATAAAGAGATCTTCCTTTGGGATAAAAATGTCATATTTTTCCCAAGAAGAATTAACGGTAAGCTTTATTTTCTTCATCGCATAAGACCTGATATCCAAATTACAAGTATAGAAAACATTGAAGATCTGAATCCTGATTTCTGGAAAGATTACTTCCTTCACTTTAAAGAACATATTGTATTATCTCCTAAATATGAACACGAGGTAAGCTATATTGGCGGAGGATGTCCCCCTATAGAAACCAAGCATGGATGGCTTTTGATATACCATGGGGTACATGATACTATTGAAGGATATGTTTACAGTGCATGTGCTGCTTTACTGGATCTTGATAATCCCAAAAAGGAAATTTCAAGACTTCCTTACCCTCTTTTCAAACCTGAAGAAGAATGGGAACAGAAGGGAGAAGTAAACAATGTCTGCTTCCCTACCGGAGCCATCGTAGAAGGAGATACAATCCATGTTTACTATGGAGCAGCGGATAAAAGAATTGCAGTTGCCTCTTTAAGTCTTTCAGAATTACTGAAAGAATTACTACGGTACATATCATAACTGACTATTCAATACAGAATGTCAGACTTTAAAACAGATATCATCATGAATAAAAATATAAAATCAGACGTGGGGGAAAAGACAAAAAGACGATCTGTACAAAGTAAAAAAAACACAATTCATCATAAGCCTGAAATTATCTTTATAAGCACTTTTCCTCCTAAGGTGTGCGGTATTGCAACCTATTGCCAGGATTTAATACAATCTCTTCAGATAAAGTTCAATGAATCATTTACCATCATCATCTGCCCGATGGAAACTGGGGATGAGCATTATCAATATGAAAAAGATCCAGAATATCGCTTAAATACATCCGATGCCATATCTTATTTAGAGCTGGCTGATAAAATCAACAAAAATGACAGGATTCAACTGGTTATGCTCCAGCATGAATTTGGATTTTTCACTGAAGCTAAAAACGGGTTACTGCTTTTTCTTCAAAACTTAGAGAAAGACCTCATCATTACTTTTCACACCGTTTTGCCGAAACCGGATCGAGAATTAAAAGAAAAAGTAAAAGAAATCAGCAGTTTCTGCAAATCTATTATTGTGATGACAGGTATTTCTGCAGACATCCTTTCTGCTGATTATGATATTCCCTCTGATAAAATTAAAGTAATCCCCCATGGTACTCACCTGCTACCATTTATCGACAAAATTTCACTGAAAACAAAATACGGATTTAAAGATAAAAAGGTACTTTCAACGTTTGGTTTACTGGGTGCTGGGAAAAATATTGAAACCACTTTAGAAGCTCTGCCTGAAATCGTTTCCCAAAATCCGGATGTAATGTTCCTGATTATCGGAAAGACACATCCCGGAATCATTAAATATGAAGGAGAAAAGTACCGTGATTTTTTACAGGATACCATTAAGAGGCTTCATCTGGAAAAACATACGTACTTTATCAACCAATATCTGCCTTTGAATGAGTTGCTAGATTATCTTCAGCTTACCAATATCTATCTTTTCACTTCAAAAGACAGAAATCAGGCAGTAAGCGGTACTTTTTCCTATGCCATCAGCTGTGGATGCCCTATTGTTTCCACCCCTATTCCTCATGCTTTGGAAGTCTTAAATGAAGACCTGGGAATCATTATTGATTTTGAAGCTCCGGAACAGCTTGCTGCTGCCGTGAATACATTACTGAAAAATGAAACTGCTCAGGAAAAATTACGATCAAATAGTCTGGAAAAAATGGCTTCCACAGCCTGGGAGAATTCTTCTATTTCACACGCCTTATTATTTCAACAATACAATAAATACAAAATGACATTACACTATACATTCCCCAACATTAATCTTAGCCATATCAAAAATATGACAACGGATTTTGGAATGATCCAATTTTCTAAAATCAACAAACCTGATATCAATTCCGGGTATACTTTGGACGATAATGCCCGTGCTTTGATTGTAGCCTGCAGACATTATGAAGTAAGCAGAGATGAATCTGATCTTGACTTGATCTCAACCTACCTGAATGTAATAAAGTTTTGTCAACAACCAGATGGTAGTTTTCTCAACTATGTAAATCAAGACAAGGAATTTGCACAACAGAACTACGAAACCAACCTTGAAGATTCCAATGGTAGGGCAATCTGGGCACTGGGGTACCTTCTTTCTATAAAAGCAATCTTACCACAACTGTTTTCTGATGAAGCAGAGTCCATCATTGAAAAAAGTCTTCCGTCTATTGATAAAATTCATTCTACCCGTGCAATGGCTTTTATTATAAAGGGATTGCATTATCAAAACTCTGAAAACAATATTCCATTATTGAAAAAACTTGCCAATCGACTGGTAAAAATGTATCAGCATGAGAAACATAAAGACTGGCACTGGTTTGAAAGCTACCTGACCTATGGAAACAGTGTACTCCCTGAAGCTTTATTGTGTGCCTGGATTACAACCCAGGACGAAATGTATAAACAGGTTGCCATTGAATCATTCAAGTTTTTGCTTTCTAAAACATTTAGTAAGGGAGCCATTAAAGTAATATCCAACAAAGGATGGCTGCAAAAAGAAACGATTAAAAGTGCTGAATCAATTGGTGGTGAACAGCCTATTGATGTCGCTTATACCATATTGGCATTATCCACATTCTATAAGGTTTTTAAGGATGAAAAATACTTGCAGATGATGAGAAATGCTTTTAGTTGGTTTTTAGGAAAGAATCATTTACATCAGATTATTTATAACCCTGCAACAGGCGGATGTTATGATGGGCTTGAAGAGAAAAATGTTAATCTCAATCAGGGAGCAGAATCCACGGTAAGCTATCTTATGGCAAGGCTCTGTTTTCCAAAATAATAAGATTTAATTAAGCTATCTTAAGTAAGTTTATGGTACGATTGTAATAAAAAGATAAATTAAAAATATAGCGATCAGTACAATCCCCTGCATGATATTAGTTCTGCCTGTTGCCAGTGAAACAGTTATAATAAAAAGAGATAGTCCCAAAAGTATTGTTGACTTAATATCTATCCCTAATGTCATTCTTATACCGGTCATTACAGATATAATGGCTATGGCCGGAATACTGAGTCCGATGCTGGCCAAAGCAGAACCAAATGCCAGATTTAATGAGGTTTGGATCTGATCACTTTTTGCAGCTCTGAATGCAGCCAGTCCTTCCGGAAGCAGAACAATACCTGCAATAATGATCCCTACAAGAGATTTTGGGGCACCTGCGGAAACCACTATATGCTCAACATCCTTTGAAAGAAGCTTTGCCAGTAAAACGACTATTCCCAGGGATAATAGTAACAATATACAACTGATATACAATTGTTTTCGGGAAATCAGTTCATGATTGTCTTGTACAGGCTGATTTTTGGATAGTTTGTTCTCTGGAGAAATGAAAAAGCTTCGATGTCTAAATGTTTGGATCATAGTAAATCCAAGATAAAGTCCTAAAGAAATCAAGGCGATAAAAAGCAATTGAAAGGATGTATATTCGCCTCCGAGATGACTCACCGTATAATTAGGCAGAATAAGCACAAAAATAATCACTGACGTGAGCGTAATGAGTGCCGTACTTACCCCCTGTAATGTAAAGCTCTGTTCTCTGTATCTTAAGGAACCTATCACAATACAGCTCCCAATGATTCCGGTAAGGATTATCATTACGGCAGCAAAAACCGTATCTCTGGCAAGGGTAATGGTTTCTAAGCCTTTTGCTCCCATCATAATAGAAATAATAAGTCCTACTTCTATGACCGTAATAGCAAATGCCAAAAGCAAAGTTCCAAATGGCTCTCCCAAACGATGGGCAATAACTTCGGAGTGATACACCGCTGCCAAAACACTCCCCATCAAAAATAAAGCAAGAATCACAGAGTAATACCCTGATGAAAAAACAAAATTGCCAACATAAGATAACCACGCCAGAATAGGAACCAAAAACGTCCACATCCATAAATATTTTTTTATATACATAAAAGCATTAATAATTTTTACAATTGAATTGTCCTTTGGAGAAAATCACAAGATTTATATTCTCTTTTTCAAAACAGTTTCTATAAATGATTTGAAGCAGACTAAAGAGATTATACTGGAAATATCAAATAATGAAAAAGTGAATAGATCGGAACTTAGGGTCCGGATCATCAGTTCAATGTAGTGAATCAGCAAGATACGATTAATTAATCACTTATTAGGAATTATATAGTAGTATTTTAGGTTTGTAATCATGTCTTAAGGCCCAATAATCTCCATTACTTCATGAATAGTCATCAAAGCCACTGTTTTTATGATCACCCGTCTTACAGATGCTTAAAAATAAACTGGAATTTTGCAAAAGTGTGATATGTGCAACATTAAAGAAACAATCTGTAATATAATAGATTATTAAACACCCAACTTTGTACTGTAGCAATGAAGTTACACTAAAATCCACCTTATGGACACAAACCAAAACAAAGGCGACAAATTTTTCAAAACTCCTGGAGCCTGGATTGAGCAGTCAAAACAACTGAAAGAAAAATTTTCAACATTAACGGACCACGATCTGAAACTTGAAGAAGGGAAAGAAAGGGAAATGCTGGAAAGAATCGGAAACAGATTAAGAAAAAACCGTGAAGAAGTTCTCAATATTATCAAAGAAATCAATCTTTCATAAATTGTTTTCAAGGACAGTTAAGGCCAATGAAAAGATATATTTATCAAAAGCTTTCACTGGAAAAAGGGATGGGATATTAGACAGTTCTGTCCCTTTTATTTACAATACCATTTGCTCTTTTTATGTTTAAAACCACAGTGATGAATCATAGAGAACTTGAAAAATCGAAAGTATATATTACAAGCCAGATTGTAGATTACATCCCAAATTCTGTAGTGAGTAAAAATATACTGGAAAAACTGACCGGTAATATCAGTATTTTATCTTTTGATGACAAAGAAGGGTTATCTGAAAAGATTTCTCCTTTTGATACTGTTGCACAGATTATTGAAGGTAAAGCTGAAATCATTATAGACGGAGCGTCTTATTTTATGGAAGAGGGTGAATGCATTATCATTCCTGCCCAAAAATCTCATTCTATAAAAGGAAATAAGCGCTTTAAGATGATCGTAACGATAATAAAAAGCGGCTATGAATAATCTGGATATACTTTCAGGCAGATACATCCATAACCATAAGACCGTATCTTATCCAAAAGAGGTATCAACAGGAAAATGAAAGGTAAGCTTTCTTAATGAACCTCAATCTAAATTTTTTATCTTATTAAATATTTTTGCAATGAAAACAATACACCTCTTTCGGTTTAACGATTCTATTTTCCGTAAAATTCCTTTCTTCAAAGAAGAACATAGGTTGAAAACCGATGTAACGGAAATTGATTTAATGAATATTGAAATAGTAACCGAATATGTCGTAAAAACCCATGATGACTTTAGTTTTGACAATACATCAGGAAATGATCTTTTATCAATGTGCAAAAAAGCTCAAAAAACAATTGAACATTATTTTGTGATAAGACTGGATCACTATGATTTTATATGAAAAAGTTATTTAATCAAATGTTAGAATCATAATCCAAACAGTAAGATATTGGGGACTTCCCGTATTTTAATCTTTTTAATCTGGCTTCTTATTATAAAAAATGATATAGAAAAATTACATCCCCTGTATAGGCAGGTTTCGCATGATTTCTTATAAGAAGCTTAGCTTCCACCACTACTTTTATAGTTCCTCTGAGGTCTGTCACCGATTTCACAGTAGCCTGTAGTTTCACATCGCTATTTACAGGAACAGCCTGGCCAAATTTAAGATTCTCAATCCCATAATTGATTTCCATTTTTACATTTCTCACCTCAGCAATTTGTTTCCAGAGATAAGGGATCAGCGATAACAGCAAATAGCCATGAGCAATAGTTGATGTAAAAGGGCTTTCTTTTTTGCCTTTTCCTCATTGATATGAATCCACTGGTCATCTAAGGTTGCCTCTGCAAACCTGTTGATTTGATTCTGATCTATGGTATGCCAGTCAGAAAACCCGACCATTTGACCTTCCAAAGCTTTATATTCTGTAAAATTATTGATGATCATTATTCTATCTATTGTCTTTGTTTTTATAATAAGCTGACTGGAGTTCTTTCTTGAAAAAACCTCTCACGTTATGTGAGAGGCAAATGAACATTATGAAAATAAAAAGTAATCTAACTTACATTAATGTTCTTTCAAACAATATATCCAGATACCAAAGGTTTTTGGATTTCAATTGTAAAAAAATATAAAAATATGATACTGAAATTGAAAATAATATTTATTTCAAACAGATGATATTAAAGCTTAATTATGCCAGTTTTACATTAACCGCATTTAAACCTTTATCACTCTTTTGTACATCGAAAACGACTTTATCATTTTCACGGATTGATCTTGAGTCTAATCCTGAAGAATGTACAAATATATCTTTACTCCCGTCTGTAGGAGAAATAAATCCGAAGCCTTTTGCTTCATTGAAAAATTTTACTGTGCCTTGTTGCATTGTAATTATTATTAAAAAATTATTTATTGTTTTCTGTAAACTCTACAGATTTTATTTATAAAATGATCTGACCGGCATTGTGAATCCTATCAGTTTTTGAATATTTTTAAGATCTAAGCGCTCTTCGGTATCGCAAAATGAAATAGCGGTACCTTCCGTTCCTGCCCTTCCGGTTCTTCCGATCCTGTGGACATACGTTTCCGGAATATTGGGAAGCTCATAGTTTACTACATGAGGAAGATCATCAATATCAATTCCTCTGGCGGCAATATCTGTAGCTACCAATACTTTAATCTTACTGCTTTTAAAATCATCAAGTGCATTCTGTCTTGCGGTCTGGGATTTGTTCCCATGAATCGCTGCAGCAAAAATCCCTACTCCTTCCAATTGCTGTACCAGCTTATTGGCAACATGCTTAGTACGGGTAAAAACCAGTGAACGCCTCATATTTTCATTTTGCAATAAATCAATCAACAACCCCGTTTTATCTCTTTTTTCCACAAAATAAACGGATTGTTTCACTGTTTGTGCAGTTGAAGATACCGGAGTTACAGTAACCTCTACCGGATTATTCAAAATTGTTTCCGCAAATTTTCTTATACCTGAAGGCATTGTGGCAGAGAAAAATAAGGTCTGCCTTTTCTGGGGAATCAGCTTTAAAACTTTTTTGACATCATTGATAAATCCCATATCAAGCATTCTGTCTGCTTCATCCAAAACAAATATTTCTATTTTAGAAAGATCAATATGTCTTTGATTAACCAAATCCAGTAATCTGCCGGGTGTAGCCACCAGAATATCTACTCTTTTCCTAAGAGCCGCAAGCTGGCCACCTGCTGAGACGCCTCCATAAATAGAAAGCTGTGATAAAGGTAAATATTTGCTGTACACAGCAAAATTCTCTTCAATCTGTATTGCTAATTCCCGGGTTGGCGTAAGTATTAATGTTCTGATCTCTTTATGATCAGGGGTATATTTTTTTAAAAGCTGAAGAATAGGCATTGCAAATGCTGCCGTTTTTCCTGTACCTGTCTGGGCACATCCTATAATATCTTTTCCGGCAAGAATATGGGGTATTGCTGTATACTGTATTTCAGTTGGCTTAGAATACCCTGCTTCTGTTACAGCACGGATAATGGGATTGATTAAATTTAAATTTTTGAAACTCATCATAATTTTCGGTCTTCCCGATATTTTGTAAGCAAATTCCCTTTTCAGAATTTGAATTGGTGTATCATAATGATGAACAAAGAAATTCTTTTCATCATTTTACTTGCTTAACTTCCGATAAATTACCTGTGTAGTATTCATGAGCCTGCAATAACGTATCATTCTAGGATGAAAAGACTTATGGAGTGTTTTCACATTCGAAACCCGATTGATAATTGGGCGGCTGAAAAAGCAAAAACTGAAAGAAAAAATGGTGAATTTAAACTATTACAGAATGGCAAAGGCAGAAACCTGTTTTATAAATGCATTGCAAATGTACCATAAAATAATCAGGCAGCATCAAATTTAATTAACTGATTATCAAAAATATATTTGTACCTTACGCACATAAACTGAATTGTTTGCCTGTGCGGATGATTTTAAATTTCAGCCCCATGCAAACTTCATTTCCCATAACTCACCCCCATTCCCAAACTTCAGATCTGCACTCAGCCCCGCAGGTTACGATTGCTTACTTTATTATCATCCATCATAGACCTGATGCATTTAAAGAGATGTTTCAGAAGATTTATACAAGAGATCAATTTTATCTTATTCACATTGACCGGAAAGCAAAAGCAGAATTTACAGAAGAAATACAATTATATTTAATACACTTTCCCAATGTGTATATTTTGGAAAGCATGAATATTGTATCCGGAGGATTTAGTATGATCCAGGCTGAACTTAATGCGATGGAATATCTTTTGAATGTAAGCCATGACTGGGATTATTTTATTAACCTGAGTGGTGAAGACTCCCCACTAAAATCACAAAACATTATCCGTCAATTCCTTACCGTTAATAACGGAAGAAATTATCTTTTTTATTATGATCAGAAATTTTACAGGCCTGATACACTTCAAAGGATACAAAATCATTTTACAGAGCTGACCCATAAAATATCTTCATTTATTTATAAAAGAGAATTTATGAAAGGTGTTATACCCTATATTGGTGGAAAATGGTTTATTCTAACAAGAGAAACATGTGTCTTTATGACCAACAACAAACGGGTAATGGATTTTGAAGACTATTACCTGCATACTCTTTTACCAGCTGAATCATTTTTCCAGACCGTTTTTATGAATACGGACTTTAGTGATATTATTATCAACGATGACAAAAGAGCAATAATTGAAAAAGCTTTTTTTAACAAAGATCTATATGCTGAAGATTTAATAGCATCTCTCAAATCTGGTAACCAGCTTTTCATCAGAAAAATAAACAATAAAACAAATGAAAGTATATTAAATTATATTAGAGAAAGCTACCTTCTACCGCTACCAGAAATCGACGAAATTGAAAGGGAGCTCAAAAGAGGCGATTCACAAAATAATTGATTTATTCAGGATATAAAAGCCCTGCATTACCCTGTAAAGCAAACCACCTAATCCGCAAACCTGTTAAATAAATTTCTTTTCATAACGTAACATTTTTTATTCTAATGTATTTGATCTGTCTGTTATCAATTTATGAGCTTTATGAGCTGGGTCATATTAAGACACAAATGGCCTTAGAATTGCAACAGTTAAGATTATCACACTAAATCTAATATTATGGCAACTAAAACCGTATCAAAAAAAACATCTTCAAAATCAGCCTCAACTATAAAGGGAGGAAAAACACCAGCAAAAAAAACGGCGTCTAAAGGATTGAAAGATCTGTTTGAAGATGGGTTAAAAGACATCTATTGGGCAGAGAAGGCATTGGTAAAAAACTTACCTAAAATGTATAAAAATGCAACAGATAAAAAGCTTAAGCTCGCTATTGAAAACCACCTGCTAGAAACTGAAGTCCACGTAAAAAGACTTGAAGAGTGTTTTAAATCGTTAAAAAAGAAGGCTCAGGCGAAAAAATGTGATGCTATGCAAGGACTTCTTGATGAAGGAAAGAGTATCATAGAAGAAACTAAACCTGGCACTGTAAGGGATGCAGGCATAATAGCTGCTGCACAGAAAGTAGAACATTATGAGATTTCAACGTACGGGACACTCGCTGCCTATGCAAAAGTTCTTAAGGAAAATGTATGTTTAAAAAATCTTTTAGCAACCCTAAATGAAGAAAAAAAATGTGATAAAACACTGAGTAAAATTGCTGACATTGGACTTAATAGTAAGGCATTGTAATAAAATATCAGTTCTAAAATTGTAAGACCAGTAGAATAGTATTCATGATGCTCCACTATAAAATTAAAACCCCTCAATTAAGAAGGGTAAGGTTGTAGAATGTGTAGAGATTGACTACAACTATTATGTTTCTTCAAAGGTATAGTATATAGTAACATATCCTTATGATTATACTCATAACAAATTAAACTCCTGACTTTCAGAATAATTCATATTTTATATCGGGAAATAAACAGATTTTTTTATTGTTATCTACATCAATTAATATTAGAAGACAATAATTCAAACATTCATCAATTCCCAAAATTCACAAAGTGCGGTACCTCTGTTGCAAAGCTGTTCATTGGCAGCAGGTTATTTCGGTTACTGTTAAAATCAAAAACAGAGTTATTGTCAAAAGGAACCCGTGGATAATAGGTAAAGGAAATCTGAATTCTGTTGAAGACCAAAAACGGATTATTAATTAAAACGCCTAATCCTATTTTAGTGTTGGCACGGGTACTCAACAGTTTATCATCAGGCATTCCCAACCATCCTACTGCCATTGTTAAATACGGACTGAAATGGAAGTTCTTCCAGGTTTTATGAATAAACATCTGAAGCTGATACCTTAAGACCATTTTTTTAGTCCCGATATAATCTCCGTTATAAACGGGAAACTCATCTGGTGAAGAAAGATTAATTCTGTCTTTGTAAGAATAATTATGCTGGGGATTTCCCAACGCTAACGTAGGAGAAAAGAAATGTCTTACCTTAGCAAACTTCCAGTCCATAAGATTGGTAAAATACGTTCCATCTACACGGAAAGATTCTCTGTTTTGGCTGTCTTCATTAAAAAATCTACCAAATTGGGCTTTCAAGGTAAAATATCCCAGCTTTGTAAAACTGCCATACGATGCAGAAATTCCTACATAAGGGTTCACTTCTTTATTTCTCGATAAGCCGCCTGCAATAAGATTCACAGAGTTTCCGTAAGCGATATCCTCCGGCAAATCATATTGAAAAATATTCTTCTGAACAGAAAACCGTCTGTTAATAAGCCCTACAGACATCAAAAAACTGTTGTAAGAACTAAAATACTTATACTGATCAATTCCAGGACTGTCTTTATACTGATAGTTCTGGAATCTCCCTATAATGGCAATATTGCTGCTGACTTTTTCCTTAGGATTTGATGAAACCGGGATCTGATAACCACCCCATAAGTCCTGACTGTACACTTTGATCTGAACTTCCGGAAAAGCAGCATCTGTTTCTATCGGTAGCAAAACATTCCGCATAAAATATTCAAAAGTAAAACCACCAGCCCATTTTGTCAATGGGGAGAAGAAGTCTCGTCTGACATTAAAATTAATTCTTTCATTTCTCAAAAAATCTCGTTCTCCAAGAATTTGAGCACTGATATAAGACCCAAAAAGATTATAGGTTGTATAGCTTCCCAAAACATAATCCTGTTTTTCTTTGGAATCATTTCTGTAAAGAAAATCAAATGTATGACCTAGCCCCAGTACATTTTCTTCAGTTACTCCAAGACCAATTTTACTTCCTGAATAACTCACTCTCGGTTTTAAGCTCCAGGAATCAAGAACTTTTACCACTACATCAATAGAGTCTTTACTGGAAGCATCATCTGCAACACTTATATTCACTCTGTTGATAAAAGGCATTGTTCTCAGCAAACGTTCAGATTCATAGAGTTTCTGAGCATTGTACTCCTCCCCTTCTTTAAAAAGCAAATAATTATTAACGGTAGAAGTTCTTGTTGTAGAATGAAGGTGGTCTGTAAACCAGTCATACCATTTCAGTTTTTCTTTCTGATCTTTGGAATCATATCCAAAAGGATCAATGGTTTCGATCCTGATATTCCGGATGTATCTTTTATTATAGGCTTCCTGCGGCAGCTTTTCAGTTCTGGATTTAACAGAAGCAGAATCGGCTTCCCTACGAAATATGAAGCGATGAAGAAATTTGGTAACTTTTCTTTTATCTGAAAATTCTTCTATTTTATAATAAAGTGAATCTTTCTTTTCCTGTGCATTTAAAAAGAAAAAACCACTCAAAAAGAAAATTAAAATTACAATCGATCTAATCATTAGCCGTCAAAATTCAATACAGTTATAATCTTAATCCACAGCCAACAGACCGTAAAATAAGATAATATCATTTAAAGATACTACTTTTGAATGAAAAACCTAATACTACCATATGATTTAACAAATCAAAAGCAGGCGGTATTCACCTTCGTTTTCAACAGGAGCTCTATGTACACAAGGCAGAACTTTTTGTTCAGGATGATCTACAGCCAGCCTCCAAAGATGTCCTAATCCTAGATTGGTAGGTTCTGCATTGGGTTTAGCCTGATAATGCAGATCAAAAAAACAGTCCTTTAGAAAGTCTTCAAATTCTTCAGGTCCATCATGTAATTCCTTGAGTTTTTCCCGAATTTCAGGAACATCTATTTTGGGTACAGCCTGTTCATTGGGCAATATGTCACTCGAAGCCCCAAAATAAGTACATAAAAAAGTATCTGTTCCAATGGGTGATCGATCCACATGATATGAATAAACATCCGTTGAAATAAAACTGAATTCTTCATCCCGTTCATAATTTTTAAGCAGATTAAGAGAAGGTGACGCTCCGAAATCAGTTAATAATTGTAAATCATTCAGGATTATCTCTCTGGCCATATTTCCTTCCTCTGAGAGTTCTAATCTTAAAAGATCTTCAGTAGAAATTTCAGTAATATTATCTTTTAATTGAAGTTTGGAAACAATTTCTTTAAAATCTCCATCTAATTTCCTGTACCAGCACATAGCATTGATATTTCCCTGAAAATTATTATTTACAAGTTCAGCAAACGTAGAAACCACATCTACTTGATGATTGTCAGAAAATATATTGGTCATATTTTAGGATGTATTCCATGCAAAAATAAGGAATCAATTTTATTACCCATTCCATCCGCCGGAAAACAAAAAATGCTTCGGTGCTTTCACTGTGAGGATCTCTACTATTTTAATAAACATATACTCTATTGTTGATCTTCCATTTAATAACTCATTTTATTATTACAAACTATTTGATTCGTATGAATTATTCTTAGATCTTTAGTCTTTATCATAAAATTTGTCTGATTTATTCTTAAGTTTGCTATCGATCCTACCCTATGAAAAAAATCGATTTCTTCAAAAGAAACTTCTTCCCATTACTTGTACTTTGCAGTGTACTCATCAACTGTACTTCAAAAAATAAGGAAAAAGAAAGTTTCGATTATCCGCTGCTTCAGAAGAGTGATGCTCTCCGCCTTTCCGGGAACTATGAAAAAGCATTACAGCTTAACCAAGAGTACCTCCATATGGCACAAAAAAATGGCTATACAGACGGTGCAGCTCTTTGCTATATGAACATATCCAATCTTTCTGTCACTGTAGGAAACTATGAAAAAGGACTGGTATTTTTAAAAAGGCAGAAGCATTACTCAAAAACTCTGATAATGAAGCGCTCAAAGCAAGGCTATTTCAGGAATACGGCCAGATGAGCAAAGTAACCAAACTTTACAAAACAGCTCTTGAATATAATGCTAAAGCACTTTACCATACCCGCCAATGCTCTTTAACAGATAAAAAGCAATATAACCTGCAGAAAGTTTTTTCGAACAGAGCAGATTTCCTTTATGATATCAAGCAGAATGATTCTGCATTGATGTATTTTCATAAAGCAATGAATATTGACAATACGGATTTGATCAACAGTTTGATTGCAAAACACCATCTATACTATACAAAGCGAATAGATTCTGCAAAATTTTATATCGACAGGGCACTTGCTCTTAACACTAAAAAAAAAGAATATTAGATTCGCAGAAAGGACAAATCTACAGAATTGTAGGCGATTATTATAAAGCGGAAGAGAAAGACTCCCTATCTTTAAAATACTATCAGAAAGGATTGGATATCTTTATCAAAACTCATAAGGTGTATAATATTCCTTTTATGTATGAAGCTATGGCAGAAACCTATGGCTACCTGGGAGATCAAGAGAAAGAGGCAGAATTCAATAATAAATTCACCCACGCCAAAGAACAATTATCACAAAATCAGAATAACACTGTCAATTTGCTTATTGACAAATTACTGACTGAAAAAGAAGTCTCTGCACAGACTTTTAAATTCAATACCATTATCTTTTCAGGCTTGATGTTACTAATAGTCATACTCATTGCCTTTTTGCTATATAAAAAACTGAACCGGGTTAAAAAACAGATCATCGATGAAAGCTCTGACTTAAAGCACAATATAACGCGTTTGCAAAATGAAAATGAAACCTTGAATCATAAAATCAGTGAAAACAATAGTGAACTGATGATGCTGGCAGAAAGTAACGATTCTTCATTCTTAACCCGATTTCAGGAACTCTACCCCAATTTCATTGAAGCATTACTCAAAAGAAATAGCGATCTCTCTTCTGCAGATCTCTCGTTATGTGCTATGATAAAGCTTGATTTCAGTTCTAAGCAGATTGCTTCTTATATGTCCATTGAACACAAATCTGCTCAGCAGAAAAAATACAGATTAAGAAAAAAGCTTGATATCCCAAGTGAAGAAGATTTTCTGATCTTCTTCGAAAGATTAGAGAATGATGAAGATCTCGAAAACAAAAAAGAATAATCTTCAAGTTAGCTTAAAAAAACTCCATATTGTTCAGGACCTGACACTAGAAAGATGTCAGGTTTTTTTTATGCTTTTCCATAAAGCAGAGAATAAAAAGAAACGTAAATTTGACGCCTAAAATCCGGATTGTGCGAAACCTCCAGCTGCGGGAGCTGATCTCTTTAAAAAACAGATATATCTGGAAACATATAATTTCAATACTATTTAAGAAAGAAAACGTGTATTATAAGGAAAAGAAAAAATATTATTTTAAGATCGATACTGAAAACAGTGAAGGCGTTGAAGTCTTCGTAGGTCAAAATGCAGGAAATCAATTAAATAAAGACATTCTGGATGCAAAAGCAGAAGTTCTCATCATCTCTCCCTATATTGATGAAGTAAAGGTGGATGATCTTCTGATGCTGAAGAACAGAAATATCAATGTGAGATTGGCATTCAGTGATCTTCGACCTGAACAGTACGGAAGTGTATTACGAAAGCTGATCCACCAGAATCGGGTGACAGATGTAAAGAAAAAGGAGAAAAGGGAAAGCCTGAAAAATCTTTTCTTTTTATCTTCTATTATTCTATTCTGTCTGGGAATCTTTGCTCTGATTTATTTCGGGATCCATCTTGTTGATGATCTTACCAATTCAAACAATCTGGTTGCCCTTTTAATTGCTATTCCCTCTCTGTATGGATTTTTCAGATGCTGGGAAAAGAAAACAGAAATTGAAAAAATGGAAATTTACACTTATCATTATTCTGAAAATTTAAATTTCAAATACATAAGGAATAACCGTTATGACAATAAATTCTTGCATTCTAAGATTTATATAATTGATAGAAAAGTAGCCTATCTAGGTTCATTGAATTATACCAAAAGTGGATTTACTTCTAATTTTGAATCCAGGATCAGAATTACCCAAAGGGAAAAAGTCAATGAATTGGTTCATTTTGTTCATGATATTTTTGAAGATAATGTGAATCTTAAAAAACATGAGCTTTTCTATCTTGGAAGACAAATTTACAATGAAGAAATGTATTGATATCATTCCATAAAAAAACAGTGTTCTCCAAAGAGAACACTGCTTATTAAAATGAAGTATGGATTAGTTTTTAATCAATTTGCCTTGCAATGATTTTTCTCCTGCCTGCACAATAACAATGTATGTACTCTGCAGCCAGTGGGAAACGTCTACACTTACTTCTCCTGAAGATGACTTCAGTTCTTTCTGGTATTTGATATTCCCCATGGTATCAAAAACCTTGATCTGTGTTGCCAGTAATTTCTCATTACCGGTATCATACGAAACCCTCACGATATCCTTCGCCGGATTTGGCATCAGTTTCAGAGAAGAATCTGTAGTAAGACTTGGTGTGTTTCCTGTCTTGGCAAAAACAGATTTACCTATAATTTTTGGTTCACCCACAAACTTACAATCATCTTGTCCTAAGAATAAGATTGCATCATATCCACCAGGGAAGCTGGCATTAGGATAGAAGGCCAATGGATTGGCATTCATATCATAGGTACCTCCTGCCGGAATAGTAATCATAGATGGAAAATAGGTTCCATATCCGTTAAGACTTGAAATATCAAGCATTGCCGGTTGGCTGCCTGCATTGAATATTGTTCCATGAACATTATAATGATCACCATCCCACTTGAATGCAGTAATATCAACTTCAAAGTTACATTGTGTTTCTATACCGCAGTCTTTTCCAGGATAATAGTTCATTGCTCCTGAATAATATCTGCAATACATTCCACCAGCAGACTGATCAATTCTCAACCTGTAAGTTCCAGGTGAATCAATAAAACTGAATGGGCTGATGAAAGTATTAGTCCCATTTTGTAAACTAACTCCGAATCTTTCCCATTGGTGGTAATCAAAGTTACCTTTTGGTCCTAAAATATAACGATCTTTTTCTCTACAATAGCTGTAACATCCTGTAGGGAATACCCACATCAGGCTTTCGATGCTCAATGGTACATCTACCATGCCAAATACTTTACAGCCACTTGGTGCGGTATAGATTACTTTATATTTTCCTCCTTCATCTACTGTAATGGTCTGCCCAGACATTCCATTACTCCAGTTATATTCACCATTTGCAGGCCCGGACGCTGTAAGTTGAATTTTGTAAGGCTGGCATCCTATCTGAGTATAGGTTACCGTAGGAGCTGCCGGTGGATTGCTCACTGTAACAACAAAATCTTTAGAGCCTGAACAGTCTGTAGTTCCTGGCACACGTGCTTCTAAAGTATAGGTATAAGTACCTGCTGATAATCCACTTACAGTATAAGTAACCGGCTGAACAGTAATCCATCCTGTTGACAATGGAACTCCATTCCTTTTCCATCTGTATTCTAAAGTATTATCCGTTAAAATACCTTTAAGCGTTATTTGGCTATTAGCACAAACATTTGATTGTCCAGATATATTTACATACGGAGGTTTTTTAAATGCAACACCTACCGCTTTAACGCTCATTACATTAGTCATACAGCCTTCTGCTGAAATCAATATCGGCCAATAGTTCCCTGATTGTGTTGGTACAAAATTCATTGAGTTTGGCGCACCCGGCACCTGAACATTACCATTCATCCAAATATAACCTGAAGGTACTGTACCTGAAGGCACAAATGAGATCAATGGAGAAGTTCCTTCACATGCTACTGCATTTGGTGGAGTAAGATTTCCATTTAAATTAGCTTCATAGACAGTAATGTTACGTACAATAGAATTATACTCACAACCTTGAGGAGTTTTAATCATCAAACTTACACTCTTCACTCCTGCAGTATTGAATGTAACATTCATATTCTGTTGTGAAGTCACATAAGAGGTTCCGTCAAAAGACCATGTATAGATATTCCCAGAAGTATATGAGCTTGGTGAAAGGGTAATTACCTCACCTTTACATGCCTTAAATGGAAGCAAGAAATTCGTGCTTGGAACTGGCGCCAGTGTAATTGTTTTCGTAATCGTACATGCTGGCAATGATGGTTGTGATGGTACAGATACCTTCATCGTAAAGGTGTAAGTACCTGGCGCCATATTGTTATAGGTAGCCGTTTGCCCAATCTGATCCGGCTGTCCTGCCATACTGAATCTATATTCTATAGAGCTAGGGTTAACCTCAAATATGGACGATGAGTTATATAAAGTAACATTATATCCGTTACCGCTACAAACCTGACCAATATTAAGCTTAGGCTCATACAGTTTTCGAACCTCAAAACTTGTTGAATACCAACATGTACCATATCTTAAACGTACGCTCACAATATGCGCTCCGGCAAGATTAGTTTGGAATGTGGCTGTAGGCTGTCCCTGAGCACTTACCAACGTAAGAACACTATTAGATACCCATTGGATCTCATCTGGAGGAATACTTACATTTAAATTATTGACTGTAATTGTATTGCATCCAGTCCATTTTGGGGTAAAACTCACCATAGGAGGTGTTGTACAACTACTAGCTGTTGGGCATGAATTGATTACTTTGATCTCCTGTGAATATACATAGCAACCATTAATATCTTTAGCTCTTACCTTATAAGTTCCTGCCAGGCCGGTTCCCGATAAGGTATATGAGTTAGTAGTAACTCCTATTGGAGCCCCATTCTTAAACCATTGCCACTCCACAATATTCGTAAGACCTGTAGAGCTGTTAGCAGTAAGCGTATAAGGCTGTAAAGGATAATCATCACAAACCATAAGATTATACACCGGTGAAACCGTAATAATCGTTTCAGGAAGAATGATGAAACTTGCAGTTGCTTTTGGCTCATATGCACAGCCATTCGTTCCTGTATAAGTCACAGTAACTATTTGAGAAACGTTACCTCCTGTATTATTCTGAATATATCCGTTATTCGGGAAATCATAGACTCCAGAAGAATTGAATGTTGCCGGATGAGTAGTCCCATTAGCAAAAGTAAACGTTACCCCTGTAGCAGAAGTAATTCCTCCCTGATCAACTGTGAAATGAAGATCTGAACCTAAACAAATTTTTCCAATGTTCGTAAAGTTAATTACAGGAAGAGCCAGTTTGCTTACTGGCATTAAAAATACCTTTTTCTGTCCGCATACCACAACTTCCAGTTTCAGGTTAGTTGAATATATGTTAGCCGCAACCTCGTTAATATTTACCGTCACAAATGGAGTGCCTTGCCCGGATATAAAACTTCCGAAATTAGGGTTTTCAAAACTCCATTCCATAGAGTCCGGAACAATATCATCTAAATAAGCTTCAAAGCTCTGTGTACTGCTTGGACAGAAAGGTCCTGAATTCGGCTTAATAAAGATTTTATTAATATCCATTGGTTTTATATCAAATGAAATTGGCTTAGACAGACAAGCTGCCGGGCTATTCGTTCTATAAGCAACAGATACTGAATAAGAAGGTGCTCCCGCATTAAAGATAACAGTAACACTATTACCTGCATTACTTCCCTGGATAGTACCATTCGTAACACTCCATACAGGAATTACTCCAGCGGGCTGAGGTGCCACAAGTGAATAAGTATAAGGTCTGCCTGGGCATACTACTGCCTCTCCCAAGATAAACCCTCTTGGCGGCCTAGGAATACTCACCACCTTAATCAATATTGGATTACTTTCACATCCTCCTCTGATTGCTGTAATCACATAATTTCCTGGTGTTAAGAAAGGATAATCAAGAGCCGCAGTAGTAGGTTGTGGTGACGTATATACCACTCCACCGTTTAAAGTAACATTCCAGATCACCGGAACATTAGGTGTAGCTGTAAATGTCTGTGGTGTTCCCACACAGATCTCCTCTTTTCCTCCTGATATGGTTACAGGCGCTTCTACAACAATCGTTTTTTGTGCATTACCTCCACATAATAATAAAGTATTTTTATAGGAAGCAGTAAGAGTGTAGGTACCTGGAACATTTCCAGTGAAAAGAATTTCATTTCTTTGCTGGTTATAAGTCAACTGACCTGGCGCAGGTCCTGTTACATCCCAGTCAATGTGAGTAGTTGGCCACTGTGGAAGCGAATACGTGTATTGTTTTCCTAAACATACTACTGATTCTCCTTTAATTCTTGCAGTATTTAGAATGACAGGAATCTTAACTGTAGTCCACACTGGGCAGCCACATTCAGATTTATACATCACATAGCCAAAACCATCTTCAGGATCTACACTATCCCATTTTACTTCGATTTCGTTTTCAGAGATATTATGCCATGATCCTCCAATCACTTTCCATTCTCCTTTACAGCCATTCTTCACACTGTATCTTTCGGCACTCCCTTCACATACCACTGAAGCACAGCTAATCTGTACTGGTGGAGCTTCTGTGATTTCTATTTTTTGATACGTTGTTTCTGAGCATCCACATTTGTTGGTTACAGTTAAAGTAACCGTAACTCCTCCAGCCTGTGTATAAGTATGAGAGGGTTCAAAAGCTGTAGATGTGGTTCCATCACCAAAATCCCAGAAATAATTAACAATATCAGTACCTCCA
The DNA here is from genome assembly GCF_021278965.1 of Chryseobacterium capnotolerans. Lineage (NCBI taxonomy): Bacteria > Pseudomonadati > Bacteroidota > Flavobacteriia > Flavobacteriales > Weeksellaceae > Chryseobacterium > Chryseobacterium capnotolerans. The sequence goes on along the minus strand of NZ_CP065589.1, from coordinate 1,182,027 downwards.
TTCGCATGAGATAAATTGTCAAAATGAACCTCAGTATTTTTACATACAATATCTTTCAGATTAACGAGATTAAAGTCTGCAGAAGGTTTATTTATTTTCTCGATGCAGATATCCTGGGTTTCAACAGTTCCATCAGTAAATGTAACTGTCGCCTGTAAAGATCCCGCTCCAGCACTTCCCCATAAGATTTCAGCAGTAAGATTGGCACCTCCTGATGTAGTCTGCAGCACTCCACCGGTAGGTATCCATGCGACAAAACTAATATTCGAGCCATGAGCAGTATATTTCACTTTGCTTCCTTCACAGACCCGGACACAAGTACCGGAATCAATATCTGAAGCAGCAACAGAATTATCTCCTGCCCCTTTTTCTCCACGGAAGTTCTGACATCCGACCTGAGAGTCCCAGGTAATATGGGTTGATGATTGTGCTTGCAGCCCCCAAGGTACAAGGAGCCAGCATAGTAGGAGCCATCTGAAGATGTGCTGCCTACTAAAATAAGTAGTGTTTTTCATGGTTAATAAAAATGTATTAATTTTCGCTTGAAAAATAATGAATTTTTTAACACTAAAATCATTTATTAGTGAAAAATATTACTTTTTTATAAACTTAACATCAAAAATACACTCCAATTCTTGATTATATCTTAATTTAAACCTATTGTACTTATTTTAAAAAAATCAACTGACGCTCATTGTAAGACCTCAAATAATTGATTTTTCACTTATTTAAACACTAATATATAGAATAAAATAAACCAAAATCATAACATAAAATGAATTTTAAACATAAATAACAATAAATAAGTTATAAAAACAAACAACAAGCATAAGAAAAATCTTTTTCCGGTACTTTTATTTTTATCCTTCACTAAGCAGCATTATCCAACCTTATAGAAAAAGATACCTTTCTTTATTTATTAAGCAAAAAGAACTTATTTTGCATGAGAAAACAATCTGGTAATTAACATGAAAAAATACTCTAAGGAAATAATGATAATAGTCATTGTATTATTATCAAGGTTACCTTTTATTTTTAACAGTCTGGGAACTGATTTAGACGCCTGGAGAGAAGTATATACAGGAAAAGTATTACATGAAGACCATATTTATGATGTTTCCCGCTTTCCCGGATATCCGTTTCCTGAATTTTTATATTCATTAGTATATCAATATCCATATTGGGTGATCAACTTATTATCAGTTGCATTTACAGCAGGCTGCAGCTTATATCTCTTTAAGATTTTGAATCTTTTGAAAATAAAACATTCTTTTCTTATTGCCTTGGCATTTCCATTTGTACCTATTATCTATCTCTCCAGCACAGTAGCCATGGAATACAATTGGTCTTTATTCTTTTTACTGGGATGCGTTTATTATCTTCTCCATAAAAAGCTTTGGCTTTCTGCTTTACTTTTCGGCCTTATGGTAAGCACGAGGTTCAACAATATTATTTTTCTTCCGGCCTTTGTTTTCCTATCATATACTTACTCTGAAAGAAATATCAAAAGGGCATTACAATTCTCTGTCTTAAGCTTTATTTTCACCTGCACTTTATTTTCACCCGTTATTTTAAAATATGGTACCAGCTTCCTTCAAAGTTATAGCGACTCAGCAGTTAGTATTGGAAGCATGTTAAGCCTGGCCACCTTATATCTGTATGGAACTTTAGGAATACTTGCCATTCTTTTAGGTTTAATTATCCAGTTATTTAAAGGAGGTTATCCAAACATAAAAAATTTACCCCAAAATAATTTTGCTGTATTCTGTATTCTAATGATCGTTTCCAACCTCGTGTTCTTTATCAAATACCCATTGGAAGCAGGTTATTTAATTCCATCAGTTCCCTTTGTTCTTATTCTCTTACAATATATATTGAATGACAAACTGATAAAGCCAGTATTAACGGCATTATTTCTATCTCCTTTTTTGATCCATGTAACCGCAAAGAAAGTTCAGCTTACAGGAGGCGTATTTATCAATGAAAACTATGAAGATCAGGAATTAGCATACTGTAAAGATGTTATTCGTGAAATCAAAATACATGCTGCGAAACAACCTGCTATTTTTCACTTAGGGAATTTTTCTGAACAGATTGCACTGATGGGGAATTTTCAGAAAAACAGCAATATTAAGATCGTTAAATATCTCAGCCCAAAGGATCAGGAAGATATTATTCATAAAAAACTTCCACTCTATTATATTGATACCGGAAATGCAAAGGAAGAAAACAGCAAAACCCATATGCTGGATCGATATGGAATATTATTTCACAAAGATTTTGAACTAAAAAGATAAAAACCTCTTACCTATACCAGCCACAAAAGATCTTGCACAAAAAATGAAATACCTTATCTTTGTTTTTTCGAGACTTATGATCAACTTTTATTCGAAAATATTCTACATGAAAAAAAATAGCTTTTTATTTTCCGCCAAAGGAATTCTTATTGCAGGATTTTTGTCCTTAAATATAGTGATGTACGCTCAAAAAACAGCAGATGTTTCAACCATTTCAGAAAAAACATTAAGCAGCATCCTGGAAAAGAACAGAAATTATTACACTCAGGGTAAAGTAGCTGACTATATTCCTGAATTGGGCAAAATGGACGCTAAAGCTATTGCCTTTTCTGTAGTTGATAAAAATGGAAAAATATTTAACACGGGTGATGTTAGCAAAAAGTTCACCATGCAAAGCATTTCCAAGATCATTGCTCTAATGGTTGCTGTAAATGAAAGAGGGGAAACAAACGTCTTTGACAAAATAGGTTATTTCGGATCAGACAAACCCTTCAATCATTTTTCCAACCTTGAAACCACCGGTAAGCCTCTTAATCCGATGATGAATGCCGGAGCCATTCTTACCACATCTCTCATCTCCGGTGAAGGTGAAAAACCCTTCCTTAAAGTACTGGACATGGTTCGATACATTACCAAGAATCCTGGCATTGATTACAACAAATCTGTATATGAATCTGAAAAATCTACAGGACATCGTAACCGTGGCATGTTCTACATCATGAAAAACAGCGGATTGATTTCAGGAAATGAAGACCAGCTGGATAATTACTTCAAACAGTGTTCTATTGAACTTACCGCTGAAGACCTGGCGAAAATCGGATATTTCTTTGCCAATCAGTGTGTACGTTTTGATGGAGACACTCAGTATAAAAACGCTGACACTGCCAAACTGATAGAATCTCAAATGCTGACCGCCGGAATGTACGAATTCAGTGGCGAATACTCCCGAATGGTAGGACTTCCAAGCAAATCCGGAGTAGGCGGCGGAATCACCGTAAGTGTTCCCGGAAAAATGGGAATCGGAGTATTCAGTCCTGCTTTGGATCAACATGGAAATTCATTGGCAGGATACCATATCATTCTGGATCTGGCAAAACAATATGGGTTGAGCATTTTTTAAACCCAGCAATTTCAACTAAAATCAAAACAGATCCGGTAAGATTGATTATATTTGGGTAATCCACATATCCAAATCAATGTCAACGCCTTACGAAAGCATCTTAAATCATATCAGCCAATATGTAACTTTATCAGAATCTGAAAAAGAGAGACTATGCTCTTCATTGGAGTATAAAAAGTTCAGACGCAGGCAATATCTTTTACAGGAAGGACAACTATGCACTCATGATTATTTTGTAATAAGCGGTTGTATGCGTCAATACGAAGTGAGTGCTAACGGTCGGGAAAACACTGTGCAGTTTGCATTTGAAAACTGGTGGATATCAGATTGGAACAGCATGCTTTACCCCCAACCATCCGTATATAATATTGAAGCGATGGAAAATTCAGAAGTTTTGATGATAGAAAAGAACGAACTGGAAAAACTATATGTAGAAATACCACCATTGGAAAGCTACTTTCGTAAAATACTTCTGAATGCTTTCATCTCGCTTCAAAAAAGAATACTATTCCAGCAAAAAACAGCTGAGGAAAGATATCTGGAATTCATCAAATCCTATGGCTGGTTTGAACAGCGGCTTTCTCAGCAGCATATTGCTTCTTTTTTAGGAATTACCCGGGAGACTTTAAACCGTCTCAAAGGACAGCAACATAAAGATCATTAGACAAACCTGTGATAAATAGCACAGGTTTTTTGTATTAAAAATCACATCATCATCACCCCATACCTTGCTAAATTTGTTCATCAACACTTAAAAAAAATGGACAAAAAACTCAAACAATGGTTCTCATCCACCCAGGGAGGATGGGGCCCCCTAATCCTTCGTCTCACCTTAGGAATTGTATTATTTCCACATGCCGCTCAAAAACTATTCGGATGGTTTGATGGGCCTGGATTACAGGGTGAAATGCAGTATATGACAACCCATGTAGGGCTTCCACCATTCATAGCGGTTATAGCTATTGCTATAGAATGTTTAGGAACTTTTTGTATACTATTGGGAATTGGGACGAAAATTACATCCATCGCCATATTCTTTTTATTTATAGGAATGATTGTGGTGGATCATGCTTCTCATGGATTCTTCATGAACTGGTTCGGAAAAATGCCAGCCGGAGCAGAAGGCTTTGAATACCATCTATTAGTATTGGGGATCTGTCTCACTCTCATCATACAAGGAGGAGGTAAATATTCAATGGAAAAACAGTCCATATAAACCTCATAAAGATCTATTTCCAATATTTCTCATCCATTTAAGCAGTATTATACTGCTTTTTTTCATTTATATTTCATATTACCTTAATATGTTTACTCTATTACATGAAGCGATCTTTATTTTCAAAACCTTCAAATGGATAAAATAAGTCACAAAATGCAATTCTCCAAGATGCCAATAATATGATATAAATCAATTCCATACAAAATCAACTCAAAAATTCACACATTTTAAATCACCGATTTTGTCGATTTTATGCGGTAAATATTTATGTTATCTTTTTGTAATATATAAAAAAACAAATCTCTTCTTTTTGAAATATTTTATTTTTTATTCCTATATTTGCTTAACATTTCTTTAACTATAATTATTTATTTTTATGGTTACCTAGATTGTGCCGGCTTGTTTATAACGAATAAGAAAATAAACCGTATACTTTAATAACATTTGAATAATTAACATTTGTTTGTTAAAAAATTATTATCGAATTAAATTTATGAATGAGAATTTATCATAAATTTATTATTTTTTATTCATGCATCACAAACAATCAGTCCTCATACCCATTAGATTGATGTTTCAATGCAAAATCGCATATTATTATTTTAATACTAAATGCAATGAAAAACTTGACCATTATGAGGCTAACACCTTTTAAAAAGCCGGACACCATTCTTACCCCTAATCGCTTTAGGGCACTGTATACGTCGTTGAAATATATTCAACAAACAAGCTTTACAATTGAAAATATAATAAAAACCAATTTTATGATTTTGTAACAAGCCATTTCTCTTTCCCTCAAAGACTTATGTGTTTTTTACAAAATCCTTACTAACATATCACGCCATGAAAAACTTAACCATTATTGGACTAACGCCTTTTGAAAAGCCGGATGTCAACCTTATGCCTAAATTGCATCAGGCGGGTATATTTCCTGTCCTTAGCTTAGGCCAAGAGTTGACGACCGCGCAGGCAGCACTTAGTCAACTGGAAGAAACAGCCCTACCCTCTTATGGTATATATGTTTCTAATGAAAAACTTTCAACTCTTCAACTTCCTGAAAAGGTAAGATTTGCGATCTTACCATTCGGAATGACGGTTTCCCAACATTCTAATCTGGATATCATTTATCAGATAACCAGTTTAGAAGAAGCAAAACAGGCTGAGCAATCAGGAGCCAAAGGAATCATCATCAAAGGAAATGAAGCTGGAGGTCAAATAGGTTATGAATCTACATTTGTATTGTTCCAGCGCATTATTAATGAAATCAAAAGCATTCCGGTGTGGGTACAGGGGGGAATAGGACTCCATACTGCCTCAGCCGTGAAAGCTTTAGGAGCAACAGGAGTTGTACTGGACAGCCAACTGGCTTTGTTCCTCGAAAGTTCTGTCCCAAAAGATATCAAGGATTTATGTTCAAAACTTAACGGAACTGAAACTAAAATTATTGCCGATCACAGAGTATTGGTAAGACCTAATTCTCCTTCGTTACCGGATGATATCACTTCTGACCATCTTAAACAATATTTTGCAGATCTTGACATCAGCAAGAGCTACATCCCAATGGGACAGGACATTTCCCTGGCCACTGATCTGTACGAAGAATTCAGAACCCTAAAGAAACTGGCTTTCGGACTTAAAGAAGCGATGCATGGTCACCTGAAACAGGCAAAAGCTCTTCAGGTTATTGATCAGAATAATCCATTAGCTCAGGAACTTGGATTAAAATACCCCATTGCACAAGGACCAATGACCCGTGTAAGTGATGTTCCCGGATTTGCCAATGCAGTAGCAGAAGCCGGTGCCTTACCTTTTGTTGCTTTATCCTTATTGAAAGGAAACTCTGCAAAATCTTTAGTAATGGAAACAAAAGAATTAGCAGGGAATAAAACATGGGGTGTAGGAATTTTAGGATTTGCGCCTCAGGAATTAAGAGACGAACAGACTTCTTACATCCTTGAAGCACAGCCACCAGTTGTACTGATTGCCGGAGGAAGACCTGCACAGGCTAAAATATTTGAAAAAGCAGGAATAAAGACGTTCCTGCACGTTCCATCTCCCGCCCTGTTGGATATTTTCCTTAAAGAGGGAGCCAAAAGCTTTATTTTCGAAGGCCGTGAATGCGGTGGGCACGTAGGTCCATTATCCAGCATGGTTCTTTGGGAAAAACAAATTGAACGTATATTAAAAGAAGACCATCCGGAAAATATCAGTGTATTTTTTGCTGGTGGAATCCATAATGATTTCTCAACGGCATTCGTTTCTATCATGGCTGCTCCATTAGCTGCCAGAGGGGTAAAAGTGGGTGTATTGATGGGAACTGCTTACCTGTATACTCAGGAAGCTGTACAAACAGGAGCCATTCAGGAAGAGTTCCAGCTGCAGGCAATGCAGGCTAAAGATACTGTTTTATTGGAAACTGCTCCGGGACATGAAACCCGTTGTTTAAATACTTCATTTGCCAACCACTTCAATACCGAGAAAGCTAAACTTTTAGCGGCCGGAACAGATAAAAAGAAGTATGGGAAAAGCTGGAAAAACTTAATGTAGGCCGTTTAAGAATTGCAGCAAAAGGCATTGAACGCCAGGGAGATCAGCTAGTAAACATTCCTAAAGACGATCAGCTTGATCTTGGAATGTACATGATCGGGCAGATTGCAACGATGCACAACAAGGTCCTTACCCTTGAAGAACTTCACCAAAACGTTAGTATCAACAACTACGAATATATTCAAAACGCTGAATTATCAGAATTACCAACATCCAGCGAAAAGCCATTAGACATCGCTATCGTAGGAATGGAATGTATTTTCCCGGGTGCTAAAAATCTGGATGAATTCTGGAGAAATATCATTTTAGGAAAAGACAGTGTTACTGAAGTTCCGGACGAAAGATGGAATAAAGATCTTTATTACAAACCGGATTCAGACGAAGCGGATGTATCGCATTCAAAATGGGGTGGTTTCATTCCAAAAATTGATTTTGATCCTCTAGCATTCGGAATTCCACCACAATCGCTTGCCGCTATTGAGCCTACCCAATTACTTACCCTATTGGTAGCAAAACGTGCGATGGAAGATGCTGGATATGGCGAAAAACATATTAACAGAGAAAACATCTCTGTAATCATAGGAGCTGAAGGTGGTAACGACCTTGCCAACAGCTATAGTTTCAGAGGATATTATAAACAGGTCTTCGGAGAACTTCACGAAGAAGTAAAAGAGGCTTTTCCGCATACTACAGAGGATTCTTTCCCTGGTATTTTGGCCAATGTGATCGCAGGTAGGATTACGAACCGTCTGGATTTAGGGGGAAGAAATTTCACCGTAGATGCAGCATGTGCTTCGTCTTTAGCAGCTTTAGATCTGGCTTGTCAGGAACTTGTATTAGGTAAATCTGATATGGTTCTTGCCGGAGGTGCAGATTTACATAACGGGATCAACGATTACCTGATGTTCTCCAGCACCCACGCCCTTTCCAGAAAAGGAAGATGTGCAACTTTTGACAGTGAAGCAGACGGAATTGCCCTTGGAGAAGGAATTGCTATCCTTGTATTAAAGAGATATGAAGATGCGATCAACGATGGTGACCGTATTTACTCTGTCATCAAAGGAGTTGGCGGATCCAGTGATGGAAAAGCTCTTGGATTAACTGCACCTAGAAAAGTAGGTCAGGTAAGAGCATTAGAACGTGCTTATACTCAGGCTGGAATCAGTGCTGCCTCTGTAGGATTAGTAGAGGCTCACGGTACCGGAACTGTGGTTGGAGACAAAACAGAATTAAGTGCTTTAACCAACTTATTCAGCCGTTCAGGGGCATTACCTGGACAGACTCATTTAGGCTCTGTGAAAACTCAGATCGGACATACTAAATGTGCTGCAGGATTAGCAGGTTTAATCAAAGCTTCTCTGGCAGTGTATCACGGGGTAAAACCTCCTACTCTTCACCTGAAGCAGCCTAATGCTTATTATAACGCACAAACCAGCCCATTCTCTTTCCATGCGGAAACAGGATTATGGACTGAAAAGAATCGTTATGCAGGAATCAGTGCTTTTGGATTCGGAGGAACAAATTTCCACACTGTAATTGCTAACCATCCGAAAAAAGATGACTCAATTGCGATGCAGTCCTGGCCTTCAGAATTATTTGTATTCCGTGGGAATACTTATGAAGAAGCCAAAGGACAATCAAGCCAGATCAAAACATTATTGGAAATCAATGATGAGATTCCATTAAAAGATATTGCGTACAGTTTAAGCATCCATTCAGAAAAGCCAATTCAGTTCAGTATCGTAGCTGATACCGCTGTAGATCTGATGATGAAAATTGAATTAGTACTGCTTGGGATAGAGACTAAAGATACTTTCACTGTCAGTAAAAAAGAAGGTAAAGTAGCCTTTACATTCCCTGGGCAAGGAAGCCAGAGAATCAATATGGCTCGTGATCTGTTCGTAGTCTTCCCGGCTATGCGTCAGATTATTGACAATTATCCTGAGCTTGAAAAAGTAGTTTTCCCTTCTACAACATTCAATGAAGCGGATTTAAAGAAACAAAAAGAAACTATAAAAGATACCCGTTTAGCACAACCGCTTTTAGGAATCGTTGATCTTGCATTGGCTAAATTCTTAGAATCATTGGGAATCATTCCTGATATGCTGGCTGGTCATAGCTATGGTGAATTACCAGCTTTATGTTTCTCAGGCGCATTTGGAGAAGATAAATTAGTTGATTTAAGCATCCAGAGAGCTCAATCAATATTAAATTCTGTAGAAGGTGGTGATCCGGGTTCTATGTTAGCTGCAAGTGCCACTCATGAACGTTTACAGCCGATCATTGCTAAAGTGGAAGGATGCTATCCTGTTAACTTCAACGCGCCTACTCAGTGTGTTATCGCAGGAAGTACTCCAGCGATTAATAAACTATTGGAAGTTCTTAAACAGGAAGGTATCTCTGCTAAGAAACTTGAAGTTGCCTGTGCATTCCACAGCCCATTATTGGCAAAATCTAAAGGTTTATATGCTGATGTATTAAAAGACGTTCCTTTCCAGGAAATGCAGATCCCTGTATGGTCTAACACAACAGCAAACGTATATCCTTCGAATCCTTCAGATATCAAAGAAAGATTGACTGATCACCTGGTACAGCCGGTAAGATTCGTTGAGCAGATGCAGGCGATGTATAACGATGGAGCAAGAATCTTCATTGAGGTAGGACCTGGAAAAGTCCTTACAGGATTGGCAAAATCATGTCTTGAAAAAGACCAGTTGACTTTATATGTTGAAGACAGCAGCCGTAACAAGTTTACTCATTTATTGTGCATGTTGGCTCAGTATTTAGGAACAGGGCGCAGCTTCAATATTGAGAAACTTTTCGATGGCCGTTTCGTTCAGCTTGTTGATATCAATCAGCCTGAATTGTACAAGAAAAGCCCTGCCATCTGGCGTGTTAACGGACAGGCTGCACATCCGACAACAGGTTCACTGCCTGCTAATGGTGCACTCCCTATCATAAATCCTATTCCTATGAACAATTTTACGACTCACAATACGCAAGCTCCTGCACCGGAAGGCCTATCTACGGCAGAACGTATGCTGCAGGAATATTTAAACAGTATGAAATTAATGATACAGGCACAACGTGATGTGATGCTTTCCTTTATGGGACAGAATCCTCAGGTGAACCCAATGCCTGTTTATAATACACCAATCCAGACTCCTTCTCCTGAACGTACAATCCCTGTACAACAAGTTCAACAGGCAACTGTTGCAGTAGCAGCTACTGCCGTTGCTGTAAAAGCTGCTCCAACAAGAGATATCAAAGCTTTATTACTACAGGTTGTAAGTGATAAAACAGGATATCCTCAGGAAATGCTGGGAATGGAAATGGACCTTGAAGCTGACTTGAGTATCGACTCTATCAAAAGAGTGGAAATCATCGGAACACTTCGCAGCGAGTTAGGCACATTAGCTAACGGAAACACCAATGAAGATATGGTGATGGAACAATTGGCTGCTATCAAAACTCTAAGCGGATTAGTATCATGGCTTACTGAATTCTCAGGAGCTGAAGCTACAACCGCTCCTGAAAAAAACGGAACAGCTGCTGAAGCGGTTTCAACACCACAGGCTAAGTCTGCTTTATCATTAGAAGACCTTCAAAACGGTATTTTAAATATCGTAAGCGAGAAAACAGGATATCCGAAAGAAATGCTAGGATTAGACTTAGATTTAGAAGCAGACCTTAGTATTGATTCCATCAAGCGTATGGAAATCATTGCAGATCTTAAAAACAAGATCGGTTTCGGAGAAAATCTTGAGCAGGCAGATGATGTGATGGAAAAACTTGCAGCTATTAAAACCCTTCGTGGATTGGCAAGCTGGATCAATGAAATGAGCGGTGACACTACTGAAACAAAAAACGAAGTAAAGGAAGAAGTAACTTCTGAACCTACCAACAATGTATTATCACGTCTTCGTTTTGACATTACCCCTACAGATGCTTCTTCAGTACAAAATACAGAAGTTCTTCAGGGAAAACGTTTCGCCATCACTCAGGATGATAGTAAACAAACCTCAGCGATTAAAACTGAGTTGGAAAAACACGGAGCTATCGTAGAATTGGTAGACGCAGACAAGGATCTATCCCATGTTGATGGATTAATTATGCTAGATCTGTTCTCAGCAACAGATAAGCCAAGCATCATCGATCATGTTGATTTGATTAAAAAACTTGATTTTGATAAAGCAAAATGGGTGTATTTAATCTCTGATATTGCAGCTCATATTCAGGAAGTAACTGATGTAAGTGTTTTACGTCATCATCAAGGGTATCCGGGACTTTTCAAGAGCTTGGCGAGAGAATTCGATCACACAACTTGCAGATTCATCAGCTTAAGCACTCCCCAAGAAGTAGATCAGATCGCTGAAATCACTTTAAAGGAAATCTTAACCAACGATAAACCTGCTGAAGTGATCTATAAAAACGAGCAAAGACATAAGGTAGACATTATCCCTTCCCCATTGTCCACAAGTTTAAATGAAGCACACATTCATTTAGATCAGAAATCAGTGGTATTGGTACTTGGAGGCGCACAGGGAATCACTGCAGAATTGGTGAAACATATGTCTCAAGCATATCCATGTACTTATATTTTAGTTGGAAGATCAGCAGACCCAAGAAATGAAGCTTCGGCAAAAGAATTCGAAGGAATGAAAACCAAGGAAGAAATCAGAGCTTATTTGATTAAATCTGGAAAATTCACTTCTCCTGCTGAAATTGAAAAAGAGACCACAAAAATTTATAAAAACAACCAGATCCTACGCACCATCCGTGATATGGAAGCGCTTGGAAATACGATCATTTATCAATCTTTAGATCTTTGTGATGAAGAAGGATTAAGCAACCTAATCAGCGGTATTTATGAAAAATACAACCGTTTAGATGGAGTAATCCACGGAGCAGGTCTTTTAGAAGATAAATTATTCAAACAAAAAACCACTTCCTCATTCGGACGTGTATTTGATACCAAAGTAAAACCACTTCGTGTATTGGCTGAACAGCTTCGTACAGACTGCCAGTTCGTTGTTCTATTCTCAAGTATCGCATCGGTATACGGCAACAAAGGACAGACAGATTATGCGGCTGCCAACAGTGTACTGGATGATTACGCTAACGCTCTGAATAAAAGATTAAAAGGAAAGGTTATCTCCATCAACTGGGGACCTTGGAAAGGAGCAGGAATGGTTTCTTCCACCCTTGAATCTGAATACGAACGTAGAGGAATTTCCATGATTCCATTGGATGAAGGAAAAGAAATCTTCCTTAACGAAATAAAATATGGAACTGAAAGCCAAGTGCTTATCATGTCAGGAAATAATTGGTAACCCTCTGTATACACTAAGCATGAAAAAAACAGATGTTGCTGTAATTGGACTATCCTGCGTCTTTCCCGGGGCGCAGGATGCCCATACTTTTTGGCAGAATATTGTCAATAAAGTAGATTCTACCCAATCCGCTCCGGCAGATAGGATAGATCCGGTACACTTTAGTGATGCCACCAACCCTGTCGATCGTTTCTATTGCCAACGAGGCGGGTTTATTCCTGATTATGAGTTTAATCCTACCAGCTTTGGAATTTTACCCCTTGCTGTGGAAGGAACTGAACCCGATCATTTACTGACCCTAGATTTAGTTCAGAAAGCTTTGGAAGATGCCGGAGTATTTCAAAAGAATACTTCCCTTGAAAAAGCAGGAATTATCATTGGAAAAGGAAATTATACCGGGCCGGGAGCTACCCGTGCCATTGAAATTGTAAGAACCGGAGAGCAGATCTCCTCCTTATTACAGGAATTGCTGCCTCAGGTATCTTCTGCTGATATTGAAAAAGTAAAACATGCTTTCCAGGAAAGAAAAGGACGTTTCGCTGCTGACACTGCCATGGGATTGATTCCCAATCTGGTAGCTTCATTGGTAGCCAACCGTTTTGATCTTGGAGGCGTTGCTTTTACTGTGGATGCCGCTTGTGCCAGTGCTTTAATCGCTGTAGATCATGCTGTACAGGAACTTCAGAGAGGTCGTTCTGATATGATGATCGCCGGAGGTGTTCACACCGGACAAAATGCTGCTTTCTGGAGTATTTTTGCTCAATTAGGAGCAATGTCCCGTCAACAACAGATCAAACCCTTCAGTATGGATGCTGATGGATTACTGATTGGAGAAGGTTGTGGTTTCGTCGTGTTAAAACGATTGGAAGATGCTGTTCGCGATCAGGATAAAATCTATGCAGTGATCAAAGGTGTGGGTGTCAGTAGTGATGGTAATGGAACCAGCGTGATGAGCCCATCCGTAAAAGGTCAGCTGAAAGCGTTAGAACAAGCCTGGATCAATGCTGATCTGGATAAAAATAAAGTAGGTTACCTTGAAGCTCATGGAACCGGAACTCCGCTTGGAGATAAAACAGAACTTCAGACCTTAGCACAGTTTTTTGGGAAAGAAGAAGCTGCTCCGGTAGCAGGAATCGGTTCTGTAAAATCCAATATCGGCCATGCCATGCCGGCTGCCGGAATCGCAGGATTAATTAAAACCTGTCTGGCTTTACACCACGATACTTTACCACCAACCTTATACTGTGAAAATCCTACTGCAGACATGCAGAACACAAGATTTGAACCTGTACAGGAAGCTAAAAACTGGTCAAAAACCGGACTGCCAAAAGTAGCAGCAGTCAACGCTTTCGGATTTGGTGGAATCAATGCACACGTTGTTCTTGAAGGCTATGATATGCCGAAAAAAGACACGGTATTGCTATTAGCGAGACCTACCCACGCTGAATTAGTTTCTGCATTAAAAAATAATGAAACTATAACAGGTGAAGGAGATTTCAGAGTAGCGATATTCGATCCTACGCCTGCAAGAGTAGAAAAAGCCCTTAAAATTGTTTCTAAAAACCTGATCTGGAAAAACAAACAGGACATCTGGTACACTTCTACCCCATTATTAAAAGATGGCGGTAAAGTAGCCTTTGTATTCCCTGGATTAGATGGACTGGCAAAAGGTGAAGTAGACAGTGTTAGCCGTTATTTCGGATTAACAGCGCCTATAGAAACTGAAGGAGAAGGCCTTTTAACCGATGCTTTAAACATCTTCAACAATTGCAGTATCCTTGACAATTCATTGAAAAAACTGGGAATTATCCCGGATATGAATGCAGGACACAGTTTAGGAGAATGGCTGGCAGGATATTCATCTGAGCTGGCAGAAGCCAATTCTGTAAAAGCCCTAATTGATGTATTGAATCCGGAAACTTTTGAACTAAAAGATTCTAAATTTATTGCCATCGGAGCCGGAATTGAGGTCGTGCAGCCTTTTATTTCAGAAATTTCAGACCTGTATATTTCTAACGATAACTGTCCTAATCAGGTGATTCTTTGTGGTAGCAATGCCGCATTGGACGAATTGGTTCCGTTATTAAAATCAAAACAGATCTTCCATCAGGTACTTCCGTTCCAATCCGGATTCCACTCTCCTTTTATCGCTGATAAACTGGATGTGATCCTTGCCGGAATGGAAAAAGCACAGTTCCAGAAAACAAAGATTCCGTTATGGTCTGCGACGACTTTAGAACCTTATCCAGCAGATCAGGCAGCGATCAGAAAACTGAGTGCCGAGCATTTGGTAGAGCCTGTCCGTTTCCGTGAACTGACCGATAAACTATACGAAGAAGGCGCCAGAGTATTCATTCAGGTAGGTACCGGCGGGCTGATCGGGTTTATTGATGATACTTTAAAAGGAAAAGCATTCAGCACCATTCCTTCCAGTGTCCCTGCCCGTTCTGCATTGGCACAGCTACAACGTGTTGTCGCTTCGTTATTTGTAGAAGGAAAAACCATTGCTCTTGACTTTTTAGAGCTTCAACAGCAATCAAAAAAAGCATCAGGAAAAGGCATTAAACTGGAATTAGGTTCCCCTATTATCCGAAACTTTAAAGAAGTAAAAGCCTTAGCTCAAGCCTTTGAAACACCAAAACAATACACTGCCTCAGCTTCAGCCATGACTGCCAAAAGTGGTCATCCGTTGGTACAGGCATTCCAGGACAATGTTAATGATATGATCCGTATGCAGGAAGAAGTTCTTACTTTATTCCAAAACCGTCCGGAGATTACCATTCCACGTCCTGCTCAGGTTGCTCCTGTAGCACAATATGCAGCTCCACAAGCACCGAGAAGTACAACTTTCACAAAAGATCTGTACGTAACGCTTGAAAGTCATCCATATCTGATCGACCACAGCTTATTAAGACAGCCTAAAGGTTGGGCTCATGTAGCCGATATGGAACCGGTAATCCCGATGACCATGATCTTTGAGCAGCTGGCAGAAATTGCAGAAGCAGAAATACCGGGAACACTGATTCATAAAATCATGAATGTAAGTGTATTCCAATGGATGAACGTAGCGCAGCCTTTTGAGAAAACAGTAAAAGGACAATGGCGTGGCGAAAACCATGCGTATCTGGATATTGAGAACTTCGCCAATGCAGAAGTCACCCTAAAATCAGGTCCTATCCCTACTCCACCCTTCAATCTTTCCATTGGTGATCTTTTACCGATTGAAAGAACCCCTGAAGAAATTTATGATGCACACATGTTCCATGGAGACAAATACCAGGGAATTACTGAAGTTTCAGCCGTTGGAACCAAAGGAATCATAGGAAAGATCAAAGGAAACGGCGGAAAAGGATCTCTATTGGACAATGCCGGACAGTTATTTGGGCTTTGGCTTCAACTTACTTTAGTGAAAGACCGTATAGCTTTCCCGGTGAAGATCAGAGATATTGAATTCTTCGGAGACATGCACGATCAGGAAGGTATTTTTGAATGTACCTGTATGCAAACTGAGCTTAACGATGAGTTTGCCATTGCTAATATCGTTCTGAAAAGAGACGGAAAAGTATGGTGTGCCATCACAGGCTGGCAGAACAGAAGACTGGAAATTGATGCTGCACTGTGGAATGTTTCCATGTCACCATTGCATAACCGCCTTTCTGAAGAGATTGCTCCTGAAGTATTCTTCTTCCACCAGGCTTATACCAGAGTCGCCTCATGGGATTTTATCCTGAAAAGATATTTCAACCAAACGGAAAAACAGCATCATCAGCAATTATTACCAAACAAAAAGAAAAACTGGATGGTAAGCCGTGTAGCGGTAAAAGATGCCGTTAGAAACCTTCTTCGTCAGGAAAAAAATCATGCCTGCTTCCCAATCACCTTTGAGATCCGTTCAGATGAAGTCGGAAAACCTTACCTCATCAGTGATTTTACAGAAGACATTCATATTTCACTCGCTCACAAAGGAAAAGAAGCTGTGGGGATTGCGAGATATGGAAAATCTGTAGGAATTGATATGGAACTCATGGAAGAACGCAGCGAAGGATTCTATGACCTGGTATTTACAGACAATGAATTAGCCTTATTAAAAGGAAAAGACCAGGCAGAGTGGACCACCCGTTTCTGGGTAGCCAAAGAAGCCTACGGAAAGTTCTTAGGAACCGGACTGAAAGGGAATCCAAAAGCCTTCGAAGTCGAACTTATAAAAGATGATCACTTGTGGATCAACAATATTGAAATCAAAACTATTAAACATAAAAATTATATTATCGGATGGACACTGTAAACGCAACATTAAAAATGAACCACGAGGAACTTTTTACTTTATTAAAAGGTTTTATTACTGAAGTGATAGGTGCTGAATTTGTAGAGGAGATGGACATTACTCCGGAAAGTTCATTCACCAAAGATCTTGAAATGGACAGCATCGAGATTGTCTCTTTCTCTGAAAAGATCAAGGCGCATTTTGGCGATCAGATCGACTTTACAGGTTGGTTATCTTCTATGGATCTTGACCAGCTTATTAATCTTGACCTTAGTATGATCATCAATTATATCTACGAATGCCAATAATCACTGTCAATAACAGACAAGTTCATATACAGGAACTCAATAAGGGAGCCGAACAAACCGTGGTCTTAATCCACGGTATGTTCAGTAACCTGTCCATTTATTATTTTAATATTGCCCCTATTCTGGCAAAACATTTCCATGTGGTGATGTACGATCTGAAAAGTCACGGGATGAGTGAACGCTTTTTGGATGGGTACGACCTTGAAAACATGTCATCCGATCTGATGGGTTTAATAGATCACCTTCAACTGGAAAAAGTACATCTTGTAGGCTATAGCTTCGGCGGTCTTATTGCTTTAAAAACAGTATTGAAATACCCTGAACGCGTTAATCAGCTGGTGGTGATGGAAGCTCCGGATCCTCAGGACGAAAAAGCCCGTAACATCATTGATGAGTACAGCAAGGAATTCCTTGAACATTATGTAGCCAATTTTACAGATACTACCAAAGTGCAGATGGGCAAAAGACAAATGGAAAAGAACCATCGTATGTATGAGTTTCTGTTTAATCAAACCAGCATCAAAGCAGATATGATTAAGGAAAAACATTTCCTTGGTGAAGCCGATTTCAATGGATTGACAGCTTCCACTTTATTGCTTTACGGTGCTGATTCCAATTGCAGACCTACAGGAGAATGGCTGCAGGCTCAAATCGGTTCATCCGAACTTGAATTAATCTCCGGCGATCACAATATTCCGATTCAGGAACCTCAGTTGATTGCAGAGACGATCGCTCAGTTTTTATCTAATATTTTAACGAAGAACCATGGCTAAATTTGCATTTATAGTTCCACCCTTGACAGGACATGTCAATCCTACCTTAAGCATCGGTGCTACGCTGCTGGAAAGAGGGCACGAAGTAGCCTGGATCAGCCTTGACCCGACTTTAGAGGCGAAACTTCCGGAGGGCGGAAAATTATTACTGATCCAATACGATCAGACCGACGCAGAAAAGAAAGAAAGCGAACAGTATCTCGATATTATTTCCAAAAAAGTAGTCTACGGAATAGACAGCGTGAAGTTCCTTTACGAAGAAGTTCTTATTCCACTGAACAGACATTGCTATAATGGAATTGTTGCTTTATTAAAAACATACCAACCTGATTTAATCATCGGTGACCATCAGTTATTTGCTGCTCCGGTAGCGGCAAAAGCATTAGGAATTCCTTGTGCAACTTCCGTTACCGCTCCGGCTGCCATTAAAATCATGAATGAACTGCCTAAAGTTCACGAATGGGAAGTCAATCAGATCATTGATCTGCAGAAAGAACTAGGCTTTAATGAAGAGCGTTCTCTGGCAACTTCAGATCTGTTGACGCTTGTTTTAACCTCAACCTATTTCTTTGGGGAAATGGAAGATCTAGCCCCTCAATATCAATTCACGGGACCCGTTCTTACCGAAAGACGGATCTCATGTGAATTCGATTGGGATAGATTAAAAAGTGCTACTAATAAAAAGATTTTAGTAAGCATAGGAACTACTTTCGATCACGATCATAAAAAGGCATTCTTCCAAAAGGTGGTTGATGCTTTTAAAGAAGAAGATTTAACGGTTGTGGTAGTTTCTGATCCACAGCTTTTCGAGCAGTGGCCGGACAATTTTATGGTGTATCAGCAAGTTCCGCAGTTGGATTTATTACCTCATCTTGATGGGGTGGTTTGCCATGGCGGTCACAATACCGTTTCTGAAACCTTATCCAACGGGATTCCTTTAGTCGTGATTCCTATTGCGTATGACCAGTCGCACGTTGCAGGACGTGTGGTGCGTACGGAAGCAGGTGAACGACTTAATTTCAACAGATTTAAAGCCAATCATCTGAGAGAGGCAGTACAACAAATATTAAATAACCCGAGCTATCGTAAGGCAGCTCAAAAAGTAGGACAATCTTTTATGGAAGCAGGAGGAGCATCTACAGCCGCTAATTTATTGGAAGAAGCCATCACAAAGGCTTCAAAACCAGAAAAACCATCTAAATTTTTATTCGTTGTTCCACCGTTTTCGGACATGTGAGCCCTACTTTAAGCGTGGGAGCCAGTCTTATTGCTCGTGGCCATGAAGTAAAATGGTTTGGAATTACGCCTTTAGACAACAAACATATCCCTGAAGGAGGTTCTTATTACTATCCGGAAGAAGACCTTATTCCTTATCAGGAAGAAATTGCCCGAATTTTAAAAAGACAGGATGATGGTCCGGCTTGTTCAGGACCTGAAGTGATGAAATTAGCATTGGAAGAAACCTATGTTCCTTTTGCTAAAATGATGATGCCTGGATTAACCCGATTAACAGAAAGCTGGATGCCTGATGTAATCGTGAACGATTGTATCACATTCGGAGGTGCGCTTTTCGCTCATAAACATAATATTCCTTGTGTAACAACAACACCCGTTCCACCGGATGTCATGGGAGATACTGAAAAGAGTGCCCCAAAAATCTGGGAATGGCAGCAAAATTTAATCAAAGACTTACAAAAAGAAGTAGGCATTCATGAGGAAGGTATTTACATCCATTCTCATAAACTAAATATGGTATTTACGTCACAAGCCTTTGCCGGTTTTGATACTGTACCCTCTCACATGAAATTTGTAGGCCCCGTAAAAGGCCGTCCGAACGATGCTCCATTTGACTGGGATAAATTAAATGCTTCTACCACGCCAAAGATCTTCGTATCACTGGGAACTTTATTGGTAGACATCAGAAAGGCTTTCTTTGAAAAGATCATCGCTGCATTTAAAGATCAGCCGGTAACGGTGATTGCCGCTACTCCACCGGAAATCTTTGAAGAATGGCCGGAGAACTTTATTGTGAACAGCTTTGTGCCTCAATCTGCGGTAATGCAAAGGATGGATATGGTAATCTGCCACGGTGGTTTCAATACTGTGAATGATACCTTCCGTAACGGATTACCGATGTTAATCACTCCTATTGCTTATGACCATTTTCATATTGCGAAATTAATTGAGCAGGCAGGCTGCGGAATCAGCATCCGATACAAGAGACTACGTGTAGAAGCTCTTCGTGAAACCGTTTTTGAATTACTGGAAAATCCTAAATACAGAGCTGCCGCTCAGGAAGTTCAAAATACGTTTAATCTTGCCGGAGGTAATGATAAAGCGGTAGAATTGCTTGAAAACTTTGTACAGGAACATTCCACATTAGCGTCTGTATAGCCTATGAAAAGAAGATTGTTATTTGGCGAACGAATGTTACTGGGAGACGGAACAGAACCGTTCAATGCGGTGATCCCTTTCAGACTCAGAGGTACCTTTGCATTAAAGGATATCCAGCAGGCTTTGGCTCAAATCCAGAAAAAGCATCCGTGGTTAAAAGCGTTGATCGCTCACGATGAGAAAAACATTCCTTGGTTTGATGTTCCTGAAAACCCAATTTCCATTCCGGTACGTATCGTTGCCCGAAAAAGCGAGGATCACTGGCAGGAAGAATCCAGAAGAGAATGGAATACCTTATTTGACCCTAAAAAATTACCCCTGATCCGATTTGTCTGGCTTAAGGGAGAAAACGTTTCTGACATGCTTTTTGCGTTCCACCATTGTTTATGCGATGGTGGTTCTGCAATGGCTTTTCTCAACGAATTTTTAAAAGTACTGGATAATCCCAATGCAGATATTGGAATAGAAAACCCTATTTTAGGTATTGAGGATGTAGTTCCAGCAAATATTTTAAACAGCCGAAAGCAAAAATTAAAAGCCAAATTCATTGGAAGATTAGCCGCTACAGCTATTAAGGTTATTCCTACTGGTAAAAAATCTATTGACCGTCAAAATGATTATTTAATCAGTTGGAAAGTAGATGAAACCATAAGCCAACAGTTGATTTCCTATTGCAAATCCAATGGTGCTACCGTGAACACGTTTTTAAGTGCTGCTTTGCTTCAGGCTTTCAAAAAGTAAAAGGAACCGGAGCTTTTAATAAAGTGTCCTGTCCTGTAGATATCAGACGTTTTGCCACCCAGGTGAAAAACGACCATATTTTTGCTTTTGGATTGATGATTGTGGTTTCTGCTAACGAAAAGCTGAGCTTTATAGAAAATTTACATGCTATGCAGGCTTCTGTAGAGCGTAAAACCTCTAAGCTTGATCCTTATATTACCATGATGGTGATGGAATCCGGGCATGATGCGCTGAATAATTTCACCAAACTTTTAAAGAACGGAAAATCCTCTAACGACTGTATGTTTTCCAATCTGGGGCGCATTCAGATTCCTCATGAGTATAAAGAATTCTCTGTAGATACTATTTTCAGCCCGTCTGTAATTGGTCCGTTGGGGAATACCACCACAATGGTAGTTTCTACCTACCGTGGAAAAATGGATTTTTCATTTGTAGGAAGTGAAGGGTATTTGCCTTATACGGAGGCTCTCGCCATCCGTGATGAAGTCATGAAGATCATTAAAACTCAACTGGAATATATAGCCGTATCATGATCAAAAGAAAACTAATGATGGTGGAAAGGATCATGTATGTAGATCCCGAAACACCCGTAAACTGTATATTTACCGCTAAAATAAAAGGAGAACTTCCGGAGCAGAACTTTAAAACTGCTCTGGAAAAAATCCAGCAGAAACATGCGTTGCTAAGAGTGGTTATAGACTCTAAAACTGAGAAATATCCTTTTTTTATAGAAGAAAAAGAGATTGCTCCTATCCCACTCCGCATTGTAGAAAGAAAAACCGATGAAGACTGGTTGACAGAGTCTCAAAAAGAATGGAAAATCTTATTTGAGGAAGAAAAAACACCGCTTGCCCGTGTAGTCTGGGTAAGAGGACAGGATGTTTCTGAAGTATTTTGGGCCATCCCTCATTGTATTTCAGATGGAACCACAGGAGTAACTTTAATGAAGGAACTTCTTCAGCTTTTGGACAATCCTGCTTTAGAATTAGAACCTTATGAGGCTTTCACTTCCGTAGATGAATTTTTACCTTCCAACTTTAATGTAAAAAGTAAAAAATTCAAAGCCAAACTTTATCTGACCTTCGCCAGGTTCTTCTTTATGTTACAGCAAAAAAGTAAAAAGAGAAACCTTGGAAAAGACTATGTTCTTCACCAGAAACTGGATCCGGCAACCACAGCCCAAATTACGGAGAGATGCAAAGCTAACGGCGTTTCCGTACATGCTTTATTGTGTTCCGCGTTTATGCAGGCTTTCCAGGAAATAAAAGGGAAAGACGCCAAAGGTAAGGTCATCAGTCCGGTGGATGTCCGTCATTTTATTCCCGAGATCAAAGAAGATCATTTATTTGCTTTTGCTCCAACGGTTGACCTTGCGATTAAAAAAGGAAGCTCCGATCTGTTGAACAATGCCAGACAGATTAAAAAAGACCTTGTTCAGAAAATAGGAAAAATGGAAGCCCGCGAACTGCTGTGGATGGGTGAGCAGATGCACCCGATTGTTGACCGTATGATCTCCATGCTTAAATCAAGCAATGGAGGCCATGATGTAACCTTATCCAATATGGGCAGAATCAACATCCCCAACGATTATAAAAACTTCAGTGTAGAAACCATCTTCAGTCCAACCGTAGCATTTCCCTGGTTGAACTCAAACACTTTGGTGACAAGTACGTACAACCATCAGATGGATTTTATATTTTTGTCCAACGAAGACTTCCTTCCCAAAGCCGAAGCCGCTACAATAAAAGAGAAAGCCATAGCGCTTATGACCACCTCATGAAATTGAAATTTAAGCCGAAGCCGCCTAAAAAGCTCAAAAAAACTACCCTTAAACGCTTTCTCATCAAGCGTACGATTTACTATGTCCTTCCGAATGTATTTTTCAATTTCATCATCGCCTATGCCAGCTTCAAAGAATTAGGCTACACCCATTTTTTCTCCGGCGAACAAAACCTGGCCCGCCTTACCCTACCCATGGCCCTGTTTCTCCCCGTTGTCCTCACCATAGACATCATCAAAAGAGTCACAGATGCCGCCGGACAAGGCGCCATTGAGTTTACCGTAGATGAAGCGTTGAATATTAATAAGCTAATGACCAAGCTGAGTATTCTGCATGGAGTGATTACCTGTTCCTTGGTGTTAGCAATGCTTTTTTTAGGACAGTATAATTTTTCTAAGGATTATAAGCTGGATGCTACGGCGATGGCTGTTGTTGTGGGAACACTAGCTGGGATTTTGTCTGTGGTGTTTGTGTATTTGCCGGTTAAAAAATTGAAAAAATATTTATATCCACAAGTAGAAATAATTTCTTAAGAATAAAATATCGGTCCAAAATAAAAAAATACTTACTTATCTAAAGTAAGTATTTTTGTATAATTCAAAGCATGTTGATAAAAAGCAAAAAATTTATATATTTGTAAATAACCATTGAAAAATAAAAACATGTTACAAATAGATCTCATACAACTACTGTATAAAATTCCAAATAAATTTCCTTGAATTTTTAACTCACTATCAATCTCATTATTTGTTATTTGATATTAGAAAATATAGGAAATTCCACAAATTACTTACGGTTTTCCGTAGTAGATATAAAATAAAACTACATAATATTGTTATCAAAGGTTGAAATATTACAATCATGTTATATTCAATTGATTACAAACCGATTAACTATCATTTTATGTAATTTTTATTTTGTATATTTTTGCAATTACTAATAATTTCAAAATAGTAAATTAAATTAATGTCCGACAAAAAAATTAAAGCTGTTGATTTCTTCTGCTCTGGGGGTGGAATGAGTTGTGGTATGCAACAAGCAGGAATTGAAATAATAGCAGGAATTGATCATGATATCTCTTGTAAAAAAACTTATGAAGCTAATATTAAAGGTGCAGAGTTTATTCATGCTGATGTATTTGAACTAAAAGAAGAAACTCTTGAAGAAACGTTAAAACTTAAAAAAAATGATGATAATCTATTACTAATAGGTTGCAGTCCATGTCAGTTTTGGAGTATTATCAATACTGATAAGAAAAAGTCTAACAAGTCAAAAGATTTACTAAAAGAATTCAGACGTTTTGTAGAATATTTTAACCCTGGCCATGTAGTCGTGGAAAATGTTCCTGGGGTTTTAAAGCGACAACATGAAAGTGGCTTGGAAAACTTTATAGTTTGGCTTCGTACAAACGGATATGCAGTTCATGCAAATATTCATGAGGTAAGCAATTATGGAGTACCTCAACATCGTAAAAGATTCACCCTAATCGCAAATAGATTAAGTACTAAAGAACTTCAACCTATAGCGCTAAATACAAAAAAAGTTACTGTCAGAGATGTTTTAGGTGAACATAATGGTTTTCCAAAGGTAAACCATGGACATAAAGATAAATCTGAATTTATGCATTCGGTTGCCGGGTTGAGTGAACTTAACCTTGAAAGACTTAGTTTAACTCCACATAATGGAGGAACTAGGTTGTCTTATGTTTATGACAAAAGACTAGCTGCACCTTGTCACTATAAAAAGATAAATGGATTTAAAGACATTTATGGTAGAATGTATTGGGATAAACCCTCTCCAACAATAACTACAAAATTTTTCAGCTTTTCTAATGGTAGATTTGCTCATCCTGAAGAAGATCGTGCTATATCTTTGAGAGAAGGGGCTACTCTTCAGTCCTTTCCAAAAACTTATAAATTTATTGGTAATAGTACTGAAAGTATTGCAAGAATGATTGGCAATGCAGTGCCCCCAACTTATGCAAAAGCTATTGGGAAGGCAATAATTCAAAATTATATCAATGGCAAAATTTAAAACAAGAGCTAGAGCACTAGATTTACTAGGGAGACAGCAAATTGCTGGTATCCCAACAGCTATTAACGAGCTTATTAAGAATGCTCACGATGCATATGCTGATAAGTTTGATATAGATTTTATACGTAAAGAAAATTTACTTATACTAAGAGATGATGGCCTAGGAATGACCAGAGATGAATTTGAATCCAGATGGCTTACTATTGGTACTGAAAGTAAATTTATTAATTCAAAAACTGCACTTCCTCCTACTGATAACACAAAACCTTCTAGACCAATTATGGGAGAGAAAGGTATAGGTAGGCTTGCAATTGCTTCAATAGGAAAACAAGTTTTAATAATTACTAAAGCAAAAAACAGAAAAGAAAAACATAAAATTGTAGTAATTCTAATTAATTGGGAAATATTTGAATTACCTGGAATTAATCTTGAAGATATAGTAATACCTATAAAAGAATTTGATGTATTACCGAATGAAAATGACATTAATGAATTAAAACAAGAAGTCCAAGAATCTCTTGAAAGTCTTTTAGACAAAAATATCATTTCTGGGAGAGATTTCTCCAAGATTTCAGAAACAGTAAACTCTTTACAAGTTAATCCAAAAGATTTAAATGATAAACTTGTTAGTGATTTCAATATTGAACAATCTGATAGAGGTGGAACTTTCTTTTACATATCTCCCGTTAGCGAAAATTTACTATTCGATATTGATGGTGACAAAGGTTCCAAGGATGCAACCAAAATAGAAAAAATGTTGATTGGATTCCATAATACGATGACACCTAATCATCCAAAACCTATTATAGACATAAATTTTAGGGATTACAAAGGTGATGATAACTTATATATTAATCTAATTGATAAAGAGCAATTTTTCACTCCTGATGAATTTGAATTAGCAGATCATCATTTTAAAGGTAAGTTTGATGAATTCGGTCAATTTAAAGGTGATATTCAAATATATAGAGAAAAAAAATTCGATCATATTGTAAATTGGTCCGGTAATAATTTGAAACCTACAGACTGTGGAGGTTTTGAAATTAATCTTGCTTATGTTCAAGGACAACTAAAAGATTCAGTAGTTGATTTAGAAAATTGGAATAGATTAACAGCAAAGACTGAAAAGTTTGGAGGACTTTACATTTATAAAGATAATATAAGAGTACTTCCATACGGTGATTCTGATTATGATTTTTTAGATATAGAAAAAAACCGTTCTAAAAGAGCTTCAACTTACTTTTTCTCTTATAGAAGAATGTTTGGAACAATAAATATTTCTCATAATGGAAACTATAAATTAGTAGAAAAAGCAGGTAGAGAAGGATTTATTGAGAATAAAGCATACAGACAATTACAAGCTATCCTAAAAAACTTTTTTATACAATTAGCTGCTGATTTTTTTGATATCCAAAGTAAAACACCACAATCAGAGTTTTATAATGAGAAAAAAAATGAACGTAATAATCTTTACAAAGCACTTGAAAGACGTGATAAATTAGCTAAAGGAAAAAAAGAGAATTTTGTAAAAGCTTTGGATCTTTTTTTTAAAAAACTGAATGAAAATAAATATGAAAAAGATATTAATTTAATTCTCGATGAAGCTCAAATTCAACTCAATACGGTAATATATATTAAAGATTTGGAGGAGGCTAGTCAAAAAGTAATTGACGTTGAATTTGAAACGAGACAAAAACTATCAGAATATAAAAGAAGTATTACTGTTACCAGTCCGAAAGGGTTTACTATTTCCAAAAGTGTAAGAATTGATTTTGATACCTACCTGTCTGAATATAGAATATTGGAAGAGACACTATTTAGAAATGCTATAACAGAAGTAGATAAAATAATTTCTAATTATAGTGAAAAACTAAATTTAGAAATAAGCAAAAGAAAACGTTTAGAACAAGCTGTTGAATTTATCTCTACTGAAGCAGTAAAGGTTAATACTAAAAAACGAATAGAAACAAATGAGATTGTTACTGATGTTTCACAAAAAATAAAAGAAGTGACAGGACAACTCATGATTGATCTAGATTATCAAATTCGATCCGTAAAAGATAAATTCAAGAACCTAAGTATCAATGAAACTGATGATTTTGATTTGGTCGAAGAACGAAAAAGGATGGAGGATGAAATCGAGATGATTAGCCAAAGAAATACTCATATAATGGATCGTATTATCCGTCAATTTGAAAGCTTTTATATTGAAAAAGATAATGACGGTAATATTATTACAAACGATCAGATTTCTGATGCTCTAGCAGAAGAATTAGATGATCTGAGAGAGCGTGTACAAGCTGATATTGAATTAAGTCAGTTAGGTTTAGCAGTAGGAATATTACATCACGAATTTAGTAGCACTGTTAAATCAATTAGAAGTAGTATTAAGGATTTAAAAGCTTGGTCAGATGTAAATGAACAATTAGACGGGGTTTACAATAATATTAAAGTAAGTTTTGAACATTTAGATGGCTATTTAAATCTTTTTACACCTTTAAATAGGCGTTTAAATAGAAGAAGAGAAGATATTGGATTATTGGAGATCAAAACTTTCCTTATTGACTTATTTAAATCTCGCTTTGAACGTCATAATATTCAATTTAAACATACGAAAGCTTTTGCGAGCCATAAGCTATTTGGTTTTCGTTCTACATTTTATCCGGTATTTGTTAATCTCATTGATAATGCCATCTATTGGTTAAATCAAAGTAATACTGAAGAAAAGATTATAAGGTTACATGCTGATGATACTGGAGTTTATATATCTAATAATGGAATAGAAATCAATATTCAGGATCAAGACAGGATATTTATTATGGGATTTTCTCGTAAAAATCATGGTAGAGGAATGGGGTTGAGTATCAGTCAGGAGGTTCTCAATGCTGAGAACTACAGCTTATCTGTAGTTTCTCCTCGAGAGAAAAGCACAGTTACTTTTAAAATAACAAGAATTCAAACACAAGATAATGACTAATACCTTTTTTGAAAAATCAAAAGAAATAGCTAACGACTATATCCAAAATATAGTATTCCTAGACGATAGAGCTTATAAAATTAAAGATGAAGCAAAGCCAAATAATGATCTGGATGTAGCAAAAATTTCAAAACATTTCGCAAAAGAAAAGAAAATCTGTGCGGTTTACCAACCTGAATCAGAGCAAGATATTGAATATTTTAAAGCTGTTTCAAATAAATCCGACATAATTGTATTAGATTGGGAAATAAACTTCCCTAAAGATTTAAAACCTGGAACGGAAGATGAAGATGATGAAGATGAACCAAGAGGAGTTTATACAAAGTCCATTATCCAATCATCATTATTTGAAGATGGGCAAACTAATAAATCATTAAAAATGATTTTAGTATATACTGGTGATTATACAATTCTAAAAGATATTCTTCATGAAATTTATGATGAAGTGTTTGCTTCAAATGAAAATTATATTTTAGATGACGAAAATTTATCAATCAAATCGGCAGAATTTAAAGTTTTAGTTAGGTCTAAAAAAGTTGAAATTAATAATGAATCTAACAAGATATATGAAAAACATATGCTTAACTATGAAAATTTGCCTAGATTCATAATCGAAGAATTTAGTAATATGACATCGGGGTTATTACCAAATTTTGCATTAGCATCTTTAACAACTTTAAGAAAAAACTCCAGTAAAATACTTGGTCTTTTCGCAAAAGAAATGGATAGTGCATATATGGCCCATAAAGCTACGATTCCAAAACAAGAGGATTCAGAAGAATTGCTAATAGAATTGTTTGGTGATAGCGTAAAGGATTTACTCTTTTATGCCAACATTAATAGCTTTATAAAAGACGAATTAGTAGACTCGTGGATAGAAGGAAATATCCTTGAAGAAGAATACATCATTGGACAAAAAAAACTGACAAGATCTGTTGCTCTACTTAAAGAATTGGTTTCTTCCACTGAAGAGAATGTAGAAGAAAGATTTAATAGTGTTTTAGGGGAGACTCTTTCGAAAAATGAAAAGAAAGGAATTTTAAATAATTGTACAGTCTTATTTATTAATGATATTAACCATGCCAATACAGAAAATTCTAATAAAAGATTTTCAAAGCTGGCCCATCATAAAAGTCTTTTTTTACCCAAAAATATAGAACCAAAACTCACATTAGGTTCTTTATTAAAAAGTACAAAATATGATGCTTACTATATTTGTATACAACAAAAGTGTGACAGTGTAAGAATTCCAAAAGATGCAGAAAGAAAATTTTTATTCATACCATTAAAAGTGTCAACTGATAAGTTTGATATACTAACTCCAGATGGTATTAAATTAAAAAGACTCAAGGATTCGTTTTCTATTAGAACAATTAAATTTATTTGTTCCAATGATCATGGAATGGTGATAGCTCAGGAAAATGAAAATGGAGAATATGTTTTTCAACAAAAATATGACACAGCTGATGATGAACATTTTATTTGGGTACTTGACTTAAAAGATTTGCATTCGCAGCGTATGATTATTGATTATACTTCACAATTATCAAGAGTTGGTCTTAATGAGTCTGAGTGGCACAGAAAACAGCTAAGCTAGCAATAATTAAACATTCAAAATTTTTTTTGAAGTATTATTTAGGAATAAAAAGAAAAAACTAATATATGAGTGAAGACAAATTATCAATGAAATTTGAGGCTAATACTATCCAGCACCTTGGTGTTAAGATGTATTCAACAATGCCTCCCGCTCTAGCAGAATTAATTGCGAATGCATATGATGCATGTGCAACTGAAGTTCATATAAAGCTATATGATAAAGAAGAAAAAAAGTCATTGTGCAAGATAATGGCACTGGGATGTCTTTTGATGAAGTAAACAATTATTTCCTCAGAATAGGAAGAAATAGACGTGAAGAAAATCAAGAATCTCAGTGTGGAAGAATTCCAACCGGAAAAAAAGGGCTAGGTAAATTAGCTCTTTTTGGCATTGGTGATAAGATAACAATATCTACTTCCAAAGAAAAAAAAATGTAAATTTTGACCTTGACTGGAATGAGATATTAGATACAACAGGTAAGGATTATGAACCTACTTTTCAAATACTAGAACATTCTGATGAGAGCAGTGGAACCACAATTACGTTAACTGATCTAAGAAGAAAAACAGGTTTCCCAATAGAAGATTACGCTGATAATATTGCTAAATTATTTGATTTTAAAGATGACTTTATTATATATATATCACTAAATGATAGAGAACCTATTAAAATAGATAGTAAAACAAAATATCAAAATATCGTAGCTGAATTTGAGTGGGACTTTCAAGATATCGTAAATATTAATGACAAAGAATACGGAGAAAAAGAAGAAATTAAAGGATCAATTATTACGACTGAAAAACCTTTGAAAGCTAATTTACGAGGTATAACACTATTTGCAAATGGTAGAATGGTTAATATACCTGAATTTTTTGGACCATCCGAATCCAGTCATTTTTATTCATATGCAACAGGATGGTTAAATATTGATTTTATTGATAATTGGGAAGAAGATGTAATTTCAACCAATAGGCAATCCATAGACTGGGAAAACTCAAAAACATCTGAATTACGTAATTATTTGGCTTCTTGCTTATCTATAATTGAGAGAAAATGGCGTGAATCACGTAAAGAAAAAAAAACAAAATGCAATTAGTGAAAAAATTAATCTTAATGTAGGGCAGTGGATTGAAAAGCTACCAGAGAATGCAAAAGGTCAAGTAGAAGACATTGTTAATCTATTAGATGAAACTCCTGAATTGTCAGAAAATACTCAACAAAGAGTTATTCACATAATCCATAGCCTAGTTCCAGAATATGCAAACTTACACTGGAGATATCTTCATCCAGAAATTAGAAACGCAGCAGAAGCAGATTATATTAGAAATGATTTTTATAGAGCATTTATTGAGGCAGTTAAAAGGTATATAAATTCAGTAAGAACAAAGTCAAAAAGCACAAACATATCTGATCACGGCATGATGGGTTCTGAATTTGGTTTAGGTAAAGTTTTACAAGTAGCTGCTAAATTTAATAAACCCGATGGTTCTAAATTTCATTCGGATACCTACAAATGTATTGAAGATGGACAAAAATATTTATCTATGGGAATTGTAACTGGTGCTAGAAATCCTATTTCTCATGAAGAAATTGGTGATTTGCGAGACTCTGGGCTTTTTTACAGAAAAGGATTGTTTAGATATGCTTAGCTTGCTATCTCACCTATTTAAAAGATTGGAAGACGCTGATCCTGTTCCATAATTATCTTTAAATTCCATCTATAATAAGAACAAATCAAGTATCTTGAATTCAAATGATTTACTTATTTCGTTATATTTATCTTCTTATCTTAATTAGATACAACAATGATATATCCTACAGAAAAAATAGAAAGTTTCTCATTCTACTCTTATACAATGAGAAACTTTCTATTTTTTGAATCATAAACAACAATTAATAATAGCTGTTTGAATTGTGCCAAACCATAATTTTCTTATAATAACCATTTCATAACGGATTGATTTTAATTAAAACTAATTAATACTACTAATACTGAAAGAGATTCCACCTGGAAAGTAAAGCATCTTTTGAAGGTGTTTTTTTTCCAATTATTATTTTTTGATTTTCGAATATTCTATACTCTGTATCTAATAAAGTATTTGAAATAGCAAGTGTAAGTGTATAGGGATTTATAGTAATAAGATTAAGATCAAACAAGGTATGTATATCCGCTCTAAGCAAAAGGCCATTCTCTGGATGATTGTCATTTATTCCACGATAAGGATTGATATGTGCAGCTTCAAGAATATCAATTATTTTACACCCGGTCACAATACATGTATTATTGTATCTTTTAAGTAATTTATTTCTAAAATCTTGCTGTCCTCTACGAAGTTTTATAGCACGTAAAACACTACCTCTTTCATCTTTATTATTATTTATATAGGGCTCATCAGTATCTTTTATATAACCCTCTTCTTTCTTTAATGTAGGATAGGAATTTAATAGCTTTGCTTTAATATGAATAAACAACTCTATAACAGCTGGATTCAGTCGTTGCATAGACATATTTTGATTATAACCATTCATATAAAAAGGACGAAGTAATTTAAGAGTATGATCTTTATTATTATTTTCAATAAAAAATGTAAAGAAAGCTGTATACCTATCAACATCCCTTACTTTCTCAATCGGAACTTCGAACTCATGCCCTTTATTACAGCGGTATTTAGGTCTTTTTGTTTTACGCGTATCTATAGTTGTTCCTTGGCACTTTGGACAACGTCGGATTGTCTTTGTACTAGGTGAAATATTAATGTGTCCTATTGTTGCAAAACCTAGTATCTTTTCCTTATCTATCAAAATCACAAAATCATCAGAACTAATTTGTTTTGAGTTAGGAACGAGGCTGTCATAATTATAGTACTCTTCTAATTTATCATTATAGCTATCAATAGTTTGAAAAGAACGATCTTTATCCTCAATAATCGTTTTAAGTACCCAATACCTTTTCGTATCCTCAAAAATTTCGTCTTTCAACATATATGATTCAAATAATTCTTAAATTGTAATTAATTATACAAATATAATAATGTCTGACATCTTTTCATCTGAAAAACGTTCTGAAATCATGTCCAAGATTTCCGGAAAAGAAACAAAGCCGGAAATTTTGGTAAGAAAATATTTATTTGCTAATGGATTTAGATATAGAAAAAATGATAAACGTTTTCCAGGAAAACCTGATATTGTTCTTCCAAAATATAAAACTATAATTTTTATAAACGGATGCTTTTGGCATGGACATAAGAACTGTAAAAAAGCCAAACTACCCGAAACTAGGAAAGAATTTTGGGAAAATAAGATAAATAGCAATATTATACGGGACCAACAAAATATTGATTATTTGGAATCAATAGGATGGTCAGTAATAGTAATATGGCAATGTACGTTAGGAAAAGACAAAGAGCATACATTGTCAAATTTGGTTGATAAAATACATAATAACAAGCCATCATTATAGACTTTATTATTCGTTAACATAAAAAAGGTTCAGCATATGCTGAACCTTTTTCTATATCTTAAGTTATCCCTTCTCAATCAACCTCTCCAATCTCCCCATCATCTCATCTTTCTCCTTCAGCATCCTTTCATAGAGTTCCATCTTTTCTTCATGCAATTTTTTTATTTCATCAATAGGACTAAAGTTGAAAGTTGAATTTGGATTTCCAACACAAGCATTATCACCAAACGTATTAGAAATAATATTTACCGCCTGCTCCTCATCAAAATTCTGAAATGCTTCCACCGGGATTTTCAATACTTCAGAAATTCTTTTCAGTAAAGGGTCTTCAATAATTTCTTTCTGCTCCAGCAGAGAAACTTTCTTCTGGTTCCAGTCGTCCCCAAGGTCAAAAGCCAGTGCTTCCTGCTTGATGCCCAGCATTTCTCTGAATCGTTTTACATTGCGTCCCTGATGTATTTTATGTTCCATGATAAATCAACATTTATGAGGTTTAAATATAGAAAAATAATTGTGAAAATTGGCTCTTAAACCAATATAATTATAATCTTCATTCTCTGCTTTTCATCTTTAAATCCACTCCTAAAAGACCTAAAAATTCTTTAAATCCATATTTATAGTTTGTTTTTAGAAAATTTACGCTTTCCCGTAAGCAAAAGCTAAAGGTTTTTCTTATCATTGCTACTTCTAATGAATTATTTGTTTTCCTATTGGATGAAACAAATAAACTAAATTCCATGAAAACCAAATGTCAGTTATAGAAACATCTACAAATTATTTCGAACGTCTTATATAATCTGATGAGTTTTATTTCCAAAAAGGAAAAGACGCATTACAGGAATGGTTATATCTTTCTTTATCTAATGAAGAACAAATAGAGTTACAAAAGCTTTTAGGTGACTATAAAACTTTTGCTGAAATAAAGGAAGAACATCCATGTTTTCGGATAAAGGAAATCTCCGATTTTCATCTTAAATACCTTAATAACTTCACTATTCTTAATGGTTAAAAAGACATTTAATAAAAATCACCACATGATTTCTCTAATTCCTACGCCCATCATAATACTTTAACAACCTTTATACCCCATCCCCAGATAAATTTTCGTTCTTTTGCAAAAAGTTTTAATTTTTACCATAACATGTCTAAGTTT
Source organism: Chryseobacterium capnotolerans (assembly GCF_021278965.1). Classification (NCBI taxonomy): domain Bacteria; kingdom Pseudomonadati; phylum Bacteroidota; class Flavobacteriia; order Flavobacteriales; family Weeksellaceae; genus Chryseobacterium; species Chryseobacterium capnotolerans. Next base: position 1,148,031 of record NZ_CP065589.1, on the reverse strand, counting down.
GATGAAATCCGGTATTTTCATGATCAGGAAGTGAATGAAAGATTGCAGAGCATAGCCCGTGATCCGATGATGAAAGCGCTCATGAACTTTACTTTTCCCGGTGTGGATGAGCAGGTTTGGCTGGAACAGTTTAAAAATGTGCATTCCATAAGTGATTTCCAGCATCAGTTTGTAGCGTATGCCGTTCGTCAGATTCTTGCCAAAAGTTCTGAAGGTTTAACGACTTCTGGCTTTGATAAGCTGGATAAAAATACGTCCTACCTTTACATTTCGAATCACAGGGATATTGTACTGGATACTTCCCTGCTTAACCTTGTTTTGTTGGAAAGTGGCCATATTATGACGGCTTCAGCCATTGGTGACAATCTTGTGAAAAGAAACTTTTTGAATGTACTGGCTAAGCTGAACCGTAATTTCTTAGTTCAAAGAGGATTATCAATTCGTGAGCAGCTTAAGAGTTCACAGACCATGTCTGAGTATATTGATATGCTATTACACGAAGAAAACCGTTCCGTATGGATTGCCCAGCGTGAAGGCCGTGCTAAAGACGGGAATGATGCTACCCAACAAGGGGTTTTAAAAATGCTGGCCATGGCAGCGGGAGATCAGTCATTAATAGATTATTTTAAAACATTAAAGATCGTTCCTATCTCTATTTCCTATGAATATGATCCTACCGATTCTTTAAAAATGCCTCAATTATTGGCACAACACAGAGAAGAGGCATACATTAAAGGGAAAAACGAAGACTTCAACACCATACTCAGCGGAATTTTAGGACAAAAGAAAAGAATTCATATCCATGCCGGTGATGTTATTGATACAGAATTGGATCATATTGCCGCTACCGTTGAGAATAAAAACAAGCAGCTGCAGGCTATTGTACAGTTGATTGATGATTCTATCATTAAGAATTACAAGCTTTGGCCTACGAAATATATAGCCTACGATCTAATCAACAATACAGACACCTATGCTTCTCAATATACAGAGCAGGAAAAACAGCTGTTTATCCGAAGATTAGAAATGCGTATAGATCCGTCTGATCCTGTTTCTAAAGAATATTTCCTGGCGATGTACGCGAATCCTTTGGTGAATAAATTAAAAGCGGAAGAAAAGTAGTTTCTTTAACCACAAATTTGCTCAGATCTACACAGATTTTAATATAAAAACTGAAAATATTTTTAGCCACTAATGCACGAATAAAAAAATGATTTGTGAATTCGTGGCTAAAAAATTAAGAGATTTTATAAACGCAAAGGTTTTTTCTTCATTCCGTAATATTTAAAGGGAGCAAAGAGTGGAATCAATGAAATTGATTCTTATTAAGCATACGTTTAACCATAAAGCTTCTTCAGCGACAAAGTCGCCATGCTTAGCTTCCTTAAAATATTCCATCATTCCTCTTAAAACTTTGCGTTTCAAAAAGAATAATTTTAAACCACAAGTTTGCCCGGATCTACACAGATTTTAATACAAAAATTTCGAAATACTTAAAGATATTTTTTGGCCCCTAATTCACGAATTTTTTATTCATTCGTGCATTAGTGGACAAAATCAAACCAAGAGTATTACCCATTAGAGGTTTGCAAAGATACTTTACTATCGTCTTTGCTGAACACTTACAGATACCACTTTCCCAGTGCCATCATAGGTAATTACTTTTCCTTCACAATTACTATTCAATGTTGAGACAGATTTGTTTTGAACTTTTCCATTGGCCATCACTGTAAATACTTGTTTTCCATCGATCGTCTTCACTGTATTTTCAGAATGTATTTTCCCTTCTTTATCTTCGATGGTTAGTTTTGAATACATTCTTTTTTTATCAGAATCATATTGATAAGTATTAATGACAGGAGATTCTCCTTTGTGAATGCTTTCTTCTTTTAAAACTCTCCCAAGATTATCATAAGTATAATGGATCTCCCGTTTCATTTTGTTCTCTTTATTGAAATCATATTTTACATTTACCTGTCCTTTTGTATTAAGATGAAACTCTTCCCTATCTCCATAATTTGAATGAATGATGAACTGATCCGGCAGATACTTGAAATTAAGCTTCATTTCCCTCTTACCATTCTGAGAACTGACTATAGAATCCAATAACCCTACTGTATTGAGGTAATATTTTTGAACATTTTCAAGCCCTTCCCTTGTGTATACATACTCCAGCATTCTTCCGTTTCTGTAGGTAACATGGGAACTATAGCTTATATGTTGTTGTTTTTCATCTGAGTAAATGATGTTTTGAAACTGTCCGTTACAGTTCCCCCCATCTTCAAAGGAGAGCAAAGGGTAATAGACCGTATTGCTGTGATTGATAATGCGATCTGCATATTTTTGGTCCGGTGAGAAAGAAGCGGCATCAATAGATTTCCACGTGTTAGAAGCTCCTTTTTCAGCATTCTTATTTTCTTTATCCGCTTCCTGCTTCTTTTTCAGGTCTTCGGATAAGTATTTTTTCACCAAATGTTCATAATTTTTGGGATTGTAATCAATAATGGGTTCATTGTTTCCATCAAATACAATCATCGCCGTTCGTTTCGGAAAGTCTTGGATATTGACAAACCATGTAGTCGTACCATTGGAAAATTTAAAAGTTTTAGCATTGGTTCTGGCTATCATTACCCTATCTGTAGCTCCTCCAAATAGCCTGTAAAGACGGTCTGCCACTTCTTGATGTCTGCGGATATGATCTTCAGACGCTGTAATCTTTTCATTCTCTACAAAAAACAGGGCCTTGGAAGGTTTTGAGATCCCAAAATCTGCTTTATCTTCCGGAGCAGCCAGCCTGACCACTTTTGGAGAACACGAGCTCATCAACAAAAACAGGAGTATAGAAGAGAATATTTTCATCATGATTAATCTTATTTTAAAAATACAAAAAATAGGATGAATAAAATCCCCCCAATAATGTGTACTTTTAAGATGTACTACAATCAAAATGAAAAAAATAATAGTTTCGATCCTTTTATTGGCTCCCTGCCTTTTGTTCAATGCTCAACAATACAATGAGCTGTACCCATTGAAAAATGCCAGCGGATCTATTGGCTACTATCTTTCTGATGGCACCAATATCATCCCGCCTCAGTTTTGTTCAGCAACCTACAATACGGATGGCTATTATTTAGTTTCGAAAGCGGACCATGAATATGACGAATCTGGAAGAAGAAACGAAGAACACATTCCCGGTACAGAAAAGTATGGCATTCTGAACAGTAAAGGCGAATGGGTCATAGGTTTAGACAATACTTACAGTTCAATAGGGATCTCCAGTGGGTTTATAAAGGTGACTAAAAATGACCTCAGTGGTATTGTGGATGACAACAATAAGATATTGATTCCCATAGAATATGAAAATCTGGATCCGATGTACAGTACGCTTATTTCTGCAAAAAAGAACGGCAAAAAAGGATTGATAAATATTGAAAACAAGACTCTTGTTCCATTTCTGTATGATGAAATTCATGGGTTTCATTTTATGAATGATAAAAACCAGTTTTATGCTATTGTAAGAATCGGAGATCAATACGGAGTGGTCAATAACAACGGACAATATATCATCAACTTAAGTGATACTGAGCTGGTGTCTCTAACCGATACTACCATTATTATCCGAAAAAATGGTTTATTTGGGCTATCAGATTTCCAGATGAAAATCATTATCCCTTTAGAATATAATGATGCCTATCTTTATGGTCGGGAATTATTTTTTCAGAAAAAGGATGTCAACTTTTACTTCAGCCCAGCAGGAAAGCTGTTGAGAAAAGAAAAAGCAGATTAAAAAACTGATTTAATTTAAACTAAATGAAACATCATAAACTATTCTTTATTGCATTAATTTCAGGAGTTTTTCTGTCTTCGGCACAGACTTTAACCTCCTCTGAGATCTGGTATAAACTTATTGAAAACAAGACTAATACTGACAGCATTTTAACCCAAAAGGGATTTAAAATGATGTATTCGGGACCGAAGAAACTTGGCGGCCATCTTTCCTGCTATTTTAATAAAAAAGCTGATGAGTGGTTATTCATCCACGATAATGAACAATGGCAGACCACCAATGTTTCTTATCTCCTCCCTACTTTACAAAAATATCGGAATAATCAAGTTGAAAAGAAACTTCTATTACAAGGTGAAGAGGTAAATCCAATGGGCAAGACCTATCATGAAAATAAGGCTTATTACCATCTTGTTTATACTTTTGAAAAATATAAAACACCTCCCGCAGCAGAATAAATATAAACTGAATACCCTACAGAAGCTGGAAGTTACCATTTAATCAACCTTGATTTCCAGTTTACAATAAGGTTAACCAATAGTATTTTAATACAGAACCAGACATTAACCACATTTCAAGGAACTCCCCTCTTCCAGCTCCCATCCTTCAACTCTATTAAACTTAAAACCTTATCTTCGCAAAAAATTTGACAATATGAAAAAAATGATATTTCTGGCTTCGGCTGTTCTTGTACTCAATTCCTGCGTGGTAAGAACTGCTACCAAAGTGGTGTCAGGAGCTGTAAATATAGGCTACAAGGCTGTAAAAGGAACGGTGAATGGGATTAGCTGGGCAGTAAGCAAAGCAAAAGGTAAAATAGATGAAGACCGTTTAGATGGAACCTGGAAGGTAGTGGGCGTTTACAAAGGTTCTTTCGAAGATTTTACTAAAGATCAGAATCCGGAAAGTACATTTTCTTCTGAATGTGCAGGCGGCTTTGACCAAATGATCTTTAAGGCTAAAAAATCTAAGTTTAAACCCGTGCATTGTAGTACGGATAAAGAAGATTGGGTAAAATACTCATTGGAATTCGGGAAAAACCCGATCACCAAAGAGAAAGAAAACTATATTGAATACAATTCCAATAATTATATTTCAGTGATTGACGTTAACAGTAAGACGATGGTTCTGGAAGGTAATCTGATGCCTAAGTTGGCATTTTCCGGTGCTAAATTATATCTTTTGGAAAAGGTAAAATAAAAATAACAAAGCCTGTCTTCATAATGAATGACAGGCTTTCTATTGATTTTAAAACACAAAGATTTATTTATAATCCGTTATGCTTTTAAGGAAGCAAAGAGGGAATCAATTGTATTGATTCTTTCTAAGCTGATGGATAACTTTGCTTTCATTTTTCATATCACGCAGATTAAGCAGAATAAAATGCGCGATCTGTTTGATCTACTAGTAAATATAAAAGAATCATTTGAAAATATCTTTCTTACTGAGAATCTTTGATTCTCTTGCGCCTTAAAGCAACATGATATTTTAAACTCTTTGCGCCATTGCGTTTTCCAACATAATACAGATGATTGTTTAAAAAACAATATAATCTCCCAGATCTGAATGAAAAAACTTAGCGATTCTCTATATCAGCAATTTTCTTTCCTTCTTTACCAAGATAATGAATAACCAGCTTTTCATAGACTTTATAACCATCATCTACATTGGTAAATATCAGAATTCCTTTCCCTGATTTTGGGAACACAAAAGCAATACATCTTGTTCCCTGATCTGCTCCGCCATGAGATAAAGCATATTCACCATTACCCAGATCATAAATTTCAAAACCTAGCCCAAAATACTTACTTTCTTTCGTTTTCACCTGTTTTTTGATCATTTCCTGAAATATTTCAGGCTTCAGATTTTTTCCTTTCATCACACTCACCATAAAGTTTCCATAATCCCCGATTGTAGTATGCAAATCGTCCGCAGCATTGGCTTTTTTATTTTTTTCTATTGGATAGGGTTTTCCGTCTGTATTATATCCGATTGCAAATCTTGATTCATCGGTATTCTGATCCCAGATATAGTTGGTCTCTTTCATTTGTAAGGGTTGAAAGATTAATTCCTGAGCAAGTTGATCCAACGTTTTTTTGAATTTATTTTCTAAGGCTTTTCGCAGATATTCAAAACCTTCTCCCGAATATTGATATTGTGTTCCTGGTTCAAACTGAAAGTTCAGTTTTTTATCAGGATTCATCCACCTCCAATTGGGAAATCCTGTTTGGTGGGAAAGAATGAGCCTTGTTGTTATCTTTTTATGTCTTGAATCATTCGCAACATCCGGATCTGTCCAATAAGTATCAAGAGGCTCATCTAAATTCCATTTTCCAAGGCTTATCAAGCGTAATGCAACCATTGCTGTAACGGGTTTGGTAAGGGAAGCTACATTGAAATAGGTATTAAAAGGAGCTGGACTCCCCTTTTGAATGTCCCCAAAAACTTTGATCTGCTTAAGTTCTCCGCCTTCGATAATTCCCAGCCCTAGAGTTGGGATTTTATTTTCCTTCAACCAGTTTTCTATTTCCTGATCGTTATTAAAAACAGTTTCCTGATCGATTGTTTCTTTAGCATGATGATCAAAACTCAGTGATCTGGAGAGTTTCCAGTCTCCATTTTCCAACAGCCAGAAATTGGTAAACCTGGCTTCTCCAACTAATTTTTCGGGTTGGTTTCTTTCTTTTTCATAGAACAAATGATCTCCATTCTGAACAGCGGCATATACTTTTCCACCTTTATACATTGGAAAAATCTGAGTGCTTTTATCAACCAAAACTCTTTTAGCATGATAAACATCGGGAGCTTTACACAGACCGTTTTTAAAATCAGTAATGAATTTTTTCTTATCTGAAAAGCCATCTTTATCGTGATAAAACTCAAAATTTTCACTGAGCATATCCTCAGTTTGTTTAAGATTACAAGTATTGAATCCTACTGAAAAAAGCAGACTATCCTTCGACATAATAACCCGATAAAGAGGATCTTTTTTGGGTAATTGCGCCTGAATAGAATTAAAAAGAAAGGTTAAAAAAGAAGTGCCAATGAAGCTGTCTTTGTCATGATTAAATTTTTGACAAAGATTATATTTCCATCTGTTTCGAAACGAAAAATGAACCCGACAAAAACCCGACAAAATGACGACAAGTTTTATATCATACTGAATTTCAATCGAAAATACAATTTCTTATTACGATCAATTTCTGCAGCATTGCGAAGAATAATAAAAATATTAGAGAGCACAATCACGATCATAAGAACCAAAGTAAATGTTCTTCCCAGCTTTAAAAATATACCCAGCATGAATACAATCGGTGCCATCACTGTCCATATCATCTGGATTGAAATGATCTGGCGAGCCAGACTATTTCTCTGCTTCATCGTAAACATCAGAATAAGGGGAACGAGAATATTCAATGGTGGTAATAGGGTAAATAATAAAGATGAAAGATTGATGATCTTAATAAGAGAATAATTGATATCAGGTTGCAGTTCTTCCTTCATCTCTGGAATACTTTCATTCTTTTCCTCATCAATCATATCAGGAATTATAATAATATCCTGCAACGAAGTTTCCTCTATTTCCAATGCTTGGGCCAGAGCTCTTAGAGTGTGTCCTTTCGGTTCTGTACCTGCTTCAATCCTTTGAATGGTTCTTACAGAAATCTTCGACTTTTCTGAAAGTTCTTCCTGGGTCAGATTTTTCTGTTCTCTTGCAGCTTTTAGTTTAGACATGACAAAGATTGCGGGGAATGTATTCTCAATTAATTTTCGACCGCTAATTTACAGTTTTTTAAGAATTAATATTTCTTTATCTGAGAACAGAAAATCGTTTTTAATTCATACAATTAAAATCCGGAACAGTTTTTATGCTGTCCCGGATTTCGGTGTATAGTCATATAAAACTTAGGTACGTGATTATCGCGCTGCAAAACTCAGAATAAAGTCTCCTATAGGAAACCGTAGAAATACGGATTTTAATTTGTCGGTATCACTTTGATTTTAACCCTTTCAGGAGGGCTGAGTTGCTATTAACTCTGCTCTTTTTTCCCTTTCATTTTGATTCCAACTTTTAGCATCTTCAGTAGTACGCTTATCCAAATAATATTTCTTTTCTCTCATTATCGTAAATTCATTTTCTTTCCAATCTTTAGGACGTATATATTCATCAAAAAGCCTATTCAAGTCTGAGTAACCAAATCCTCTTAAGTATTCATCACGTATCTCATTAGGTTTTAGAGTCCCATCCTTCTTACCGGGAGTAAAATATGGTCGGTCTATTTTTTTCTTCTTTTATTCTTTTATATACTTCTTTATCTATTTCTTCTTTTATTACTCTTTTATATACTTCTTCTTCTGTTTCTTCTTTTCTTATTTTATTTCTTTTATTTCTTATTTTGTCTTTTCTAACCAATTCATTTTTCTCTTCTTCATCCATTCCTTTGATTCTCTCAGTAACTTCTTTTACGATCTCCGCTTTTTTATCCTGAAGATATTTACCTGTCCTTGTTGGGAGAACATTCAATAGGATTCGTTGATATCCAATATCCAGTCTTGTCTCTTTAGAAATTCCTTTTTCATCAAGGATTTTCCCACGCTTGTCATTCCATTTAGCCATTCTTTCGCCACCTATACTGCCATATTCTTCCATATACAAGACTTTATAGCCTAACATAGCCATTACTTCGAGGTTTCCACTTCTGAAACCAAGATGTTTTACCTCTTTAAAATGCGTTTCAAAATATTCATACAGTTTAAATTGCCCCATTCGGGTATTCCCACCCCATTTGGGTAATTCATTTGAATCTTCATCATTCCAGAATTCGGTGATATTAAAAACTTTAGAAACTCCAACTCTATTCTTAACCTCTTCTGCAATTTCGTCAAACTGATGGCCTCTTTTCTTCGAATCGTCTTTTTTTCTCCAACCTGTATCTCTTCTTTCCGTCTGATACGCCTTATCTCCTGTGATCATGATAGCATCATACATGTCCACTGCTCTATCTATAATCTGCCTGATTCCAAAATAACTGGTGTCATGTTCTATATGAATATCTCCATTCTTACCACTGAACCGTGACCATAATATCAATAAACGATCTCCCCTGTTAGATATGCCCTTTTCTATCAACCATTTTTTTATAGCATCATTTTCTCTTTCATTACTATTAACCTTCCATGCATCTCTTAGCTTTTCCTGCATTTCAGCTGTAAAATTTTCGGCAACATAATCCGTCCCATAGCCAAGAGGCACTTCTTTTCTGGAATTTCTTCTTGTTCTCGAAGCTTAGAAATTGCTTCTTTTAATTCTTGATTATTGCTTCTTAATTTACTTACTTTTACAAGATGTATTCTCTTCTTAGCAATTCCTGAATCTTCATAAAACTGTTTAATAGAATCTGCTTTGTCTGTGGGATCTTTGCAATTTTCATTACCTTTTGTAATGATTACATGCAGTTCATCATCATCTACTAAAGCAGCCGCTATTGCAAACATATCTCCTGTTGCATATCCGGGTTGTATGAGTACTTTAGATTTAAGCTTAGGATTAAGAATTGGTTGGGCTCTATGAGGGTTATTTTTTTGGTTTTTCCCTTGTTTTTTTGTTGGATCCATACTATTGATTATTTAATAGGTTATCAAACAAATTTCAAGGTAAAGCCCATGACAGAATAGAGGGGATCGCCCCATTTTTAGAAATTCAGGGTTTACTCTTAGTATCGGACCCCATTAGTATATAACTATTAACTAGGATTACCCATCCTATTAAAATCACTATATATTATTAGAACATTTCATTTTTAATCACAAAATTCACTCATAGGAGAATTCCCTTATTTTTAAAAAATCCGTTTTTTCCCTTAATGAAGATCTATTTTTATTCATGAAATTTGTATCAGACAAAAGAGGTCAACAGTCTTATTCTGAAGACTCAGTCAAAAAATATAATGACTGGTTTGAAAGAAAAACCTTTATGAAAAGATTGTAAAAATTAAAATAATAATAACCATTTAAACCCAAAATATGGCAGACACCGTAAACAACCAGACTACAGACGCAGTAACGCAGACGAATGTTACCGTGCTTGGTGAATCTCCCGCACAGGCCATGAGTATGCTTTATCAGATGGCTACCCACGCCAGTGGAATTTCCATTCAGAATTCGGTAACCAATCAGCAGAATTTGAATCAGCTCAACCCAGCTATTGTTGCTGATGCCATTAAAATTTTAAAAGGATAACCTAAAACCTTCCCATCATGAATGAACTCAACAGTGAAAACCCACAATCTCAGGCAGTGGAAGCCACAACTCCGGCGGAGAAAGCTGTCGTATTTGTGAACAGTGAGGTGCTGGCACCTCCTAAGGCTTCCCCAATGACCGGAGTAACAAAAGTAATGATTGAACAGTCTACAGGAATGATGGTTCAGGACTTACAATCCTTTTTAAAGGGCTTTGAACAGGTCGGTCTTATCGCATTGAGCAGACTTGCTAATAATTTATTGACCTACGGAACGACTTTCGGGCCAGCTCCGGGCAGTAAAGAGGCATCCACTCCACCAACAGAAATTTTGCAGGGACAAGATGCAGGAAAAGGAAATGAAATGATGAAAGACTTATTTAAAATGGTAAGTGATTATGCAGAAGTAAAAGCTAAAGTTTCCAATACTATTTATAATGTCAACACGCTTCCTGTCTCTAATGAACCTCATTCCTCCCCTACTTCTTTTACAGAAGTTCCTAACGGGACTGAGGAGAGCGAAAAAAAAAACGGGTAGCACCACCTCTCATTCAGGAAGAAACCTCATCAGAGAAAGAAAATATGAGAAAAAACTTTATCACGGCTGCACATGAGGGAAAATTAGTATTGAAGTCAGTAAAACTGACACAGCCACTCGTAAAACCAATAATTACTTCAGGGGAAACTGAAGAGCAAACAGAGAAAAAAACAATAATAACCCAACTCATTAACAAATTCAAAAATAATAAGACATGAATTATTCATCAGTAACCAGACCCGCTAAAATTTTAAATCTGGAGAGTTTAAGTGATTTAAATGAACGCCTTTATTTGATCAGAGCACATGACAGCTCTTATCTGGATACCAAAAGTACAGATCACAAAAAAGCTGAAAATAATGCAGACCGTTTTGTATTTAATCTCCAGACCTCAGACATCAACATCCAGCCAACAATCAGGTTGGTGAACTGTAGAAGCGCTAGAAAGTATACCAATTATCAATGTTTTGTGGTAGAGCCTAAAGAAAAAGCGACAGGAATAGCGGTTGTGATGATTAAACTGGATGATCCCAAAGCTTTTTACTGTAATGTAAGAATTCTCCCGCTTACTACATTGAGCGATATTGCAGCTCCGGAATCCGATTCAAAATTGCTTACCATCAATCTTGAAAAGACAAAATGTATCCTCAAAACAGATATTACCATCACTCCTTCTGATACGGGAGAGGCTTTATATTCCGTACATGATGTGGATGTATCAGCAGTTTCAGATTTAATAACCACCGAACAAATTGTGGAATTGAAAAGAGAACTGGAATTTCAGGTTTCCAGGCTGATTGCTCACTATTTCCAACAAATTCTGAGAATCATAGTCAACGAAGGAGCTGAAAGTCATCCTAAAAACACTTTATTCCCAAGTGACTATATTCTGAAACTGCCTCAGGATCAATTAAAAGAAATGCTTTCAGCAAATGCTATTTCTGCATGCATTGCCCTGGAAGCAGTAGGATATATTGTTGTTCAGGATCTCAATCGGGATTGGAGAGCGGCAGCAGCATTCATTAATTATTTACTGTAATTCTATTTTAATCTTAAAAACAACACTTATGAACAGAAAAGTTCCCCAGAAAACTCCTGTAGCCCAACGGCCGGCAGCAGTGACTGAACCTGAAATGGTTCAGGAAGAGATTATGCCTTTTGTTTTGAGGCATGAAGATGAAATCGTTAACTACATCAAAGAAAAGGCAATCAAAGAAACAATGAAGTCACTGGCTCCTTTACTCCAAAAGCTGGAAGAAGCGGTTAAACAGCAAGAAGCGGCTCCGGTTCCGTCAGCAGCCAATCCTCCTGAAATTCCTTCTATGAATTATGAAGAACAGTTGAAAAAACTTCAGGAAGCTTCCACGGCAAAGCTAAGGCAGAAGGAGATCAAAATCGTGGACAGGATGAATAAGCTGAACGCAAGATTTGGAAATATCCGACCATAAATCATCAAACACCAATAGTTATTATGAACGAAATCAATACAATAATCACTGGAATGTCCACAGCAGTACCTCAGGCTATTTCTGCTCAGGTAAGTGCACATTCTACAGGATTAATGCAGATCAATTCTGTATTAAATCAGCAAAGAGACTCTATGATGGGAATAGCCAATAATGTCATGGGCATGAAAAAAATGAGTTCCGGAAAACTGAAATACAGAGAATTGGGAATTTTAAAAAAGGGCAGGTTTTAACCCCGACTTCTTAATACTACGGATGCGGTTTACTTTCCTGTAACCATTAAGATCCGGTGCTATCCATATATACAATCAGGTCAACGTCAATTTTTGCACCGTCTTTCAATGCTGTCAATGTTCAAAAACAATCATTCAGAATCCATTTTCAAGCCCAAAAGGAATCCGACATTGCCAGCAGCTGTACCACAGGAATTCATTTTTAAGACAGATATTAAAAATGGTAGCCGCATCCTTTTTTCAACAACATTTTTTGTTTGTTGAGCTTTAAAAATATCCTTTAAACTCGCACAGATCTTACAGATAATGGTTTCAACCATTGTAATAAGAATCACCCTTCAGATCTAATCATCAATTACCAGTCTATATCAATGCTTTTGAAATGTATTTCATCTGCAGGATCTGTTGTGAGTTTAAAAATATCATAGAAAACTAGTTTACCTCAATAATTATTAACCGAGATCATATCTCAAAAAAAACAATTACAACTATGGCAACAGTCAATGAACAAATCACGGACGCAGTAACGCAGACCAACGTAAAAGTAATAGGAGAATCTCCTGCAATGGCGTTAAGTAATGTCTATCAATCTGCAGCCCATTCCACAGGCATTATGTTTCAAAATGCAGTAACGAATCAGAACCAACAGAATATTTTAGGTCAGGCAGCAACCACTCAGGGAATTCTGCAGATCTATAGCCTGGATACGGTATCAGATGCGGTTTCTATTGCTAAGATCCTGAGACCTTAATGTTTTTAAATAAAAAATCATTTTCTCAGCCGGAAAATCCGGTTGTTTCTAACCCATAAACAATAATCATTATGCCACCAGTAAACGGACAAATCACAGACGCAGTAACCCAGTCGAACGTAAAAGTAGTAGCAGAATCGCCTGCTGTAGCGTTAAGTAATGTGTACCAAACCGCTGCACATTCTACAGGTATTATGTTTGAAAATGCAATGAATGCACAAAATCAACATAATATTTTAACGCAAGCTGCCACAACGCAGGGTGTTACTCAAATTTACAGCAAAGATACCATCGCTGATGCGATCTCTATTGCTAAAATCCTTACTCCTTAATTCATTTTTTGCTAAAGGCAGAACCTCATTTTAACAATCGGAAAAACCGTTTGTATCTAACCTCAAATAAACAATAATCATTATGGCTAACGAAAAAACTGGATCAACAGTAAACGAACAAATCACAGACGCAGTTACACAGTCGAATGTAAAAGTAGTAGCAGAATCTCCTGCTGTAGCATTGAGTAACGTATATCAAACCGCGGCACATTCTACAGGAATCATGTTTGAAAATGCAGTAAATGCACAAAACCAACAAAACATTCTGACACAAGCAGCAACTACACAGGGAATTTCTCAGATCTACACTCTGGATACCATTGCTGATGCGGTTTCTATTGCTAGAGTCCTTAATCCTTAATTCATATTTTGCTAAAGCAGAATTATCATTATCCGAACGACCGGAAAATCCGGCTGTTTTCTAAACTCAAATAAACAATAATCATTATGGCTAACGAAAAAGCTGGCTCAACAGTAAACGAGCAAATCACAGACGCAGTAACACAGTCGAACGTAAAAGTAGTAGCAGAATCTCCTGCAATGGCATTAAGTAACGTATATCAAACAGCGGCACATTCTACAGGAATCATGTTTGAAAATGCAGTGAATGCACAAAACCAACAGAATATTTTGACACAAGCAGCAACTACACAGGGAATTTCTCAGATCTATAGTCTGGATACCATTGCTGATGCAGTTTCTATTGCTAGAGTCCTTAATCCTTAATTCATTTTTTGCGACAAGCAGAATTATCATCATCCGAACGGCCGGAAAATCCGGCTGTTTTTAAAACCCAATAAAAAATAATCATCATGGCTAACGAAAAAGCTGGATCAACAGTAAACGAACAAATCACAGACGCAGTAACGCAGTCCAATGTAAAAGTAGTAGCAGAATCTCCTGCAATGGCATTAAGTAACGTATATCAAACTGCTGCACATTCTACAGGAATCATGTTTGAAAATGCAGTGAATTCTCAGAACCAACAGAACATTGTTACTCAGGCAGCAACGACTCAGGGAATCTCTCAGATCTACAGTCTGGATACGATCGCTGACGCGGTTTCTATGGCTAAGATCCTTAATCCGTAATTCATTTTTGCTAAAGGCAGAATATCATTATCCGAGCAACTGGAAAATCCGGTTGTTTTTAAATCCAAATAAACAATAATCATCATGGCTAACGAAAAAGCTGGCTCAACAGTAAACGAGCAAATTACAGACGCAGTAACGCAGTCCAATGTAAAAGTAGTAGCAGAATCTCCTGCTGTAGCGTTGAGTAACGTATATCAAACAGCAGCGCATTCCACAGGAATTATGTTTGAGAATGCAGTAACTGCACAAAACCAACAGAATATTTTAGGTCAGGCTGCCACTACACAAGGGGTAATCCAGATCTATAGTCTGGATACTATAGCAGATGCTGTTTCTATTGCTAAGGTATTAAATCCTTAATTATAGTGTGTTTTTTAGATTTCTTGTGATCAGGGAGTGCATCAGTGTACTCCCTGATTCTGTATATCTATTTATCAAACAGCACTATTTCGTTGGCATCAATGATGTTATTTTGTACAGCATAGATCACTAATCCGGCCATATTTTTCACTCCTGTTTTAATCATGAGATTGGTCTTATGGGTTTCTACGGTTTTGGGAGAAATAAATAGGGAGTCTGCAATTTCCTTAGTGCTTAGCTGCTGGCAGACTAGTCTCAAAACATCAATTTCCCTCTCGGTGAGTTCATTTTTAGAAAAAGCATGAAACTCCGGCAGTTTATTGGAGAACTGGGTTCGCATCACATCAATCTGTTCATTGGAGAAATAATGTCCGGTGTTGTAAACGGTATTGATCACCACTAACAGCTCCTCGAGTTCAATTTCTTTGGATAAAAAGGCATGAGCTCCCATTTTAAGCATCTGTCCCATAAAAGAACGTCTGTAGAAGCTGGAAAGCACTATAATTTTGATTTCGTTTTCCTGTTTTGACAGTTCAGTCATTACTTCAAGGCCATCTCCGTTTGCCATCCTTAAATCCAGAATCAGGATATCCAGCGCTGGGAGATCTTCACTAAGAAATTGATCTCCGCCGGTTGATGTAAGAACAACCTGATAATTCCCGTTACTTTCTATATAGCTTTTTAAAAGCTGTACAAACAGCAGGTCATCATCTACAATGCCAATTTTAATTTTTGAATGTTCCATGTTTATTTTATTGTATTGCCATACAGGCTATGAATTTTGTTCCTTTTTCAGGCTGTGTTTTAAGTTTATAAATCGCTTTTATTTTCTGTGCTCTTGATTTAATATTTCTCATCCCAATACCTCCGGAATGGTTTCCCATGATGAACCCTTTTCCGTTATCTTCAATGGTCAGTATCACATAATTCAGAGATATTCTCAGTGAAACATCAATTCTTGTAGCTTCCGCATGTTTCAGAATATTGGTAACGAGTTCCTGAACAATTCTGAAAAGGTTCAATTTGACCAGATTACTGATGGGTATTCCTATGGTGATCGCCCGAAAAATTACTTCTATACTTTTATTAACCTGTTCAAGATAGTCCTCAATTAAATCCGTCAGATCAATTTCATTGAGATCCGGAGGGGTAAGATTATGTGACAGTTCACGGATCAACTGCATAGATCTTTTTAAATCCCGGCTGAGTTCCTCCGGCTTTTTATCATTAAGATTCAGACGGATGATATTCAGCTGTGAAATAATGTTATCATGAAGTTCTTCCGCCAGTCGTTCTCTATCCTGTTCCTGCAGCAGAAGCATACTCTCCCAGTGTTCTTTTTGGTTATTACGGACCAGTTGAGAAACCTTTTGTTTGTTTCTTTGTATGCTTTTCAAATAGTTAACAATCAATAATGTAATTAATACAGTTGTTAATAAAAATAGTCCAATACCGATCCATATCCATATAACTATCTGATCCTGATTTTCCCAACGCCACATCCCAGATTAATAAAAGCAATATAAAAAGACAATAACAAAACGCCTCTAAAAAGCCATATGGGCGCTACCCAATTCAGATGATTGCTGATTAAAAAATTAAAAGCAGTGGAGATGAGACATTCTACAGAAAAAAATAAAAAAACAATAACATTGACAATGAACATCTTCTTTTCTACACGTCCTTCTCTGATAATCTTTATAAAATAAGAGGCTGCATAGCTGCAAATAATGACACTGGTTATAATATTGGAATAAAAAGTAACCAATGTCTCTTTTTGTACATAGAGCATATTCCCCATCAATACCAATCCGGCATAACCATAAATAATCCGTCTTACTTCACGGGAAAGCTGAATATAATAATTGTTATAAATCACCGTAAGAATCATTAAACCAAAAAACTGGCTCAATGCATAATTATAGGTATTGAGAGTATTGAGCTTCATCATCCGATCAATCAAGTCCGTAAGTTCCAGAATTAACTCTCCTGAAAGAAGTATGATCACAGGAGCTTTTGCTTTCACCTTTTCTTTTATCAATACAATCAATCCTGTCAATAAGACCAGATTAATCATAATCTGAAGATACAAAGACAGACTGTTATACGAAAACACTACTGCTTTGCTTCAAAAGTTGATAATCACTAAGGGTATCAACGGAAAACGGAGGTCTTGGAGTAGAATAATTTTCCGCTTCTTGGCTCATATGATTTACAGCAAGGCTTTCTACAGTAATAATCTCTATATGATAAGGAAAATCTGAATCTTTCTTTTCCAGATCGTCAGTAAGTCCAAAGAAACTTGTACAGGTTTTCTCCCCTTCAATTCCCATTTTTTCATAATCTGAAAAAGGAATTGATATCACCTGAAAAATATCTTTATTTCTCTGAGACTGAAGCCAGGCTGTCCCAAACATATTCCATCTAAAGTTACGGTTAATAGCAGATTCTGCGGTAATCGTAGTAGGAAGATCTACCATATCACAACTGCTTTCAATCTTTGATTCCGGAAAATTGTATAAAAAATCTTTAGCAATAACAGTACTAAAATCAGCATCTTTATCACTTTTAGAATCAATCAGAAAAAACTTCAGTTTCTTTTCATGAATACCTATATACGCATGAATTCTTTTGAGTTCGTCCTTTTCCAGATTCTTTGCCCATTGTTCAATTTCTCTTCCTGAAACGCTGAAATGAGTTCCTTGATTTAAGTAATTCCAAATTTCGGTTCCATTCGTATCATTTTCAATAGTATAAGAATCGATAAGGTTTTTCCAGTTTCTAAGGGCTTCAAAGATGTTTTCCGTGGTCATGGTAATAAATATTTTTGAATGATAATTATTTTATGAGTTGAAATTTACAAAAAAAATAGGCTGGTATTTATTTTAAATCACATTCAGGTGTAAAATAAAATGAGATTGAATAAAATTTAATATTCTTTTATTTTTTCAAAATCAGATTAGAAACAGCGCGTATCTTTGCTCTGAAAAATTTCCTGTAAAACCTATTGACTTATGATTCCATTTCAGGACCTCCCATTTTTTATGGCAGCGGCACTTATACTGGCTATCAGCCCTGGGCCCAATATGATTTATTTAATTTCAAAATCGATCACTCAAGGTAAAAAATCCGGATTTATTTCATTGATTGGTGTTATCTGTGGTTTTATATTTCATATCGTCATGGTTTCTTTTGGGCTTACGGCCGTATTGTTAGCCGTTCCGTTTACTTATACAGTGCTTAAAGCGGCAGGAACCGTTTATCTTTTATATTTGGCTTATCAGGCGGTCAAACCTAAAAGTAAAAATATTTTTGAGGTAGATCATAGTATTTCTCATGACAGTCCTAAAAAACTATTCACTGTGGGTTTCTTAACCAATGTACTCAATCCCAAAGTAGCAGTATTCTACTTATCATTTTTTCCTCAGTTTATTAAACCCGAATATGGCTCGATATTAAGCCAGAGTTTAGAACTTGGAGTAGTACAGGTTTTGCTTAGTTTCAGCGTTAATTTCTTGATAGTCTTTACCGCAGCAAAAGTAGCGGTGTTTTTTTCCAATAATCCGGCATGGATTAAGGTACAGAAATGGTTTATGGCAAGTGTACTCGTGTTTCTGGCTGTAAAAATGGCCTTTTCAAAAGCTAAATAACTGAATATACAGAAATAAAAAAGTTTCAAAAAGATGAAGCATACCATTCCAACCTACGATCTGAGTGATATCTCCAAACATCGCTTCCATATAAAAAGGATGGATGAAAATACCTATCATGCAGAGAATATTCTTATGGACAAAGGAATACATCGTGACAGTCATTATATATTTACTTTCATGGAAAGCGGACATGTAAAAATGATGGTTGATTTCAATACTATTGAAGCTAAAGATTCTACTATTTTCTGTGTGCTGCCAGGACAAGTGCATCAGGGTCTTTTAATGGATAAGGTGAACGGATGGTTTGTCGCCATACAATCTGATCTGGTTCCGGATAATGTACGCTCTGTTTTTGAGGAATCTCTGGAAGGAATATATCCTCTGACGATGGAAAAAATCATGGATAGAAAAATTTAATAATTCGGCTGCTATACTTCATTCTTTTTATAATGAAGAAACGTTGGCTTCCAAAGAAGGTTTTTCAGTAATTCAATCTCTGCTTCATGCGTTTATAGGAATGTTTGCTTTTATCTATTCAAAAGAGAATTCTTCTCAAGCATCTGGCGAAAACCGCTCTTTACAACTGACAAGAGCATTCAAAATCATGGTGCGCCAGAATTATAAAACCATGAAAAGTCCATCTGAATATGCAGAAAAACTCAATATTTCAAGGGGATATCTCACAGAATCAATTCGCGAAATAACGGGTAAACCTGCACAACATTGGATTCATCATGAAATTTTAATTGAGGCCAAGCGTTTACTCGTATTTACCCATCTTACAGTAAAGGAAATCGCTTATGAATTAGGATATAATGACCACACCTATTTTAGCCGTTTGTTTTCAAAAATAGAAGATCAGTCACCTTCAGAATTCAGAAGTACCAACAGATAGCTTCACAGTATTTTCTTCATTGTACTTAAGAATCCTACCGCTCATCCCACGAATTATCCAACCATTCCCATGAAACGGCTATCGGTATATTTTAATTTTGAAGCTTTCTTTGCCATAAAAATTATTTATGCCAAGTTTACCAAAATGGATCAATGATACAGTAGAAAATGTATGGTCCTCAAAATTTAAAGATTGTAAAGTTATTCATATAGAAAATATTTCTCCAACGCTTCGCCTTATACGTTTTGAAACCGATTTGCAGGATATTCAGTTTGAACCCGCTTACGCTATAGGAATCAGGGTTAACGAAAGAGATTTCCGCAATTACTCGCCTTTCAATTTCAATAGAGAAGCAGGAACGTTTGAAGTCTTATTTCATATTCATAATGATTCTTCGGCGGGGAGTCTCTTCACAGCTGGTTTATCCGTTGGAGATTCTATAAAAATTTTAATACCGAGAGGAAAGCGTTTTTTTGAACCAGATGCAAAAATCCATTTCTCAATAGGAGATGAAACTTCTTTAGGAAGCTCACTTTCCATCAAAGAAGCTGTTGAAGAATGTGGTTCTTCATTTATTTGTCTTCATGAGTTGGAAGAAGCTCAGGCTTTGGAAAATCTCAATTTATATGGTTATCACAGTCCCAAAAACAGCACGATGAGAATCATTGAAGCATTAACTGACTTTCTGAGAGAAGAAAAAGAAGCCATCTACAATGACGATGCTGTTTTTTATCTTACCGGGAACGGAACCCGGATGTCACTGATAAGAAAATTTCTTAAATCTAAAGGCGTCTCGTCCAGATGCATTAGGTCGCAGGCGTATTGGATAGAAGGGAAAAAGGGACTGTAAAAGACAGGAAGGAGGAAACTCTTATAAAACAGATCCCTGTAAGAGTTTCCAACCTCTGTTTTTATTCAATATTATTCTATTTTAGTTTTTGTCCCAAAAATCTTACCTGCTTCAACCACTTTTCCCTCTGCTTCTCATTAGAATTCCGGATAATCCCCAGATAGGTTACCTTCACCGGCTTTACTCCACAAAACTCCAGTGTTGATACCTTAAGCTGATTCACACTTGGTCTTCCGTACATCAAACGGTAATACCAGCCCGGCTGATCGATTGTTGTGATGATGTGAGCTGTTTTTCCTTTTAGAAGTTTATCCCACCACAAAGAATTCTCTCTGTATTTATAAGCTAATCCCGGAAGAAAAAGCCGGTCTATAAAGCCTTTCATCAAGGCGGGTAAGCCTCCCCACCAGACAGGATGTATCCATACCAGATGATCCGACCACTGAATAATCTCCCAGGCCTTCAGCAAATCCGGTTCGAGTTCCATTCTTTTTTGATATCCAAATTGTAAATTCGGATTAAAATTCAGATCTGCAATGATAATTTCTTTTATTTCTGCTCCTGCTTCTATAGCTCCGCTTTTATACGCTTCTGCAACACCGAAATTGAAAGATTCCTTATTCGGATGTCCATTGATTATAACTATTTTTTTCATTGTGCTATGTTGATATTAATTGTTTCATAGGCATTAAGCTGCGCCAGCAATGATATAGGCTCATGCAGCTGGTGGCTGAAATACACATTATGTTCATGAGGATTTCTCAGTAATTCTTCGGTGTGTAAAACTGCTGATAAAGCTGTAAGTTCGGCTTGCCCTTTTGTACTCTGCAGACTCAGTTTTTTATGACCATTTTTATCGTGTACAAGAATTTCAAAGACCGCCTGATCTCCATTTCCACTGGTCCCAAAGATCTTTCTTCTTTCTTTTAAGGATAAAATATCAAAAAGCCGGATATATTGGAAAGTACCAAGGAGCCAGGTAATAAACTTTGAACTGTAGGTCATCTTTACACTCACATTAGGAACTCTTTCAACCTTATTTAAAATGTACAGATCGGGAACATCAAAATTGTAGGCATTCCTCTTTCCAATCCCAAAAGAAAAGTCAAAAGCTTCAGTGTTTAAAAAGTGCCTGATAGAATTAGGCTGATCATTTTTATAATCATGAAAAGGAACAGCAACATTTTCTGCCATAAAATGAGCGGAACTCTCCCCTGCCAAATCTTTTACAGAATAATATACAAAGAGCTTTACCCCCCGAACATCTGCATTATCTTTTGAAAGAATATTGACCAGTCCAGGAACAATTCCCCCATCCAGCCGGAACTGAAAACAATCCTGCTGCTGATATCCGATTTTCCGGCAATAGCATAAGCCTTTACCAGATCCGGAGTAGGCTTTGTGATATCCAGATAATCGATATGATTTTCAATGGCATATTTGAGGATATGATCAGACTTATCATTCACTGAAAGAATAATAAGGTTTATTTTGTTATCAGTAATTACCTGAAAAGAACTGGGATCCGTCACATCAATGGTCAGATGTCTTCCTGTACTTCCTCCTTTACGCCCGCCAATAAAAATATTGAGATGAGGGTTTCTCGTGTGTAAAATACGGACAATTGTTTTGCCCACCAATCCGTTTCCGCCTATAATCAGAATATTGTGCTCCATCTATTTTTTTGACAAAATTATAGAGCCTATCAACCAATCAACAGGACAAATGTCTAAAAAGAAATCTCTTTTCTGATGCGGCTTAAATGCCGTTGTGTAATCCCCAGGTAAGAAGCAAGATACTGTAACGGGATTTTCTGAATATAATCCGGATAGTTTTCAAGAAGTGCTGCATAACGCTGGGTTGCACTGTCTCTCTGAAACTGAAAAAAGCGATTTTCTAATTCAAGATATTCCTGTTCGGCAATCATCTTTAAAAACTTTGTCCAGTTGAGATGATCCTGAATCAAAGTATCCATCTTTTCTTTCTTCAAAATCAAAAGCTCTGCATCTGTAATCGCCTGCATACTTTCTTTACTAAGGCAGCCGGAAATAAATGATGAATAAGCTGCCATCATCATATTGGGAAACCTGAAACAATAGGTGATATCTTTTCCGTCATCAGAAAGATAGAAAGAACGGAAAATCCCTGATTGTATAAAAGCTACTTCCTTACATTTCTCACCTTCCTGAATAAAATATTCGTTCTTACTGACTTTCCTGATCTCAAAAAGCTTCAGAAACGTCTCAATTTCATCTTCTGAAAACAGATTAAAACTCCGAAAAAAATCATGTATCATGGGTTGGATTTCTTAATATGGCGAAAATAAATAAAACTTATTAGAAAATTACATCCGGGGCAAGAAAGTTAGGCGGAAATGGCAGGAAGATGGAGGCTGGGAGATGGAAGTAATGAAGGTTAAAAGAATAGATATCCTTTTCTTTTCAGCTAATTTATAGTAGCCAGAAGTAATTATACTATGAACAGTAGCTTCCATTTTTCCTGCTTCCAACTATAAAAAATCATCCCAGGGCGGGATGATCGTACCAATTGTTATTATATGAAAGTATGAATGATGTTTGTTGATGCAAAGATAGATAGACCGCTAATTCCCATCATCAGGAGAATCCCTAGAATTTTATCCGTGAAAATACGGTTGTATACATAAAAAAGCCCTGCAAGACAACTTACAGGACTTTTACTGATCTAACAATTATTTTGTTTAATATTTTTAAAGTTTAAAGTTCAATGTTTTGGGTTTAAAGTTCTTCAACATTGACTTTAGTTTCTTATAATGGGCTTACCAGTTGTAAGAACCATTCTTTCACTTCTCCTTCCAAATGAGGAGCCAGCTTTTCTTCACATGTTTTATGGTAACCGTTTAACCATGCAATTTCACTTTCTGAAAGAATTTCCTTTACTACAGTATCTTTAAAGAATGGGCAGAACGTTAATGTTTCAAATTCATAAAAGGTTCCGTGAATTGTTTTCTCTGCTTTTTTTACTGCAATAAGGTTCTCATGACGGATTCCGTAATGCCCTTCAAGATAATATCCAGGTTCGTTGGACAACACCATTCCCGGAAGAAGCTCCTGAGGATTTAAGTCTTTTCTGATGTTTTGCGGACCTTCGTGAACATTCATGAAACTTCCTACTCCATGTCCTGTTCCGTGGTTGAAGTCTTTAGCTTCCATCCACAGCGGAAGTCTTGCAATAGCATCAAGCTGTACTCCTTTTGTGCCTTTAGGGAACTTCACCATAGATAAACGGATCAATCCCTGTAATACCAATGTAGAATTTCTTTTAAACTCTTCAGAAGGTGTTCCCAGTGCAAAAGTTCTTGTAATATCTGTAGTTCCTTCAAGGTACTGACCTCCTGAATCTACAAGGATTGTATCTTGATTGGTTACCTCTTTACTTCCTTCTTTTTTAGCAGAATAGTGCATGATCGCTCCATTGTCTTTGTATCCAACGATAGAACCGAAGCTTTCTCCCACAAAGTTTTCTCCTGCAGCACGGAAGTCTCTCAGTTTTTCACCGATAGAATATTCATTCATCGCTTCTTTTCCTGCATTATGAGTCAGCCAGTAAAGGAATTTTACCATCGCTACTCCGTCTCTTACCATTACTGTTCTGAAGCCTTCCAACTCAGTTTCATTTTTCTGAGCTTTCATCAGGTTTCCTGGTACGGGAGCTTTGATAAATTGGTTATCCGCTTTTAATGTTTCAAAAATCTGCTGGTTGCTGTTTGGGGAAACCAATATTTTTTCATTTTTGAAAGCTTTCAGATAATTATAGAATTCTTCGTAAGGCATCATTTTTACGAAAGAATCGTCCATTTGCTTTCTTGCTTCTACTTCAAGTTTTTCAAGACCAGTGAATAAAACAGCATCATTTTTAGTAATCACAATATATCCTAAAAATACAGGGTTGCTCTGTACATCACTTCCTCTCAGGTTGGAAGTCCATGCCACATCATCAAGACTTGAAATAATATGAACCGTTGCTTCCTGGTCTTCCATTTCCTGACGGATGGCAGCCAATTTGTCTGCTACAGATTTCCCGGCTCTTTCTACAGGATGTACAAAGATTGGATTAGCAGATGGTGTTCCTCTGTCTTTCCAAACCTCCTTTAAAAGAGGAATATCTGCAAGGGTAATATTTTTTGAATTTAATTTTTGAGAAAGGAGTTCCCAGTTAGCATTAGAAGCCGCTAAAGCATTGACAGCCACTTTACCTCCAGTCGGAATTTCAGAAATGATCCAATCTATATAATTAGGAGTTCCTTCTATTCCGTCTTTAAAAAGGTCGATTCCTGAACCGTCCAGTTCAATAGCAGCCTG
This sequence comes from Chryseobacterium capnotolerans, assembly GCF_021278965.1. NCBI lineage: Bacteria > Pseudomonadati > Bacteroidota > Flavobacteriia > Flavobacteriales > Weeksellaceae > Chryseobacterium > Chryseobacterium capnotolerans. The sequence goes on along the minus strand of NZ_CP065589.1, from coordinate 1,123,497 downwards.
TGTAAAGTATCTTCCGTCTGTCCAAAGCCCAGCCTTGTCTTTTGTTACTACTACAAAACCGGCAGAACCTAAGAATCCTGACAGCCATGCTCTTTCCTGCCATTCTTCAGGAAGGTACTCACTCATGTGTGGATCTGCAGAATATACTATAAATGCATCAACATTATTTTTCTGCATTTCTTCACGAAGCGCAGCAACTTTTTCCTTTGAAGTCATTCTTTTCATTTTTAAACACCGAAAGTTACGAAAAATTTAAAGTCGAAGGATCAAATAAAGTCCCTATTTTTCCTAATGATATGTTATTTTTTTATGAATTTTGACTGAAAACAAGGAGATCCCATAATTTTTTAATACTCCAGTCTATATATCTAAATAACAACTTATCTAAACCATATACATGGATGGTAAGGTTCAATTCACTATGTAATTTTTTAAAAAAGTAAAATCCATACCATAAAATGTGATTTTTTATTAAAATAATAAATTTATGGAAAGATTATTGCTACATTACACCTATGAAACAGCAGAACTACAATAACCACAGAAAATTTTATCCACCTCATCATTTTATTTATCTCCCTTTATTAATTGTTTTGGAGATTTTGGGAATCTATAAAATCTGGGATGATCCTGGTAACCAGCTGATCTGGATTTTATTTTCAATTGTGATTTTTCTGCTTTTTTATCTGGCATTTATGACCAGACAGCATTATGCATTAGGTCTTCAAAATCGTATCGTGATTCTTGAATTTAGACAGCGGTATTTTGAAATTTTTAATAGAAGATCTGATGAAACGGTTGAAAAATTAAGGTTCGATCAGATTGCAGCCTTAAGATTTACCTATGATGATGAATTTAAGGAACTTTTGTACAGGGCAATTCACGAGAATATTTCAGGAGATGAGATCAAAAAATCCATCAAAAACTGGAAGCCTGACCTGCTTCGAATTTAACTGACACCAACAAAATATACACCTATGAAAAAATGGAGCTTATACAGTATTACGATATTAAGTTTGTTAACATTAACAAGTTGTGAAGCAGTAGGAACAATCTTTAAAGCCGGAATGTGGTGGGGAATTTTCTTAGTCTGTGTAATAGTAGTGATTCTTTTACTGATCTTTTCGAAGGGTAAAAACTCTTAACCATTTTCTATGGAGAAGAATACAGATTTAGAAATTATTTCTCACCTGAAACCATCAAAGATTGTTAAAATCATGAAGGATCCGGAAGCTTCTGCAAAGGCGGTACATCTTATTTATACCACCGATGCAGAAACTGACGGAATCACTCGTAAAAAAACAGGCAAGAAGTATTCTTATTATAAGGATGGAGAAAAAATCCGCGATAAGGATGAAATAATAAGAATTAATAAACTTGTCATTCCCCCGGCTTGGGAAAATGTATGGATTTGTGCTTTAGAAAATGGGCATCTCCAGGCCACAGGTTTTGATGTCAAAAAAAGGAAACAGTACCGTTATCATCCTTTATGGAGTGCTTTGAGAAATCATACAAAATTCTACAGAATGCTTCAGTTCGGGTATGCATTACCAGATATAAGACTTCATATCGAGCAGGATCTTGCCTTAAGAAATTTTGAAAAACGGAAAATCCTCGCCCTGATCGTCAGTCTTATGCAAAGAACGAATATCCGTATCGGCAATACTATTTATGAGAAACTATATGGTTCGTTCGGACTTACTACTTTGAAGGATAAGCATGTTGAAATAAAAGGACAAAAAATAACTTTTTCATTCAAAGGAAAAAAAGGTATTATGCATCATGTGGATCTCAGAAGTAAGAGATTGGCAAGACTTGTACAGAAATGTAAGGATATTCCCGGCAAAGAGCTTTTTCAATATCTGGATGATGAAGGAAACCGGCATTCCATAGACTCTGGAATGGTGAATGACTACATTAAAGAAATAAGTGGTGAAGATTTCACAGCCAAGGATTTCAGAACCTGGTCAGGAACTGTAAATGCCCTGATTGCATTTAAAGAAATCGGGTATGCTGAAAATGACACTCAGTATAAAAAAAATGTAAAAGAAGCGTTGGACATCGTTGCTGAACATTTGGGAAATACCAATACGGTCTGCAGAAAATATTATGTCCATCCTTTAGTAATCAATCTTTACGAGAACAATACCATCAAGAAATATCTTGACGAGCTGGAAATCATTGAAGAAAATGATGGAAAAGCCGACCTTACCCAAGAGGAGAAGCTGGTGATTAAAATGTTGGAGAATGAGAAGTTGTAGTTTTTGGGCTGGAAGAAGGGAAGCTGGAGGTTGGAAGTACTATCGGACTACATTTTTCTAAACCGCATTTTAATTATTTGAAGTTTTTATTGTCATCCTGACAAATGAAGAGATTAAAATGTAGATCAGATTCTTCCTTCGTCAGAATGACAGGGTATAATAACTAAATAATTGATGGAGTTTACAAAACTGTAATACTTATGTTATTATAAAAATAAATATGTTAAGGAACCAACAGTCGATTCTTCAGGCTACAAAAACTCCCATCCTCCATCTTCTAGCTTCCAGCCTTTACCTTATCCTGTCACTCTATTGCTCAAAAACTGAGTTCTGTACTCCTTCGGGGTGATCCCTGCAATTTTTTTTGAAAAGCTGGGTAAAATGGGATGCTGTGTGAAAGTTCAGTTCATAGGCAATTTCTGCAATGTCTTTACTGGAGTGCAGTAATGCTTTACTGTAATTGATATCAATCTCGTTGATCCATTGTTTCGGTGATTTTTGAGTGACGCTTTTCACACATTTATTCAGATAACTTTCTGTTACGGATAGTTTATCGGCATAAAATGCTACTCTTTTTCACCCACATGATATTTGAATAAAAGATCCCGGAACTGAAGGGATAGTTCCATGGGTCGAGTGGCAGATTTATGATGGGTATCAGAATCTGTACTCAGCATTTTAATAAGAATCAGGTGTAGCATGGTGACTACAACGTCATTAATATTCAGATTATTCAGCCATAATTCCTGTTCCATGATGGGTAAAAGCTGGGTAATCGTTCCATAGGTCAGACTGTCCAGGTTCAAGAAAGGAGTCATGAAGAAAATACTGCTCTTATGTTTAGGCAATTCCTGCTCAGAAAGGATATTATTTTCGTAAGCCAGGAAAAAAGCCTTCAATATCATCAGAAAGTTCTACGGTAGCAGTAATCGTTCCTTGCTTAATAAAGATCACACCGCCTTTTTCAGCGTGATATTCCTTATTTTCAAGATACTGTTTAATGTGTCCATTCGTAACGAAAATAATAAAGTTAAACGTGGTACGGTATGGAATCACGGGCATCAGAATCCCTTTGAGGTAATTCTCTATCCGGTAAAGCTGTATATCTGCATTATTGGCTAATATTTTCTCCGTAATATTCGGTAGAAAAAGTTTTTTGTATTGAAAATTGGATAATACTTCCATATCCGATATTATGATAAATTAAAGTTAGACAAAATTTATAAAGTAGAGTCAGGAGAATTTGAAAATTTGAGAATGAGTGAATTTGAAAATAACACTTCAACCCTAAGACTCTCAAACTCTCCCACTCTAGAACTTATAGTACACTCCCACTCTTACTCCAAATGGGCTTCCCGGTGTATAGGTAAGATCTGTGATAGGTTCTGCTTCGCCTTTCAGCTGGGTTTCTGTAGCAAACTGAGCTTCGTTCCATTTTACATTGAACAGGTTGTTGACCTGAATGTTAGCTCCCCATTTCTGACGGTTGTAAGACAGCATCAGGTCATTAACGAAATAAGCTTTTGTCTTAATACTGTTATCCTCTACGGCAGGTCTTTCACCAAGATAACGGTATTGAAGACCTAAAGAAAACCCATTCAGGAAATCCCAGTTTACAGATCCTGTACTGGTCACTACCGGTGCCAGTGGAATATAATCCTGCCCTTTTTCTTCTTCAATAAATCTTGCGTGCGAATAATTGATGTCTGCATTCAAATAAAAGTTTTCCAATGGCTGGAAACGGATTCCCAGATCTGCCCCGAAACGTCTTGACTTTCCGGATGGTTCTACTACAGCATCATCTCCTACATAAACAAATTCCTGTTGCAGATCCATATACCATACTGCTGGAGTAATAATCAATGACTTGAACGGATGTAATCTTACCCCGAAATCAGCACCGATAGAATATGGAAGGGTGTTTTCATTTTGATTGGTCACCACTACTCTCATATCGTTGGAATGGAATCCCATTCCTGTTTTCAGGAACCACATTACGTTATCGCTCTGAGCATAAGAGAAGTTCAGTTTAGGGCTTACTCTGGTTGCTTCTTTCGACTGTCCGGAAGGTAATTGTTCAGGATCCAGCAAATTATGCATATTAAAGATAAAATGATCTACTCTCAATGCTGGATTAATTGTCCATTTACCGGTTTTCCAAACCAACCCTGAATAGGCGTGAAGGTTCGTTTCTGTTCCGTTCACATCAGACAGTCTGTCAAGCAACATATCTCTGTGGTAAACGTGATTCAGCTGCAAGGTATTGATATCATCGTTTCTTACGCCTATTCCGGAAATCCAATTCAATGAACTGTTAGGAAGAGAGAAGCTTTTTGAATATTTAACTTCTGCACCGTAGATATTCCTTCCGTCTGTCTGCTGGATTTCATCGCCGTGATCTTTATCTTTTAAGAAAAATGTAAAATCAGAATACAGATTGAAATTGTATTTTGAATAAAAAGCCATCGCATCAATCTGTTCAGAAGGAGAAATAATATGCTTAAAATTCATCTGAAGGTTTGTTCTGGAAGTTTTCCCGCCTTCGGTAGGATCTATACTTCCCCATCTGCCAATGATCCCTTCATCTACGGCACGCTCCGGAATCTGTCCAGAAGCATTCCATGAAGAATTGAAGGTTGAAAACTGGATATTGAAGTAATCATTATCAGTAAGCCATTGGTTATATTTCCCAAAAATATTTACCCTGTTGAAATTTTGTTTTACATCAAAAGGACCATCTGTATAATTGTATTCTGCTGCGATATAAGCATTTTTTCTTCCCAGATCATCATGTAGAATATTGAACATTCCCATGACCCTTTTTGAATTGAATGAACCCCCTTCAAGCTTAATCATGCTATTTTTCAATCCATTATACGTTTGAAAATCTACATATCCAGCTGTATTGAAGTCTCCACGATCCATATAATAAGCTCCTTTTCCGAAATCAATATTGTTTACCGTTTCAGGAATTACAAAGTGAAGATCAGAATAGCCCTGTCCATGGGCATGAGATACAATATTCACCGGCATTCCGTCTACATTTACACTTACGTCTGTTCCGTGATCAGCATCAAATCCTCTCAAAAAAAGCTGTTCTGCTTTTCCTCCTCCTGCATGCTGTGCAATGAATAATCCTGGTACTTTTCTTAATAAATCCTGTGCTGAATTCACAGGAAATTTATTCAGATCTACTTTTGTAATAGCAGATAAAAAAGAACTGTGATTAATCGCTACTTCCGAAATCTGAAATGGTTTATGCTGTAAAAAAATAACTTTGTTTTTATCATCATCATTGGTAACCACCCATTTTACCTCATCATATCCCTGACGGCTGATCACTAAGGTGTCAGGAAGTGACTTTACAGGAATAACGAAATTACCATCCGTACCCGTGTGAGTATGGCTATTACCGTGGTCATATTTTACCAATGCATCTGCAATAGGAAATTTGTCTTCTGCATCTTTGATTGACAACTGCTTTTCCACTTCCTGCGCCATCATTTTTTCCACTGAAAGCCATGACAAGAAAAGCGGCTGCTATTTTAGTTATTTTCATTTTTTGTTTTAGTTACATTATAAATTAGATAAGAGATAATAGATGTAGAGATGAGAGATAATAGGCGGAGAGATGAGAGATGTTTTTGTTTTAGACTTCAATAGTCAATTTTGCTTCGCAAATGAATGGCAGCCTTAAACATTAAAATTTAAACATTTCTACTCTAAAACCCTAAAACTCTCAAACTCTAGCCCCCCAAACCATTCCTATACTTTAGTTTTAAGAAATACTTTTTGAATTAAAAGAGTGATCCAGGTTCCAGCTACAAATGGGAAAGTAAATACTCCGCCTACAGCATCCAGACAATGATTATCAATGAGAAGATCATCGATAATAATGGTTAAAAGGACGGCAATAAGTACCCATAAGCCATCTGTTTTTTTAACTCCTGAAAATACAATGGCTGAAAGTACGGCATTGAATCCGAATAGTCCCATGTGGATTTCTTTGATTGGCTCTCCATTCACCTGTGATAGTCCTGCACCCAAAATAGATGCGGCTAATCCATATAAAGCTGCAATCGGTGAGCTGATGAAAACAGCCAGAAAGAATATTATTCCTGAAATTATACCACCCTGAAATATGACTTCCCCAAAACCGTTGGTACAGGTAAGAAAATCATCATATTCTGAAGGGATCACCTCAGCACTCAACATAGCAGAGGGAGGAATATGTGTAAAATGGTGCAAAACAAACACAAGAATCCATGTAATTACAATGAAAGGAAAGGTGAAAACCGGAATTCTCTTTTGAATAAAGAAATGCTGAATAACCGAAGCCAATGCACCCCCTACTATTATAAGCACCCAAATCAAGACTGTTGTTTCGAATAAAAAGGCCAATGCCACTCCTACAAGTGCTGCACTGAACCCGTATAATCCGGCATTGATTTCAGACTGACTATATTTAAGCTTCATGGCCGTAAAGGTTCCGGCTGCTGTTGACAGCAATACTGCAACGCCACACTGCCAGCTTCCCATAAAGATTCCTATTAGAAACAAGAGCCCGGTCCATCTGTTTTCCTGAAGCATAATCTGCCCGATTCCTTTTAAAATATTGTCTAAAAAAGGTAGTTTTTTGAAAAATTCGTTCATAGTTTTTTTAATTGTATTATTGATTGGAGATATTGGATAGGGATGAGAGATAATAGACTAAGAGATGAGAGACATTGCAGGTTTAAAAGTCAATAGTCAATTTTGCTTCGCAAATGAATGATGAGTTGCTAATTATTAGGGAAAGAATGACAACTTTAAACTTTAAACTTTAAACTTTAAACTTTAAACTTTAAACAAATCCATTCTCAAACTCTCCAGCCCTAAGACTCTCAAACTCCCCTACTCTAAAACCCTCCAACCCCGCTTACCATCCCAGAAAGACCATCCCGACTCCGCAGACGGTCACCACAGCACCACTTACCACCCCCATGTATCTTTCCAGTTTCTCAGTATTAAATAATGTTGAATAGCCATAGCGTCCCAAAAGAACCATTCCCAGCATTGTCAAAACGGTAGTTATAGTGAATGAAATCACTAAAACAGCAATTTCAGACATAGAATGTTTAACACCGGAATAGAATAATAAAGGGATTAAAGGTTCACTTGGTCCCATTACAAAGATCATAAAAAGAACAAGCGGCGTTACTTTGATTCTTGTTTGAGGCATAACCACTTCACTGTGATTGTGTTCATATACGTAAACATCATCGCCCATCACATCAAAATGTTTATGAGGTTTGTTTCTGACTGCTTGAATTACCCCATAAATTAAGTAAACTCCCCCAAAAATCAGTAATGCCCATCCTGAGAAATTCCCTCTGATATCCTGAAACCAGGAAATTTTATTCAGCTGCCAGCCCAGAAATACTCCGATAAAACCGAGAATCAGGGAGCTCAGAACGTGTCCAAGTCCGCAAACCACTGTTAATATTGCGGTTTTCATTCCGCTCCATTTCTTAGATTTTGAAATCACAATAAAGGGCAGATAGTGATCCGGTCCTGAGGCGGTGTGTATAAAACTTATTGAAACGGCACTCAAAAGAAGCGCCCAAACTGTACTGTCCATTTTCTATTAATTCTGTTGTTTCAGATTCTTATTATGTTTTGGCTAAAGCCCGCTTCTATTGAATATATGCTCTCGCAGATTTTGGAGATTACACTGATGATTGTGTATAAAGCCTTTCTTGGCTATTAAAAATTTTATCTTAATCAGCACCCTTCGACTCCACTCAGGGTGACAATGAGTGTTAAAGCAATACTATTTTCTTCCAGTTCCAGACTTTTCAAGGCTCCCAAAGCCCTTTTTTATTCCAATGACCAAAGGATTTCCTGAACATGCAGGAAGAAATTGTACATCAATTCTCCACCATTCCCCAAAGCTCTTACTACAAAGCCATTATCTTCCATCGCTGAAACCCCTACTTCCATATCTTCAATATGCTGAGCGGCTGCTTCAACAATCTCTTCGATCAAGCCATTTTTATCTACATTTTCTTTTGTACTGTAGAAAATCAGAGTTCCTTGATGGGTATACTGCTCAAGATTACCGATACTGCTGATTGGGATCAAATCTGGCTGGATCACCACATTATCTTTTACTACCAGTTTATTGTTATGGTAAATTTCCATAAGATTCTGGAAACGTCTCAGCTTGAAAACTTCCCCATAATGTTTTCTTCCACAGGTAATGATCTCACTGATGATGATCTGACTGTTTTTTCCGATATGAACATTCGCTTTACTTTTAAAATTCGAATCTTCATGGGGAACTATAGGATGCGGAACATAGGCAAAAGAGGTTTCATCTTCCATGGTTACATTCAGTTCCTGAACAGCTTTGTTTTCCATATTAAAAAGCCTCTGATACGACTGCGACTGTAATTGAAGAGAAGATCCTTTTTCAAGAGCTACATCCAGATGGTAATGGTCACCGTCCAGAATTCCCGGAGAGGAGCTCATCACCATCTGATAGAGCTTTTTGTCACTTTTTCTCTGCCCTACAGAAACAACTCTGAAAGGAAGTGAGACATAAAGATCTTTCACATATGATTCTCCTCCCTTGAATCCTGCAATAATTTTTAAACGACTGTCCATTTATCTTACTAAGTTCGGTTCTTCAATTTCTTCTAAAAGAGCGTATTTTTTGATCCATCCAATTACTTTATCCAGCCCTTCATCTGTTTTAAGGTTGGTAAAAACAAAAGGATTCCCTTTTCTCATTCTTCTGGCATCATTCTCCATTACTTCTAGGCTGGCTCCTACATAAGGGGCAAGGTCAATTTTATTGATGATCAATAAGTCTGATCTTGTAATACCAGGGCCTCCTTTTCTAGGGATTTTTTCTCCTTCTGCAACATCAATAATGAAAATAGTAACGTCAGCAAGGTCCGGACTGAAAGTTGCGGAAAGGTTATCACCTCCACTCTCGATAAGAACTAATTCAATTTCAGGAAAACGTGCTGCCAGTTCGTCTACTGCTTCAAGGTTCATACTTGCATCTTCACGAATCGCTGTATGAGGGCATCCTCCTGTTTCCACCCCAATAATTCTGTCGTGAGGAAGAAGACTGTTTTTAGCCATAAATTCAGCATCTTCTTTAGTATAAATATCATTGGTAATGACACCAAGATCGTATTTCCCGAATAATTTTCTGCTTAAACGTTCTAATAATGCAGTTTTTCCTGACCCTACAGGTCCTGCTACTCCTACTTTTATGTATTTTCTGTTTTCCATTTTTTCTAAATTTTACTTTGTTTGTTTTTGTTTTTAACGCTATGTACGCTAAGATTTTTGATGATTGCGAATATTTAAGATCACAAGGGCGTTTCACTCAGCAAAGTGATATTTACATTTTGCTCATTTACCCTTTTACGACATATAAAGTCTTGAATACAGTCTTTCGTGCTGCATACATCGGATGTCAAAGGCTGTATTGCAAAGTCCTACCATATCTCTGTCCAGCTCCATGGTTTCCCAAACTGTTTTTTCCATTACCGGATATAAAGCGAATAAGATATCCTGCCCGTCAAGCTGTCCCAGTGGAACCAGCTTTACTGCATTGGTGATCATCCCCGCAACAGAAGTATAATAGAATCCCAGTAATGCTTCGTATAAAGGAATCTTCATTAAATAAGCATATACTCCAAATACAATACAGTAATGAGAATTAGCTTCTTTGTTACGAACGGCCTTTTCGAATTCATCCATCAATGGAAAGTTGTCTCTTCTTTTGAAGATTTTTATCAATCTTAATCCTAATTTCTGACTAGCCTGGCGGATTTCTTTTGGGCATTTTATCGTGTTACATTCATTATCAAGATCCAAAAGTGCCTGTAAATCTCCTTTTTCAGCTGCTTTATAAGCCAGTTTCACAAAAGCTCCATCATTGAATTTAAGATTGTACTGAAGCATGTTCTGCACAAATTCTCTTGCAGTCTCCAAATTATGAACAATTCTTTCCTGTACATACGTTTCAAGTCCGTTGGAATGGGTATAACCACCGATTGGAAGAGTGGGATCTGCCAAATGAAGCAGTCCTGATAAAAAGTTTATGTTCATACTATTATTCATCTTTTGGAGCGGCCATTTTTAAGATTTTGGTAAAAATTGTAGACCCAAGACTTCCATGTCCGTGAGGTTCTACATTCGATTTTAGGAGATTAAGCAGTTTTACGGATTGTTTTTCCGGTTTAAAACCGCTTGCTTCCAGCCATCTGAACATGGGCATTTCAAAAGGAAGCAGCACCTTATCATCCTGAATAAAGAGCGGAATATGTTTGTTTCCGATTTCATAGCATACTGTTCCCATTTCCAATAAAGAGCCGGGAACCATTACAATCGCATCTGTTTCCAGAACATTGATCGCGATTACTTTTTCTGCATCCTCAAAAAGAATATCTCCTTCATACAAACGCTGCCCTTCTTTTAAAAAACTTGATGGCAACATCTACTCCGTTTCTTGTCCTTTTTCGTTGAATCCTTTTTGTGGTTTCAAACCATTCCAGATCCAGATAATCGATATTCTTTTCCGTAGAATTTTCGGTGAGATTGCCTATAGTCTGATTAATTATCATCTTTAGCCGATTTTTTTCTGAAGTCAAAGTTTTTAGAAATGCCTACTCCGAATGTTGAACCACTAAGTCCTGCTACGTAGCTCTTTGTCCAGCCTTCTTCTTTAGTTTTAGTCTGAAGCATTGAAAGTTCTGCAAATTTGAATTTCAAGGCCCAGCCTCCACCTAATAAGATTCCGATCAAAGGATAAGCACGAAGACGGAATCCGTTAAAGTTCTGCATAGCATCTCCTGTGGCTGCCTGTTGCTGCCCCCAAACATAGTGTGCATCCACCTGACCGATCAACACAAAGTATTTCCCAAGCATTAATGATGGACTATACCAGATTCCGGCTTCATTTTGTTTATAGACAACATTATGATTCACAGAATTTTGAGAGTAGGCATAATTAACCCCGATAAGATCATTATTATTGATAAAATATCCTACTCCAAGGGGTGCACTGGAAACGGTACTGCTGCTATTGGTAGGTGTAGTTACTTTAGAATAATCTAATGAACCATACATCATAAATTGCCCTTTTGGCCCGTCTTCATCACTCTTCAGCCTGTGCCCGCCCAGAAACTGAGCGCTTAGATTACCTGAAAGCAAAGACATCCCGGCTACAGCAAGAGAAAAAACTGTTTTATTTAAATATTTCATTCTAAACTTAGTTCTATAATTGTTTTAAATTCTACTGAACAAACTTTTTAAATTTTTAAATAAACCTTATAGGTTCCTGAAACCTATAAGGTTTAAGATTTATCTTAGAACAAGTAATACAACTGTGTTAAAGGAAGTGTTTCTGCCGGTTCACAAGTGATGTACTCACCATCTACCGTTACTTTATAGTTTTCAGGATTCACTTCAATTAAAGGCGTCTTATCATTATGGATAAGGTCTTTCTTTCCAATATTTCTACAGTTTTTCACCGGGAGGATCATTTTTTCTAATCCATAAGAAGCAATAGTTCCGTTATCAATAGAGATTTGAGATACGAAGTTGGCACAAATACCATACTTAGCTTTTCCGTGAGCTCCAAACATATTTCTGTAGATAATGGGCTGTGGTGTTGGAATAGAAGCATTGGGATCTCCCATTTTAGCAGCAATTACAAATCCTCCTTTTACAATCATTTCCGGCTTAACTCCGAATAATGCAGGTTTCCAGATAACCAAATCCGCTAATTTTCCTTCTTCAACAGATCCTACATATTCTGAAATACCATGTGCAATTGCTGGATTGATGGTATATTTAGCCACATATCTTTTGGCACGGTAGTTATCGTTTCCGCTATCCTGATCTTCCGCTAAATCACCTCTTTGCTCCTTCATTTTGCTTGCCGTCTGCCAGGTTCTTGTGATTACTTCCCCCGGTCTACCCATTGCCTGAGAGTCTGAACTCATGATACTGAAAACTCCCATATCGTGAAGGATATCTTCTGCTGCAATGGTTTCAGGACGGATACGTGAGTCTGCGAATGCCACATCTTCAGGGATATTTTTGCTCAAGTGATGGCAAACCATCAGCATATCTAAGTGTTCATCGATGGTATTGATGGTGTAAGGACGTGTAGGGTTGGTAGAAGCCGGTAATACGTTCGGATACATCGCTGCTTTGATGATGTCCGGTGCGTGTCCTCCACCTGCTCCTTCCGTGTGGAACGTGTGAATGACTCTTCCGTTGATTGCTCTCATTGTATCTTCTAGAAAACCACCTTCATTTAAAGTATCGGTGTGGATCGCAACCTGAACGTCATATTTATCGGCTACTTTTAAAGCTGCATCAATGGTTGCAGGCGTCGCTCCCCAGTCTTCGTGGATTTTTACTCCCAAGGCACCCGCTTCCACCTGCTCTTCGATAGGCTCTTCTGCAGAACAGTTTCCTTTTCCGAAAAATCCAAGGTTCATTGGGTATTCTTCTGCTGCTTCAAGCATTTTCTGCATGTTGAATTTCCCTGGAGTTACTGTTGTCGCATTCGTTCCGTCATTTGGACCTGTTCCTCCTCCGATCATAGTAGTAATACCACTGTATAGAGAAGTTTCTATTTGTTGTGGGCAGATGTAGTGAATGTGGGTATCAATACCTCCCGCAGTTACAATATATCCTTTTCCACCGTGAACTTCAGTAGAAGCACCGATAATCATGTTAGGAGATACTCCATCCATGGTATCAGGGTTACCAGCTTTACCGATTCCTACGATTTTACCGTCTTTAATACCGATATCACCTTTTACAATTCCCCAGTGATCGATGATTACTGCTCCTGTGATACAAAGGTCAAGAACGCCTTCATCTCTTTTAGCTGTAACATTCTGGCCCATACCATCACGTACGGTTTTTCCACCTCCGAAAACGGCTTCGTCTCCGTAATGGGTGAAATCTTTTTCGATTTCAATAATGATTTCAGTGTCTCCCAGCCTGATTTTGTCTCCAGCTGTAGGACCTAATATATTGGCGTATTGTTTTCTGTCTACTTGTAAGCTCATCTTAGTGATTTTTAAAGTTTAACTCTTCAACTTTTGCAAGGCTTGCTTTTTTCTGATCTTCAGAATCTACCTGTCCATCAACAAGGTTATTGAAGCCCATTGCTTTTTTGGTTCCTCCTATTTCTACCAATTCCACTTCTTTTTCTTCTCCCGGTTCGAAACGTACTGCAGTACTGGCTACAATATTCAGTCTCTTTCCGAAAGCCTTTTCGCGATCAAAGCTCATTGCTTTATTGACTTCGAAAAAGTGAAAGTGTGAACCTACCTGGATAGGACGGTCTCCTGTATTAGTTACTTTGATCTTTACAGTTTCTCTGCCTTCATTGCAGATAATTGTACCTTCTTTTACAAAAATTTCTCCTGGTATCATAATCAATAGGGATTAACGGATTGGGTTGTGTACGGTTACCAGCTTGGTTCCATCAGGGAATGTAGCTTCAATCTGGACATCGTGGATCATTTCTGCCACGCCAGGCATCACATCATCTTTAGTTAAAAGATTAGCGCCTTCCTGCATCAGTTCAGCTACTTTTTTTCCATCTCTTGCACCCTCAAGCAAGAAGTGGCTGATCAGTGCAATAGATTCTGGATAATTTAATTTAAGGCCTCTTGCCTTTCTTTTTAGAGCGAGTTCTCCTGCCAGAAATAGCATAAGCTTCTCCGTTTCTCTCGGTGTTAAGTGCATAGTATTTTTATTTAAAATTGGACAAACGATATCCTGTTCGTCTTTCTGAAAAGACAAATAGATAGGTTAAAAATGTAAAAAGGGGGAATGATCTTTACGAATCTGTATTAAAGAATACAAACCATAACGAATCATTAAAAATTATAAAAACGGGATTAGCAGCCTGCTATCTGCAGGGCATGGTACAGGATGTACCTTGGTGCTGTAATATAAACACGGTTTTGAACGGCCGCAACCGAAGTATTAAAAGTATACTTGGCAAAGAAATAGTGAAGCCATTGCTGAGCAAGTATTGAATAATCAAATTTTACTTTCTCCCAGTCATTAGAATCCTGTACATCCTGCGCATCTGAAAAACTATAGATTTCAGGCTGAGTCTGCTGATCCGATTTTTGCTGAAGAAGATGAATTTTTGATAAGAGATCAGCGTATGGTTCAGTTTTCCCTTTATGTGCCAAAAGACCTGCACATAAAGCTGAGAAAAACAATACAAAAGAGAAAAATATGACTCTTTTTTTCATACCTGATTAATAATGGTGTAAAATTAGAGTAATCTTAAAAGACAAGCTATCAAAAAGATTATTTAAAATGTTCAAAATCGCAACAAACACAATTTTATACAAATTTAACATTTCTTTATAAATCCTTTATTTACAATACTTAAAGGTAGTTTATGAACTATGACAAACATTTTATTGTCCCCATTCCCATCATTATAACAAATCATTACATATTTTCCTTCTATACAAAGGATTGAATAAATACATTAAATATTTTTTAAAAATAACGCTTAAAAAACAGTATATACTAATAATTATAGGGCAATTAGGTTTATTTCATAAAAACAGATGAGATTTTTTTCTTTCCTTATAATTATCGTAAATTTGTATACACATACTTATTTAATTTAATAAAAATAATAAAACGTAATATGTCAAAAGCAATTTCGCAAGTACCATTAGCGGTAAACGAACCGGTAAATTCTTATGAACCGGGATCTCCGGAAGTAAAAAGCCTTATCGACACTTATAAAAAGATGTGGGCTGAGAAGATAGAAATTCCAATGGTTATCAATGGAAAGGAAGTAAAAACTGATACAAAAGTACAGCTTCAGTCTCCTCAGGATCATGCTCACGACTTCGGATTTTATTACCAAGGTGGTATGCAGCATGTGGATGATGCGATCAACTCGGCATTGGCAGCTAAAGAAGCATGGAACGAACTAGGTTGGGAACAACGTGCCGCTATTTTCTTAAAGGCAGCTGATTTATTGGCTGGTCCTTACAGAGATGTAATCAATGCAGCTACAATGATTGGACAGTCTAAAAATGTACATCAGGCTGAAATTGATTCTGCTTGTGAGTTCATCGACTTCTTAAGATTCAATGTAGAGTTCATGACAGAAATGTATTCTGAGCAGCCGGTTTCTGACAACGGAATCTGGAACCGTGTAGAGTACAGACCACTAGAAGGATTCTGTTTTGCAGTAACTCCATTCAACTTTACAGCGATTTCAGGAAACCTTCCTACCTGTATGGCAATGTTAGGAAACGTTGTAGTTTGGAAGCCTTCTGATAAGCAGGTTTATTCTGCAAAAGTAATCATGGATGTGTTAATTGAAGCAGGTCTTCCTGCCGGAGTAATCAACATGATCTTTACAGATGGTAAAGAAACTGCTGAGAAAGTATTGGCTCACAAAGATTTCGCTGGTCTTCACTTCACAGGGTCTACAAAAGTATTCCAGGGAATGTGGAAAATGATCGGTGACAATATCCACAACTACAGAACATATCCAAGAATTGTTGGAGAAACTGGTGGTAAAGACTTTGTTATCGCTCACCCTTCTGCTAACGTTGAAGCTGTAGCTACTGCTTTAGTAAGAGGTGCTTTCGAATACCAGGGACAGAAATGTTCTGCGGCATCAAGAGCTTATGTTCCTAAGTCTCTTTGGGCTGATGTGAAAAAAGTAATGGAAGCTCAAATGGCTACGATTAAAATCGGTTCTCCTGAAGACACATCTAACTTCGTAAACGCTGTAATCGATAAAAATTCTTTCGAAAAATGTAAAGGATATATCACAAGAGCTAACGAATCTTCTGAAGCTACTGTAGCTATTGGTGGAAGTTGTGATGATTCTAAAGGATGGTTTGTACACCCAACAGTAATTGAAACTACAAACCCTCAATATGAAAGTATGGTAGAAGAGATCTTCGGCCCAATCTTATCTGTATTTGTTTATGAAGATCAGGATTGGAAAGAAACTCTTAAATTGGTTGATTCTTCTTCTCCTTATTCATTAACAGGTTCTGTATTCTCTCAAGACCGTTACGCCATTGCTGAAGCTTACAAAGCGTTAGAAAATGCATCTGGTAACTTCTATATCAACGACAAACCAACAGGTGCTGTAGTAGGCCAGCAGCCTTTCGGTGGAGGTAGAGCTTCAGGAACTAATGATAAAGCTGGTTCTAAAATGAACCTTCTTAGATGGACATCTGTAAGAAGTGTGAAAGAAACTTTTGTTTCTCCAAAAGACTACAAATATCCATACCTAGGGTAATTATGAGTAATGAGTAATAGGCAATGAGCAATTATTGTCTGTTCTTTGAATATAGCCTCGGAATTTCGGTTTCGGGGCTTTTTTATGGAAATACGGTAAAGTTGGAGAGTTTGAGAGTTTGAGAGTTTGAGAGTGAAAATGCGAATGTTTAAAATAGGCAATAAGTAATTGTTCTTTCAACATAGCCTCGGAATTTCGGTTTCGGGGGCTTTTTTATGCAATACAGGTACGAGGCTCAAGGTTTAAAGTTCAAGGCTGTTATCCTTTCATTAGTAATCTATGATTCACTTGCAAAACAAAATTGACTATTGAAATTTAAAACTAAAACATCTATCATCTCTTCGTCTATTATCTCTCATCTCCTATCTCCCACTCTAATACTCTAATACTCTAATACTCTAATACTCTAATACTCTAATACTCTAACACTCTAACACTCTAACACTCTCAAACCCTCAAACTCCACTTACCTAACATCTTTTAACAAACTTTACCTATATTTTACGACTTTCATTCCCCTGTTAGGAATAATAGTTGTTTTTTCATTGATACACCCCAAAATAAAATTGTATGAAAAAGTTATTGCTAACAGCCATCGGCATAGGATTATTTGCAGTGAGCTGTGGAACCAAGGAGTCATCCATGTCCACTAGTAATAGTGATTCAGCTAATACACGGGCTGCATCACCCATTACCACAGACACAATGACTACAAAAATGACGAATCCGGACAGCATTAAGATCAAAAAGGATTCGATGGCAACACCTCCTGCCAAATAGTATTATATACGTTTAATTTAAAATGGAAAATCTGCAGTTGAAAGCACTGCAGATTTTTTTGTTGAAAATTGATGAATAAAACCTACATATTGTAATTAAATAATGATATATCATTTTAGGTTTTGGCTAAAGCCAATAGAATGTGTTATTTTATGTATTGATAGGGCTAAAGCCCACCCCTATTGATGTTGATATCCGACGGATATGCATACTGATAATAAATAGTTGTTTAACGACAAGATCTTTTATCTTTTATCTTTTATCTTTTATCTTTTATCTTTTATCTTTTATCTTTTATCTTTTATCTTTTATCTTTTATCTTAAATGATTATATTTGATTAACATCAAAAAAGTATTATTATGAAAAAATTATGGATAGGAGCAGTTCTTGGACTACTTTTTCTTGGAAGTTGTGCTCAAAACAAAGAAAAAGAGAGGAGTTTAAAGATGCTCACAACAAAGACTCCTTAAGAAACAGAATGGGTGACTCTGCTGTGGCTAATTCTGAGCCTGCACCCGCAACTCCAGATACTTCAAAAACAAAAACCGACAGTACAAAAGTGAAATAAAATCGCAAATCCACAGATATTCTGTGGATTTGCACTTAAAAAACTTGACTGAAAAAAACCGGGCAATCAACCCCGATTATACTGTATAATCATATTCTAATCAGAATATTTTCTTTTGCAGATAAAAAGAGGAACCGTGACAATTTCATCAAAAACGAAATATGCACGTGTTCCATATCTGAAGTTTCATGGTTTCGTTTGTTGTGGGTAGTCATATTTATTTCAGTAAAAAGACAATGCTTTCAAAAATAAAATAGATAAAGTGTAATATGATTGTAATCATTCCCGTAACATTGTCGCAAAGATAGGATTGCAGCAGTCTTACAAAAAACAATAGGTTATCCATTTTCGCGAAAATAGTAAGACAGAATATAACAAGCTATTTCTTTTTAATCGTTTTCACGAAAATGAACATTTTTATCTAACTGATTTTCAGCATCAAGATGTTTAATATATGCTGATGGTGAAAAGTCTGTAACCGCCTTAAATACTGCTGCAAATTTACTATGTGAAGAAAAACCACACTCATCAGCCAGAATACTGATTTTATATTGCCTGTACTTGTCATCATTGATAAGTTTATCTACAATATAATTGATTCTTAATCTATTGATATATGTCTTGAAATCTGCATTTTTGTGCTGATTGATTACATAAGAAAGATATTTGGTATTGGTATTGAGTTCTCCGGCTAAAAATGAAAGTGACATTCCTTTATTATTATAAAGATCACCTTTTTCAAACTCATCAAGAAGTTCAAGCAGTTTAGTTTCGGTTTCGGAGGTCATGAGAGAATCATTCCTCTTTCGATCTGCTTCAGAATCTTTTTCATCTATTTCTTCTACGGATATATTAGAAAACTCAGAATTTACAGGCTGTCTTAGTAAAGATCCCTTATAACTGTTTGTTACACTCATTTGGGTTCTTATAATATTTCTCAGCTTTGTAAACTGTCTTTTTGTCTTCTTCTGAAAAAGATGATTAAGCCTACCAATGAAACAAACAATATGATGATGGCTGCATTTTTAGCCACATTCATTTGCCCGTTTCCTTTATTGATTTTCGCTACTTCTTTACTCTTTCCGGAGAATCCTTGATTACGGACTTCAATACTGTCATAAGCCCTTACATACTTTACAGCATATAAAGATGCTTTAAAATTATCTCCTATGCCCTCATAATAATCATTGATATTAGAGTAAACAGCTTTTTTAAGCTTCAAACTTCGTGAAGTATCAGCAATGTTTTCAGCCTTTTTAAGATATAGTTCCGCATCTTTCCAATTCTTTTGCTTTACCCGAATTCCTCCCAGCCCATTATAAACTAAACCAAGGGTACAGCTTCCGGCCTTAAGCAAATCCTCTGCTTTCCTGTAATAATTTTCAGAAACAGCATAATCATTAAGTTTAAAATAAACATCTCCCAGCAGCTGATAAGAAGCAGCTTCGGTCCTATCTTCATTCTGGCTGTCTATTTTTCCAAAATTCTTTAAGGAAAACTCGATGTATTGTATTGCATTTACATAGTTTCCAACCTCCATTTCATAAAAGGCCATTTCTTGATTCAGAAGGCCTTCAACTTCATTACTGTTTTGGAAATTGGAAATTTCTCGGGAAGCTCCCAGACCTTTAATAATATATTTTTTAGCTCTTTCGTATAACCCTACCTGTCTATATTGTCTCGCTAATAATTTGCATACGCGGGCCATCCATTCCTTATCATGAGCCTGCTCAATTAATGAGTGGGCATTTTCACTATAGCATATTGCTTTTTTAAGATCACCTCCATGATGATAAAGCTCTGAGGACAGCATCAAACTTTTCACTTTTTCTAATGGCTGATGAGCAACCCTATAAAGAGAATCGGCTGTTTTAATGGCCTTCGGTAAATCTTTATAGGCAGTGATAGAGGAAGTTCTTTCGCACGCTTGATCGAAGTTGTTTTTTTTCTGGGCAGATATGGAGATTGCTGTGACCAGCAAGAGCAGAAGTTTCAATAGATTATTAGACATAAAAAAACAAATTATTATTTTTATAATAACTCATCATTTTCTCACGGGTGTCTTTTTGTTTTCTACAAAATTAGTAATATTTTACTTTTTATTAAAATATTCTATTGAAATTTAATCATTTAACTAAAATAAGCATTTACATTAATTTTAATAATTAGTCCAAAACAATGGATGGTTTTCTTTCATATAAGCCTATATCTGTATTAAAAATAAAGTTCTTCAATAATTATTTTCAATGTGAACAACTTAAATGTCATCATATTTATTACATTTGCAGGAAACAAAACGTTTTTTATGAAAAAGATAGCAATACTTTCTACTCTATTTATAGGTGCATTGGCCTGGGCACAAGGCATCAAATTTGAGGACGGCAATTTTGCCTCTATCCTTGCCAAAGCTAAAAAAGAAAACAAACTGATCTTTGTAGATGCGTACGCATCATGGTGTGGACCATGTAAGTTAATGGTAAAAAATATTTTTCCTCTAAAAGCTGTAGGTGATTATTATAATACCCACTTTATCAATGCTAAAATTGATATGGAAAAAGGGGAAGGAATAGAACTTGCCAAAAAATATAATGTAAAAGCATTCCCTACCTATTTATTTATAGATGGAAATGGTGAAGCTATACACAGAACATTAGGATATGTAGAAGAAAAAGATTTCATTCAGTTTGCAATGGATGCTGGAGATCCGAGCAAAAGATTGACTTCTTTAAAACAACAATTTGAAAAAGGAGAAAAGGATCCAGTATTTTTAAAAAACCTGGCAGAGCTTACCATTTATAATGATGCTGAATTTGCAGAAAAAGTCCTGAGCCGTTATTTCCAAGTGAAGCCAACGATGGACCAGGAGGATGCTCAATTGCTTATTTCAGGTATACAGACTACTGAAAGCCCTTTATATAAGATCTTTCAGAACAAGAAATCAGAGATTTCGAAACTTTTCCCTGATGACAGATATGAAAAATTCAATCAGAACTTCCAAATGAGCACCATTACTAAAAAGGCTTATAACCCGGATACAAAGACCTGGGATGATCAGTACTTCATTACAGAAGCTCAGAAGTTGGTAAGCAAAGACAATGCAGAAAGATTATTAAAAAAACTAAAAGCCAGCAGAGCTTTAAAAAATAAAGACGTCGCTCTTTATGAAAAACTTACCTTAGAAGTATATCAAGATTACTCCAAGGCAGGTTCTAATGAACTGAACTCAGCAGCATGGAACTTTTTTGAAAATGTAAGTAATAAAGAATCCCTAGAAAAAGCTGTAGTCTGGGCACAGGAATCTGTAAAGAAAGATCAAAGCTTTGCCAATACAGATACCCTGGCAAACCTATATCATAAGATTGGTGATAAGAAAAATGCAAAATTATGGGCTGAAAAAGCTATTGAACTGGCGAAAAATGAAGGCCAGGACTCTTCTGATACCGAGAAATTATTGAAAAGCCTTTAATTTACAAGTGAAAATATAAAATAAAAAACCGCAGACAGTTCTGCGGTTTTTTTATTTTTTTGTTGGGCAATCTTTTGAGTTGCCATATAATCTCTTACCTGATTAATATTCAAAAAGAACACTTCCCCAAGTGAATCCGCTTCCAAAAGCAGAAAGAAGAACTAAATCTCCCCTTTTGATTTTCCCTTGTTCAATAGCTTCACTTAAAGCAATTGGAATAGAAGCAGCCGTTGTATTCCCGTATTTCTGGATGTTATTAAATATTTTCTCATCCGGTAACCCAAATTTTTGCTGAACAAACTGAGCAATTCTAAGGTTAGCTTGATGAGGAATAAACATATCAAGATCTTCTACTGTTTTCCCAGCTTTATTCAAAGCTTCCATCATCGTTTCAGGAAATCTTGTTACCGCATGTTTGAATACGAAGTTTCCGTTCATAATAGGATATACTTCTTTATTGGTTACATTTTCCGGTTCTTTTCTCATTCTATCGCTCCATCCGAACTTAGAACCCGGGAACTGTGTACACAGTTCATCGGCATATTTTCCTTCAGAGTGCATATTCATGGCCAGAATATCTCCTGCATTTTCATCTTCAGTTGCACAAAGCACTACTGCTCCTGCTCCATCTCCGAAAATAACAGAAACCCCTCTTCCTTCATCAGAAAAATCTAATCCGAAAGAATGAACTTCTGCTCCTACCACAAGGATATTTTTATAGGTTCCTGATTTGATAAAAGCGTTGGCAACACTCATAGAATATACAAATCCTGAGCACTGGTTTCTTACATCTAATGCTCCGATGGTATCACATCCCAGCATGTCCTGAAGCAACACTCCACAACCAGGAAAATAATAATCCGGTGAAAGGGTTGCAAAAACAATATAATCGATATCTTTAGCCGTTAAACCTGCTTTTTCAATGGCTTTTTCTGATGCTTTGAATCCTAAGTAAGCAGCCGTTTCCTGAGAATCATTTCTGTTTTTTCTGTGTCTTCGTTCCTTGATGCCTGTTCTTTCCGTAATCCATTCATCATTGGTTGTCATCAGTTTGGCTAAATCATCATTTGTAACAACGTTATCTGGAACATAAAATCCCACACCTTTTATTGTACTTTTAATCATATAGTTTTAATAATTTTGGCAAAGATAAACTTATTTAAAACATAGTATTTCAAAATATTAGTATTTTTACTCTATGCCAATTGATACAATATACAGAAGTACCCACTGTGAATGGGTAGATGTAGAGGCTCCTACTGCGGAAGACCTGAAGTTCCTTCATGAACGATACGAAATCAACAACCTTCTTCTGGAAGACACCATAGACCCCAATCACCTTCCCAAATATGAGGAAGACGGGAATGTAAAGTTTTTTCTTCTCCGTGAAAGTACCGAACTGGAAAGAAAAAACCTGAATACCATCAGCGACATTAGTACAAAGATCGCGATTTTCATTCTGGATAAAACTATTATCACCATCCACAGGATGAAAACCAGAAGTATTTCTGAAACCAAGAAAAAACTAACGCTCACACAAGAAGAAGCCACTCCCCAGAAAATAGCTTTAATGATCGCCATATTGATTATGAAAAGCTTTGATGATGAATCAGTGAGTTTATTGGAAACTATGGACAATATTGAAAATGAAATCTTCCTTAAAAACACCAACCATACAAGCCAGATCCGAAGACTGTACAAACTGAAAAGAAAATCAGGATTAAATTCACGGGTGTTGGTTATTTCCACTGATGCTATTGATAAGTTTAAACTATTGGATCTTCAGGATTCTGAGACTGTGGATTTAAAGGATAAACATAAGGATGTAGTGGCCGATTTTGACCATTTGAATATCCAGATTACCAACCTTATTTCGATGTTTCTGGCCCTTTCGGATCAGAAAGCGAATCAGGTCATGAAAGTGTTGGCCATTTATTCAGTCTATTTCTTACCGATTACCTTTATTGCTGGAGTCTACGGGATGAATTTTGATAATATGCCGGAGCTTCATCATAAATATGGCTATTACTTTACGTTAGGCGGTATGGCACTGGTTGTCATCAGTACATTTATCTATGTGAGACGCAGACAGTGGTGATTTTCTAATCATAAAAGACTTCTTGGATTGTAATCTATGATTAAAATTGACCATCGAAATTATATTTCTCGCAGATCACACAGATTACGCAGATGACTCTGGAAAAATCTACTTAATTTCCATGATCTGAGAGAGAGTTCGATATAGCAGTATCCTTAGTTATGTTCTAAATAAAAAGATCATCAATCTTTATTATAAAAATAGTCTTATGGTTTCCAAATAAATAGTAATTTAGAGATTGCTTGCCTTACGGTTTGCAATAACCAAAACAAAATATTACAAACAGAAAATCAGAGACCATGAAAACTGAAGATCTTAATAAAATTCTACAGGATGACTCTCTTTCACAAGCTTCTAAGGATAAACTTATTGCTTTGCATGAGAATATTTCTGCCAAAGAATTTTCTGATCTTCTGGACGCGAAAGGCAATCAGTATATAGAATTTGTACAGGAAGGCGGTGGAGTTTGGGGAAGTGCGCTGGTAGGCTATCTTTATGGATTGGAGATTTTTGGAATTCGTTTTCTGAAAATTGCAGGAACCAGTGCCGGAGCTATTAACACTATGCTTATTGCGGCCTGTAAGACCAAGGAAGAACCTAAAAGCGAGCTTATTAAAGAGATTCTTTTCAGCTGGGATTTTGCTGATTTTATGGATGGAAAAACGTATGTAAAAACGACCCTCCATGCCATGCTGAACAATAAAAACTTCTTCAAGATCAATGCGGTTATTGGCGCTATTTTATTCATTATTCTTGTGAGTATTCCCTTTGCAGCTCCTTCCGGAAGTATCCTAAGTGCCAAACTGATGTTTTTAATTCCTTTGATTCCGGCAATCATTCTTTTTTCTGTATCAAAAAATTATACAACAACTTCAGAAAGGAAAATAGCGGACTTAATCCAGGGAATGTTTTCCAGAATACCATGAAAACGGCTTTGGATAATTTTGGGATTAAAACAGTAGCCAATCTTAATGAGAAGTTTATACAAAAGGAGTACGGCCTCAACCTCAACTACCGCTATGGAAACGGGCAGGAATATTATAATATCACTTTAGCCGGTATTGAAAAAATCAAGGATAAAAATCTGGAACATATTGATCATACAAGATATAAGATCTTCTACGATAGTGCTGTGAATAATGATTATTATAAAAACAATCCTTTTTACCTTCTTCGATCTGAATATGTAGTAATTACCACAGATATTAATGCC
Source organism: Chryseobacterium capnotolerans (assembly GCF_021278965.1). Classification (NCBI taxonomy): domain Bacteria; kingdom Pseudomonadati; phylum Bacteroidota; class Flavobacteriia; order Flavobacteriales; family Weeksellaceae; genus Chryseobacterium; species Chryseobacterium capnotolerans. The sequence continues at coordinate 1,098,775 of NZ_CP065589.1, read as the reverse complement.
AAAATAAAGGTAGAATTGCCTACTATGGCCAATTTATACTGGTCTGAAGAGGAACTGAAACATATAAGTCCAGCAGAGTTTGTGAGAGCATCCATGTCTGTTCCTTTTTTCTTTGAGCCTTTTCAGAAAAGAATCAATAAGGATGATAGTTCTGTAAAATATGCCTGGAAATTCTGGATGAATACGAAACAGGAAGATATTAATCCTGTCGGAGTTTTTATTGATGGTGGGAGTATTTCCAATTTCCCTATTGATCTGTTTCATGCAGATGAAGTTTTTTATCCAAGGATGCCTCTTTTTGGAGTGCAGCTCACAAGTGATTCTGATCTTCTTTCTGAAAGAGGAAAAACGAGTGAGGAAATTCTCAAAACTCCTTTCAGCTATGCCGGAAATATCATCAGTACTTTACAGGGATTCAATGACAAAGTTTTTCTTACCAAACATAGTTTCTACCGCCTGTACAGCATACAAACCGTTAATTGTGGAACCAGCAGCTGGCTCAATTTCTTTATGAAAAAGGAAGAGAAAGAGGACCTTTTCAACAGAGGCTTTCAGGCAGCCCTTGATTTCCTGAACCAATTTGACTGGGAGAAATATAAGTATGAGCGCATGATGCTTAGCATCAAAGAGAAAAAAATACTTAAGGAAGAGGATACCCCTACGGTAGGATAAGGATTTTTAAGTATTTTAGCTGAAAAGCAAAATAAATCATGAAATACATCTGTGAATGCTGTGGTGAAGAAAAAGAAGACTGGCCTGCATTAGCTTATAATTCCCCTTATTTTTATTCCTGTTTACCTGATGAGGAACTGAAAAATGCTGAACTTACACCGGATCTTTGTGTAGTTAAAACTCCTGAGGACACCCATAGATTTATACGGACTGTTTTAGTACAAGAGGTTACTGATGACTGCAGAGATCTTGAATATGGAGTCTGGGTTTCTTTAAGTGAAAAGAACTTCAATGAATATGTAGAAAACTACGATAATAAAGAATTTAAAGCTGAATATTTCGGATGGCTTAATACCTATCTCCCAGATTATGATTTCCAAGAAAGTCTTCCTACCACGGTGGTGGTTGACAATTCTATTGGACGGCCATTTGTTTTTCCGCACCAAAGCTATGAGCATCCTTTTGTAGATGATTTTTATAATGGAATTACAAAAGAAGAGGCCGAAAAGAGAATTAACAGGGTTTTAAATAGATAATAAATGAACTGGGTTATCAGAAGTACAAAAAAAGTACAATTTCATACCAATCTTAAAGAAGTTTTAAAACCTATATGGGGTGATCTTATCCATTACCGCTGGATTCTGACTGATCTTGATTTTATATCTGATCAACCCCTTCCTATCAATTTTGATAGAGATTTTTTTGATCTGGATTATAAAGAATTTGAACAACTTTATCAAAGCAATACCCAGATCATTTGGGGGATAATATCAGCTATACCAAATCATGTTGAAACAGATACCTCCCTACTCTCTATATTATCTGCAGAAGATATGAATGTTTGGAAATCCAATCATTTTTCAATTCAGGAAGGTATTCTGGAAATTATTGCTTTTGATAGCGGATATACTCTTGTAAAATTTAAAGACAAGAAACTATCCGATACATTTAAAGAATATTTTCAGGAGCAAGCCATAGACCTGGATCGCTTTAATGCAAAATATATCAGTTAAATATAACCTTACTGTACAAAAACCTCGCCCCGTCTCTACTATTTACAGGAACAAATATATTGACAAATATTAAAGAGAGTCTTGGCAACTATCAAGGGCTAATTTAGCTTGACATGAAAGAGCTTCCAAAAAATCAAGATACATCGGAACACTTCTCTCAATCCATTCATCAGAAGGATTACGCTCTATACCGTAATAAACAAAAGGATCTTCATACTGTGCCTTAATATATTCAAAGGTTAGTTCATAAGGTCTAAGAAGTTCCTCCATCGTATATTTATATTTTCCTGAAGCAGAGTATACGTCTTCATCAATACCGGCAGTAACCGCTAACGCCATTTTTTTGCCAGCAAGTTTATATCCGCTGTTACTTCCATAAGCCCAACCATACAGGATAACCTCATCCAGCCATTGCTTCAAAAGTGGCGGACTGCTGAACCAGTAGAAAGGAAACTGGAATACAATATTATCATGAGACTCCATAAGCTCCTGCTCTTTTGCTACGTTAATTTTTCCGTCAGGATATGCTTTGTATAATTGATGTACTGTGTATTTTTCGGGATTTTTTTCCAATTCTTCAATCCATCTTTTATTAATGACAGATGTTTCAATTTCAGGATGTGTGACAATCACTAAAGTCTTCATTATGTTTAAATTTCTATAGCAAAGTTACAACTTGTTACCTACATTTTGTACATTAGCAACCCATTGTAGGGTACTATAAAAAATGTAAGTAATGACTAAAATAAAGGAAACCTCAACCAATTTTTCTAATAAAAAGGCTCTTGCAGATGAATGTCCTGAGATTTATGCCTCAAATATCGTTGGTGGGCAATGGGCATTGGCTATCTGCTGCTATCTCATTAATGGTAAGATGAGATTTGGTGAATTGAAGAAACGCCTTCAAAACATTACAGAACGTATGCTTACACTACAACTTCGAAGACTGGAGGAAGACAAGATTATTACCCGAACAATATATGCTGAAGTTCCGCCACGTGTAGAATATGAACTGACGGAAATCGGTTATAAACTGAAACCAATTATCCTGGAGTTTGAAAAATGGGGAATAGAGCACAGACAGTTAATCGAAAAATCCCCTGAAAACAAATAAATAAATTCAACAAGAATAATAATTAAAAAGTAAATTATACTTTATTTTATTATTTTATGTAAATTTAATAACCAATTCACACATAAAATAATATAATGAAAAATCTGGCATTCTTAATCACCCTCACAACAACATTTTTTTGTTATCACCCTGCCTATGCACAAAAGATTTCCGATGGCCAGACTTTAGAAGTTAACGGTATGGATGTTACCTTTAATATTCTCAACAAAGAAAGTGTTGAATCTGGTGGGAAACAATATGACCGTTATAAAGTTTCAGCATCAGTGAAAAATAAATCAGATAAAGCTTACAATATCAGACTGTCTGCTTTTCCCCAGATTGTAAGTAATATTGGTCTTGTAGAACTGGATTGTGTGAATGCAACCGGAGCCAGGCTTACTTCTAAAAAGATTGAACTGAAAATGAAGGCCCAGATGCTCAATGTAACCTATTCTGCTTATGACAAATCCGGAAAATTTACTACCAGTACGATTCCTGTAACCGGAAGTTATTATTTTGATCCGGGAGATACCATTAGTGACAATGCTATTTTTATTGTTCCCCAGGGTGAAAAGCCCGATGTTTCAGTAAGAAGTCTAAAATAAATGCTCATGCCGGCAAATCGATGCCGGCATGATCTATTTTTACCAAAGTTTCAATTGTTCTAGATTTTCTCCTCTTTGTTCCATAAAGGATTCTGATCCAACACTTTTGCATAAATGGGACAGGTTTCATGATGTGATCCTTTCAAATAACCTGTGCTCATCAAAAATTCATTCACGATCTCGCCTCCTGTAAATTTGAATGTTTTCTTAAATAATTTCATCCATTCGGGTAATGTTTTAGGATGATGATGTTCCAGCCATTTCTCAAATGAACCAAATTCTTTTTGCAGTTCCATAATCGTTTTGGCATTTTCAATGGCAGCATTTACTTTTAGTTTGTTTCTGATAATTCCGCTGTCGCTTAAAAGTCTCTCACGGTCTTCCTCTGTATAGGCTGCTATTTTTTTAATATTAAAATTATCATACGCCTTTCTGAAACTCTCTTCTTTCTTCAAAACTGTTTCCCAGCTTAAGCCTGCCTGATTAATTTCCAGAATAAGCCTTCCAAATAATTCATTATCATCATGAATAGGAAATCCATAATAATTATCATGGTAGTTTTTGTGCAGCTCCTTTCTGCTCTCAGGCTGCATTCCGTCTATAGCTAAGCAATAACTCATTGAAGTATCTGTTTTAGTTTAATGGCATAAAGATAAGACAAGGTTGTGACAACTGTTAGTCAGTAGTATTTTATTTTTAAGAAAAGGAAGATAGATGCTGGAAGATGGAAGTTTCTTGAGTGTGAAAGAACATCTCATATGTTTTTTATTAATAGATTATTTTTTCCAATGATTTTGAAAATATCAGTTGAAGAGTAGAAAATTCCCTTCCAGAGGTGAAGTGTCAAAAATTCTTTGAATTCTTGACGGGGTTGTTTACAATATTCCCGACCCATAACTTTTCATGCAACACCTCAGAAATATTAACTAGATTAGCAACCTCAAATATCAGCCATGAAATCACTATTTTCTCTTCTGTTTTCCTTATTTTTAATTTCTCTTCATGCTCAGAATATCTATTCAAAAGCCTATGGAAATCAAGAAAATCCTGCCGTTATTTTTATCCATGGCGGCCCCAGTGGAAATGCTACTTTATTTGAAGGAACTACAGCACAAAATATGGCTGATAAAGGCTTCTATGTAATTGTATACGACAGACGAGGCGAAGGACGCTCCAAAGATGAAAATGCCACCATGACCTTCAAAGAAAGTTTTGAAGATCTGAATCAGATTTATAAGACTTATCATCTCAAAAAAGCACATATTCTTGCCCATAGCTTTGGAGGAATCATCGGAACTTTATTTACCAATCAGTTTCCGGAAAAAGTAAAAACCCTTACCCTTGCAGGAGCCTTATTTACCCAACAGGAAACCTATAATCATATTTTAAATCAAGCTAAAGAGCATTTCAAAAATGAACCGGTTCTGCTACAGGAAATTTCTGAAATAGAAAATCTGGATAAGCATTCTGCAGCTTACCGAAAAAGATGCTACGAAATAGCCAGTAAACTCAATTTCTTCAATATGCCCAATCCTACCGTTGAAAGCAAAAGCTTAAGAGAAGAATATGAAGCCGGTGAATTTTATAAAAATAATATCAGAAACCATAACGCTCCTATTAAGTTCTACCAGAATGAACATTTGAATAACCTTGATAACACAGCGGTATTAAAAGAAATCAAAAGAAAAGGCATTCCTCTTTTTGCCGTTTATGGAAAGAATGATGGAATTTTCTCTGAAAAACAACTGAACAACCTTAAAAATATCGCGGGAAAAAATAATTTTAAGCTTATCGATAATTGTTCACACTATTTATTTGTAGATCAGCAGGATGAATTTTTAAAATTTATTAAGCTAACATTAAAATAAAGTGTAGTTTTGTAGGAATGTCAGAAACAAGAATCCATATGAAGACTTACAAAGCCATCATTACGATGCTTATACTAGTGTTTTCATTATCGCCATGTTCTGTTAAAAGAAATGTTCTTGATATTTTTGACATTCAATACATCAGCGGTTTAAATAAAGTAAAAATAACCTCCGGGCTTTCTCTAAACTGTGATTCTTCTACGATTTCCTCAAAGATATCTATTTCAAAAGCTAACGTAAAATCCAAATACCAAGGGTTTTTTGGGGATGCTAATGCTATTTTAAAAAAAGCAAAGGAAACCAAACTATTTTTTAATGAATATTCAGGGCATACTACAGGAAACAGCCCGCCGAAGTATATTCTATTTAAAAGACTGAAATTAAATCTGGTTTAAAACTTTTTAAGCTATTATACTCAGTTTTTTACAATACAATATGAACTTCAATGAAACATACTACAAACAGCCAGTCATACGACTTGGCCGGATTATATACTTTATCTCTCCGAATGGTTATCGGATGGACTTATTTTTCAGCCTTTTGGCGCAGACTTATCCTCGAAAACAAGCTTATTCCTGATGAAAAGGGATATATCGGGGAAAAATTCAATCATTTTCTCCCCAATGCTTTAGGCATTAAACCCATTATCGAATATCTTGTTACCCATCCGGATGCTTTACAGAGATCCATGATGATCTTTACAATTATCGAAGCCATCGTAGGATTATTTATTATTCTTGGCCTCTTTACCCGTTTGATGAGTATAGGAATTTTCAGTCTTGCTCTAGGAATTTTATTGGGTTCTGGCTGGCTGGGAACAACCTGCCTGGATGAATGGCAAATTGGGGTTTTAGGTATTGCAGGCGGCTTTGTCCTCTTCCTTACCGGAAGTGGTTCTTATTCTTTTGATAATTATTTTATAAAGAAAAACAAGCTTTTCACACAATCGAAATGGTTCCAATGGCTTGGTTCGGGAATACTTCCTATTACCCAACCTAAGGTATTTGTACTGATAGGTTCCCTGTTAATTTTTGGACTTACCCTTTTCACCAATCAATATTTTCATGGTGGTGTTTGGGGAACCTTGCATAATAAATCTGTAAAACCAAAGATTGAGATTTCCAATATTTCCCTTAATAATTCTGATTTAAAATTTGAAGTGTACAGAACGGAAGGCGCCGATGTATATGGTTCTTTCCTCATTGGCATTCATATTCTGGATAAAAACGGAAATATCCTAAAGGAAATCGATCATAAAGAGCTTTCAAAGTTTTCTAAAGACCATATTAAAAACCATTATGTGGCCAAAGTAAAACCCGGAAAACACAGCCTTATTATTCCATTGGGAGCAAAAGCAGATATTAATATAGGAACTGAGGATATTCTTCAAAAAGATGAAATTCATACCATAAAACTAATTGACATTAGCGGAGTTGAATGGATCGAAGACATTCAATAATCCCATGAGGTAGATTCTATTGGTGAGGATGGATTACAAGGTTTAGGCTGCATTGACCGGCCGTTCTGACCCTAGATATTTTTATAAATACACAGCCAAACGAATAAATTCTGATGCTGTTAAATTTTGGCTAAAGCCAGATGAATATTGATTTATAATGAGAGCGGGCTAAAGCCTAGTGATGGTCGGAAGATTTTTTCTTCCGATTTTCATTTTGGGTTACTTAAGTTTTATCTTTGATAAGTATACTTATTAATATGTCCATTTTTAGCGAGCACAAAATTTCAGTTTCCCAGTTGTTAAGCTTTATTCCTGAAGCCCTCTTATCTCATCTTTCAGCCAATACCAAAGTAGATCATTATTCTAAAGTACTTCAAGGCAGAAAGATGTTTTATCTTCTGTTATTTGCCATTACCAGCAATGAAAAATTAAGCCAGCGAACACTGGAAGACACATTTAAAGATCCTGTATTTAAGGCTTTATTCAATCTTGATGAAACTGAAACTGTAAGACGCAGTTCTATTTCTGAGAGGCTTTCAAAAATCGATTCAAGATACTTTAAAGAAATCTACGATTGTATCTATAATATGTTCTGTGATTCCTATAACCCGGCAGAAAGAGAAAAATATGATCTAATCAGAACAGATAGCACTGTTATTGGTGAAGCAGCTGGAAAATTAAAGGAAGGCATTGCTCAAAACGGAGGTAAGAAATTTATTAAGTATAGTGTCTTATTTGATGGGCTGCTTCCTTGCGGAGTTGAAATTTACAATACTCCTAAATACTGTGCAGAAGATAATGCTCTTTCTGAAGCTGTATTGCAACATGTGAAAAGAGAAAAAGAACATGCCAATATTTATATTATAGATAAAGGATTGGGTTCTGCCCAAAGAATGAAAGAATTTGATGATAAAGGGGTGTTTTTTGTTATAAGATCTAAAGAAAATAGAAAACATGAAGAAATAAAGTCTTTTATTGAAAAAGATCAGAATATCGACTTAGGAGAAATTGTACTCATAAAAGATAGTTTAGTAAAGTTATATTCGTCAAAACCTGTCCCAACTCAAAAAGGGAAAACTTATAATAAGGAGGAGCAAATTGAAACACATTTCAGATTGGTTGTAGTAAGCAGCAAACAGCAACCTGAAAAAGAATTTTGGTTTCTAACCAATGACTTTCAAATCTCTGCAAAAGATATTGCGGATTATTATCGGAAAAGATGGGACATTGAAGTGTTTTTTAGATTTCTAAAACAGGAACTTCATGCTAGTCATCTTCTTTCACTCAATAAAAATGGTATAGAAGTAATGATTTACATGACTCTTATTACAGCTATGCTCATTCTCATCTATAAAAAAGCAAATAATATAGGATATAAAACAGCCAAAAGAAGATTTGCTATGGAGATAAGGAACCTTGCCATATCTATATTAATAATAGGGGCAGGGGGAAATCCTGATAAAGTTTTTAAAACTTAAAATAAAATGGTCGGATATTCTTCCGACCACCACTAGGCTTTAGCCCGCTCCTATTGATGTTGATATCCGCATGGATATGCATTGAGACAATGTTGTTTAATGACAAGATCTTTTATCTTTTATCTTTTATCTTTTATCTTTTATCTTTTATCTTTTATCTTTTATCTTTTATCTTTTATCTTTTATCTTTTATCTTTTATCTTTTATCTTTTATCTTTTATCTTTTATCTTTTATCTTTTATCTTTTATCTTTTATCTTTTATCTTTTATCTTAAAAAACTATTTCTTCTCCACAATCACCTCATATACACATAAGCTGTCTGGAGCGAGCTTCAGAACTTTCATTTCAAGTAAAACATCCAGTCCCATGGTATCGCATACTCCCTGTATAAAAGGTTCTATAACCGGCCATTTCAGCAGTCCTGCGATTTGGAGACTTTGTGCGATCTTGTGGTAACGGTCTACTCCTTTAATCAGTAGTTCAACTCTGTGGTCATTTAATTCTTTGAAATCAAAATTATATTCGGGACTGGATGTAAAAACTGCTGCTATCAATACTTTTGCTACGGCCGGAATTCCTGGATGTAAATTAGGTTTGGATTCTAAGTTTCTTAAGGCCATTCGTGATCCAAGATCATACATAAAGGCGGTAGAAAGATCATTAACGGCTTCTTCACCATAAAGCTTACCGGTTTGTTTCAGTAATCCACCATAAAAGGCTCCTGTAATATCTGAAAGACGCTGGGTAAGTTCTGTAAAGGTTCCAGGAAAAAAATCTGAGATAATCTGATCTCGATCTAGTTCAGGCACATAAACATCATTTTTTCTGAAATCTGATAATGCCAGGAAAGTTTCCGGCAGTTGTATTGAATTCATAGGTAAATTTTATAATTGTTTGGTATATGGTTCAGTAAAGAGTTTTTCAAGGATGAAGTTTTAGCTGTTTAAATTCTCATCAAGATTATCTAGATGATCAACTTCATTCCTCTTATAATATTCATTCAGGTCTTTTGCAGAGGTCATTAAGAAATAGTATTGATTGATTTTTATTTTACAACAGACTATCAACATTAAATCAATAATGTTAAAAGCCAATGCTTGTTCTGCTTCTTCAAACTATTTTGGAAACAGAAAAACGATCTTTATTTTTATATAAAGAAATAAGTACCAATCAATAGGGTTGAAATAAATCAATACAATCTAGGAGCTATTCCTGGAATAAGAATGTTGCGTACAACTTCTATCTGAGCCTTTTGAAAAGGCATACTTAGGGTGAGGGAATTTATTCATATTTTTTCATTTTGTAGCGTAAAGTTAAAAAAAACAAACAAACTCTCCAATATGTGATATTATTTTTAATAAAAATAAACAATTTATTAATATGGCTTAGAATTACTTAATATTACAAAAAGAACCAGAAGTTGGAAGAAAGAGGCTATGGAAGCAGGAAAACGCTTCTTTGTGCTATTCAAATTGAGACCTAAAAATCAAAAATGATCAAACAAAACTTAACCTTATTCAACAAAAAAACCTCCGGAAATCCGAAGGTTTTAATTAAAATTTAGTGCATGGCTTCACTCAAATCTATTTTTTCTTTACTCTTTCTTTCTTTTATCAATAAGATAAACGGAATACATATTAAAAATATTACCCCGAGGTAAAGAAATACATCCATATAGGATAAAACAGTTGCCTGTTTGGTTACTGATAAGTCAAGCATTTTATAAGCAGCATTCATGGCGGCGTCAGGAGTCATCCCTTTTGCAATGAAACTGGCCTTCAATGCTGCCAGTCTTTGCTGGACATCAAAACTGTTTACATCTAAATGGGAAATCAGATTATTCCTGTAGCTCTGGCCTGCATTGGCAATAAATGTTGTAATGGCCGCAATTCCAAAAGATCCTCCCAACTGTCTCATCATCCCTGTAAAGGCAGCCCCCTGGCCAATTTCCTGGCCTTTCAGAGTACTTAATGACAAAGATGTAATTGGAATAAACAATAATCCTAATCCTGCTCCTCTTACAATCAGCATCCAGAAGAAGGCATCTTTACTGGTGTCTGGAGTCAGAATTTTATAGCCCCAGAAACTATAGACAAAGAAGATAAAGAGTCCTAATGAAACCAGGATCTGTTGTTTTGCTCCTTTTGCCAGTAACCTACCAATGATAGGCATCATAAATGCGGTTGTCAATGCAGCCGGAATCATCAATGCTCCTGACTGTAGTGCGGTCCAACCCAAAATACTCTGAGTATATAATGGAACAATGAATGTGGATCCATAAAGTCCAAATCCAAGCACAAATGACATCATTGTTCCGATTCTTAAATTACTATTTTTAAGTACCCTGAGCTCCACAATCGGGTACTTAAAGGTAAGTTCCCTCCAAAGGAATAATATAAATCCTAAAACAGCAGCAACAGTAAAGGCTACAATCATCCCGCTGGCAAACCAATCTTCTTCATGGCCTCTTTCCAGAATAAACTGCAATGAACCTACTGTAACGGCTAATAAAGCGATCCCCAGCCAGTCAACATCTGATACTTTACGTTTTTCAGCATATTTTGGACTTCTTACAAACTGAAGCGTCATCAGTGTTGCAGCAATTCCGATGGGAATATTGATATAAAAAATATACGGCCAGCTGTAATTGTCAACAATATATCCTCCCAATGGCGGACCTAAAGTAGGACCAATAATTACTCCTAACCCATAGATGGCCTGTGCCATACTTCTTTTTCAATCGGATAAGACTCCGTAATGATCGTCTGTGAAGTTACCAATAAGGCTCCTCCACCAATTCCCTGCATCAATCTGAAGAATACCAGCTCCCAGATATTGGTTGCATTTCCACATAAGAATGAAAATATGGTGAATATAATGATGGATGCTGCGAAGTAATTTCTACGCCCAAACTGCTGAGAAAGCCAACTGGTCATCGGTACGATAATTACGTTCCCGATCGCATAGGCCGTAATCACCCAGCCCACTTCTGAAAGCGTAGCTCCAAGATTCCCCTTCATTTCATTCAAGGCAACATTTACAATCGTGGAGTCTACAATTTCAAGAAGGGCACAAAGAATGGCTGTGATTGTAATAATCACTCTTCGGGCTCCATATTCTACTAATGAATCTTGCATAAGTTTTTTATGATGTAAAAAGTCAATGGTGAATTTCACTTCGCAAGTGAATAATGAATCGCAAAACAGTCTGTTTTAAATTGACCGCAAATCGAATTCAATATTTACCCTTGAAAACTATTGACATTTAACAATTTTAAGTGTTATTTCAATGAAACCTCAGCCTTCACATTCATTCCTGTTCTTAATCTTTTTGCAATATTCTTATCAAGATTTACAAAATCAATTTTTACAGGAAGTCTCTGAACTACTTTTACGAAGTTTCCACTCGCATTATCCGGAGGAAGAATAGAGAACGTAGCACCAGTAGCCGGAGAGAATGAACTTACAACTCCATCAAATTCCTTATCAGGGAAAGCATCAATTTCAATTTTCACTTTCTGACCTTCTACCATTTTATCTACCTGCGTTTCTTTAAAATTCGCCACTACCCATTTCTGGTCATTTTTAACCAAAGCAAATAGCTGAGATCCCGCCTGAAGATACTGGCCTGCCTGAGTAGATACTTTTCCCACATATCCGTCCTCCGGAGCAAGAATTACAGTGTACGATAAGTTTAATCTAGCATTTTCAACATCTACTTCTCTCTGTTTTGCTACTGAGTTCGCTACACTGATCTGCTGTGAACTGGCTGCAGTCTGTGATGAAGCGATAGTAGTCTGCTGAGCAATTTGGTTTCTTTGCTCTACCAGTACCTGAAGTTGCTTATCGGCAGATTGTTTTGCCGCTAAAGCCTGCTCATATTGCTGTTCTGTAATGGAGTGATCCTTTACAAGATTGGCGTATCTTTTAAATCCTGAGAAGTTTTCCAAACATTTACTTTGGCTGCTTCAATCTGTGCATTGGCTGTTGCTACAGCTGCTTCAGAACTGTTGATATTTTTAGAAGTAGCTGTTGTAGTAGCTTCTGCAGTAGAAATATTACTTTTTGCTGTTGTTAAAGCAGCTTGTGATTGTTCAAGAGCCATTTTCTGGTCTCTGTTGTCCAAAATCACAAGAGTGTCCCCTTTCTTTACAAATTGGTTATCTTTTACTTTTACCTCAGCTACATATCCTGAGATTTTAGAAATTACCGGTGCCATATTGGAAGCAATCTGAGCATCGTCAGTCTCTTCATGATACTGTCCGTAGCTGTATGCTCTGTAACCGTAGATTCCTCCACCGATTACTACGGCTGCTAAAATGATAGGAAAAACTAAACTTTTTTTTTTTTTAGGTTCAGCTGCCTGTGTATTATTATTTTCCATTTTGGTTTCGATCTGATTATTTAATTGTTAAAGTTCCTGTTGTTTGCAATAGTTTTCTGTAGGCTAAAGCGGCGTCTGCTTTTGCATTGATTACACCAACGTTAGCTGAAATCTGAGCAGCGTCTGCATCCAATAATTCTGTCATGGTTGCAAGGCCGTTGTCATATTTATTTTTAGTAATTCTGTAGTTTTCATTAGCCTGTTCAGCAGATTTTTCGAAAACAGAAATTCTTTTTTAGAAAAGTCTGTATTCTGATATTCTCTGTTCACATCAAGCTTAATGTTATCATTCAGCAATTCGTCAGTAGCCGCTAACTGCTTCTCTCTTGCCTGTGATTGTCTTAGTGATGAATTTTCTTTCCAGATATTGGATAAGTTGTAAGAAATCCCGATTCCAACATTCAATGCATTATAAACGGTAAGGAACTTAGGAATATCTGCGGCTACATAACCTCCAGTGAATGCTATCGAAGGAAGGTTTTCTGCCTTAGCGGCCTTTGTTCCCAGCTCTGCTGCTTTTCTCTGCTGAACCAAAGCCTGAAGATCCTTACGGTTTTCTCTGGCTTCGTTTATATAAAAATCAACCGGTTTCACCTCTGAACCTTCTTCAATATAGTTCTGATCCACCTCAAGCTCTGTATTATCAGGAAGTCCTAATAACAGATCCATATTGATGTTGGCAATATTGTAATTGTTTTTAGCTTCAAGCAGCTGAAGTTCAATATTAGAGGTCTGAAGATTGGCTTTTAACCTATCATTTCTGGCGATCAATCCGTTGTTTTCCATTTTAAGGAACGTCTCATCTCTCTTTTGGGAAGCAGCAAGGTTTTCTTCAAAAACTTTGATAGACTGATTGGCCTTAAATAAATTATTATAAGCCTGCGCTACATTATAAGCAATAGCAGTCTTGTCATTTTCCGTACTTAACTTTGACGCTTCAACCAGATATTTTGCAGACTGAATCCCATATTTAATTCGTCCACCACTATAAATCGGAACACTAAGATTAGCAGAACCGTATAATACCTGGTGAATTTCCGGGCCGCCTGCTCCACCTGCAGCACCTCCAAGTTTCATATCTACAGTCGGTTTCATCGGAAGATACATATAGCTTCCTGAAATCTTCAGTTCCGGAAGCTGTCTGTTTTTCGCTTCCAAAAGATCAGCGGTAGCCTCCTCGATCTTGGCTGCATCGATCTTGAGATTCTTGCTGTTCTGGATTCCCAGCTGCACAGCTTCGTCAAGAGAAAGGGTCTTTTTCTCCTGAGCATTTGCATTTGCTATTCCTACGAATAGTGATAATGCAATCACTGAGTTATTTATTCTCTTCATAACCTAAAAGGTCTTTTAGTAAATGTTTTATATGTTTGTTAAGTTCTGTATAGTATTTTTCATCAAAAACACTCTCGTCTTCTGTATTATTCAGGAATTCCTTATACATGGGCTTTGCATTGAGGGCATAGAATAAGGTTCCGCTTACTGTAGAATGGAGAAGGTAAATAGGAGGATTCTTTGTAAAAATTCCCTTTTTTAAACCTCGCTCCAGCAGCTGAGAATACATAGAAATAAATCCTATTTTCGTTTCTTTTAAAAACTCTAAGATCTGAGGATTTTCTGCATGTAATTGTTCTCTCTGCATAATCCTGTAAAAGCATTTTTGATTTTTGATTCTGTTAGAAAACTGATCTATTATTTTTACAATTTTCTCCCACTCATTAATATCAGTTCGTTCCAGAATTTCATTTGAAAAAAACTGTCCTTCCTTCATTCTATACTCTACCAATTTCTCATAAAGTTTTTCCTTAGAACCAAAATAATACGAGATCATAGAGATATTTACATTAGCCGCTTTTGCAATTTCCCGGGTTGAAGTTCCTTCGAATCCCTTCTCTGCAAAGAGCTTTTCTGCGGCGAATAATATATTTTCTTCTTTTGAAATCATGTTAGTATCCATTTTTCAGGGGGCAAATTTACACAAGTTTTTAAACAAATCAAACGATTGATTGATTTTTTAATATAGATTTAATTTATATTTACAAAAAACAAATTCTATGGGCTTATTCGATTTCCTATTTAAGATATTTAAGAGAGAGAAAAAAAACAGACAGATGAAGTCACTTTTAGAAATGATATTCAACAGGAAGTACCAGTTGCTCCAATCAATGAAGAGATACCAGCTCCAATAGAGGAAACCATTACTCCGTTAACGGAAGAGCCGAATACCACATCCATGGAAGATATCCTTGCTGTATCAGAAGAAACGACTGTAACATTCAATGAAGATGGAAGCCGCTTCGACCTTGAAATCATTGAAGCCTTCAAAAGATATCATTCTAACCCTACTCTTGATGTCAATCTACCGCTTGAAGATGACAGAGGTAATACTTACCTTGCACATGAAGCTTATGGAGCCCTTTTCAAAGAATGGAAAAATATTCAATCAAAATGGGACCGCATGTCTTTATTTTATAGTTTCTGGGATCAATCTCAATTTGAAAAGCTTGAAGACTGGCAAGTGATAGAACGATTTGTAAAAGATAGATATTCTAAAAAGGCGCTTCAGTATTTTGAAGAAAATATGTCTGATAAAAGAGAGTTTACCAAAGAAGAGCTTGTTTCGCTGTCAAAATTGTACCGTGTATTACTGAATAATCCTACAGCAAAGGAATATATTGAGACAGCCTATCACAATCATCCTGAAGATGATGCTGTAAAAGTAGAATATGCAACTGTTCTTCATATCATAGGAAATCATTCTGAAAAAGAGCTTTCACATCAGGTATTTCACGAGGTAATGGATAAAAAAATGCAGCTCAATGATACGGAATCTGTTTTTGATTGTTTCAAATTCTCAGAAGGCTATACAGACTCTTCTATTTTTGCAATGCTTTATCTGATCAATACTGAAGCTGATAATGACACATGGGATCATGTGGCCGAAGAATACTACTATTGTCCGGTTTTCAGATATGAACATGCCGTACAACTAGCCCAAACAGACAATTCTTTAAGAGCATTGGCAAAACTTACCTCTTTAAGCCAGGAATTTCCATGGTTCAGAACAGCTCTTGAAAGCACTATAGGCAATATTAAGTCTATGCGGAAACAACTCAATGACCCGGATTTTATGGAAAAAGAGCTCCAGGAATTCCAAGCATCATTAAAAAATGTATAGAGTAAGCAAAAAAATACTACATTTAGACCCTTAAAAATTTTAAAATCATGAAAAAAATCATCTCAATTCTTTCCATTGTTTTATTCACCTCCGGTTATGCCCAGGAAAAGCCTAAGCAAGGAGGCTGTTGTGCGGGAAAAGACAAAAAGAATGTTCTGTAAAAGATAAAAAAGCATGTTCAGATACTCATCACAAAGGATGTGATGCAAAAGCAAAAACTGCAGAGAACACTTCAAAAGACAAAAAGGCTGCAAAAGATAAAAAGACAGCTTAAATTACAATACGACTAAAAAAACTCCGGAAAATTTTCCGGAGTTTTATATTATGTACTTTTATGAATATATCTTGATAATTTTATTCCAAGATCCGTCCATACTATTTTAGGATTTCCGTTTCGGGTCAGATGCAGATCTGCCGTATTGATCTCTTCAAGGATATTTTCGATATTGGCGCCACTGATGAACTTTGAAAAGCCAGCCCAGTTGAAACCATTAGCGTCAATCTTTTTATACACCAGATTTTCTGATTGATAATTCTGAAGAAGTGCCAATCTGAAGATTTCAGAACAGTAGTTTAAAAAATTCTTCTGCTTCTCTCTGTTCCAGCCTGCAATTTCTCTTGCCCATAAAATAATACTTCTCAGATACTCAGGCTTCTTCTTTACCATAAACGCATCACGAACCCATTGCACAAAAAGTTTTTCAAACTCATTACTCTTATCCCCGAAATTCAGCAATTTTATTGCTTCATTAAGATTTCCTTGTGCTTCATGAACAATTTCTCTTACTTTTTCTTCGGTAACAGAGAAGTTTTTCTTCAAATACTCTTCAATATCCTCATCATGAATCCTGGGAATTTCTACCACCTGAGTACGGGAAAGTATAGTAGGAAGAATATCGTTGGTACTTTCTGCGGTAAGAAGGATAACCGTTTTGGCTGGTGGTTCTTCTAAAAACTTTAGAAACTTGTTGGAAGCAGCTATATTCATTTTGTCAGCTCTCCATACAATTAATATTTTGGTGCCGCCTTCAAAACTTTTTAATGAAAATTTCTGGTTCTGGTCATCAATTTCGTCTGCTGAAATAAAAAGCTGCTTATTTTCCGATTCTAAAAAAGCAGTCCAGTCATCATAACTTGCATAAGGAGAAGCCAGAATCATTTCCCGGAATTCTTCAAATTTATTTTTGCTTAAAGAGTTTTTGTTGTCTGTAAATACGGGAAAACTGAAATGCAGATCCAGGTGATTAAGATGTTCTACCTTTGAGGCTGCATGCTCATTTTCCTGATTTAAAATCTCCTTTGCATAGGCCAATACCATTGGTAAAGTACCATAACCTTCTTTTCCTACGAAAAGCTGGGCATGGCTTACTCTACTTTCGGCAATGCTTTCTCTAAGAAGTTTTTTCAGATTTTCCTGTCCGGCGATGTTCTCCCAATTCATGTTTCAAAGATAAAAAAACTGAAGAAGAATTCAGCGTTAAATTTATGGATGGTGAATTTTTACTTCGCAAAGCCAATAGTGATATATAAATAAACAAATTAACGAACAAAGTGGATTCACTATTCATCATTTACATGAATGCAAATTGTGAATTATCTCAATAATTTATATAAATTAATAAATAAAGTAAACTCGTGATTAACAATTGACAGCAATAATCTTTAAAGATTAAAAATTCCCCATTATACAGCCCTTAACAAACTTTAACCACATATAATTTTTACAATTCATTAATATTTAAGATATTTGCGCATTGTTTTAAAAATAAAGAATGAAAAAAATCTTTGTAGTATCATTCATATCAGTTGGATATTTTCTGAATGCACAGAGTCTTAGTAACTCTCCGTATGCAAAATATGGAATTGGGGATGTAAAATATGATAATACGATCGAAACGGCTTCCATGGGAGGTATCTCAACCGCTTTTATAAGTGATTTTACCAGTAATTTCAACTTTGCTAACCCAGCAAACAACGCTAATTTCGAACTTACAAGTATAAAACTGGAAGCTACCAACGAAAACAACTATTTCAAATCGAATTTTAACGATATGAAATCTACAAAGCATTCTACGTATCTTTCTAATATTTCACTCGCGTTTCCTATTTCCTCAAAGGTTAAAATGGGAATTACGTACCAGCCCTATAGCTCTAAAAGCTATGACATTCTTAGTCAGAATAAAACAAGTGATGGTACTATTATTGACCAAAACCAATTTAGAGGGAGTGGTACTTTAAATACAGCTGCTGTGGCTTTATCTTACAAGATCAATCAGGAATTCTCTGTAGGAGCCAGAGCTAATTTATATTTCGGGGACCTGTCTGATCTTACTGAATATAGTGCTGCAGGTTCAGAATACCTTGCGGGATATGAAACGAAAAATAGAATCAGAAATTTTAACTTTACTTTAGGTACAAGTTATCAGAAGCTGAATAGCCGTACTGATAAGAAATTAACGATCGGAGCTACGGCAACTTTCGGGAATATTGGTAATATGACGACTGAGTATACCAACAGTACTTACAGATATGCTGATGCAGCAGGTACAAAAACAGATATCAATCAGATAGATTATAAAGAAACCAAGTCTAAAAATCTTCTTCCATTACAGGCATCCGTAGGGGTTGGATATGGAAGTGAGAACCATTGGTTCCTTTCAGGACAGATTGATTACAAAAAAGGAGAAGATATTGCTTACTTTGGACAGTCTTTCAGCTTACAGGATACTTACAGAATTTCTGCCGGGGGATGGTATTTACCTAACTACAACAACTTCAGAAGCTACTTCTCAAGGGTAATCTACAGATACGGAGCCTTCTATGAAAGAGGAAACCTTAAACTGGAAGGTAACAGCATTAATAAATTCGGTATTTCTGCCGGGGTAATGCTTCCATTCAAAAACAGCAGTATAACAAGAATGAGTGGTTTGGAGATTGGTGTTGAGCTAGGTAAGAGAGGTACTCTTAAGAACAATCTTATCAACCAGAACTTTATCAACCTGAAAGTCGGCTTCAATTTTGCTGATAAATGGTTCAGAAAGTCTCTTTATAACTAGAATGAATTTTTCAAGAAAAATAGTATATAAAAATATAGCATACCTTTTTAGTTGTGCTATATTTTTTATATTCACATCCTGTGAAGAGGATCTTACCAAAAAAAATGGAAATAACAGCAAAAACTTTCCTTCACAGATCATTAATAACGCGAATATCGTCCAACGTGATTCCGGATTTGTAATCCTGAAAGCCAAAGCTCCTATTATTGAAAAATATGAACTGATCGACAGTTCTTATACGGTAGCCAGAAAGGGAATTGATATTCAGTTTTTCGATAAGAAAAAACCAAAGACACCAGGAACAATTAAAGCCCGATATGCCAAGTTTTATGATTACAAGAAATTTTACGAGGCGAAAGGTAATGTAAGAATTACGACCAATGAAGGGCAAAAATTTGCTATGCAAAGTGTCTATTGGGATCAGATAAAAAAAAGGATCTATACCAAAGATACAGTATATGTAACGATGGAAGACGGTTCAACATTGGTAGGTGCCAATGGAATGACGGCCAAAGATGACTTTTCGGAGTATACTTTCTATAACAATTCAGGAGACTTTAATTCTAAAAGGCTTTCTGAAAATAAAAAATAGCTTCTGTTACCATGAAAATGCGTGCCATTGGACTCATGTCCGGAACAAGTTTAGACGGATTGGATATCTGTTTTGCTGAATTTGAAAAAAAGGACACATGGCAATTTCAGATTCTGAAAGCAGAAACCCTGCCCTATTCCAGTGACTGGGAAAATAAACTCAGAAATTCTATTCACCTTTCTGCAGCAGACCTATTGGAACTGCACTCCCATTATGGATTCTATCTGGGGCAAAGAACTAAAGAATTTATTCAAAGACATCAACTTGAAAATATAGACCTGATTGCCTCTCACGGCCATACAGTTTTTCATCAGCCTCATAGAAAATTCACCCTTCAGATTGGAGATGGAAGAGCCATTAAGATGGAAACAGGAATACCGGTACTTTATGATTTCAGAAGCCAGGATGTTCTGATGGAAGGAAATGGAGCTCCATTGGTTCCCATAGGTGATGAGCTTCTTTTTCTAAATACAATGCCTGTCTTAATCTGGGTGGATTTTCAAATATTTCTCTAACATCAGAAGGTAAAAGGATTGCTTTTGATATTGCTCCTGTCAATATTGTATTGAACTATCTGGCTCAACAGATGAATGAAAACTATGATGAAAATGGCGATCTGGCAAGAAAAGGAGAAGTGAATGAAATATTACTGAACCAACTTAATTCTTTAGACTTTTATCAACAGGCTCACCCCAAGTCATTGGGGGTAGAATGGTGTCATCAATTTATATTTCCAAAGCTTAAAGATAAAGCACCTTTGGAAGCATTAGCAACCTTTACGGAACATATTGCCCAGCAAATTGCCCAGATCATCAATAAATATCAGATAAAGAATATACTGATCACCGGCGGAGGGGCTTATAACACTTTTTTAATAGAAAAAATAAAAGCAAAAACAGAATCCGATGTTGTTATCCCGGAAAAGCAAATCATCGAATATAAGGAAGCTTTAATCTTTGCTTTTATGGGGGTCTTGAAAATGAATAATGAGATCAACGTGTTGTCTTCCGCAACAGGGAGTCTAGCTGATCATTGTTCTGGAACTATTGCTTAACTTAATCGTTGATGACTCTTCAAATTGGATATCTTTGTCCTTATTAAGGTCAACTGAAAATTTGTATTTTTAACTCATTTCTAGAACGAGAAAAAATGCCATCAGCCACCAAAATAAAAACCTATCATTTTCTCCCATGTAAGTATGGGCTGGAGCTGTTATTGGATATTGGACGTATCGAAAAGCTGAATCATTATGTATTAGACGATACACTACACCAGCTTAGTTTTTACGAAATCATTTTTATTGAAGAAGGAACGGGCAGCTTTACATTGGACGAAAATAAAATGCCGGTAGCTCCACATACTATTATTTTTACAAGTCCCGGACAAGTACGCCGTTGGGAAATAGAAAAAAAAGTTAAGGGCTATACATTACTCTTTGAAAAAGATTTTCTTCATCTTTTTTTCTCAGATGAATTGTTCCTGTACCGTTTTCAATACTTTCATCAATATTCAAGCCCTACCCAAATGCAAATATCTGAGGCTTCATTTGGAAAATGTCTGGATCTTTTATATGGAATAGAACAGGAATTCGGACAGCTTCAGAATGACAGCAATCATTTGATCAGATCACTTCTCTATCAATTATTGGTTATTCTCAATCGATATTACGCAAGTGTTTATCATGTTCAGAGAGACACCTCTATTCATTCTGATTTTTACAGATTTAGATCTTTATTGGAAAAGAAATTAGGGGATGACCGAAGTGTTGAAACCTATTCAAAAATATTGAATATCAGTCCGGGATTCCTTAATAAAATCTGCAGACAGTTTAGTGGATTATCTGCCCAGCAAATGATTCATTACAAGTTAATCTCGGAAATAAAGAAACTGCTTTATCAAAATAAATCGGCTAAGGAGATTTCCTACGAACTAGGGTTTTCAGACCCATCTAATTTCAACCGCTTCTTTAAAAAATTTACCGGTATTACGCCTCAACAATACAGAAGAAATATATAAGAGATCATTTTAAAGAGAAAATGACCTTTTTATAATCTAAGAGTGTTCCTAATTTTACAAAAAAAGGAATATGATAAAATATACATTTAGTTTTCTGCTGTTTGTGATGGGCCTGTCCTTACAGGCAGAGCAATTATACGTTAATCCTCAA
This sequence comes from Chryseobacterium capnotolerans, assembly GCF_021278965.1. NCBI lineage: Bacteria > Pseudomonadati > Bacteroidota > Flavobacteriia > Flavobacteriales > Weeksellaceae > Chryseobacterium > Chryseobacterium capnotolerans. Next base: position 1,077,192 of record NZ_CP065589.1, on the reverse strand, counting down.
AATGGTAATGATGCGAATACAGGAACAAAGTCTCAACCACTAAAGACTATTCTGGAGGCTGCAAAACGCGTCAATGCAAACAAAGAACAGGAAGCCACCACAATTATTCTTTCAGAAGGAGTGCATCTTTTAACTCAAACTGTTGTATTTAGCAATGATAAGTACACTCTTAAAAACCGTCTTGTCATTCGAGCAGATGTTATGCCTGATGATGCAGACTGGACACCCCAAAAAATGCCTATTGTAGTAACAGCTACTCCACTTGAGTCAGGTATAGGTGGGCAGGAAGCAAGGGGTATACAACCAGAGGTCAGCCATGTGACTATTGAAGGGCTTCGTTTTACCGGCAGTCCTGATTACTCGTATATGGATGGCACCAACCTTCGCCGTTCTTATCCTATATGGCGGGACGGAAAAAATCTGGATGATCTGCTCATAACCCAATGCCTATTTGCCGGAAATGCAGATGTATTGCCGTTGCATGTAGGTGTTATCGCAAATGGCTATGGTCTGGTTATTGATCATTGTGTCTTCTTCAACTGTAAAATTCCTGTTGTTTTTTGAAAAACGATGGCAAAGCCGGCAGCCGTAGTGCGATGCGTTACTCATTGGTATATGGTGGTTATTTCTGCGGCGTTTGGACAACCCAAGGAACCAATGGAGATGAGTTTGACTTTCATCATAACATCATAGCCAGCACAAATACAATATGGATCAGAGAAAAAGGCAGTCAACGCAAATACAAAGCTTCTGATAGTATTTTTGCAGATTACACCAAGCTCGCCGGATATGGAAGTGGCCCATTAAGCGATAGTGATGCAACTTCAACAGATTTCCTGAACATGAAAAATGTACAGACAACCGGAAGTATAAAAATTGAAAAAGACCAGAGTAAACGTAATTACCTGCAATTGGCAGAAGGTTCGGCTGGCTCTAATTTAAAAGCCGGACTTTTTAAAAAGAATCAATAATAGTCATAAAAAAACCTTCATTTCTGAAGGTTTTTATGTATTATTTGTAGGCTTCGATCTTATCTGTCAATGTATTGATAAAGTTCTGTAATGGTTTTTCCACCATCATTTTGATGAAAGGATTAAATTTCCCTTCAAACAACATCTGAACTTCTGTCTGGTTCTCATTGATCGGATTTAAAGTAGCAGTTAAAGAAAAATCTAAACTTGAACTTGCAGATTTAAGTACTGCTTTCTGATCGTCTACCTCATCAATTTTAAGGGCAATTTCCGGCATTCCCTGTAAACCGAATTTAAAACCATTATCTCTGGTTTCAAATTTCTGAAGACCATCCGGCATGAAATCTTTGTAATTTTCAGGAGTTTTCAGTAGCTCAGATAACTCCTTAGATGATTTATTGACAATAATTTTTCGTCCTTCTAAATTCATTTTTTTATTTTGTATTTAAATTCTTATAAAGATAAGCTTCTTTATATTTACGATAACAACAAAATTATAAAAAAATCCACAAAGACGTTATCCGAAGCATACTTTTAAAAGCAGAAGACTGTATCAGAAAAGAAAAATTTCTCTTTAAATAAAACGAATAAAGAAAGAATCTTATTGTAAACTAAACCACACAATTGTTTGCATTTGGAAAAATAAAGCACATAGATTGGTTTATTTTCTTGCTATAATTTGATATATTTGCGTATAAATTATGGTAAAAAGCGTGGTAAAAACAACCTGTTTTACCATCTTTTAACATCACTACCCTCTAAGGATCAATACTAACTATAACTATCTGAGATGTATAAAGTTTTTGTGAACGAAAAAAAATTATTGATATCTAAGCATCCCGAAGAACTTGAAAAAAAGCTTGGGTATGAAAGCTTCACGACTTTAGAGATTGCATTGGATCTTTTAGAGAATACCTCTGTGACCGAGCTTAATGTTTATGGCGAGAATATTGATGAAATCTGGCAGGAATTCCAAAAACTATTCAGAATTATAGAAGCAGCCGGAGGACTTGTTATTAACCCTGAAGATGACATGCTTTTCATCAGAAGATTGGGTAAATGGGATCTTCCAAAAGGAAAAATGGAAAAAGGAGAATCCAGGGAAGAGTCTGCCGTAAGAGAAATTGAAGAAGAGACCGGTTTAAGAGATGTAGAACTCGTACAGTTTATCAATACTACGTATCACATCTATATTGAAAGAAACGGTGATAAAATCCTGAAATGCACTCATTGGTTTGAAATGAACTTCAATGGAGAAGATACTTCAAAGCCCCAGATAGAGGAAGGAATTACTGAAGTTGCCTGGAAAAACACCACTCAGATTGAAGATGAAGTTTTCCCAAGCACATTCCAGAATATTAAGCTTATTGTAAAAGAGTTCTGGGCTTCAAAGGCTAAATAAAATCAATTACCTTTTCCAGCGCTATCCCTCTTGATCCTTTCAACAGTATATTTTCTGACTGAATTTTATTCTGCTGTAAATATTCAATCAGTTCTGTAGTATTCTCAAAAGCAAGATCTGATGAATTCACCCCTTTGAAGTGCTTTCCAACAGTGATGGTAATATCAAACCCAAGTGTTTTAGCTAATTCTAAGATGTTTTGATGTTCTTTTTCGCTCTCAGTACCCAATTCTAACATATCACCAATGATAATAGCTTTACGGCCTTCAAACGTGATAAAGTTGTGTAATGAAGCCGTCATCGAACTTGGATTAGCATTGTAAGTATCCAATACTAAAGTTCTTTCTTCTTTTTTCACCACCTGCGAACGCATATTCGTTGGAGTATACTGCTCTACGGCATTCTTTATTTTGTCAAAGCTGATTCCAAAATGAAGACCAAGGCTTGCTGCAGCACAAAGGTTCGTAAAATTATACTCTCCTGTCAGCTTGGATACGGTTTTTTCTCCCTGATAAATCAATCCTACAAAATGATCTTCTGAAAAAGCTTCAAAATTGTAATCAGATTCCGCCTTTCCAAAAGTGATCTTAGGTGAATAATTTTCCGTTTTTTCTACCTGGATAGGATCATTTTCGTTAACGATAATGGTCTGATTGTTTTCTTTAAGGTAATCATACAATTCAGACTTTCCTTTAATCACTCCTTCAAAGCCTCCGAAACCTTCCAGGTGAGCTTTTCCAAAATTGGTAATATACCCGAAATCCGGCTGTGAAATGGTACAAAGGAATTCTATTTCTTTCTGATGATTGGCCCCCATCTCAATGACAGCCATTTCATGTTCAGGTTTGATGGAAAGAATCGTCAATGGAACTCCAATATGATTATTCAGATTTCCATACGTATACTGAACATTAAATTTCTCTGATAGTACAGCATGAATCAGCTCCTTTGTTGTTGTTTTCCCATTACTGCCTGTAAGTCCGATGAAAGGAATGGTAAGCTTGCTTCTATGATAGATAGCCAATTGCTGCAGGAATTCAAGTGTAGAGGGGACATAGAAAATATTCTTATCCCTATTTTCGAATTCAGGCTGTTCAACAATAACCGCCAAAGCTCCTCCATCTATGGCTTTTTCTGCCAAGGTTGCTGCATTAAAATTATCACCGGAAAAGGCAAAAAAGATATCATTTCTGGCTATTTTTCGGCTATCGATCGTTACTTTGTCGGCCTGTAAAAATAAAGGATAAAACTGTTCTATATTCATATGGAAATATATATTTTTTCAAATAGCAACCACTAACTCTGTATCATGATTTCAGTCATTTTTCGAGCAGGGGTTTCATCGTTCAAAAATAAAAAAACCTTCCGAAAATCCGGAAGGTTTTTTAAAAGTATTTTTTGATAAATATTATCTTCTAGTTCTGCTCTTATCATTAGTTCTGGCATCCTGTGCAACACGGAAACCAACCCAACCATAAGCTCTGCCTTGATTCTTATATCTTCTTTGTCCTGGATCCAGCCAATATGCTGTATCTTGCCAAGAACCTCCTTTTACTACTCTTACTTCGTTAGAGATCGCTGAAGTCCTGTCTTTAGAATCTTTCTGCATTTTCACTCTACCGCTTCCATCTACAACGAATCTCTGACGAGGAGCATTGTACATATCAAATCCTGAAGCAGAATCAGACTCACTTCTGTATTCTAAAGAAGATTGTCTGTCACCGTCTCTATAGTTTCTGTAATCAGCAATAGTTTCTCTCTCGAATTGTCCAGGAAGTCCTTTATATACTAATCTACCATCAGCTAAGGTATCATACTTGATAGTCCCTTCGTCGATCATTTTGTAAGTCCCGTCACCGTTTCTTACAATAGCCTGAGGCATATTTCCTCTGTAGTAGTTGAAATCGTTATAATCTTCATCAATGATAGGTCTGTAAACATCAGCAGTCCATTCTGCAACGTTTCCATACATACCATAGATACCAAGGTCGTTAGACGGATATTGTCTTACATCTGAAGTTTGTGCAGATCCATCGTTTTCCATCCAGCAATACCGGAGTAATCTCCTTTACCCATTTTAAAGTTTTCAAGGAACATTCCTCTGTCTTTTCCTTTAACTCCTCTTAATCTTTCGATTTCAGGTTTTTTGCCAAGGTATTGGTTGTACTCTCTGTTTTTAGCCATTCCTAAAGCTGCATATTCCCATTCAACTTCAGTAGGAAGTCTGAATTTCTGAACCATTGCACCATTAGGAGCTCTGTTGGCAGCCAGCAATCTCTGGTTGGTCGTTTTCATACCAGATTTCTGCTGCATTCTTTTTTCGTTGATATACCCTTGCATTTCAGGATCATTCGCTTTGAATTTATCCATGTTAAATGCCGTACCTCCCTGGTTATTGGATTCGTTGATATATAGATCTTTAGCAATAACACCTGCCTGCATCAAAGCTTTTTCATTTGCTCTGTCTGTCAGCCATTCACAGTATCTGTTTGCTTGTGTCCAGGAAACCCCTACTACCGGATAATAATCGAATTCCGGAGAACGCAGATAAGTTTCATTATAATCGTTTCTAGATAATTTGTTGTCCCATAATAAGGTATCCGGTAAAGCCCCGTTATAGATTTCCTTAAAGCTAGGATCACTTGGAGGGAATACATACTTCAACCATGTAAGGTATTCGCGGTATTCGTAGTTAGTAATTTCTGTTTCTCCGATAAAGAATGAACTCACCTGCATTCTGCGTGGTGTATTATTCCAATCATGCATAACATCATCTTTCACTAATCCCATTGTAAAAGTTCCACCTTCTACATATACCATTCCCGGCCAACCCTTCTGCTTCTGTTGCTTTCCTGCAAAAAACCAACCCTGTTTTTCGTTTGGTTTCCAACCCGTTTTACTGACAAATTTTTTGGTACCGCCACCTTTGCTGGTCCCTGATCCGCCACAGCTGGTTAATGCAAGTGTAGAACTTAATGCTATTAATGAAAACAACTTTAGTTTTTTCATAGTCGATATAAATATTTTCAAGAGTACAAAGAAAAAATAAATTATTCAATAAATCAAATAAAGATTTGATTTTTTTGAACAACGATAACAAATTAATTTTATTGTATTACAATTTAATTCTAAAATTTTCATTTATTTTGTAATTTAGCAATTTCAATAATAAACATGAAACGAAAAATCACGCTTTTATCTTTAATCGCTTTTGCATCAACACTTTACGCCCAAAGAAACACCATAGAATGGAATGGTTCCAAAATTCAGGATTTTGGTGATACAAAATTAAATCTTCCAAATTTTAAAAATGAAGGTTTTACTTTCAGCCAAAATAACGTTTTTATAGTAACAAAGCAAAAAATCGGAGAAAAGGAGCTAAAAATTTCGGACCTTGCCTGGGATGGAGTTTCTAACCAGGAATTATTTGAATTGGACAAAGGAGGACTTCCGGATCGTGATATTGCAGAAGTTACCTATTATACATTAGATGGGGAAAGATATGCCAGCATCAGTGTAGGTTTATTCAAAAAGACCAAAGGAGGTGTTCTCAGATTATCTTCATTTAATGTTTCTGAAGCTTCTACTCCCATTAACAGTTTTGGAGGTGTCAATAAAATAGGAACTACCGACAACCCTCTTGCCAGTGGAAACTTTTACAAAATAAAGGTTGATAAATCCGGAATATTTAAAATCACATCGCAGTTTTTAAGAGATAGCGGCATCAATCCTTCTTCTGTAAATCCAAAGAATTTGAGAGTTTATGGAAACGGAGGAATTATGCTTCCTGAGTTCAATCAGGATGCCCGATATAACTCTTTACAGGAAAATGCGATCCAGGTGGTGGGTGAAGATGATGGCGTATGGAACGATAATGACTACGCTTTATTCTATGCACAAGGCCCGAATGGATACAACCTTTATGATACCAATAATGGAAAAGGGTTTAAAAGAAGAGAGACAAGATCAGATACCAGCAATAACCTCAAAAATATATATGATGATTCCTCCTACTATTATATCAATTTTGATAAAGGGGCAGGAAAAAGAGTCGGTACAATAGATGGGGACCTACCCGCTCAGGTGATTACCCGGTATGACAGCTATCAGGTCATCAACAATGATCAGACAAATTTATTGAAAGTAGGAAGAATCTGGGTAGAAGAAGCTCCTTTCACCACTGAAAAGACCATTACTCTTACCACAAACTCTCCTATGCAGCCTACAGATGTTATCAAATACAGATCACAGGTAATAGGATACAGGTCTCAACAGAATTTTATGGATATTAACATCAATGGTATTAATCCTTTTAAGGAGAAGGTTCCAACTGATGACCCAACTTATTCGTATATTTTCTACCCCATGAGATATAACGGAACGATTACCAATCAGACCGGAAATCAGATCACATTGAAATACAATCCGGATATCTCTCCAAACCCTAACGGAGCTTTCTACTTTGACTATCTTGAAGTACAATACAAAGAGAATCTTGCATTCAATGGTTCTCAGATGAATTTCAGAGATTATTCTATTGTAAGCGGAAGCAATACAAATTATGGATTCAGTATTTCCAATACAGCCGGTCTGGAGCAGGTATGGGACGTTACAGATATTACGAATGCCAACAGAAGAGTAAATAAAGCAGGAGCCGGCTCTTTCAATTTCGCCTATACAGCTTCGGATCAGAACTTCAATAATGAATTTGTTGCTTTCCGTGCCGATGCGGCTTTCACTCCACAGTTTGTTGGAAGAATTGCCAACCAGAACCTTTCAGCAATCAGCAATATAGATTATCTGATTCTTACAGTACCTGAGTTGATGGGACAGGCACAAAGGCTGGCAAACTATCATCAGACAAAAAATAACTATAAGGTAGAAATCGTAGATGTTAATAAGGTCTATGAAGAATTTGGAAACGGAAGCAAAGATCTTACCGCTGTAAGAGATTTTGTAACAAAATTAAATACTCCGGAAGGAAGACTTAAATATGTATTTATTCTTGGTGATGCTTCTTATGATTATAAGAACAGAATTTCCAATAATAACAATATCGTATCTTCTTACCAAAGTGAGTTTTCTTCAGATTATGTACAGTCTTTCGTTACAGATGACTATATTGTAATGACCCAGCCACAAACAGCATCCAGTATAACATATAATCTGCCTAACCTTCCTGTGGGAAGAATTCCGGCGGCCAATAACACAGAGGCGGCCAATATGATAGATAAAACCTTAGCATATTATAATGGTCTTCCGGGACAATCCAGCCCTTTTGGAGAATGGAGAATGAGGCTTGACTTTGTGGTGGATGACAACGAGGAAGGCGGTGGACCTTTCCATAATGTGATGAACAATACATTGGCCAATATATTTGAACAGCCAGGTGTTCAGACTCTGAAAGAATACAATGTTAAAAAAACATATCAGGATGCCTTTACCATGCAAAGTACCGCAGGGGGCCCAAGATATCCGCAGGTAAACCAGTCGATCGCTAACAGCATAGGAAACAGCTTGTATCTTTTCTATTTTGGCCACGGAGGAATCAATGGATGGGCTCAGGAAAGAGTATTAACAAGTACTGAAATCCAAAATTCAAATAACTTCTCCAGTGTTTACAGCAGATTCCCGTTTGTGTCTACCATAACCTGTGAATTTACTTTATGGGATGAGCCGGCTACCAATTCTGCTGGAGAGCAGTTTATGAAACTTAAACAGGGAGGTCCTGCTACAATGATTACTTCCAGCCGTGCCATAGCCATTGATTATGGGCGAAGCTTTACAGATACTTTCACCAAAAATATTTTCAAATTAACAAACGATGATTTTAATACATTAGGCTACGCTCATTTAAACGCAAAAAAAGAAACAGGAGCTAACCCTAATCACCTTAGAGTAAATCTATTGGGTGATCCGGCTATGAAACTGAGCCGTCCTCAAAGATTATTGGCTATTGATAATATTGAAACACCTGTGCCAGGATTGATAAGAGGGCTTGATTTTGTTAAAATAAAAGGCCATATCAACAATCCAAACGGAACTGTGAATACAACTTTCAATGGAAGGGTTTCTATTAATATTTTTGATAAAAAACTGAATAAAAAGACTCTGAACAATAATAACTGGTCTTATCCTGTATTAAATTATACAGAGGAAGGAAGTCCTATTGTAAAAGCTTCCGGAACGGCAGTAAACGGGGTATTCACTGCAGAATTCTATGTTCCTAAAGATATCAACTATACTGTGGGTGAAGGAAGAATATTAGGCTACGCAGACAATAAAGTAACTGACGTATTCAATAACCAGGCTGTTCAGGTTGGAGATATCAATCCTAATGGAATTAATGATAACCAGCCGCCAAAAGTAAAATTATATATGAATAACACCAATTTTGCAGATGGTGGAATTACCAATCAGAATCCGATGCTTCTGGCTTGTCTTACTGATGATACGGGAATTAACGCTACAGGATCAGGGGTAGGCCATGATATTACGGTATATTTAGATGGTCAGGTTATCAATACGGTTATTCTGAATGATTTTTATGCTGCTGGGGAAGGAAACGGGTGTTTAAATCCAAGCCTTGCTGAATATCAAAAAGGAAATGTAAGCTATCCGTTCAGAAATCTTGCAGTGGGTCAACATCAATTAACATTTAAAGTTTGGGATATAAACAATAATTCGACAACTAGTACGTTAAATTTTGAGGTTAAAGATGAAGCTGACCAGCACCTGACGATCAATCGTCCGTTAAACTGGCCAAATCCATTCACCAATAAAACATATATTCAGTTTGAACACAATTGTGATGATATCCTGGATGTGAATGTACAGATTTATACCATCACTGGCAGATTGGTAAGAACTTTATCTCAGCCGGTAGTTGCAGAACCGTTCCTTCAGGGATATAGAACCCCTCGCCAGGCTATAGAATGGGACGGAAGAGATGATTTTGGGTCTACTGTTGCAAAAGGTACATATATTTTTAAGATATTTGCAAAAAGCCAAAACCAAGAAAAATGCAAAGGAAGTGCCACAGCTGTAGAAAAAATGGTACTTTTGAAATAATTTAAATAACACATAGACAATAAAATTTATAAAAAACTGATAATATATAAAAGACAACATATGAATTTAACTACTAAACTGCTTTTAGGACTTGGGTTAAGTGCTGGTTTTCTAGGCTATTCACAAATAAACCCAGTACTTACCGGAGCTCCCTTCCTAAGAATTGCACCAGATGCAAGAGCGGGAGGTATGGGAGATCAAGGGGTGGTAACCTCTCCTGATGCATTCTCACAATTTTGGAATGCAGCTAAATATCCTTTCAGCAGAACAAGTTCTTCCGTAGGTCTTACCTATACTCCCTATATGGGAAAACTTACCAATGATGTATTCTTATTATACGGAGCATTTCATAAATTCCTTGGACAGGATGAAAGATCTACCATCTCTGCGAGTATTTATTACTTCAATATGGGAGAAGTAGACCTTACTCAGTTAGTAGGTAATGATGTTACTTCAAATGGGGTATCAAAGCCTAACGAATTTTCCATTGACGTAGCTTATGGTTTGAAGCTTTCTGACTCCTACTCCATGGCTGTAACCGGTAGATTTATCCGTTCAGACTTAGCCGGAGGATTCAATACAGATAATACACTTAAAGCAGCAAACTCTTTTGCTGTAGATATTTCAGCATACTATACTTCTGAAAGATTTTCAAGTTTCGGAGGATATGACGGTAAATTCAATGCAGGTTTGGCCATACAAAACCTGGGTCCAAAACTGGATTATACCGGAAATGAAGAATCAAGATCTTATCTTCCAACGATGGCAAGATTAGGGATTGGGTATGATATGTATATGGATGACCTGAACAGAATCGGAATCTCCTTCGAAGGTTCAAAACTTTTGGTTCCGGGATCTGAATATGTGGGTGTAGATGCATACAGAAGACCTAAATATGAAATTCCAAATGTAGGACCAATAGCTGGTATCGGAAAGTCGTTCAAAAACCCAAACAGTATCATGTATAGTGGTGCCTTGGAATATTCTTATGACAATGCTTTTTCTGTAAGGGGGGGGTACTTCCATGAAAGTGAAGAGCAGGGAGCAAGACAATTTGCTACGGCAGGTATCGGATTAAAATACCGTTCATTCGGACTTGATCTTTCTTATCTGATCAATATGTCTAAAGTGAATACAGCATTGGATAACACTCTTCGTTTCGGTCTTACCTGGAACATTGGTGAAGAAACATCCAACAATGAACGATAATCAAAATCAACAATTATACAAAGCCTCATCTATTTTGCATGAGGCTTTTTTATTCACCATAGTACAATATGAAAAAATATATAATCTGTTTCACGATTCTCTTAGGCAGCTTTCAGCTTTATTTTTCTCAGACTATTTTAAAAGGCAAAAACTTCAAAGCCCTTATCGGAAATGTATGTGCCGAAACCGCTGAATATAATCTCTGTGCCAGCCATATGATTTATCTCGTTCTCAATTTTCGGGACAACGATGTTGTTTTCACAGAAAAAAACGTAAACAGCTGCAATGAAAATATCACATCCCGTATCCATGCAAAATGGAAACTAGATTCAGAGGGTAAGATCATTCTTTCCTATACTTCCAAAATTCCTGAAGGCAATTTTTTGGAAGGTTTCCGATTACAGTTAAACAACAATAAGCTTATAGGATACAAAAAGGACTGGCAGGAGAAAATGGTCGAATATGAATTTCAAAAGATCAAATAGTAAATTGCCTTTCTATGCTCTCATCGATTTATTTCCCTAAACAATTCATTCTTTATGAAGCTAAAATTCATTATTGATAATCCTGCCATTGACACTATTAAAAAAATATAACATTTAAGTTTACAAAAGTCTATCCTTTATGGCGATTTTTTTAAATTCAATAGCTATTTTTGTAGTATGAACTATTCGGCGGAGCTAAAAAATTTGTGACCAGTCAATATCTGTATTCTGCTATCAGAATTACATTAGCCACTGTTCTCCCTTGTCTAGTTCTTGCACACTTTGGAATTTTAAAAGAATACTTCCTCTTCCCTCTCGGAACCAGCTTTGTAGCTCTTACTGATCAGCCCGGACCTTTTATCAGAAGAAGAAATGCTCTGGCATTTGCCATTTGCTGTTTTGTTTTTGTAGCGTTAATAGCCAGTCTGGTGATGAATTTTAAGGTCCTTGTATTATTGGAGATTGTCGTCTTCGGAATGTTTTTCTCCTTAATTGGGGTCTATGGCCAGCGACTGGCTGCCGTGGGTTCATTATCACTCGTAGTACTCGCCATCTTTATTGACGGCCATCTTACAGGGGCTAATATTTTTAAAAGTTTGTTGATATTTGGCAGCGGCTGTATTTGGTTTTTACTGATATTCCTGGTGGTTACCACCATCCGCCCTTACAAACTGGCAAGCCAGATGATTGGGGAAAACTATCTCCAATTGGCTGAGTTTTTAAAGATCAAAGCCAATTATTATCAGAAGAATCCAGATTTTGACAAGCTTACCACTCAGGTTATTGCCAAACAGATTGAAATAAAAAATCTACAGGAAGATACCAGAGAAACTGTTTTTAAAACAAGAACCATCGTCAACGAATCTACGACTACCAGTCGATTATTGATGTTGATGTTCCTGAATTCCATGGACCTTCATGAGAAACTGATGACTTCTGAAAGCGATTATCAGAAACTTCAGCAAAGCTTTGAAGACAGTATGATCCTCGTAAACATTCACGATTATCTTAATCTGCTGGCAGAGGAGATCACCAATATCGGAATTGCCCTCCAAAGCGGAACACGGGCAAAACCGATGTTTAATCTAGAACTCGAATTAAAGAATCTCAACTATAATTATTTCGAACTCAGAAATAAACAGCTGTCTCCTGATAGTCTGGAAAACTTCATGGTTCTGCGTCAGATCCTGATGCGCATCAATGAAATTACCAAGGAGATCAATGAGATTTACAAAGTATTTTCACAAGATGTAAAACTGGCGAAAAGTTTATCTACAGGATTAGACTTAAGAAAGTTCATGCCTAATGAACCCAAACTGAACTCTAAGGTTTTAAGAAATAATTTTTCGCTGTCTTCTTCCCACTTCCGTCATGCAATAAGAATTACAACAGCATTATTGCTGGGATATCTCTTTTCCATGTTTGACTTTCTGGGATTGGGACATACATATTGGATATTAATTACCATTACAGCTATTTTAAAACCAGCCTACTCCATCACCAAGCAGCGAAACCTGCTGCGTCTCTACGGAACGGTGACCGGAGCCACAATTGCCTATATCATCCTGCATTTCATACACATCAATAGTGTTTTATTTGCCATTTTACTGATCAGTATGATTATGTGTTTCAGCTTTTTAAAAGGAAAGTATTTTTGGGCAGTTCTTTTCATGACGATCTATATTTTTCTGAGTTTTAATTTTTTAAATCCCGGAAAAGTAAATATCATTTTTAAAGACAGAGTTGTAGATACAGCCATTGCCGGAATTATAGCATTTGCGGTTTCCTATATTGTGTTACCTGTATGGGAACATACACAAAATCTGGATCTGATGAAAAAGTCTGCAGCAGACAATCTGATCTATTTCCAAAGTGTAATGTCTAAATTTTTACAAGGAGACTTCGATATTGAAGACTATAAAGTAAAACGAAAAAATGCCATTATTTCCTTAGCCAATCTTTCCGATAATTTCCAGCGAATGATATCGGACCCTAAAAATCAGCAGAAAAAACTGGAAGTCGTTCATCAGTTTGTAGCTACTTCACATCTTGTTACAGCCTATACAGCTTCTTTATCGCAATACTCTAAAAGCAATGAACAATATCCTGAAATAGATGCGGAAAGCTGGAGCAGAAAAATTGAAGCAGAAATGCAGCAAACCTCAACCCTGCTCAATGGAGATGATATCACTGAAGCTCTTAGAATGGAAAGCCGTCTGGAACCGGAAGATTCATCTATTGAAGATATGCTTTTGAAGAGAAAGACCGAAATTGAGGAAAATGAAATTATTGACCGAAGAGATCCTGATAAAATATCCCATTTAACGGAACTGAAAAACATCCATGATATCCTGGAACTGATCTACGATGTTGCCAAAGAACAACGAAAGGTCATTGAGAAATACAGAAGCGAAAAACACACTACTCCTCCACAATCGTAAAGCAGTAGTCATCAAAAAACTCCACTCTGGCCTTAAATTCATCTGAAAACTGTTCATCGTATACACGACAGCTGATTTTATGAAGATGTTTCAACTCAAAAGGTTTCACTTCATAATTTTTCTTCAAAGACCAGTATTTGGAATGATGAATCTTGTACATACTCTCCTTTACACTCCAGATAATGGTGTAAAAAGTATCAGCTTTATCATCAGGAATAAAACCTCGTTCGTTTTCATAGGTGAATTTATCAATCACCCTTAAAATCTTGGGATTGAATTTTTCAACATCTATTCCTATTTTATTGTTAGAAATAGCAATGGCTGCAAACGGGAAAGAATGGGTGATGGAGATTTCTGCATCCTTGGGAGAAAGAAAAGGTTCTCTCTCGTTGTATAGAATTTTAGAGTCAGGCTTTAACCCTTTCAGAAGCTTACGAACCATCAATACTTCTAATAGTTTTTTAGGATGGTAATCCTTTACTTTTTCAGCATTTTCCGGTTCAAGAAGTTCGTTGATATCAAGTTCTTCACTTTCATCATACTTCCAAACTAAAATTGTGGCATTATCATCTGAAAAATCTCTGTAAAGGGGCATTCTTTTTTATTGAACAAAAATAAGGAAAAAGTTGGAAGATGGGAGCTGGGAGATGGAAGTTTCTATTTATCAATAAAAGTAAATATAAACTTATTTAGAAAATCTATTCACAAGCAGATTTTCTAATTAGCTTACCCACTAGAACTTCCAGCATCCCTCTTCCAGCTTCCCTTCTTATTTATTTCGACTGATGATTCGCATCATTTCTATGCTCTATAATTTCCAGATTGGCATCTACAAAATAAGCGCTTCCAAATCCGTTTACATAAGAACCTTTTACCGGCTGTAAAGCAATTAAGATAAAATCTCCCATTTCAGAAATGACATCCACCACTTTTCCGTGAGTCTCTTTTAATTTTGTTACCGCATGAGTCCATGTTTCAGACTCTCTTTCAATCTGTGAAGTGGCTGCTTCTATTGTTAAACGCTCTCTGGCATAGATCTGTTTGGTAGCAGACTCATCTTCAATAAACATGATTGAAGTTTTTCTTCCTTCAGAAAGATTTTTAGTGTGCCTTGCCATAAAAGAAACCAGGATATAAAATGTATTACCAACCTGTACAAACGGTGCATAGCTGGAATTAGGATTTCCTTCTGCATCTACAGTAGCCAGGATTAGACTTTTTGATCTCTCAATTAACTCTTTTACCTTAGGAGTAACAGGCTTTGCTTTTTTCTCTGTATGAGTAGTATTCATAATATAGTATTTATCATCTAAAAGTAACTATTTATATTAAGACTAAATAATTTTAAGCTATGTTTAATCTCATGAAACTGAAATTGATCTGCCGTTTTTTTATCTTAATTATAAATTGTAATTTTGCCTTTCGTTATCAATTGAATTTAAATTTATTCATTACATATGAGTACAACAACACAATACGTTCCTTATAAAGTTAAGGATATCTCCCTTGCAGAATGGGGAAGAAAAGAAATTACCCTTGCAGAAGCAGAAATGCCAGGTTTGATGGCTATCCGTGAAGAGTACGGACCATCTCAACCGCTTAAAGGAGCAAGAATCGCTGGATGTCTTCACATGACGATCCAAACGGCTGTGCTTATCGAGACATTGGTAGCTTTAGGAGCTGAAGTTACCTGGTCATCTTGTAATATTTTCTCTACACAGGATCACGCTGCTGCAGCTATTGCGGCTGCAGGAATTCCGGTTTACGCCTGGAAAGGTTTAAATGAAGAAGAATTTGACTGGTGTATTGAGCAGACTTTATTCTTTGGAGAAGACAGAAAGCCATTGAACATGATCCTTGATGATGGTGGAGATTTAACAAACATGGTTTTTGATAAATACCCTGAATTCACAAAAGATATCAAAGGTCTTTCTGAAGAAACCACTACCGGAGTTCACAGGCTATATGAAAGAATGAAGAACGGAACTTTGGTAATGCCTGCTATCAACGTAAACGACTCTGTAACTAAATCTAAATTCGACAACAAATACGGATGTAAAGAATCTGCAGTAGATGCTGTAAGAAGAGCTACTGACGTCATGTTAGCTGGAAAAAGAGTCGTAGTTTGCGGATACGGAGACGTAGGTAAAGGTACTGCTGCTTCTTTCAGAGGAGCTGGTTCTATCGTTACTGTTACTGAAATTGACCCAATCTGTGCGCTTCAGGCTGCAATGGACGGTTATGAAGTAAAAAGATTGGATACTGTGGTAGATAACGCAGATATCATTATTACTACAACAGGTAACTTCAACATCGTAAGAGGAGAGCACTTCCTTAAGATGAAAGATAAAGCAATCGTTTGTAACATTGGTCACTTCGATAACGAAATCGATATGGCTTGGTTAAACCAAAACTACGGTCAGACTAAATCTGAAGTGAAGCCTCAGGTAGATATCTATACCATCGAAGGAAAAGAAGTAATCATCCTTGCAGAAGGAAGACTGGTAAACCTTGGATGTGCTACAGGTCACCCAAGTTTCGTAATGTCTAACTCTTTCTCTAACCAGACTTTGGCGCAGATCGAGCTATGGAACAATTCTACAGCCTACAAAAACGAAGTATATATGCTACCTAAGCACTTAGACGAAAAAGTAGCTGCTTTACACCTTAAGAAATTAAGCGTAGAGCTTGAGACACTTTCTCCTGAGCAAGCTGAGTATATCGGAGTAGATGTAAAAGGCCCATTCAAGCCAGAATACTACAGATATTAAGATCCTAAATATGATATTATCCCACTATTTTGAAATAGTGGGATTTTTTATTCCCTACCCTCAGAACATTTTCTATTTTTGAGTGCAAAAAATATACTATGAAAACTTACTTATTTCTAGGAGCCCTAAGCTCAGTCTTATTCTTTAGCAGCTGCAGCGGTAATGATGATAATGATACCCCAAATAATCCAGAAGCTAAAATATTCTTAAGTAAAGTCACAACTGTTAATTATACTAATCCTTCTAATATTAATACAAGTGTAGTAACATTTGATTATAACAGTAAAAAACAATTAATCAAAGTTTCATCACAAGGCAGATCAACAAGCTTTGAATATGATACTACCGGAAAACTTTCAAAAACAAATTACTATAATACAGATGGAACAAGTGCTTATTATACCACCTGCACTTATAATGAAAATCAGCTAACCACAATTAAATCAATCTATCCAGATTCTAATGGTAACACAACAAAATTGTACACCTATAACAATGATAAAATCACTGGTACTTCCCTTTGTTCTTCATTAAATTGCACCATTCCATCTACTTCATCATATACTTACAGCGGTGATAATGTTTCAACAGAAATCTCATTCAGTGATAATATAGGTGGTCCATTTACTTTTAAAAGAGAGTTTTCCTACGATAACAAGATCAATCCTTATTCTCTGACCAATACATACTTTAGAACTTATTTGGCTGGTACACAATTTTTAAGTCAAAATAATTATACGTCAGAAAAAATAAGCCGTAAGGATAGTGAAGGAAATTGGATTGAGATTCAAAATATAACCTATGAAATTCAATACAATAGCTCTCAATTACCTTCTAAGGTCATAGGAAAAGAGGCTAATGGTAAGACCTTGATAGAGTATAATTACGAATATATTACTTTACAAAAACAATATACAGCCTATCCAGGTTAGGAACATTTTGCTTTTTTAAAAGCAGATTACCAGCTTATACATAATAAGACGGAAGATGAAGATCATAGGTTTATCACTCCGTATTTTTCCCATATTTTCTACTGATGGCAACAATGTTAACAAAAAATGAATATATTTAGCTCTTTAAACAAAACATTAAATTCATGAAAAAACAAAGAGTATCAAATGCATTTGTCGCAGCCTCTTGGGTCGCATTGGGAGCAGGAATGATCGGCTATATCGTAGGTCTTGCAAGAGCAGAAATGCAGCTGAATGAAAAAGGTTACTATTTTACAATCTTATTATATGGTTTATTTGCCGTTGTATCTTTACAGAAAGCAGTTCGTGACAGATTAGAAAATATCCAGGTAACGGACATTTATTATGGCATCTGTTGGTTTGCTACCTTATCCTCTATCGTATTGCTGGCGATTGGACTTTGGAATGCCACCATACTCCCAAGTGAAAAAGGATTTTATGCCTTCGCTTTCCTTTTGGCGCTATTTGGTGCTATTGCCGTTCAGAAAAATACCCGAGACAATATGCTTCAGGAATAATATAGAAACTCTCCCACACAGGGAGAGTTATTTATTTCACACCAAATCAATATTCAAACCTTAACAGTTTTTGGGGATTATCGCTTCCCTGTTCATTCGAAGCCCAATACACCGCATTTAAAAATTCATTAAAAAATAAAAATAAGAAAGCCTCGCTTCCCTGCGAGGCTTTTATATATACTGAATTTAGACATAAGCTATTGATCAAAGTGATTAGGATGCTGTGCTTTGATATCTTCCACAGTCCCCAATACTTTATCTTTCAAAGAATCCTGATATTTTTGAAGTTTTGCAGCCACTTCCTCATTTCCGCTTCCAATAATTTTAGCGGCTAAAATCCCTGCATTCAATGCACCATTTAACGCTACGGTAGCCACCGGAATCCCACCAGGCATCTGAAGAATTGAAAGTACAGAATCCCATCCATCAATAGAATTGCTGGATAAAATAGGAACTCCAATTACCGGAAGTGTTGTACAGCTTGCCACCATTCCCGGAAGATGAGCCGCTCCTCCTGCTCCGGCAACAATTACTTTAAGACCTCTATCCTGAGCCGTCTTTGCATAATCAAACATTCTTTCTGGTGTTCTGTGAGCCGAAACTACAGTCAATTCATAAGGAATATCCAGGCTTTTAAGGAAATTTGCAGCCTGTTCCATGATCGGCAGATCACTCTGACTGCCCATAATAATACCTACCATCTTCAATTTTTATTAGATGTTCAAAGATAAAAAATAAAGCTGGAAATTAGGAGACTGGAAGCTGGAAGTTTATTGCCGAACAATCTAATATCATTCTTTTCATCCTGTAACTCCTACGAAAATCAGTAAAACTCCGCCCTTCCATCTACCCTATCATCTAAGCATCTCCAAAAACGGTATCCCTCTTTATCTATTTCATATCTCAATTTCTCTAAAACCTGCGATAACTTCCATCCTCCATCCTCCAGCTTCCAACTTCCAACTTCCAACTTCCATCCTTACATCTGTATCATCAAAAATCTTTTCAACTGTACCCATCTTCATCATTAAAAAACTGTTACATTTGCTTGTTACACTTCATTTTACTTTGAAAGATTATAAACTTATTTTCGCCGTTCTCACCGTTGCTTTTGTATGGGGAACTACATTTTTAGCCATACGTATGGCTGTGGAAACTATTCCGGCGTGGTTCGTAGCCGGAATCCGTCAGTTTCTGGCCTCAATCATTATGCTGATTCTCCTTCTTTCAAGAAAGGAATTCAAATGGATTGGCTGGAAAAGTTTAGGCTATCAGATTATTTTTGCCACCTTAATGCTGGTCATCGCTAACGGAATGACTACTGTTGCTGAAGAAACCGTATCAAGCAGCCTGGCCTCTCTTATCAGTGCCTGCTCCCCTATTCTGGTCTTCTTAGGAAGTGTAGCTGTTGGTTTACAAAAGTTCAGCATCCGTGCTTTTCTTGGTGTTTTGATGTGTTTCAGCGGCATTCTGTTTATTTTCTGGGATGGTCTGCAGGATCTGGCCAACCCCGATTACAGGATGGGTATGATCTTCCTTTTCTGTGCTATTTCAGGATGGGCCTCAGGAACGATTTTTACCAAGAAACTCAATATCCAAAGCGGAAATATCACTCTGAACCTGTTTTACCAGTTCCTGTTTGCAGGCATTGTTCAAATGATCCTTGCTTTTCTATTTTCGGAGAACTATAACTTCGGAAACTGGACCTTGAAAAGTATTTCAGCGATGTTATACCTTTCTATTTTTGGTTCTGTAGCTGCTTTTTTTGCATTCCATTATGCTTTAACTAAAATTTCTCCTGTACAGGTTTCCATATTGGCTTATATCAATACCATTATTGCCATATTCCTGGGCTGGCTGATTATGGATGAACAAATTTCAATGAAATTTATTCTTGCTGCTGCATTAATCATTTGTGGTGTATTCATCATTAATTATAAACCGGAAATGTTCAGAAGACAGAAAGCTGCATAAAAAAATATTTTTTAACCTTTAATTCTTAATATTAATGAATCCCATTTTAATTGAATGCAAAGGAATATCGACAGACATATTTTCGATTGGGCCATTTACATTACGTAAAGGTGAAACAATTGGTATTTACACTGGGAATGATGACACTCATTCCACAGAACAATACCTAACAGCAATTTTTACAAGGAAAGCTAAACATAGAGATACAATTGTTTATGATGATTTCACATTCGTTGATTATTTATGGGAACCTGAATGGAGAAGAATATTTTATCCAATAACTGTTGGTGAATATTTGAAGAAAAATGCTGATCTGAATAGCCCATTTTCTCAAAAGATTTATGAATATGAATGGATCAATAAGAAAATAAAAATTCACAACCTTCCAGGTAATCCGAGGAAGCTATTAAGCTTATATTCTGTACTTTCAAAAAAAGTAAATATTATTATAGATTTTGCCGGACAAGATACACAAGGAATCATATTTGCCTCTAAAATCATTCAGGAAGAAATAAATATAGGAAGATCAGCCATTCTTTTTGATGCTCATGGAAATCTCAAAAATAGATGTAATCACTATATAAAAATAAAATGGAAAGATAATAGAAAATACTACAAACCTGTTTATCACTTTCCTGAAGAATAATATACTGTGAACTTATTAAAAAAGCTACTTGTTTCAGACCAATCTTAAACAGTTAAACCTTAGGAGAAGTTTTTATATTCCTTCCATTTTCCCTATATTGTATACTCAACCTATACAACATGCTAAAAAACACATTTTTTGTACTTCTTGCGGCCTCTTTTATCCTGGTAAGCTGTGACTACAAGGAAAAGGAGAAGAACCTGACGGACAGAGAAAGACAATTATTGGAAAAAGAAAAAACATTCGCCAAAAAAGAATCTGAATACCAGTCTCTTTTAAAGATGAGGGACAGTATTTTTGCTAAAAAAGATTCTGTAGTCGTTGCTACATGGCCCGCAGAGATCTCCGGCCCATGGAACGGAAAAGTAATCTGTACAGAATCCAATTGCAGTGAGTATGCGGTAGGCGACCAACGTACGGATCTTTGGGAATTTGATAACGACTCTACCCAGCCTATCACCAAGATCATCAATAACAATAATCTGGTAAGACTGTATTCCGGTAAATTTGAAAATAATGAAATCAGGCTTTCCTTCAAAACAGATTCTACCGCTAAAAAAATGTAGAAATGAGCGTTCTGCTTAATGATATTTCTGACAACAAGATCAAAGGAACAAGAACCATTACCTCTGATGGCTGTACCGCTAAGTTTTCTGTTGAATTAGTACGTTCCACCAAATAAACACCTATGATTTTACTGAGTATACACAACCTGAGCCTTCCCATAGAGGATCCGGTACTGAAGTTCCTATTAGTACTGATTATCATCCTTGCGGCTCCCTTATTACTGAATAAAATTAAGGTTCCACACCTTCTGGGCCTTATCATTGCAGGAGCTATTATCGGCCCCAATGGATTTAATGTATTATCCAGAGACAGCAGTATTGTAGTGACCGGAACTACCGGACTTCTTTACATTATGTTTTTAGCTGGATTGGAAATCGATATGGGAGATTTCAAAAAAAACAAATGGAAAAGTCTGGGGTATGGAGGATATGCATTTATCTTTCCATTTATCTTAGGATATCTGGGCGCTTATTATCTTCTGGACTTTTCAATGCTAACCTCCGTTTTGTTTGCCAGCCTGTTTTCTTCGCAGACTCTTATTACTTATCCTCTTATCAGTAAACTGGGAATTGCAAAAAACCAGGCAGTTAATATTACTGTGGGAGGAACGATGATTACAGACATTGCTACATTATTGGTATTGGCCGTAGTGGTTGGAATGGTTCAGGGAGATGTCGGCACCTCATTTTGGGTTAAATTATCTGTTTCTTTCATTCTTTTTGCCTTGATTGTCTTGATTCTATTTCCCATCATAGGACGTTGGTTTTTCAAAAAGGTAGAGGATAAAATTTCACAATATATTTTTGTATTGGTGATGATCTATCTGGCAGCTATGCTTGCTGAACTTGCCGGTGTAGAAGCTATTATCGGGGCTTTCTTTGCCGGATTGGCATTAAACAGATTAATTCCTCACACTTCTTCTTTGATGAACAGGGTAGAATTTGTAGGAAATGCTATATTCATTCCTTTCTTTTTGATCAGCGTCGGAATGCTGATTGATTTTACTGTATTTTTCAAAAGTTTTGAAACGCTAAAAGTAGCAGCCATTATGTTGGTTGCATCCATCGGTGGTAAATATATCTCTGCAGTAATCACTCAAAAAACGTTTAAATTTACAAAGGAAGAGGGAAGACTTATCTTCGGGTTAAGTTCTGCTTCTGCCGCTGCAACGCTAGCCACAGTGATGGTAGGTTATAATATTATTCTTTCCGAAACTGAAACTGGAGAACCCATAAGATTATTGAATGAACATGTATTGAACGGAAGTATCTTATTGATTCTGATTTCGTGTACGATTTCATCATTTATTTCCATGTCCAGTGCTCAAAAAATTGCCGAGTCAGATAATGAAGACACTGTTTCCGGAGACAGCCATGAGGAGGAAAGTATCCTATTGGCTATCAATCATGAAGAAACTGTGGAGAGAATGGTTAATCTGGGAATTCTGATTAAAGCACATTCCAATACAGAAGATCTTTTTGCCCTAAATGTCATCAATGAAGATAAAAATGAATCTTCCGTGAAGAATGCTGAAAAACTGCTTCACCAGGCGGCTCATACAGCAGCAGCGGCTGATGTTAAATTACAGGCTCTTAAAAGATATGATAATGATGTTATCAATGGAATAAACAATGTTATCAAAGAACAAAAAATCACGGATCTGATTATCGGATTGGAAGATGAGAAAGGCTTTTCACCATCTTTTGTTTATAATCTTTATAATGGCTACCTTCAGAATGATGATGTGAACGTATTGGTATATCATGCTGCACAGCCTCTTTCAACCATTAAGAAATACGCTGTGATGATTCCTGAGAATGCCCATAAAGAAGCAGGATTCTTCCATGCACTCTTAAGGGTTTGGAATATCGCCAGAAATTCCGGAGCGACTGTTGTTTTTTATACCCCGGAGAACATTCTGGATATTCTTCAGAAGATCATTAAAAAAGCCAATATAGAAGCTGAATTCATCATTATGAATACATGGCAGGATGGTGAAAAAACTGCAGCTCAGCTAAAAGATGATGAAGCATTGATTATTTTTATGGCTAAACGTGGGATGCAGTCTTATATTCCTCGTATGAGGCTTATTCCGGAACTTCTAAACAGATATCTAAGTGATAATAATTACCTTTTGATCTTCCCATTCTCCGAATATGATAAAAACAGTCCTGAAATACGTTCTGTAGGCAATCATGGAGATTTTGTGGAAATCGGAAATGTGATTCAGAAAATATTTAAGTAAGGAAGTTTTGAAGCTGGAGGCTGGAAGTTATTGGGTAGGATAGATAATGAATCCATTTCGTTATCTTTTTTCTTAAGAAAATCGGAAGTAATTTTCCGACTGTAAATAGCTTCCAGCCTCCCTCTTCTAACTCCCAACCTTTTTACCTATTTTTACCCCAAATTAAAATTCATTGAAAACAAAGAAGATATTCCTTTTAACAGCCGCTTTAAGTGTACAATTATCATTTGCTCAGTTTGCAAAGATTGTAGATAAAGATGGTTATGTGAACATAAGGGAAAATGCAGATGCCAACAGTAAGATTGTTGGGAAGATCAATTCGGATGAGATTGTTTATATATTTGATCCTAATGATAAGAATTGGGCTAATGTAAGCAATGGTTATGTTCATAATTCAAGGCTGAAATATATAGAATCCTATCAAAAAGTTCCATCTATTGCACGTGATGCCGGCAAAGCTGTCTTTAAGTCAGGAAACATTAAAGTAAATATTACTTCCGGAAAGTTTAATTTTAAAGAAAATGAAAAAGATTTCACCTCAACACTATATGGTGATTTCTATAAAGAACAGCAGGTATGGGGACTAGACGGAACCATTCCTAAGACCCACTATCTTTCCATTACTGCACAAATTGGAGATAAAACCATTCAGATTCCTGCCAAGGAGTTTGAAAACCTGTTCCAGGTCAATAATAAATCTACGAACTGTTATTACGACCGCATCAATGATACTTTATACATTTCAATGCTGAATTCCGATGGGGCTGGTGCTTATGTTGCCCTTTTTACTATTGAAAAAGGAGAATATAAGGGAAGAACGCTGGAAATTCCTTTTTAATTTGATTTTAAGAAAAGAAAGCATATCTAATGAGGTACCTTCTAATAAGTGTTAGACTTTAGTTTCAATTTTGTATTTTGCCGCAAAAATAATTCATGAAACAAGTTATCAAATTTTTCTTCATCTTTATATCCACTATGGCCTTCGCACAGGATCTTAAGTATTCTGAAAAAGAGCTTCAACAGAAACTAGACTCCATCAAAACAGAGGCTGATTTACTTTTCGCCTATGAAAATGCTTCATGGCGTGCAGGTGATCTGGCTAACAGCAACTCTAAGCTTCGTGAAAATATGGGAAGCTACCTAACATACCAGACAAATGATATCATAAAAACAATTTTTCTTAGTAAAGATCAAAGTAAAATTATAGCTGAATATGATTTTAAAGATAATCAAAAATCACCTGTAAAAGAAAGCTTTAAACAAAGAGAACTTAACAATACAGAAAGTACTTTAAAAAACATTCATTCCATAGTAATTCCACAATTATCAGATCCGAAATATGAAGTAACATTACCACAGGGCTTTAGTCTGAATCTGATTCTTATTCCATTTAATGAAAATTACAAAATATACCTGATCTCCGGAACCTCTCAATCCGGTATCATTCCATTTGGAAATGATTATCTTTTTGTATCAGATAAAAAAGGAGATATTATTTCTAACCAAAAAATTCATTCAAGACTAGTTCCTGCTCATACAGAAACAGAAGATGGCAGTGTAGCCACAATGGTTACTCATAGTCATTTAAAAACTAATCCGTTTATTTCGGCTACCGATATTTGCACTTTCAAACTTTATGCTCCACTCACAAAACTGGAAGAATTTTCCGTTTATTCTCCAGCATTAGGAACATATATGAAGTACAATTACAAAAAGGATATTATCACGATAGTCAAGAAACCCTAATACAAACAAAAATAGCTGCAGATCATATCTACAGCTATTTTTATATTTTTTCGCTTCAATTATTCAGAAATCACTCTCACCATTCCCTTCACCATCACAAGCTTTTCCATAAGCTCTTCTCTGGAATCTGCAAGAACATTGATGTGCCCCATTTTTCTACCCGGTTTGGTTTCAGTTTTTCCATATAAATGAATATAAGTTTCAGGTAACTTCAAAACGTCTTCCATTCCTTCGTATACTACTTTTCCTGCGTAGCCTTCTGCTCCTACCAGATTCAGCATTCCGCTATACGTAATAGCATCCGTATCCGCTAGAGGAAGATTCTTTACCACACGGTACATCTGTTCAAACTGTGAATTGGTATTTCCTTCCTGGCTCTGGTGTCCTGAATTATGCAGTCTCGGAGCTGTTTCATTCACCCAAACCTTCCCTTCTTTATCAAGGAATAATTCAATGGCAAAAAGTCCCGGAGAATTTACTGCGTTTAAAAACTTCTGAGTAATAACATCAATCTGGTTCTGAACATCTTCAGTAAGCAAAACCGGACATACATTGAAGTCTAAAAGATTAAGTTTTGGATCAGCCACCATTTCCGTTACCGGGAAAGTATTGGTTTCTCCTCTTTCATTTCTGGCTACGATTACAGAAAGCTCTTTATCAATATCTACAAGGCTTTCAATCACTGAAGCTTCTTTCCATAGATGTTGATAATCATCTTCTGTTTTAATCACCTGTACCCCTTTTCCGTCATAACCGCCTGTATTCATTTTCTGAACAAAAGGTAGTGGCATCATGATCTTTTCATCACTGTTCCATACTACCTGAAATTCCGGGCTCGGGATATCGTGAACTTTATAAAATTCCTTCTGAAGGATCTTTTGCTGAATGGTCTTGATGATACTTGCATTAGGAACCACTTTGATTCCCTGCTTTTCAAGTTCAGCCAAAGCATCCGCATTGACGTGTTCTATTTCAATGGTTACTACATCCTTATCTTTTCCAAAGTTCAGAACAGTCTCATAATTATTGAAATTTCCCTGAGTAAAATATGAGATATTATGGCATGGTGCATCAGAAGCTGGATCCAGAGTATAAAATTCATCATCATACTTCAAAGCACTTTGTATCAACATTCTTCCCAGCTGTCCGCCTCCCAGAATTCCTATTTTCATTTTTTATTTTTATTAGATTTACGCTTATTGAATTTTATCAATTTTTAAATACCCCAGTCCCATTGGATTTTCCTGATTTTCAGCATCCGATTTTGTAAGAACAATAGAATATTTTTCTTTCATAGCTTCCGGAAGAATATCATTCACATTAAAAATATCATCAATATCCACTCCATGTTTATCATCAATATGGCTTACAGCTCCTTCAAATCCCATAGTTTTATAAAATTCTGTTGCTTTAGCTCTCTTCACGATCTCTCCCATCGATTGCCCTACCATCAGATGCTGCTCATGAAATTCTTCAAAAAAACCGGGCTTATATCCTCCTAAATTAAGGAAGAACAACTGATCTTCTGAGGTGTTTTCACCTTTTTCAACGATCTTCACTTCGTAACCATTAGCAAACCTTACTTCCTGATGACAATCTAAGTGGATCTTTCCTTCCGCTTCTTTCCAGAAGGCTTTCATATCCGGAACCAAGTCCTTCAGACTTTCAGCAATCCCAAAAAAAACGTCATGCTGCTCTATGTTTCTTCCTTTAGGGGTTGCACCAAGGATCACATAAAATAATTTCATTTCACTTTTCATGCATACAAAAATACGTTAAATTTATCTTTTTCAAATGTTTGGCAGACTACTACAATAATTTTATATTTGTAACATTAATTGTAGTATGTCAGAAATCATCATACTCTTCTTTGGCGCTATTTCTGCGGGCCTTTTAGGCTCACTTACAGGGCTTGGAGGAGGGGTTATTATTATTCCTTTATTAACGCTGGGATTCGGCGTTCCAATGCATTATGCAATCGGTGCTTCTCTTATTTCTGTGATCGGAACTTCTTCCGGTGCTGCGGTAGCTTTTGTAAAAGAAGGTTTTACCAATATGAGAATTGGGATGTTTCTCGAAATCGCCACCACTGCCGGAGCTATTGTAGGAGCTTTGGTTTCAGGAATGCTTAATCCGAATACCATAGGAATTATTTTCGCAAGTATTCTTCTTTTGACCGTTGTTTTAAATTTAAAAGGAAAACCTGACCATCAGGAGCCTTTAATCCATGGAAGCCTTGAAGAGAAGCTTAAGCTTTACGGAACTTTTCCGGATAAAGGAATACTGAAAAGCTATTCTGCAAGAAATACAGTGCCTGGATTTTTGATGATGATGTTCGCAGGAGCTATGTCCGGGTTATTAGGTATTGGATCTGGGGCATTGAAGGTATTGGCAATGGATAATATGATGAAGCTGCCATTCAAAGTTTCTACAACGACCAGTAATTTTATGATTGGGGTAACAGCTGTAGCCAGTGCATTGATCTACTTCCAAAGAGGGGAAATTATCCCTGTAATTGCAGCTCCCGTACTGATTGGAGTGGTAATAGGAAGTTTTATCGGTTCCAAAACCCTAATGGTTTCTAAAACGAAAAAATTAAAAGTATTTTTCGCCATTGTGATTACCATCCTTTCGGTGTATATGATGTATAACGGTATCAACAAAAGCTTCAGATAATGAAAAAGAATTTTACAGATGTAGATCTGAACCGCTCCGTAGGAAACCTCCTTAGACTGGGTGTAATTCTGTCTGTGGCTACTTCACTGATCGGCTTCATCAAACTGTTTACCGAAGGTTTTGAAATGCCTAAAAAATACACCAGTCTTGTCGTAGGGACTTCTTCTGAGAAGGTATGGAGCCACTTTTGGGAATCTTTATGCAAAGGAGAAGGAATGGCTATCATTCAATTGGGAATCCTTTTACTGATCTTTACTCCACTAATGAGAATTATCTTTGCTTTAATAGGCTATTTAAAAGAAAAAGATTATATCTATGTATTCATTTCTTCCGTTGTTTTAGCGATTATGGCGGTAAGCTTCTTTGCAGGTTATGCCCATTAATTACATTTCGTAAAACTCCAGAGGCAACTGGTCTGGGTCCTGGGTAAAGAAAAATTCTTTTCCTGTAAATTCATCGATTCGGATCTCTTCGCAATTAAGCCCCTTTCCCATCAGCTCGTTTCTTTTCTCGGTTACATTTTCTACAGAAAAGGCAAGATGCCTTAACCCACAAGCTTCAGGACGGGATGGTCTTACTGGAGGATCGGGAAAAGAGAATAGCTCGATCACATAATGCTCTCCAATGGCCAAATCCAGTTTATAAGACTGTCTTTCTTCACGATACACTTCACGAACAATCTGTAAGCCTAAAATCTCTGTATAAAACTTCTTTGATGCTTCGTAGTCTGAGCCAATGATGGCAATATGATGGATTTTCATTTTTTATTAAATAATTAGATCTTTATTATTTTATTTCCTTACAGTTTTCTTTTCTTCGGGTATCAATAATATACTGAATCTTCCATTCATTATTCTGTTTTACCAATTGAAAACTATTGGCTCCGCAATGGGATAGTCTTCCTTTCAGATAAAAGCTATAGGGAGTAAACACACTAGCCAGATTTCCATCTGTATGAATTGTTTCTACCAGAATTCTTTCATCCAGCTCATCCTTTGTAAACTTCGAAACAGAAGCAATAAAATCCTGTATATTATCACTTTTTACAGTTCCATCCTTTGTAATGGTCTGCAGAATTGCATTTTCAGCAAAAGCGGTTTTTACAAGCTCAGGATCAGCATTTTTCATGCCAAGAAACAGGTTGCGGATAGGTTTCTCAATTTCCCTATTCTGTTGTCCGAAACAGAAGCTGCTGAGTACCAAAAGAATTACTGTTATTTTATTCATAAGGAACAGGTTTAAATAACTAAAATAGGTAAAATAAAATTTAAATTGATAATGAGATTTTAAAATCCATTTTTTCTTAAATTGTAACAAAATTATTTCAGCCAAAGATTTTTTATATGTGGATTATTTATATGATTCTGACCATACTTTTATTGGTCTTAACTCTACTCCCCATGATTCAGCATTCTCACTGGATATTCCGGGTTCCCGAATTTGCCAAAATACAGGTCACTTACCTTATATTTTTTACTTTTCTATTAGGATTTATAATTGATTCTAAAGAATATTTATGGTATTACCAAGGGTTTCTGCTTGTTTTATTTGCTTATCACAGCCAAACCCTCATTAAATATACCCGCTTTTATCGTGTAAAAAAATATAAACGCCGTCATAAATCCTCCGAAAAACTCCATTTTGTTTCAGCCAATGTATATCAGTTCAATAAGGAATATGAAAGATTTTCTAACCTTATTGAAAAATATGAGCCTGATTTTTTCATGACTATGGAAAGCAATAGCGATTGGGAAAAAGCAATGAGAAGCCTGGAAAAAAAATATCCCTACCAGCACAAAGTAACTCTTGAAAACACTTATGGAATGCACTTCTATTCAAAGATTGAAATTAAGGAAGCCAAAACTCATTATTTTGTAGCAGATGATATTCCGAGTATAGAGATACATATGGAAGCAACTGACGGTTTTCCTTTTGTCTTCTTTGGCGTTCACCCACCGCCGCCAAGCCCAACAGAAGAGGAAACTTCCAAGGAAAGAGACGGGGATCTTCTAAGTACAGCCAAACGGGTAAAAGATATCAAAAAACCGGTTATTGTCGTTGGAGATTTCAATAATGTTGCATGGTCAAGGTCATCGGTGCTTTTCAGAAAAATAAGTCATCTGATTGATCCGAGAATAGGATATTCTTTTGTTTCCACGTTTCATGCCCGATACCGTCTTTTAAGATTCCCTATTGACCTCATGTTTCACAGTGAGGATATTTTCATCAAACAGTTGAAGACCTTGGAAAATTTCGGATCAGATCACTTGCCGGTATACTGTGAATTTTTCATAGACCATCACAATGATGAACAAGAGGAACTGGTAGAAACAGCCAATTCTGAAGAAAAAGCTGAAGCGGAAAAAATGATAAAGGAAGGAAAGCAGGAAGACGGCGACCGCGATGCTGTAGTTACTGAAGATTAATAAAATAGGTGAGCTAAAGCCCACCTATTGAATATTATTTTTGTTTTTAAAACTTCATTACATCCTTCACTACCCCATTCTTTTGAGTGTGCTGTAGTAATTCAGCTTCTATAAATGTTTTGATCTGCTCTTCTGAAGCATCAGCCGGGAATAAAAGGTGTACGTTGGCACCTGCATCCAAAGTAAAGAATAATGGCAGGCCAGTATCTCTTCTAAAATCCCAGATTTTATTGATTACTTCTAACGTTCCTGTTTTCATCAGGATAAAAGCCGGATCACTCATCATCATCATGGCGTGAAGAGTAAGGGCTTCATGTTCTACCAATTTGATAAAGCGTTCCATATCTCCGCTTTTCAGAATTTCCTTCATCGGAACGAAGTTTTCTCTTGCTTCCTGGAATCTTCTCTCTGCATATGGATTGGTATTCATCAGACCGTGCCCAACTGTTGAAGAAACGCTTTTCTGTCCTTCATGAATCAATAATACCCAATCATTGAAGCTCTTAAATACTTCATGAATTTCCGTTTCAGGATAAGGAACAGCAAATAGATCAGAGCTTCCTTCTACTTCTTCTGTTTCTCCCCAAACAATTAATCCGTTGTATAAACTTCTGCATGCACTACCGCTTCCTAATCTGGATAAAAATGATGCTTTTCTCAAAGATTCTTGTTCAGAGGTTTTCCCTGTAAATATTTCATCCAATGCCATCAGACATTTAGCAATAGCTCCGAATCCCGATGCAGAACTTGCAATCCCTGAACTGTGTGGAAATGTATTTTCTGTTCTGATAATGTATTTCCCCTTTAAAATCCAAGGTAAATACTGCTCAATATTTTTGAAGTATTTTTCAATTTTTTCAGCAAACTTCACTTCTTCATTTCCCGCCAAAAATGTTTGTACAGAGAAAGGTTCATCTGCTAAAAACTCCATAGTTGTATTAGTTTTACAATGATTTAATGTATAACTAATACTTGGATTGGCCGGAATCTGATTCTCATATTTTCCCCAATATTTAATCAGGGCAATATTAGAAGGGCAGCTCTCTGAAACGGTGTATGTATGAATGCTAAAATTTTCTTTTCCTATAAATTGTGTTGTCATAGTTTAATTTAAGTGATGGAACTTAAGTGTTTAAAACTTTTGCGTTTTTTTGTGACTTATAAATAGATTAATACATTTTCTCTATAATATCCGCATATTTTTTAAGAACCACATTTCTTTTTACTTTCAATGTTGGAGTAATTTCTCCTGTATTGATATCAAATTCTGCTGGCATCAGCGTGAATTTCTTCACCTTTTCATAATCAGCAAGATGAGTTTGCAGTTCTTTAATCTTCTCTTTATAAAGACTGATGATCTTATCATTTTTTACGGCTTCTTCCCAATTGGTGAAAGGGATATTATTTTTCTTAATATAATCCTGTAAAAACTCAAAATTCGGAACGATTAAAGCTGATACAAACTGTCTTCCTTCTGCTACCAGCATAATCTGCTGGATAAAATTATTATTGGTCAGAAGGTTTTCAATCTGCTGTGGAGCAATATATTTTCCGTTAGAAGTTTTCATCAGATCCTTGAGTCTGTCTGTAATAATCAGGTTACCTTTATCATCAATTTTACCTGCATCACCGGTTTTAAACCAACCGTCTTCTGTAAATACTTTTTCAGTTTCTTCGGGTCTGTTATAGTACCCTTTCATGATTCCGTTTCCTCTGGCCTGAATCTCATCACTTTCCCCGATACGGATTTCTACTCCCGGCAATGGTTTTCCACTCGTAGCATGTTCAAAATGAGTTAAAGGGAAAAGCGTTAAAGTAGCTGTAGTTTCTGTTAAACCATATCCCACAGTAACATGGATGCCCACTGATTCAAAGAATCGGGTTACTTCAGGTGATAATGAGGCTCCTCCACAAGGTAAGAACCACAATCTTCCCCCATTTTATTTTTGATCTTACTGAAGACCAGCATATCTGCCACGGATTCTTTTAATTTTAATCCAAAAGGAACCGGTCTTTCATTTCTTTTTAGTTCTGCAGTTTCCCATCCGGTTTTTAAAGCCCAGTCAAAGATCTTTTTCTTCAATGAAGAGCCTTCTTCTGCCTTTTCCAGCACACCGGCATATACTTTCTGGAAGAATCTCGGTACTGCACACATCGCAGTAGGTTTTACTTCTTCTAAAGCTTTGGCTACATTTTTCGGATCTTCAAGGAAATAGACTCTCGCGCCGCCATAAAGACATAACAAGCTCCAGCTTCTTTCAAACACATGGCTTAATGGTAAAAATGCCAGTGAAAGTTCTTCTTCAAAGTTTTTAAATTTAAAAAATTCAAAGTGAGAATCAAAAGCTTTGATAAAATTCCCATGGGTAAGCATCACACCTTTAGGGGTTCCTGTAGTTCCGGAAGTATAGATCAACGTTGCTGTATCTTCATTTTCCTTCTTACAAATCTCCAATTCTGAGGGAGCTTTTGCAATAAAATCTTCAAGATAAAAACTGTTGAATTCTTTCTTGATCCACACTGCTTTTTTAGAAATTATGATGGTTTCAAGATGGTTATCTTCATGATGTAAAATTTCCAGGCAGGCATCATATTGCATTTGATTTCCTACCAGGATCACCTTAGCTTCTGAATCTTTAATGATATATTCTGCCTGCTCCGCATTATTGGTAGAGTAAATAGGAACGGTAATTGCTCCAATGGCCATTGCAGCCAGGTCCATAATCATCCATTCAGATGAATTATCTGAATAAATAGCCACTTTATCGTTTTCCTGAACTCCTGCTTCTTTTAAAGCATTGGCCATTTTAAAAATAATTTCACTGAATTTTTTCCAGCTCAGCTCTTTCCAGGCTTCTTTCTTTTTAAAGCCGATTGCCGCTTTTATAGGATGTTTTTCTACATTTTTAAGGATTATTGCCTCTGCAAGATTCATTTCTTCAGCTTTTTGTCGTTAATATAATTGTTCAGGTGAAAGTCGATACTTTCTTGGATGGGAATAAACCGATAATTCAGCTTCTCCGTGACTTTGTGATTGGAAATGGTGTTGAATGAAGAGATCGCTTCAATATTGGATTCTGTAGCCATTTTCAGCTTGGGAATTAACCACCCGAAAAGGATATTAGCCCATTTCCCTATGTTCAATATTGATCTTGAAAGAATTCTGGCCTCTTTAAGCCCTAATCGGGTTCTGATCTGTTTGGCCAGATCGGCATATCTGTTATTTTCGGAAACGATGATAAAGCGTTCTCCAAAAATATTGTTTTCCATGAGCTCTATGGCAGTTTTAGCAACATCTCTTACATCTACATAAGCGGATCCGCCTGCAAAAGTAAAGCTATTATCTTCAAAAGTTGAAAAAAGCTCACCACTGCTTTGCGTCCAGTTGCCACTTCCCACGATCATTCCGGGGTTGATGATGACAACATTCATTCCCTCAGCAGAAGCTCTCCAGGCTTCCATTTCAGATAGATGTTTGGAAATAGCATAGGCTGAGTGCTCCAATTTCGGATTAAAGTCAGAACCTTCATCCAGCTCTCCCTTTTCATTATAATTATCTAAAACAGCTACAGAGCTTACATGCAGGAACTTTTTAACATCTGATCCTTCACAGGCATACAATAAGTTTTCAGTACCTTTAATATTAGTTTGGTACATCTCTTTTTCATCTTTGGGATGAAAACTTACTTTTGCAGCACAATGATACACCTCATCTACTCCATTTAATGCATCTTTCAAAGAATCAATATCATCAAAATCCACATTTACCCATTCGATCTTATTGAAAAAATCATCAGGATTCTCTGTATAAAAGCCGTATGAATGCCTTACTTCGTTTAAATTGCTGCCCGGTCTCTTGGAAGCACGTACATTTTTACCTCTTTTAAGAAGTTCCAGCACGATTATTCTTCCCAGAATCCCGGTTGCGCCCGTTACAAAAACCATTAATTATGTTACTTGATTGCTGACTAAAATATGACAATATTTTCTATCCGGCAATTCTTCAGATTCCTTCAAAAGTTACCCCAAAAACTGCTTTTGCAAATTTGCGATTTTTAAAGCAAAATTCAACTTTATTTAACCAATATTATCATTCTGAAAATCAGAAAATATGAATTTTAAATACAGAATAATTTTATTTTAACCACAAATCGAAGATTCCACAAAGTCAAAGGCACAAAAGTTTTTTGAACATTTAAGTTTTTTGACAGGGTGGTAAAAAAAGCCCTGAAAGCTAAAAAGCTTCCAGGACCACTATATAAAAAAAATAATCATTTATACCATTACAATATTATCTCTTCTCGGCACTTTGTCACAAAGCACATCCGCAATACTCTTAGAGATAAGATTTCCTTCCGTAAGATTATCCAGCCAGAAGAATTCTCCGGCAGCATTGATTTCTATAAAATAATATTCATCTTCAGGAGAAACGATAATATCTATAGCTCCATAATCAACGTTGTAAACATCAAGAAGCTCCAGAAGCTTTTCTTTAACATCTGCTGGTAATTCTGTCTGGCTCCATTTATCTAGCAGATTAACCCCGTCTTTCCTCCAATCTACTTTAGCATCTTCAAACTGTTGAGAATCCACTTCAAAAGCATAGATATCTCTTCCCACAATGGTTACCCGCAGCTCTTTTTTCTTTTGAATCATCTTCTGAAACTGCATTGGACAATACAGTAACGAATCAAGCTCTTCCAGTTTATCTTCACTCACCACATTGGTAAACACCACATTTTCTACTCCATCTTCATAGATCGCAAATCCTGTTTGCATCTTGGCAACCACGTCCTGATGTTTGAGAATAAATTGTTTTGCTTCTTCAGGATTATTAGTCAGACAGGTTTCCGGAATGGTAAGTCCGATTTTTTGTGCAATTTTCAATTGTTCTTCCTTACTATCCAACCTTCTATAAACACTTGGCTTTCCTAATGAGTAAACATCAATAGATTCAAAGAATCCAAATAAGGTATTACGAATTTCTCCCATAGCTGCACTATAGAACTTTGCCTCCATTTCGTCTTTTAATCCTTTACCGATATTATAAGCCCGGCGGTACCAGACTGCTGAAATATCATCCAATCGGTATTTTTTTCAGCTGTTTCAAGCACAGTCATCCATTCTCCATCCTGAAAAACAGTGGACAATTTATTTTGTAAAGGATATAGGTCAACATCAAAGCGAATGACTTCGCAATGGTTTTCTTCAATATATTTTGTTACCTTTTCAATGGAAAAATTATCGGCAGTATGTGTTATAATTAAAATTTTATTCATAGATATTAATTCTTTTGATAAGATGATCGGCAATTCTTTCTGCTATAGGAAATCCAAGCTCTTTTTGAAGCATTCCCCATTCTCCTTGTGGATTAACTTCAAGGAAATAATATTTCCCATCTTTCCCACGGATCA
This sequence comes from Chryseobacterium capnotolerans, assembly GCF_021278965.1. Classification (NCBI taxonomy): domain Bacteria; kingdom Pseudomonadati; phylum Bacteroidota; class Flavobacteriia; order Flavobacteriales; family Weeksellaceae; genus Chryseobacterium; species Chryseobacterium capnotolerans. The sequence goes on along the minus strand of NZ_CP065589.1, from coordinate 1,041,659 downwards.
TATCAATAGCGCCGGTATACAATCCCATTTCCTTCATCATAGAAGTAAGATTAGCTTTGATTTCATCAGGCAGCTCATAAGTTATCCAGAAATAATCTTTATGACCGACCCTCCAATCTGCATTTTCACTGTTGTTGATCTTTCCTGTAAAAAATTCCCCATCTACATACATGATTCTCAATTCATATTCTTTATTGATATAAGGCTGAAAAATCATGGGACAGTAGATAATATCTGAAAGATTCTCCAGTGTTTCCTGTTCAATAATCATCGTGGAGATTAGATTTTCACCACTCATTGTTTTCCGGGTTACCCCATGAAGTTTGGCAATCGCTTTTCCTGAACAATGCTGGTCAAAAAAAGCCTTTACTTTATCTTCATCATTGGAAAAAATAGTAGATGGAATGGTTAGATTATTTTTGCTGGCTATTTTGAGCTGAAGCATTTTATTCCCATCGATTTTCTTTTCATGCTCATAAGGATTGATCCACGGAAGATGTTCTAAGTGGGTAAACAGATTATAACGCAGACTTCCATATTCATTCAGAAAGATTTTCTCGTATTCCTGGTCCAATTCTTCAGGAACGCTGATCCGCCATGCTTTTCTATGCCATACTCCTGTAATTTCATTGGAATGGATGGAATTTCCTTCCTCATCCGTTATATCAAATGAGCTCTCACTGATACTGATCTTCTGAAAATGATTCAGTCGATCAGAATTCAATCTGAAATAGGGAATATTTTTAGAAGAAAGGTACTGAAAGAAATGGTCAATAGTATAAAAATCCTGCGAGTGAGTGATACAGAGAATCATTTGCCGATTTTATTAAAAAGGGAAACTTAAGATGTTAAGTTTCCCCCTTTGTTACAATTTTGTTAATATGTTACTATAAAATAATCATTTTATAATTCAGCTGAATCATCATCTCCATCAGAAGGATATTTCATAGTATGTTCCATATCGTTTAACTTAGAAGTTACATCATCGATAATCGGCTTTGTAATAACATCTCTCTCTGGAATTGTAATAATCGTTCCTCCTTTTACTGTTTCAGGATCTTTAAGTTGTTTTTCAAGAAATGATGCGAAAAACGGTTTCTTTTTTGAGTTTTTGTTTTCCATAAGTTAATATGTTTGTTTATTTGATAATCGAATGTACAAAAATTTCAACTTATGGAGAAATAAATTAATACTTTAAGATAATTTTAACATATTATCAGAATATAAAGTATATTATTAATTCAAATCGAGAAAATTCTTAACAACAATAGCAAAATCAACAGGATTTTCAGCCTGAACCCAGTGTCCTGCATTCTTAACCGTAACAATTTTAGCTTTTGGAAATTGCTGCTTGATCCCATATTCATCCTGTGGTAAAATATAGTTGGACTTCTCCCCTGCAATAAACAAAGTTTCACCTTCAAAAACCCCAAATTTCACAGCATTGGATACAAATTCATTATATTTCTCAGAAAGTGTTTTCAGGTTGAATCTCCAATTCAGTTTTTTATTATCGTCCCAGTACAGATTCTTGGTTAAAAACTGAATTGTTGATTTTTCCGGAATGTACTGGTTCAAAACAGCCTCCACATCGTTTCTTGAAGCTACCGTGTTGAAATCTACTGTTTCAAGAGCTTTGATAATTCCCTGGTGATGCGGTGGATATGCTTTTGGTGAAATATCTACTACAATTAGTTTTTCTACTTTTTCAGGATATTTCAGAGCGAACTGCATCACAGCTTTCCCTCCTAAGGAATGCCCTAAAACATGAGCTTTCTGAATGCCGTAATGCGCCATATAACGGGCAATATCATCCGCCAGATCATCATGTGACATATCATCGGAATGAAAACTTCTTCCATGGTTTCTAAGATCAATTAGGTGTACCGGAAGATATTCTCCAAGATCTTTCCCGAAGCTTCCCCAGTTATCAAGCATTCCAAACAATCCATGAAATACTAAAAGCGGCGCAGCAGTTAATTCTTCGCCAAATATTTTTGAGTTTAAGATTTCCATATTTTTAAAATAACAGATTTAGATACAGATTCTAAAAGACGCAGAATGCATGTTCATCATTAAGGTTTACATTCAACGTCTGCATCTATTTTACCATTTCGCCAATCTCTTCAAATAAGACTGAACCGTATTTTCCAAGCCCATATACAATGCTTCAGAAACCAAAGCATGCCCAATAGACACTTCTAATAGGTTCGGAATATTATCCGCGAAATATTTTAGATTTTCTAAGCTGAGATCATGGCCTGCATTGATCCCTAAACCAAATTCATTAGCTGCAACAGCAGTATCATAATAAGGTTTGATCGCCTGTTCTTTATTGGATATATAGTTTTTTGCATAAGCTTCCGTATACAATTCAATTCTATCTGCTCCGGTTTTCGCAGCGTATTCTACTAGCTCTGGCAAAGGATCAAGAAAGATAGAAGTACGGATGCCTGCATTTTTAAATGCTGCAATAATTTCCGTAAGATAATCCAGGTGTTTTTTAGTATCCCAGCCTGCATTAGAAGTAATGGCGTCATCTGCATCCGGAACCAAAGTTACCTGCTCTGGCTTCACATCCAACACCATGTCAATAAAAGACTGATGTGGATTTCCTTCAATATTAAACTCAGTCGTCACCAATGGCTTCAGATCATACACGTCTTTTCTTGTAATATGCCTTTCATCTGGTCTTGGGTGAATCGTAATTCCCTGACCGCCAAATTCCTGAATCTTTATAGCAGCTTCTGTCACACTTGGTGTATCACCTCCTCTTGCATTTCTTAATGTCGCAATCTTATTGATGTTTACGCTTAGTTTTGTCATTTTTTATTTAGATATTGGATAAGAGAAGTTAGAAGATGGAAGCAGGAAGCTGGGAATTCATCCGGACTTACTACTTCTTTTGGTACTCTAATTTTCCTATCATTTACAATTGAATTTATTTTTTGAGTAAGTATTACTTCCTCTTTTATACTTTAATACTTACCTGCATCACCTGAAGTTCAAACTCTTTGGATGCCACCAGTAAATGATCAAAGATATCAGCCTGGATCTGCTCAAAATGTTCCCATTTTGAATCATTCGCAAAGCAATATACCTCAAGAGGAAGTCCTTGCGGAGTAATTTCCAGCTGACGAACCATTCTTGTTGCATTTTTTTCGACATCAGGATCGTTCTCAATATATTTCTGTGCATAATACCTGAAAACCCCGATATTGGTAAGCTGCCTTCCATTAATAGTCTTATCATTATTGCTCAGGCTTTCTTTTTCTCTTCTGATTTCCCCACTTTTTTGTTCAAGATAGTCTGCAATAAGGTTAATTTCCTTTAAACGCTCAATATCCTCCTCCGTAAGAAACTTAAAAGAATTGATATTAAAGTAAATCGATTTTTTGATCCTCCTGTTATTGGATTCAGACATCACCTGCATATTCTTGATCTCCGTCGTCAGGAAATCATAAGTAGGAATTGTAGAAACTGTTTTATCAAAATTGGTAATTTTTGTCGTCAGAAGGCTTATTTCTGTAATATTTCCTTCTATGCTGTATTTGGGAATACTGATCCAGTCCCCTACTTTCATATTTTTAGACGTTGCCACATGAATGCCGGTCACAAATCCCAGAATGGTATCTCTGAAAACAAGTACCAAAACTGCCGTTATAGCTCCAAGACTTCCTACAATCGTAGTTCCTTTAATCCCGAAAATTACACAGAGACCTACAACAGTAAACACGAAGAGCCCAAGGATTTTCATCGTTTCCGAGATGGCATTCAGAGCCATAATTTTATAGAAATCCTGCTTGATAGAAAAGTAATTCCTTAATGCTGTTAATGATCTGTACAACATCCCTGCAAGAATCATTACTAATCCCAGATTCACACAACGTATGATGAAGATGGTGGTTTTAGGTAAAGCCCCTTCTGGAAATATAGATCCCTGTATCCCGCCAGCAATAGTAAGAGCTGCAAAATGAGCTACCGAATTCGTGATTTTAGATTGGTAAATAGATTTAAGGACAGGAAATTTTTCTTCGTTATGAAAGAGGCGAAAAACAGCATTGATTGAGAATTTCAAAACAAAATCGACAATCAAAAATACGGCACAAAGCAATGCCAGCTTTACAATGATATGAATAACCCAATCCAGCCCACTGGGTGAAACTTGGGTGATATAAATGTATAACCGTTCGCTTATTTCCTGCAAATAGTTCTTGGTTTCCTGTAGGTCATCTTTCATTACAGCAAATTTATAAAATTAAGGATGATGATGTTACTATTCCCAATCAATTTTCAGCCCAAAATATAAAGCGGGTTGTAAATTTCCATTAAACTATTCAAAAATCTTCTGTATTTTCATACTTAGGCCTGCTTGTTGAATGACTAAGGTTTCATATATTCGTTTATATTTTAAAGAATGGATACAACTGTCATTAATATTCTCTGTCTTATTTTATTGTTTGTCGGCATATTGGGAACATTTCTCCCTGTTTTACCAGGCCTGCTATTAAGTATTTGCGGTTTGTTGATTTACAAATTCGGGACAAATGCTGATCTTCCCATGATCTATATCTGGGCTTTTGGGATTCTCACAGCAGCTTCTGTAATTTTAAGCTATGTAATTCCCGCAAGAACCAACAGAAAATATGGCGGGACCCGCTGGGGAAGTATTGGTTCGGTAATAGGGACTATTGTGGGAATTTTTATTCCGATTCCATTAGGCTTCCTTATCGGTATGTTTGCAGGTGTATTTATCGGAGAGATGCTTCACGACAGCAAAGATATGAACAAAGCTTTACAATCCACTAAAGGTGCTTTAATTGGATTTATTTATGGTACAGGGTTCAGTTTCGTAGTGGGTGTGGCAATGTTTTTGGTAGTACTCCTTAATATGTTTGATATTATTTAACTCAAAAAAAGAAAAAATCATGCTTCATAAAGCCCTCTTATTTAGCCTGGGAATCTTCGCATTAACGGGATGCGAAGCCCAAAAGAAAACAAAAACAGAAACAAAAACTCCTGAAATGACAGCCCATACCCAATCGTCTGATGAACAAAAGAATGACCTCATCTATCTAAGCGAGGGGGAAAATAAGTTCCTTTTGGATTATAAAATGAACATCACATTCAAAGGAATTACCGAAGACAGCCGGTGTCCTGAAGGAGTAAACTGTATCTGGGCCGGAGCTGCTCTTGCTCAAATTGAAGTTATGGGAACCTCTACCCGTCCTGTACTCCTGAATCTTGCCAGCATGGATTTCCCAAACAAAAACTATCATCAATCTGCTGAATTTAACGGTTACACCATCACACTCCAACAAGTCACCCCATACCCTAAAGCAGGTGGGGCTGAAGAGTTAAAAGGAAAATATAAAATAGGAGTCAGTATTAAAAAGAACAAAGCATCTTCAGATACTACCAAGAAATCGCCTCCTTCCCTTTGGAAATAAGATACTCATTAATTTTTGAGAATGGTTTACTTCCAAAGAATCCTCTATAAACAGAGAATGGCGATGGGTGTGCCGATTTTAATATAAAATGCTTAGCCGGATCTATAAGTTCGGCTTTTTTTTGTGCAAATGCTCCCCACAATACGAAAACTACGTTTTCTTTTTTATCTGAAATTTCCTTGATGATATAGTTGGTAAATGTTTCCCAACCGAGATCTTTATGAGAATTGGGTGAATGGGCACGAACCGTTAATGTTGCATTCAATAAAAGCACCCCTTGTTTTCCCCAATCATCTAGCTCTTTAGAAGTTCTTATTACGCCAAGGTCATCTTTTAATTCAATAAAAATATTTTTAAGGGATGGTGGTGCTGTCACCTGCTCAGAAACAGAAAAACATAAACCATTTGCCTGGAAGTCATTATGATAAGGATCCTGACCGATAATCACTACCTTAACGTCTTCAAACGACGTAATTTCCAATGCTCTGAAGATTTGATTTTTAGGTGGAAAAACCTTAGTAGTTGCATATTCGTTCTTTACTTTTTCCCAAAGTGTTGTAAAGTATTCCGTACTTTTTATCGGGGCTAAAATTTCTGTCCAGGTCATATTGCAAAAGTAATTAATATTAAAATAAAAGTACAACTCATACTTTAAATATCTTCACTTTTCTTTTGATTAAAAATAATACAATAGTATAGAAAAAGTAATCATTAAAAATACATTTGCAGTTATCCTTTTTTAACCTAAAAATAATATTATCTGGATGATTTTCGTCTTTTTTATCTTCCTGAAGGATAAAATAGTGTTTTAGAAGAATTTGTTGAGAGTTTTCATTGAATCTGCTTGTGAGAGCTACAATCTCCAGCAATTGCAACTCATTAAATCCATACTCTAAAACAGTTTGAAGAGCTTCAGACATGAGTCCTTTTTTATGATATTCCGGCAGCAGCTCATACCCAACCTCCGCAATCTTCCTATCCTCAGAAAAATTCCATAGACATACTGTTCCGATAAGATTTGGAGTGTCTTTATATGCAATTCCCCAGAAAATGATCTCTTTATACTGAGTTTTTCTTTTAATATGCAGAATAAATTCCAAAGCATCATAATTGGTTTTGGGAGATTTCCTTTTCACATACTGATTGATCACCTCATTACTTCTGATTCGAAGAATATCTTCTATATGGGCTTCATTGATCTCTTTCAGGACCAGACGTTCTGTTTCCAGTTTCATATCTTTCATTAAAAATTACCCTCAAATCTTTGAAAAGAAATACAGAATAGGGAATAATTCTGCATTAATCTATTTTGTAAATCGCTCAAATATACGTAATAATCAAAATTCTCACTAAATTTGCATTGTGTATATAGATAAAGAAGATTTAGACGAATTAGAGTTTCCGCAATTGCTCGCGGAAATCTCCCCATTTGCGTATTCTCCCAAAACAAGAGAAAAAATTCTTCAACTTCGTCCGATGGAAATTGACGAGGCGGAACTTTCATTGAAAAAAACGTCAGAATATCTGTCGAGTTTTGAAAGTTCAAATGCGATTCCGTTTGATGAATATGAAGATATTGAAAGTGAGCTGAAACTGATGCTGATTGAGAATTACCGTCTGGAAAACAGTGCTTTCATCAAAATAAAAACCATCACGGAACAGATCGGAAGATTACAGAAGTTCTTCCCTACCATGCCGGAAACGTTTCCTACTTTATTGGAAGAGGTTTCGGTATTGGAATTCAGAAAAGAGATCATTGATAAGGTTGACAAGGTATTTAACCGTTTTGGTGAGGTAAAAAATGAGGCTTCTCCTGCTTTAAAAGGGATAAGAACAGAGATCCAGCATGCTAAAAAAGCCATTCAGGAAAACTTCAACCGTGCTCTGACAACTTATGGACAGAGTGACTTTTTGGATGATATACGGGAAACAATTATTGATGACCAAAGGGTTTTAGCGGTAAAATCAGGTTTTAAGAAAAGAGTTCCGGGAAGAACCCTGGGAATTTCAAAAACCGGTTCTATCACCTATATCCAGCCGGACAGTGTTGTAAAACATTATTTCAAACTTCGTGAAAGTGAAGAGGAAGAGAAAAAAGAGATTGATAAAGTCTTAAGACAGCTTACCACAGAACTTGCAGAATTCCAGCCTCAGCTTTGGAGGTATCAGATGTATATTTTTGATCTTGATCTGGTAAGGGCTAAAGCTAAGTTTGCAGAACTTATCAATGGTATTCTTCCTAAAATCAACCGCCATAAGACATTGAGGTTAAAAGATGCCTTTCATCCTTTATTATGGTTAAGAAATAAGGTTGAGAACAAAATCATTCACCCACAAACTCTGGCTTTAACGGAACATAACAGAATTATCTGTATTTCCGGGCCTAATGCTGGTGGAAAATCCATTACCCTGAAAACTGTCGGGTTGCTGCAACTGATGATTCAGAGTGGTATTTTGGTTCCTGTTCATCCAAAGTCTGAAATGTTTTTCTTTGAGAAGATCATGACTGATATTGGTGACAATCAATCCATTGAAAATCATCTATCCACGTATTCATCAAGGTTAAAGAAAATGTCCGGAATCATCCGTGAGGCTGATTCGGATACGCTTTTACTGATTGATGAGTTCGGAACGGGTTCTGATCCTGAATTAGGTGGTGCTTTGGCTGAAAGTTTCATGGAGTTTTTCTATGATAAGAAGAGTTTTGCGATCATTACAACGCATTACACCAATATCAAACTGGTTATAGAACAGCTTCCGAATGCTCAGAATGCTGCAATGCTTTTCAACGAAGAAACGCTGGAGCCCATGTACAAACTGGAAGTAGGACAAGCAGGAAGTTCATTTACTTTTGAAGTTGCTGAGAAGAATAAAATCCCAAGGTTTATCATTCATTCTGCCAAGAAAAAAGTGGAACATGATATTGTGAATCTTGATAAAACGATTGTAAAACTGCAGCAAGAAAAGTTTGAGGTTGAAAAACTGAAATCTGATCTTGCAGAAAGAAAAGAATCTGTAGAAGATAAACGTGATAATCTTCAGAAACTGAATGACCAGCTTCAGCAGAAACTTTTCAATTTCCAGAAACTTTATGAAGAGGAACATCGTAAACTTCAGTTTGGAAACAAGATTGAAACTTTCATCGACAGCTATACAAAAGGAAAGTCCAGAAAAGATGTAGTGAAGGATTTTGTAAAACTGCTCGAACAGGAAAAATTCAGAAAGATTGGTGCTGATAAAGATGAATCCAAGCGCCTTCAGGTGGTGAAGAGAAAGATCACCCAACAGCTTAAGAAAGAAGAGGTAATTGAAAAAATTGCAGAAACCAACGAAAAACTGGAGGAAAAACGCAAAAGTGACCGCGAAATATGGATGAAAATAGGCCAGCGTGTCCGAATTACAGGAAGTACAAGCGTAGGAACCATTGAGAAAATTTCCAGAAATAAAGTGATTGTCAATTATGGAACTTTCAAAACAACCATTGATGCAGATGAATTAGAGAGAATCTAATCAATTTGGAAATGGATTAAATTTGAGAATTTGAAAATTCACTGAATACAATAATGGAAGAGGGCGTCTGAAGATGCTCTCTTTTTCTTTTGCACATTATCATCATAATTTTTCCTACTTTTAACAGAAACAATAATTTATGAAACCATTAAAAGTATTATCAGACCTTATTCCGATACCTAGTTATACGGTAATTATTCTGTGTTTTTTCTTTCCTTTTTTTCTGATAAAATGTGGAGATACCACCTTAATGTCTATTAAAGGAACAGATCTGGTAACTGGAATTTCCCAGCAAACAATGAATGAACGGATGAAAGAAAACCTGAAGAAAAGCTCTCCGTTTGGCTCTGCTTTCGGAAATGATTCAGGTGATAAATCTTCAAATTCCGATTCTGAATACTCACCATTGAACGAATCCAACAATAAAAAAGAGAAAGAAAATATTCCGCCAAGCCCGATTATTATCATCGCTTTTCTGGCAGCTATTGTTGGGATTATCATTCAAGTCATAAAAAGTATTAAGAAGAAATACATGTATCACATTGCCATTTCTTTAGTAGGACTTATCTCTTTACTGGCTTTCTATTTAACCTTCCAATCAAAAATGGAAGGATTAGGAAACAATCAGGTTGGAATGGGATTAGGCGGCGGAGTGACCATCAGCTATGGTTTTGGAACAGCTTTTTATGTATGTGGAGCTTTATTTCTTGTTGTACTGTTATTCTTCGGGGTATTTTCTTATTACCTTAAAAATGATCCGAAAGCTATTTATAATTCATCTAATCAGAAGTCAGAATCTTAATACAAGATTTGTAGATGAAAAACTATTTTAATATGGACAAGATATATCGATCATTATTTTTAATTGGTATTTTCAGTATTTCACCTTTTATGAGTGCACAGCAGAAAATACCCAATCCGGCACAAAAATTCAGTACGTTAAAAATTGATGATATTTCAAAGGAAAACCTGATTGTACCTACTTATGAGACCCTGGTTTCCTATGCCAAAAAAAAGCAGCCAATCAATGGGATATTTTACACCGTAGGACATGATAAAGACAACAATAAACATATTGCTGAGCTGAGAGACAAAGCTGACAACCCTATTCCATTAACGACTTATGAATTCAAGGACGGAATAATCAGCCTTATTCTGACGGGTAAAAAAGATACACAGAAGTATACAAGAACAACTGAAAATGCAGGATATACCCAACAGTTTTCTAACTCATTTCAGACCCAAGTTAACTTCTACAAAAATGGTTCAATTCATACCATAAGACATTTTGGATACGGAGTAAAAGCTGCCGGTTATCCGCGAGGAATATGGTACGCTTATGCTGAAGACGGAACATTACTACAAAAAATAGACCATGACTCTCCTTTCAGGATGAATTTTTACGATGTTCTGGCTATAGCGGATTCATATGGATCTCCCTTTATAGGTATTTATAGAGCTTTTAATGACATTCATTCCTATTGGTATATTTTACTTTCTCCACATCCAGAAGACAGAACGACAAAAGAGAGAACCCTATTGGTAGACGATAAAACAGGGCAAATAATATACAGTATCGTCGATGGACAAAAAAAGTATTTGAAAACCAAAGCCTATGATAAACTAAATCTCAGTAAAGAATCTCTGGAATGGTTACAGGAGAATGACAAGTATTATATTCCTGATGATGAATTTTATAAATTATTCAGAGTATATTGATAATTTCAATAAATACATTTTTATTTTACCCATCCAAAAAGCATTAAATTTATATATTTGGGAATCTAAAATTTGTTAAGATGATTTCAGTAAACAAAGCATTGTACCTGTCTGCTTTCAGTATTTTTTCTTTAGCCTTCGTTAAAGGGCAAAACAAAGTTCCTTTTGGTGTTGTAAAAGCTGAAGAAGGATATGCCAATGTACGTGTACATAAAGACAACTACAGAAAAATTGTAGATAAGATCCGTATGCGTAAAGGGGATGTATTTGTTTATGTAAAACCTGCTCCGGGAGAAACGGAATGGATCTGGATCAAATATCCTGAAAAGCAGGATGATGACAAACCATTTGTACGATATGAAACTCTTGACAAAGAAGGAATGGTTAACAAAGAACGTATTGCCTTTGTGGATCAGCTTCCCGCTTATACTCCTTCTAAATCTAAAAACGGAAGATCATTGATCTTCACTGATAATTCTGATCCCAAAATTCCTACTGCACAAAGAAGTAAAGTGGTTATTGATGTTTACCCATCCAATGCCGGTTACCGTAAAAAGGAAAAAGATTCAGAAGGAAAGCTTCTTACAATTGATAAAGTTAAACCGTGGGGAATTGGCAACGACCTTCCTGAAGGAATGACTGAAATCAAATCTATCAGACTTCAGCAGCCCGGAAGAGGTTCTGTTTTTGTAAGAGAAGCCATCAAAAATATGTTCCAGCCCACTATGGACTTTAACAATATAGGAGTAACCTCCCTGGACAATGACAACATTTTCCTTTATATGATCAATGGTTCGGGGAATATAGATATACCACTTTATGGACGATCAAAAAGGGAAGAGTAATCAGTCAGATTATTTATCATAATCCGGAATAAATTCATTATTTTTGCACCGAAAAAGTTTAGGCTTATTCATCACAGAAACTGGTTCTGCATAACCGCAGATTAAAAGGGAACCGTGTGAAAATCACGGACTGTCGCGCAACTGTAAGTAACTGAAATCTTTATCAAAAGATCCACTGTGCGAGGCATGGGAAGGAGATAAATGATGTTACAAGTCAGGAGACCTGCCGCTTTCTTAAACAAGAAACTTTCGCGATTTGAAGTTTTATTGATCTGATGGATTGTTTCAGGGATTTCCAATGTTCCTGTCATTATTCTGTTGTTTTGATATTATTTCATTTCGCCTTATTTAATAATGAAATATGACTACAGAAGAAAGAATTGAAGCTGCCGAAACCAGAATCTTTAAAGCGGTTTTCCCTAACACAACCAATCATTACGATACTCTTTTCGGAGGTACTGCTATGCAGCTTATGGATGAAGTAGCCTTTATTGCTGCGACCCGTTTCGCAAGAAAAAGAGTGGTAACTGTAAGTAGTGACAAAATCGATTTTAAAAAACCAATTCCTGCCGGAACGATTGTAGAACTGATCGGAAAAGTTTCATACGTTGGAAAGACAAGTATGAAAGTAAGCGTTGAAATCTACACAGAGCAGATGTACTCTTATGAGAGAGAAAAAGCCATCGTAGGTGACTTTACTTTTGTTGCAATTGATGAATTCAAGAAACCAATCCAGATACTATAAATAAAAAAGTTTCGGGCGGCCAAAGGCCGCCCGAAACTCATTATAATATGTCTTGTTTGCTAAACTCTGGATAAAATATTCCTGTTTTCACTGATTTCAGAAAAGCTAAACAAACGGCTTCTATTGATTATAGGAGAAACAATAAAATCCAGTCATCAGCTTTTTATTTGAGATTATTTTAAAACTTTTTCAGTTTCCAGGCTTCTGCTCAACAGCAGTTCAAAAGCTTCTCCCATTTCATCTGATGCTCTCGTAATGACAGTTTCCAGCATATTCCTGATCTGCTTTTCAGTAACACCTGCTTCTGTCCAGCTTTTTCCTGAAGTATGAGAATTCAGAATAAAAGGCATAATTCTATCGATAGAACATGCAAAAATAGCATCCGGAGTCGCTTCTTCCTCAAATTCAAGCCATAGATTGAAGAATTCAGAACGTAGAGGTTCATCCAGAATTCCAAAGATTTTCTGGGCAGACACTTTTTCTCTTTCAAACTTTCCTATCATAGCGACTTCATCAAAAAGGAAAGTATCTCCTGCTTCAATTTCCACAAGGTCATGAATGGAAAGCATTCTTATGACTCTTAACAAATCTATATCTGCACGGTTTTTAGCATAAGGATAAAGGATTTGTGCCAAAATAATGATTTGCCAGGAGTGCTCTGCTGTGTTCTCTCTTCTTGAATCATCTGCATTATAATTTCTTCTCTGTACATTTTTCAGGGCATCTACAGCCAGGATAAAATCAATTTCTTTCTGAATTTTCATTTTACTTTTCTCTATTGTATTGATCTGATGGATATACCTTCGTTCTGGTAGTCCATTTATTATTTTTCTTTTCTTTTATAATGACTTTCACATAGCCTTCTTCACTGCTGTCTTCTTCCTTTTCAAGCACCTTATCAAGTCCCTTATTAGGAATTACTTCAAATTCTGTGGTGAAAAGTCGGCAGCAGCCATCCTTTCCAAAGGTAATAATGCGCTTGCGAACCGGATCTGTTTCAAAAAAATCAAAATTATCTGATCCTAGTTCTGTAAGCTCTTTACTTTTCACAAAAGCCATTCTGGTACTATTAAATACATACACATCATAAGATGCCGAACTGTAATTTCCCATATTTCCATTTCTTATGGCCAGATCTTCAGTTCCGTCAAAATTAAAATCACCAAAGATTAAAGGGCTTTGTTCCTTTGCTAAAGGGATCATTTTTCCACGCTGCAGTCTCTGCCCCTTTCCAAGATGTAAAACCAGATTATCTGATGTAAAGGTTTGTACTTTGCTGTTTTTATTATCAAATAATTCCACTGTTCCCTTCTCCATACACTGATCATCAAAACAATTGTTGATATGAATAATGGCATTATAGTTTTTTGAAGCATCTTTTACCTCAAACTGGTACTGCCCAAAACATAAAGGCCCTAATAATAGAAAAGCGGATATACTCCTGTAGTAATTCAAAATATTCATGTTCATAGTAATATTGGATTCAAATGTTTTATAAAAACTTCCAAACAAAAATACGAATCATAGTTTCGATTTCAAAACTCAAATGTATTTAAACTCATTTTGATGAGAGATAGATGGTAACATTAGCATTAAAACTTTTTACCGCAGATAAAAGTGAAGCCTTACATTTATCAAAACCAGGTTTTCATACCTTACATTTTCAAAATTCACTCAATTTTTAAGGTTTTTAGAAAGTTTTTCTCTTAAAGCATATTACTCAAAATTTTAAATTAAAATTTATTATACTGATTATCAATATATTAATAATTTTATTTTCAAAATTTCACTACTTTGTATTGCATAATACCATTTTATTTACATATCTTTGTAATGTAAAATTAGAATAGGCTCAACTAGCTAGGAGCACTTTTCTAAAAATATAACCTTAATTAACAAAAATTATCAAAGATGAATACTGAAAATACCAAAGCGCAAATGCGAAAAGGAATTCTGGAATTCTGTATTCTAAGTCTCATCAATAATCGCGAAATGTATGTTTCTGATCTCATTGATGAACTGAAAAAAGGAAAACTGGATGTAGTGGAAGGGACCCTCTACCCTCTTCTTACAAGACTTAAAAACGGAGAGTTTCTCTCTTACAGATGGGAAGAATCTACAGGCGGGCCACCCAGAAAATATTATCAGATCACAGAAAAAGGAAAACTTTTCCTGGATGAACTTTTAAATACGTGGAATGAGCTTACCGCTTCAGTAAACCAAATCACTCAACAACATTAAAAAACAAAGCTATGAACAAGACACTCTCAATAGGACTCGCAGGTTTTTCTTTTACCATAGAAGAACACGCATATATAAAGCTCAGCGACTACCTGAACGCTCTGAGAAGCTCACTGGATGCTTCGGAAGCAGATGAGGTAATGCATGACATAGAAATAAGAATGGTAGAGATCTTCAGAGATTCTCTGGGAAAACGTGAAGTAATCAACGATACCGATGTAGAAAAAGTAATTGCACAAATCGGAACCCCTGAGAAAATCGAAGAACAGGAAGAGGCTTATTTTTCTGAAAAAAATTCAACTAAAAATACAAACACGGGAACTCACTATACAGACAAAAAACAACTATTCCGTGATCCTGAAAAACAGAAAATTGCAGGTGTTTGTGCAGGTTTAGCTCACTACGTAGGAATGGACATTACCGCTATGAGAATCATTTGGGTAGTGGTATTCCTTGTAATGATTCCTGCTGCAGGAAGTGCTTTGGTAATCCTACTGTTGTATCTAATCTTATGGTTGGTACTTCCAAAAGCACAAAGTGCTTCAGATTTCCTGAAAATGCAGGGAAAGCCTATGAACTTCGACAATCTTAAGAATGAGTCTAATAAATTGGTACAATTTGCCAACGAATCTACTCAGAGGGTCGGAGAAATCTATAACGAAAACAAACCTTATATAGACAATGCAGGAAGCGGAATATGGAATGTATTCAAATATATCATCGGAGCATTCTCAGTATTGATTGCTGTAGGAAGTATTATCGGAGTATTTGTATTATTTGCACTTTTTGGAATGGATACAGACTTCCCAGGAGCTAATCAGATCAGATTCTATATGGATGACAATGGTCTGGATAAAGTACTGGCAGCGATCATGATCATAGGAAGCTTAATTCCAGCCATCCTTTTCAGCCTATTAAGTATTAAGATCTTCTCTCCAAAAACAAAACTGAGAAATCTTGGATGGGTAGTTGGTGGATTATTCCTTCTTCTGATCGGACTGGGAACTTACTTCGGAATCAGTATGGCTAAGAAAAACCTGATCTACAAAGGCAGCAAAGAAGATATTGAAAATGTAGCCATCAATACAACCTCAGATACTGTATATGTAGATGTAAAACAAGTAAGCATCCCACAAAACTATAAAGCTTACGATGATGATATTTATTCTGATAAAAGATCAGTGTATGAGGAAGATTATATCTCTGTAGAAGTGACAAGAAAACCGGAAGTAAAAACACCTTACTTAATCATTAAAAAAGAAGGAAATGGCTATAACTTCCCCATTCAGGTAACAGTACCGGTAGAGGTTGTAGACAATAAAGTAATACTTCCCAACTACATAAAATACCCGTATGAACACAGATTCAGAGATTACAGAGTAAATTATGAACTAGTAGTTCCTCAAAATGCAGTAGTAATCCCGTTGAAAAAAGACAGAATTGATTTTGACGGAGACCTGAACGGAGACGGTATGGATGATGATGACCAGGACAGAGATGAACATCACAACGGAATCAGAATCGAGAAAAATAAAATCACAGTAAACGGTTCCAGCATAGAATATAACTCTGATGATAAAGACAGTATTATCATTAACGGTAAAAAAGTTCCGAATAACCAGGCTAAGAAAGTTATTGATTCCGTAGCATCTGATATCAAAAAAATCAACAAAGATGTGGACATCAAAATAAAAGACGGAAAAAACGAAATATCCATACAAACTAAATAATTAACTACAGAGAGTGGTAGAAGGTGTGAATGGAAAGCAACCGTTTGAAATTCACACCATTCTTCTCTCAGAAAAGTGAAAAAAAACTATTATTTAGTTCTCTATTTGGAAAAATTGTTATAATTTCGTATAGTTAAAATTTAATAACCAACCAACACTAAAAAACACTCTTATTATGATACAATTTGCAATGGAATTCGTAATGAAAATCGTAGATTTAATCAACGGTTTGTTTTAAGAGCAATAATATTTCAATATATTTGTAAAAGTATAACCCAATTGGTTATACTTTTTTGTTTTTAATCCAAGAATCTATGAAAAAGCTGATAGGCAAACTGATGTTAAAATTACTAGGATGGAAAGTCGTTCTGCAGGGCGACGTTAATGTCCTGAACCGATGTATCCTGGTGGTGGCACCCCATACTCATAATATGGAATACATTTTAGGAAACTTTGCCTATTGGTCACTGAATAAACCTTTAAAAATCATCATTAAGGATGCTCATACCAAAGCCTGGTATGGAGGTGTTGTAAAAGGACTTGGAGGCATTGGTATTGACAGAAGCCAGAAAAATGACCTTGTCAATTTTGTAGCCAATCAGTTTGCTAAGGAAGATTTCAGCCTTGTTATTACCCCGGAAGGAACCAGAAGCTGGGTTCCGAAATGGAGAAAAGGCTTCTATCATATGGCAATGGCAGCAAAAGTTCCTATTGTACTTGCAGCCGGCGATTTCAAAAGAAACATTGTATACCTTGGCTACACAATTCCTTATGAGAGAATTGCCACAGTTCCGTTTTCTGAAATCATGCAGGAAATTCAGGATTATTATGTAAAAAACGATATTGTCCCTAAGGTTCCGGCTAACTGGAATCCAAATATTATGGGAACGGGAGAATAATAAACAACTTCCCATCATTATTTATCAATCATCTCTTATTTATTATACAATGAAAGGTCAGACAAAAGAAGAAATATTAGCATTCATCAATAATTGGGGCGGTGAAACCCTGGCAAAAGCAATGGAGATCAAATTCATTGATATCGATCTCGAAAATGAAACCCTTACTGCTACCATGCCCGTACTGCCAAGAACACATCAGCCCTTTGGGATTATGCACGGCGGAGCAAGCTGTGTATTGGCTGAAACATTGGGTTCAAGCCTGTCTAATATCTTTATTGACGGTGATAAATATTATGGTGTAGGAACCAACATTAATTCTAATCACTTAAGAAGTAAAAAGGATGGCATTGTAACCGCTACTGCACGCTTCATCAGGAAAGGAAAAACAATGCACGTTTCCGAAATTGAAATCAGGGATGAAAAAGGAACACTTATCAACCATACTACGATGACAAATAATATCATCAATAAGTAGGTTGAACAGACCTATAAATTAAAAGCTCAAAAAAATTGAGCTTTTTTTATATCCTTACGATGATAATTTTTTTTCTGCACTTTAAGAAGAATTTTGCTAAAAAACAGCGCCCATAATTTTGACATCTTTCAGACTAATAATACCTTTGCAGAAAGGAAAATCAATGTCGGAATTTCCTATATTATTTCCGGTGAGTGATTTTCAAAATCTGTTCATAACTCATGATTTATTTCAAACTTCCCTTCAACGAAGGATTATATACTGTAGAGGAAACAACTGATAAAAATGCGGTTAATTTTTATTCTTATGACAGCCTTAAGCATATCAGCTTTCATGGAAACATCATCAATATTGATTCTACAAAGTATAATGATATTTCAATCACCAACGAAACATTAACAGAAGACAAAACAGGTTTTACGGCAGAAACCAAAGAGGAATATTCCCATACTTTACAACAGGTTATTGAAGTGATTAAAGAGAATGATCTTCCTAAGCTTGTCTATTCAAGAAGAAAGATCTTTACAGACTTTAATATAATTGATTATAAGGCCAGTTTTGATAATCTCTGCACAACTTATCCCAATGCCTTCAGATATCTGTTTAATGATGGTAAAAACGCCTGGATGGGCGCTTTTTCAGAAGTATTAGGCAAGTTTAATAAAACCACCCACGAGTTTGAAACCATGGCATTAGCAGGAACTCTTCCTACTTCTGATGAATGGACGGAAAAAGAAATCGAGGAACAGAGGCCGGTCACCAGCTATATTCAGAATATTCTTAAAAACTATTCAGATAATATTCTGCAATCTGAAACCTATGATCATGTTTCCGGGAATATCAAACATCTTCGTACAGATTTTAAAACAACCATAAATCCTAATGAGCTTGACAGGCTGATTCAGGATCTCCACCCTACTCCTGCTGTTTGTGGTATTCCTAAAGATTTTTGCAATGAAAACATCAGGAAATATGAAAAGTTTCCACGTGAATTTTATGCCGGCTATATCAAAGTAGAAACAGAAGACAGCATTCTTTATTTTGTAAATCTTAGATGCGCAAGGCTTTATAAAGACTCTGTTCATGTTTTCGTAGGAGGTGGAATTACAGCTCAAAGTAACCCTGAAAAAGAATGGACGGAAACAGAGCTGAAGTCTGAAGCTATTTTGAAAAATTTGGTTGTTTCCTAGTAAATAGAAAGTATTCTATAATTTTTCCCACCACAGATTTACACGGATTCTCACAGATTTTTTTGTTTTTATATTTAGAATAGAGAGAAGGGTAAAGTAACTTAGATTCTTTCAGGATGACAATGTGCATGGTTATAAATCTGCATAATTATTGTGAAACTTATGAAACTTCTTTTGTTATTTGTGTTTTATATATTAGGTTTCGGCTAAAGCCAATGGAATTATTTCATTTATTAGGATGGGCTAAAGCCTAGTGATGGTCGGAAGATTTTTTCTTCCGATTTTCATTTTGGGTTACTTAAGTTTTATCTTTGATAAGTATACTTATTAATATGTCCATTTTTAGCGAGCACAAAATTTCAGTTTCCCAGTTGTTAAGCTTTATTCCTGAAGCCCTCTTATCTCATCTTTCAGCCAATACCAAAGTAGATCATTATTCTAAAGTACTTCAAGGCAGAAAGATGTTTTATCTTCTGTTATTTGCCATTACCAGCAATGAAAAATTAAGCCAGCGAACACTGGAAGACACATTTAAAGATCCTGTATTTAAGGCTTTATTCAATCTTGATGAAACTGAAACTGTAAGACGCAGTTCTATTTCTGAGAGGCTTTCAAAAATCGATTCAAGATACTTTAAAGAAATCTACGATTGTATCTATAATATGTTCTGTGATTCCTATAACCCGGCAGAAAGAGAAAAATATGATCTAATCAGAACAGATAGCACTGTTATTGGTGAAGCAGCTGGAAAATTAAAGGAAGGCATTGCTCAAAACGGAGGTAAGAAATTTATTAAGTATAGTGTCTTATTTGATGGGCTGCTTCCTTGCGGAGTTGAAATTTACAATACTCCTAAATACTGTGCAGAAGATAATGCTCTTTCTGAAGCTGTATTGCAACATGTGAAAAGAGAAAAAGAACATGCCAATATTTATATTATAGATAAAGGATTGGGTTCTGCCCAAAGAATGAAAGAATTTGATGATAAAGGGGTGTTTTTTGTTATAAGATCTAAAGAAAATAGAAAACATGAAGAAATAAAGTCTTTTATTGAAAAAGATCAGAATATCGACTTAGGAGAAATTGTACTCATAAAAGATAGTTTAGTAAAGTTATATTCGTCAAAACCTGTCCCAACTCAAAAAGGGAAAACTTATAATAAGGAGGAGCAAATTGAAACACATTTCAGATTGGTTGTAGTAAGCAGCAAACAGCAACCTGAAAAAGAATTTTGGTTTCTAACCAATGACTTTCAAATCTCTGCAAAAGATATTGCGGATTATTATCGGAAAAGATGGGACATTGAAGTGTTTTTTAGATTTCTAAAACAGGAACTTCATGCTAGTCATCTTCTTTCACTCAATAAAAATGGTATAGAAGTAATGATTTACATGACTCTTATTACAGCTATGCTCATTCTCATCTATAAAAAAGCAAATAATATAGGATATAAAACAGCCAAAAGAAGATTTGCTATGGAGATAAGGAACCTTGCCATATCTATATTAATAATAGGGGCAGGGGGAAATCCTGATAAAGTTTTTAAAACTTAAAATAAAATGGTCGGATATTCTTCCGACCACCACTAGGCTAAAGCCCACCCCTATTGATGTTGACATCCATATGGATAATTACTATAATTAATAGTTGTTTAACGACAAGATCTTTTATCTTTTATCTTTTATCTTTTATCTTTTATCTTTTATCTTTTATCTTTTATCTTTTATCTTTTATCTTTTATCTTTTATCTTTTATCTTTTATCTTTTATCCATAAAAAAACCTCCTTCAAAAAGAAAGAGGCTATATCTATATAAATATTTAATTTACTTCTTTACACCGATTCGGCTCCAGGTATCCATGACAAAAAGCAGGATAAGACCTATTGCAGCAGCAGATGCAGAAAATACAAACTTGATGTTGTCTTCATCAGCAATAAGATCATTCTGCCAGTTGATAGCATATAAATTAATAGCGATGAAAACGATGAACAGTACTAAAAATACTTTATAAAACTTCTTCATAATTTTTAAAAATTAACATAATTAAGCACCAATTGGGCAAAATTTGCAGTGAATAATTTAATTGAAATCGCTAAAAGAATAATACCGAAAACTTTCTGAAGAATCATCAAAGTAGCATCTCCTATTTTCTGCTCCAACCATTTCGCTGATTTCAGCACCAAATATACGAAAATTGTATTAAGAATGATCCCGCAGATAATATTAATATCATGAAATTCAGCTCTAAGGGATAGCGCCGTTGTTAAAGTTCCGGCACCTGCCACCAATGGAAATGCGATGGGTACGATAGAAGCAGCCTTTGCTTCGGTTGTTTTGTTGATCTCAATTCCTAAAATCATTTCCAGGGCTATGACAAAAATCACAAAAGCTCCTGCGATTGCAAATGAATTGACGTCTACCCCAATCAGTTTTAGAATTTTATTCCCTACAAACAGGAAAACAATCATAATTGCTCCGGCAGTAATCGCAGCTTTTCCAGCTTCGATCTTTCCGAACTTCTGCTGAAGGCTTACTATAATGGGAACTGAGCCGATAATATCGATAACGGCAAAAAGAACCATAAAGCTGGTAACGATCTCTTTAAAAGAGAAACCATCAAAAATTTCCATCTCTTTGTAATTAAAAATTTCGCAAAAATATGAAAATAAACTGACTATTTGCTAATTTGTGAATATAAATTAACAATTGTTTTCAAAAGTTCTTCTATACCATCATGAGATTTCACAGGAGAATATTTCTCCATCTGAATTTTCTGCTGCAGTCTTCCATATTGTTCGGCCACCGAAGAACCCTTGTGCTTTTCGAGAAATGTCTTAAACTCCCCAACAGAGCCTTGAAAATACTGGTTTCTTACTTCCTGATCCAGCTCTTCCAAAGTAACAAAAAACTTTTCATACTCGCCGTTATCTTTGAGGTTCTCAAGATAACCGAAATAATCGTTGATATCCGTTTTCATCAACTCTCTGATTTCCTTTTCCGTTTCTGCCACTGAACCCAAAGGTTTTTGAGATACGGTTTCCCTAACTAATGTACGTTTTTTTTTGCCAAGTTTTAAATAACAGATACACAACAAATAAGCCTAAAAGAATGACAATATTTGTTAAAAGAATACTCCAGTGGAATTTACTTTTCTCTTTTACTTTAAATGAAGTCGTTTTCAAAACGGGTGTGTCTACAGTCTCTAACAGATTATTGGTATATTCATTTACCTTTTCCACTGTAGAACGGGACTCCAGAACCTGATCATGCGAAAGTGCATTCACATCCAATACTTTTTGTCCCGCATCCACATATTCTTTGTTTTCAGGATCAAAGAAAGCAAATGGTTCCGTCTTAATAGAAATAGCTCCTGATTTATTAGGAATCACTACATAATTGGCCAGAATCTCTCCTTTCATTCCGGAAGTACCAGGAGAAACCTTTGAGGTCATTTTGGGAGCAAAAACTTCATAGTCCGGAGATGCTACAATTTTCGGAAGGATTAGATCAGGCAAATTCCCCTCTCCGCTTACCTTAACCACAACATTCAATGGTTTTTTGGCTTCAGGCTTCTCTTTAGTAATATTATAAACGCTTACATTAAAGCTTCCAACAGCATTTCTGAAGCCTTCAGGTGCTCCTTCCGGAAGCTTCCTTACATTGATTTTTACTTTATTGGAAACAATTTTATTTTTGTTTGAATAAGTGCTTACAGATGCTGAGACTCCAGGAACCTCAACATATCCGGCTTCATTCGGAAATACCATAAACATCGCCAATACCTGGGATGCCATATTCCCGTTATCGGACGGATCAATCTCTGATTTATTGAAATTAATAGGATGTACATTGATATTATCCTGCTGTGGAAGACGGATATTCTTTACTTTTCTAAGATTATCCATATTTCTGGAATATACTTTCAGAACGGCAATGGTAGGCTGGTCCTGATAGACATCCCTGTCTTCAATCTCCATATTCAGGTATACTTCATTGGAAGTATTGCTGGCTAAAGATCTTTTGTCAACAATATCACGAATGTTTACATCGAAAGGTTCGGTTTTATAAATCTTATTGTTTACAGTAACCAGTACTGACCCTATTTTAATTTTACCTTTTTTCTTAGGTTCAAGAGCGATTCTGGATACTTTTTGGGTAATCAATGTATTCGTGGCAGGATCAATCACCGTATTGGTTACGGATCCGCTTCCGATAATATTGAATTTTGAAAGGTCCGGAAGCTGAAAACCAGTTTGCTGAACAAGGTCGCTTCCATTCAATTCAAGGACAATGGTAAGGTTTACAATATCTTTTCCACCATACTCCGTTTTATCAGCATCAAGAGAAAGATTTACCTGTCCGTAAGTAATTACGGATGCTAAAGTAAGCAATATGTAAATCAATTTATCTTTCATCACCAATCTTTCTCGTTGCTTTGGGGCATCGAATAAGAATTTTTGTTTAAAATTCTTCTGGCGGTTTCTTTTTCTTTTTCGTTTATTTTATCTAAGAGCTGATTTTCAAGATTTTTTGGCATTCTGCCCTCATTATTCTGATTTTGCTGAGGATTGCCCTGGTCACTTTTACCTTCGTTTTGCTGGCCATTTCCCTGATCCTGCCTTTGGTCTTTTTTATCACCTTTTTGATCTTCACCTTTGTTCTGATCGTTACCGCTGCCGCCTCCTTTACCGGATTTATTCTGCTCGCTTTTATTTTGCTGCTTTTCTTTTTCCTTCAACTTGGCAATTTCATAATTCTTACGGGTAGCCTCGCTGTAAGGGTTTTGTTTAAGCGCTTTTTTATAATAATCTGCCGCTTTTTCCGGCTGATTCATCTGCATATAGGTATTTCCTAAATTATGAAGGGCAGCCGCTTTATCAGGAAGAGTCTGTGAAAGCTGTTCTGCTTTTTCAAACTCTGCTTTTGCTTCTTCATACTTTTTACTTTTATACAGAGCATTTCCCATATTGTAATGAGCTGTAAAATCTTTATCATTAGACTTCACGGCTTCCATGTATTTGGAAGAAGCTCCATCATAATCTTTACCGTCAAATTTCTGGTTACCTTCATGAACCAAAGTTTTATAGTTTTCCTGCCCAAACAAAAAGCCTGAGAACGAGAAAGCAACTATAAACGATAAAAATATGTTTTTAGTATTCATTACCTGCAAAATTATTCCTTTATATGTTAAGAAACAGAGTTTTATTTGTTAAAATTGGGTTAAAGTACCTATAGATTTTATTCTATAAATAAAGGTTAACTATAGGTTAAAATCATTTTTGGGATTAAAAATATAAATTAAAAAGAAAAACAGAATAGATACTGCTAAAAAATATTGATAATAATGGTTAGCATTCTGTGACTTTACCATTGTTTCTGATCCTGAAGACTTCCTATTAATGGCATCAATGATTCTGTCCGGAGCTTCATTGATATTATTTCCATCAATATACGTTCCTCCTGTAGAACCAGCCATTTTACTTAGGGCTTCCGTCTGCCTTTTGGAAATAACAGTATTTCCATTGACATCTGTTTTATAGCCCATCAGCTGTCCCTCATTATACACAGGAACCGGAGCTCCTTCATCTGTTCCTATTCCTACAGAGGTAATGGTTATCCCTTCTTTATTGGCAAGCCTTATCGCTGCATTATCATTCCCTTCATTATCCTCACCGTCACTCAGTAATATCACTTTTCGTGATCCTTTGCTTACATTTTTAAATTTCTCAGTGGCAGCCTCCACTCCTTTCAGAAAGTCTGTTCCCTGAATCTTCATAGAATTTGTTTCAATAGCTCCGATATAAGTTTCTGCAGAATTATAGTCGGTTGTTAAAGGCATGATAGAGATGGCCTGACCTGCAAAAATGACAATCCCGATTTTATCGTTCTTCATTTTCGACATGGTCTGCATCATCAGATTTTTGGCTTCAGTAAGACGGCTTGGCTCAATATCTTCAGCATTCATGGAGTTGGAAACATCCAGCATAAAGATCACATTATTCAATCTCTGATTGCTTTTCACCTCTTCAGAACCGTTCAAAAGATCGATGATTGAAAATATCAGAAATAATGTACCCAACAGATATAATGCAGGAAAAAATCGTGTAAATCCTGAATTTTTTTCAAATAAATTATCATGAAACTGGCTGGCCGCAAAGATTTCTCTCTTTCTCTTCCTCCATTTTAAAAAACGGATCAAAAAGGAAGCTAACAGAGGCAGCAGCAACAGTAAAAATAAATACCAGTAATTTCCTAAGGACCAACTCATCAGCTTAAAATTTTATAAAACACCCATCTCAATAATGCATCCAGTACCAGCATCGCTAGAGCTGCCCATAAAAATATCTTGAAATACTCTTCATAATTGTACAGCTTAGACACTTTTACATCAGATTTCTCAAGCTGGTTGATCTCATCATACACTTCTTCAAGGCTGCTGTTTGAAGTCGCTCTGAAGTATTTTCCTCCTGTAGTCTGAGCAATTTCTCTCAATGTATTTTCATCGATAGTCACCTCAGCTTCGGTAAAAATAAGATCTCCAAAGAAATCCACCGCTGTAGGCATCAGCGCATAACCGTTTGTTCCTATTCCGATGGTGTATACTTTTATATTATTATTTTTTGCCAGTTCTGCAGCAAGTTGTGGCGGGATCGCGTTTTCAATATTACTTACACCATCCGTCATCAGAATGATCACCTTACTTTTGGCCTTACTTTTAATTAAATGGTTCACTGCAACCGAAAGCCCCTCTCCTATGGCTGTTCCTGGTTCAAGACCATTAGAATTAAGGTTTTTGATCTCATCAATCACTACCTGATGATCTGAAGTTACAGGAACTTTGGTAAATGCTTCTGCCGCATAGGCAACTACTCCAATCCTGTCATTTGGACGCTTCTGAACAAATTTAACCGCAATATCCTTAAGGGCAGTAATACGGTCCGGATTTAAATCTTTTGCCAGCATACTGAGTGAGACGTCAATAGACAGCATGATATCTACTCCTTTGGTATCATCTCTATCCTGTGAAACCGTAAATGTTCTCGGTCTCGCCATGGCAATAATAAGTGCCGAAAGAATAATATATTTTGATATCTTCAGTAGAAAAAGAACTCCTTGTATACCTCCGCTAGTTCCCATGTTTTTTATGGTAGGAACTTTAATACCTTTTCTTTTCTTTTTACCCCAATCTTTTATCAAAAGAGGAATAAACAGCAGAAAAAGCAATAAAAACCATGGACTGTAAAACTCAAAATTAAACATCCTTTCTTAAGTTTTCGAATTCTAAATCTTTGGAAGACCTTTTCACAAAGTCTCTGATATCTGCAAAATCCTTTTCCATTGTAGCCTGATCCGGAAATGTTTTAGCAAATTTCACCAAATCTCCTCTCAGGAATACCTCTTCTACAATTTTTTCATTATCCTGAGAAATGGTATTATTCTTCTTCATAACATCAATAAGATCATCAGTCAAAAGAACATCTGCAGGAAGATGATATTGTTTGGTAATAAAATTTCTTGATATTTCGATCAGTTCTACATAGAATGAACGGAAATTACCGCCTTCAATATATTTTTTCTTTTTAAGAGAATCCAGCTCCTTCAATGTTTGGTTGGTAGCAACTACTGGAGAGCTTTTCACTTTTCTACCCCATTTTACAATCATAATAATGGCAATAATCAAAGCAATACCTGCCAATGCTGCCAGAATATAAAACTTGTAAAGCTCCCAATAATCCTTGGCTTCAAGTTTTACCTCTTTATTTTTCATAATGTCATTAATCTGGTCTGCTTTCTGAGCTGTATTAATGACTTCTATTTCGTAAGGAATGGTTTTAAGAATCTTATCTCCTACTTTAAACTCCAGTTCAGGAATGGTAAATTTTCCTTCTTCAAAAACAGCAAATTCTATTTTTCTTTCGTATGAATTGGCATTTTGCCCGATACTGTCCTTGGTTTCTTCAAAGTGAAAAGGCAGCAATTCATTTTTGGCTGCTGAGTTCACCTGCTCATCATGGAGATTATCAATCTTTATCACAAGATGATTGGTTTCTCCCAAAGCAATGGTTTTCTTCTCTACATTCGAAGATAGTATCTGTGAAAAGGCATTTGCACAGATTAGAAAAGATAGTATTAAAAGTATTTTTCTCAATGTTAAATAATAATAAAGGCTAAAGCCTGATGTTTTATTGACGGGCAAAACCCGATGTTATTTTTTCTGAAAATAATGATACAACAATTTTGAATAATCTGCGCCGGTATTTACATTCATAAAACTGGCCGAACTGTTGGCAAAATCTTCTTCCAATGCTCTTAATTTTTGCTTTTGCGCTTCTGCAAAAGAATATCTCCACCTTGCACTGGAAGTATTGGCCCATATTTCTTTCCCGGTTTCAGCATCATACAGTAATGTGTACCCTACATCAGGAATTTCATTATCTTTTTCATCATATATCCTCATTCCCAGTAACTGATGCTTCTTTGATGCCACTCTCAGCATTTTAGAATCATATTCGTCCTGAAAATCTGAGAACAGGAATACCAACGATTTTCTTTTAAAGATTCCCATCATATATTCCAGCGCTTTATCTATTTTAGATTCTGCCGGAACATAGTCTGCAGTAAGGATATTACTGATAATAGAAAGGATATGCTTTCTTCCTTTTTGCGGTGGAATTACTTTATATACTTTATCTGCAAAGAGGATCAATCCCACTTTATCATTATTTCCGGCTGCTGAAAACCCCAAACTGGCAGCAATTTCTGCAACATATTCTCTTTTCAGCTGGGCTTTTGTTCCATAATCCATAGAAGCAGAAATATCTACTACAAGCATCATGGTCAGCTCTCTTTCCTCTTCCATCACCTTTACAAAGGGTTCACGGAAACGAGCAGTCTTATTCCAGTCGATTCTTCTGATCTCGTCACCAAACTGATAGGGACGGACTTCTGAAAAAGTCATTCCCTGCCCTTTAAAGGCACTGTGATATTGCCCCATCAAAGCAGCCTCCGTCTTTTTTCGGGTACGGATTTCTATCTGCTTTACTTTTTTTACAATATCTTTTATCTGCATAGAGGGTTTTATGTTTAAGGTTTTGTAGAGTTCGGGCTAAATTGATTTTTCAAATTATTACTTAAACTCAATAGATACATTCAACCATTCGTCGTCAAACTTTGGACCGTATTTTTTATAAAAATTAATGGCAGGTTCATTCCAGTTTAATACCTGGAAAACCATTCCACTATATGCATTTGATTTTCCATATTCTACTGTAGCATCAAACAGAAGCTTTCCGATCTGTTTTCCTCTCATTTTTTCTGTTACTACCAAATCCTCAAGATAGAGTCGTCTGCCTTTCCATGTTGAATATCTATCATAATATAATGAGATCCCTACAATTTCGCCATTCAATTCTGCAACGAAAGCACCCCAAACCGGGGATTTACCAAAGCCATCTTCCGTAAACTCATCCAGAGTTACAGTAACTTCGTGTAATGCTTTTTCGTATTCAGCCAGTTCTTTAATTAATTCCAACATGGAAGCACAATCCTCCTGAACTGCTTTTCTAATAATAACATCACTCATTATGGTGCCTGGATTTTTGCTAAAATTCTATTAATAATCTCTTCTGTTGTGATTTCTTCTGCCTCTGCTTCAAAGGTTAATCCCATTCTGTGTCTCAATACATCTTTAGCCAATGCTTTTACATCTTCAGGAATTACAAAAGCTCTTCCTTTTAAGAAGGCATACGCTCTTGAAGCAATCGCAAGGTTAATGGAAGCTCTTGGAGAAGCTCCGAAACTGATATAGTTTTTAAGTTCGGAAAGTCCGTAGTTTTCCGGATAACGGGTTGCAAAAACCATATCCAGAATATATTTTTCTATTTTTTCATCCAAATAGATCTGATTGATGATTTCCTTTGCATCCACAATATCCTGAAGAGATATCACAGGATTTACAGTGGGCTGGTGAGAAGTGGAAACCATTCTCATTACTTGTCTTTCATCTTCAAAAGCTGGGTAATCGATAGTACACTTCAGCATAAAACGATCGCTTTGTGCTTCCGGTAATAGATAGGTTCCCTCCTGATCGATTGGGTTCTGAGTAGCCAGTACCAAAAATGGTTTTGGAAGCTTCATCGTTTCATCACCAATCGTCACCTGCTTTTCCTGCATTACCTCCAGCAATGCTGACTGTACTTTTGCAGGAGCACGGTTGATCTCATCGGCAAGAACAAAATTAGCGAATACCGGGCCTTTTTTTATAGAAAAATCATTGTCTTTGATATTATAAATCATAGTTCCCACAACATCTGCCGGAAGTAAATCCGGTGTAAACTGAATTCTGGAGAACTCACCATGAACGGCATCTGCCAGGGTTTTAATGGCTAAGGTTTTCGCAAGTCCCGGAACTCCTTCCAAAAGAACGTGTCCATTTCCTAAAAGCCCTACCAATAGACGGTCTACCATGTATTCCTGCCCAATAATCACCTTGTTGATTTCCTGTCTCAGAAGAGAAAATAAGTAGTTTTTTTCTTTTACTTTTTCCGTCAACTGACGGATATCCTCGGCTTGATATGTATCTGACATAGCTTGATTTAAAATAAGTGGTAAATTTCTGATAAATACTTGCATTAATCAACATAATGAATGCCATATTTGAGTTAAAGTTTGTTAAATATTCCGAGTTTAACAAGCCTTTAAGCTTTAAAACAGATAATGCTGTCATTATATTTCAAGCTTCTACATTATCATTCAACCCATTATAAAAAAATGTTGTGACCAATAATCATCACAACACTTTTTATTGATTTATATTTTTCTTAAAATGAAAACAGAGAAATTACAGCTTTGTAATGTTAATTGTAAATGCAGCTTCCGGCATATCTACTGAATCTTCGTAAGATCCTACATTAATGTAATATTCTGTTCCTGCAGTTGTTGTAATTGTCATTGTTTCAGCAGAACCTCCACCACCATTATCTTGTGTACCTACGCAAACCAAATTATCACAGGCTCCACTATACACCCCAATTTTAGGATCAAAAGAAGCTGCTCCAGGAGTAGCCTTGATGGTATATTGACTGCCATCTCCTGTAAATCTGAACCATAAACCATCGTTCATTCCATCATTAGCACATGCTAAAATAAATCCATTATTATTGGTGGAAGACATTCCATCAGCCTGTACAAAAGTATAAGGAAACGATGCTGCCTGCAAAGCTCCGGAACATGCATCATTTACAGGGATTGGAGGAATTGTTTTAAAGGTATAATCTGCACAACCGGCAGATTCTCCGTTAGCTGATACAGCAGTTACTTTAAAATAATAATTAGTATCACGGTTCAGAACAATAGATGGAGAAAGATTATAACTTGCCCCATTTACAGTTTGATGATTGATAACATCCGTTCCACCAGGGGTTGTCCCTAAAGATAATCGATAAGAAGCAGCTCCCATTACCGATTGCCAGGTAATAGTTGGTGACAAAATTACAAACTGAGCATTATTGGCAGGAGAAATCACAAGGGGACAACCTGGTGCAATATTAGCAGTCAAACCTAAAATAGTTACAGCAGATTTGTAATCTACTCTTATTCCACCTGGCGGGGATGCAGGATCTGCAACAGCCTTATCTCCTTTGTAAACAAGAGTGGAATTCTGTAAATAAGGATAAATGCGGAAAACCTCATCAAAATTATTAATGTCAATACTTGGCGAGTCTTCTTTTGCTGCAATCACCAGATTATCAATATTATTATATGCAAACGGAGTGGTAAAAATGACATCAACTTTATTACCATTCTTAGTAACAGAACCTGTAAATACCTGAGTCAATTGAGCCGCAGGAACCCAATCTGTATTGGATGCAAAGGATATTTTTGGAGTATGTCCAAGATAAACGGTCCAATTGGAAGAATCATTAATAACTGCAGAAGGATCAAGGTAAAAAGTAAGCCCTGTAATATTTCCGGCAGCATTGGCATTCACTTCCTGCTTTGGATAAATCTGCTGAACATAGGAATAAGAAAAAAAACTACTTATGGGTGCAGTTCCAACACCTGTACTTCCGATATTGATATTGATCTGAGCATTAATAGTAAGCACTGCAAACAACAGAGATAAAAGTAAAATTCTTTTCATTATTAATAATATTATCATTAAATACAATGCTAATTTAATAATAAAATATGGATTCTTGTAATAAAAAAAATTATTCAATTATTTCTCTTGATTAACAGGAAGACCATCAGTACTCATCGTACTATTCATTTGAAAAATTTAAACATTCAACAACAAAAACATTATTAGGTTAAAAACAAAACCAAATAACCTATATTTTTAATACATATTTTAATATATTTACACTAAATATCAACGATATGTATAAAAGACTATTTTTTGCAAGTCTATTTCTTACAGCTCTCTTTAAATCACAGACAACAAATGTGACGAATCTGATTTCTGATGCGGTATATTATGACGGCTATGCTAATCCGGTAGCCACTCCTGTTCCTCCCGGCTTAATCAGACTGGGAAATACAAGATATGCGAGAAAGCTTACAGACTCAGAAATGGATTCCTTTAAAGCAAAAATTGCGATGAGGGTAACCATAGGCGCTCTGTGTGATAATTACGATCGTCTTGGAGAAGTATTCCTTGCCCTTGTTCCTAAAAAATCAGGCAACCTATACTACGAATGACCCCAATGTTAAAAGAATTGAAGCGGCGCGATATATCACACCGTTCATGAATAAGAACCGATCACCCATCGAAGTTCCTTACACTTATGATATCAGTAATCTATACAGTGTATTTCATAATACCGAATTGCGAAATGCTTATGATATGTATATGGAGCTTGATGTTTTTGGAGTACCCTATGCTGCACAAACGCAGGTTGCAGGCTGTGCAGGTAGAATTGACGTATTTTCAGGAAACCTGACTTTCTTTTCAACAGATGTAGGAGCAACCCCTACAGATTACAATACCATCGTTCCTATACTAAGCTATAATAGGCTCAATAACTACAACAGTACTGACGTTACCGGAGAGACAGTAAGACTGGTTACTTTCAATCTTCCTACTGCTGTCACCAATGCTCGCTTTTTTTTAATCTCCACACCACATGGAGCTGGTACAGGTGGTGAAGAATATATTAGAAGACAAAACTACACCTATATAGATGATGTACAGGTATTAACCTATACTCCGGGTGGAATTTCCTGTGAACCTTTCAGAGTATATAATACACAGGGTAACGGAATTTATCAAAGTGCTCCCGCAACATTTGCTCAATGGACTTCATGGAACAATTGGTGCCCAGGTAATTCGGTTCCTATCAGAGGGTTTACTTTACCATCTATGACTGCTGGAAATCACACTTTAAAACATACAATCCCTACTGCAGTTTTTAACGGAAAGGATGGTGATGTATTTTTATCGGTTTATATGCAGGGTAAAAGCAATGCTTCTTTAAATGTAAAGGATGTAAAAACCATAGACGTGAATATTTATCCTAATCCCACCACTGACTTCGTCAATATAAAATCAAAAGAGGATGTTGCATCCATGACGCTTTTCAGTATAGATGGAAGAAAACTAGCTGAAGTTTACAGAGAGAACAAAATCAATCTTTCATCATACAGTGCAGGAGTTTATTTCTTAAATATTGTTTTGAAAGACGGAACTACTTTTAAGCATAAAATCATCAAAAAATAACCAAACTCCATAGGCTCAGGAAATCAAATATCTCTAAAAAACTTATAGAAAACACAAAATAATTCATAAAAAAATAGTTAATAAAATAATAAAAACCCTTCTTTGATAAAAATCATCGGAGGGTTTTTAGCTTCATAAAAATTAATAAATATCTAAAAAGGAGTCGTTAAATTTTCTAAAACCTATTATAATCCCATCAAATTTTTGTGTAAAAAGAAAATAATAAATAATCTATTTTATTAGCATTATGGAACTTTTACTTTAATCCTTTCCCCAAAAAATTGTCATTTCCAGTTTATTAAACTATTTTTGGTGATTAAAATTTCTGCAAAATGAATTATCATTTTCAAGCACACAGACAGGTAAGAAGAAACCTTTTAGATATCCTGCAGAACACCTCCCATGAGGACCTTCTGCTGATTCCTGACGGCTTCAATAATAATATTTACTGGAATATTGCCCACACGGTTGCCACTCAGCAGCTTTTACATTATTATTTAAGCGGCAATCCTTTCCGTATTGATAAATATTGGGTTGAAACTTATAAAAAAGGAACTTTACCCAACTTAAATGTTCAAAAATCCGAAGTGGAAGATCTGGAGTTTTTACTTACAGAAACCTCTAAGATTCTAATGAAGGATTATGACAGCGATTTCTTTTCAGATTACACGCCTTATACAACAAGTTTTGGAATGGATCTGAAGAGCATTCAGGATGCTATTATCTTTAACAACATGCATGAAAGCTTGCATTATGGGTATGTAATGGCGCAGAAAAGAGCAATTTTAGGAGAAAAATATTAAAAAGGAAGCTGGAAGAAAGGAAGCTGGAAGTTTGTAGTCCTCATAAAACACAACTCCTCTAATCCCGAAACCACATACCCTTAAACATAAAATTATAGACAAATCAATGAAAGACGATTTTATTTTCGGGCTGCGTCCCGTGATTGAAGCAATTGAAGCGGGAAAAACGATTGACAAGATCTTTGTGCAAAATGCACTTCAGGGTCCTATTTATGCTGAACTAAAAGCAATTTTAGCGAAAAATAAA
Source organism: Chryseobacterium capnotolerans (assembly GCF_021278965.1). Classification (NCBI taxonomy): domain Bacteria; kingdom Pseudomonadati; phylum Bacteroidota; class Flavobacteriia; order Flavobacteriales; family Weeksellaceae; genus Chryseobacterium; species Chryseobacterium capnotolerans. The sequence continues at coordinate 1,008,082 of NZ_CP065589.1, read as the reverse complement.
ATTCGTCCCAATTATGTTCCGGTTGAAAAACTGAACCGTTTTACAAGAAAAAATCACCAAGGTGTGGTTGCTTTTATTTCGGATGTTCCGTTTCATAAAGTGGAGGATCTTGTTCCACAATTATTTGAGGAAGGTAAAACTCCTTTCTTATTGATTCTGGACAGACTTACAGATGTGAGAAACTTTGGAGCTATCTGCAGAACTGCAGAATGCGTGGGTATAGATGCTGTAATTATTCCTGAAAAGGGAGCTGCTCCTATCAATTCTGACGCCATCAAAACGTCTGCAGGCGCTATTTATAATATTAAAATCTGTAAGGAAAATAATCTTGCTCATGCAGTAGATTTCCTTCAACAAAGCGGGATTACTGTATTTTCAGCTTCTGAGAAAGCACAAAAATTAATCTATGATGTAGACTTCACAGAACCATGCGCTATTGTTATGGGAAATGAGGAAACAGGTATTTCTAAAGAAGTATTGCATCATTCTGATGAAAAAATAAAACTTCCTATTGAAGGGAAAACCCAATCTCTGAATGTTTCTGTAGCCTGTGGAGCTATCCTGTATGAAGCAGTAAGACAGAAGAGTTTGAAAATAAATTAATTCGATAACACAACACTTAAAAAAATTAGAAAATGAAAAACATAGCAGCAATAGCGCTATTATCATCTATAGCTCTTGTTTCTTGTAAAAAGAAACGGCAAAAATCACGAAAGTAGATCCTAAGACAGGAAAAACAGTGACTGTAGAAGTTCCCGCAGATTCTGTAGCGAAAGTTGCAGAAAACCCTGCGATCAGAGACTCTGCCGGAATCGTTACTCAAACTTTCAAACTTGAAAAAGGTAAAACTTACCCTCTTACCACTTATCAGAGAGATGTAAAAACAATGACGGATCCTCAGGGAAAAACAATGACGGCAACCTCTGAATCTACAGATGAAATGAACTTCACCGTAAACGAAATCAAAGGAAATGTGTACGAAATGACACTTAACCTTGTTTCTAAAAGGAGTTCTCAATCTGCACAGGGAAAAACCGTTGTAGTAGACACTAAGCAGCCTCTTCCTAAAGAAGATGATCTTAAAATGATCTGGAATATCAACAAAGCGCTTACCAGCAACAAGCTTGATATGAAAATGGATACCAAAGGAAATGTGATTTCTATTACAGGATTTGATGCTGTTTATACCAAAGTTTCAACGGCTTTGGGAACACTCATTAAGGATGCTAATGAAAGAGCTAGTGTTGTTGCAAGTCTTAAGCAGTCTTTTAATGAGAAAGTATTGAAAGATCAGTTCAATAAAAACCTTTCTATCATTCCTAAAAAAGGGGTGAAGATAGGAGAAAAATGGACCACCTCTGAAAATGCAGATCCAAGCGGAGCCATCAAAGTAACTTCAAACTATGTTTTAAAAAGCTTAGGAAACGGAACTGCTGAAATTGCTGTAACCGGGGGAATTCCTAAGAAAACCGAAAAGAAAGCTCAAGGGCCTATCACCCACAGCATGAGCAGTGAACTTGCTCAAAACGGAACCATCAAGTTTGATGAAAATACAGGATGGATCACGAACCAAAACATCAATGTAAAAACTACGCAGATAGAAACCATTTCAGACGGAAAGCAATCTCAATCTATGAAGAGCGTTTCCAATTCTTCTGTAATGGTAAACCCGTCTGCAAAATAATTCAAGCTTAAAAGTGTAAGATTCAATGTTTGATTCTTACACTTTAAACCTTAAATCAATTTATTATGAAGTACATTCTTGAGTTAGTACTTTCCGCCATTATTATTTTCTTTGTCTGGAACATTCTAAAAGAATTTTCTTCAAGACATTTTACAGCTACAGGTTCAATAACCAACAGCATAATAATTCAAGAGAAGACATTCACAACTCAAATAAGAATAACAAAAAAGACCTTAAATGGGATGCAGAAACCGTAGACTATGAAGAGGTAAAAGAAAATAATGACAAAAGGTAAAAAATCCAAGAAATAAAAGATAATAACCAGCATGGCAAAAAATAAAAACTTAATTTATATTGCAGTTTCATTAGTAATATTTATAGTTTTAGCATTTTTATATTCCACTCCTGTATTTTCAGGAAAACAGCTTTTCCAGCATGATATTGTTCAATACAGAGGAGGAGCAAAGGAACTTTTAGACTATAGAGCTAACACAGGAAATGAAACGTATTGGAGTGACTCCATGTTTGGGGGAATGCCGACTTACCAGATGGGTAGCCAGTTTAAAGGCGATATCATCAAAAAAATCGACAGCAACCTTAATTTCCTGCCTAGACCGGTGAATTATCTCTTCCTGCTTTTTGCAGGTTTTTTCCTTTTGGGAACGGTAGTGGTCAGAAACTGGAAATACGCCTTACTGGGCGCCACTTTCTTTGGCCTTTCCACTTATTTCTATATTATTATTGCTGCAGGACACAATGGAAAAGTAAATACCATTGAATATTTTGCTCCTCTTTTAGCTGGTATTTTATTGGTTTATATCAGAAAACAATACATTTGGGGATTCATTGTCACTACCCTGTTTATGGGACTTCAGATTGCAGCGAATCACCCGCAGATGACCTACTATCTGTTTCTGGCTCTAGGATTTTTATTCGTTTCTGAACTCATCAGAGCCATCCAGAAAAAGACTCCAATGAAACATTTCCTGATTTCTTCAGGAATTATTGCGGCTTCTTGTATTATTGGTGTTGGAATGAATTCCCAAAGAATTATGGCCAATTCAGAGTATGTGAAGGAAACAGTTCGTGGAAAACAAATCTTAACCAATGATAGCCATACTTCAGGAAAATCCGGAATGGATAAGGAAAGTATGCTGATGTGGAGCTACGGACAGCTGGAAACTTTAAACCTTTTCATTCCAAGATTAATGGGGGGTGGAAGCCAGGAACCGGAAGCGAAGGAAATGATGAATAAGGTACAGGAACTTGTTCAGGAAAATGTAGGCTCACAAGCTGAAATGGACAGAATTTCAAAAGGATTCAGCGGAATGACTTATTGGGGAGACCAGCCCGGAACTTCTGGACCTGCTTATCAGGGAGCTATTGTATGTTTCCTTGCTGTATTAGGTTTCTTCTTTGCATCAAAAAAATACCGTTACTGGATCTTAGGAGCTTCTATTCTGACCATTTTATTGGCTTGGGGGAGCAACTTTATGCCATTATCTGATTTCTTTATCGATTATGTTCCATTTTATAATAAATTCAGAGCTCCTTCTTCTATCCTTGTTGTGGTAGAGTTACTATTCCCTCTAATCGCTATTATAGGATTATACAGATTCTTCACGGATGAAAAGCTGACCGAAGAATACAAACAAAAAATCCTGATCTATGTAAGTGGTGGAACATTAGGTTTGCTATTAATTCTTTTAGTCTTTGGTAAATCATTACTAGGTTTTTCTACAGCAGGTGAGAAGACTTACTTTCCTCCTTTCTTATTGGATTATTTAGTGGATGAAAGGTATAAGTTATTTAAGGTAGATGCTTTAAAAGCATTTCTTTATGTAGCCATTGCAGCAGTAGCCCTATTCTTGAGTTTAAAGAAAAAACTTAATCAGAACATTGCTTTAGTCATTATTGGTTTAGTAAGTTTATTCGATCTATGGACAGTCAACAAGCGTTATTTAAATGACGAAAACTATATAGACAAAATCTTTGCTGAGAATCCTTTCCAGACAGAAAGCTCAGATCTATTGGTAGAAAAAACACAGGGAAATCCAAACCTTGAGTCTATTTTATCTACTGTAAATATTAATAAAGCCTTAGAAACTATCGCAGATAAAGATAAGGCACACTATAGAATTTATAACCAAACCCTAGGGGTCACCAGTGAGACCAATACCTCTTACTTTAAAGCTTCTATTGGAGGGTATCACGCTGTAAAACTGAGAAGATATGATGATGTTTTGAATGCTTATATCAGCAACATCGACAGTGTGAGAACTCCTAAGATCCTTAACTTACTGAATGCAAAATATATGGTTTTCGGAGGTCCTGATCAACCTCAGGTTGTTCCTAACCCTAAAGCCAACGGAAATGCTTGGTTTGTAAGTGATCTTAAGTTTGTAGATACTCCTAATGAAGAAATTAAATATATTGGGGAGGTTGACAATAAGAAAACAGCAGTAATCGCCTCTTCTGACAAAGCTTATTTCAGCAATAAACCAGTTCAGGCAGATTCTACGGCATTTATCAATTTAACAACATACCAACCTAACGAGTTAGAATTTAAATCTCAGTCGAAGACTCCTCAATTGGCCGTTTTCTCTGAAATATATTATCCTCATGGATGGAAAATTCTTATTGATGAAAAAGAAGTTCCTTATATTAAAGCAGATTATTTACTTCGTGCCGTACACGTTCCTGCAGGAAATCACCATATCAGAATGGTATTTGAACCGGAAGTGATTGAAAAAGGAAAATGGATTTCTCTTTTAAGCTTCGGATTATTTATTGCATTGGCTGCCTTTGGAATTTTCTGGATGAATAAGAATAAGAAAAAAGAGGTTTTAGTTGAGCAAAAAGCCTAATTTAAACTTTGTACTGTGTCATTCTGAATGAAGCATAGCGCAATGAAGAATGACACAGATTGATTTAATCAAGAAATGGAACAAAAAAAAATATTGATAATCACCTATTACTGGCCTCCTGCGGGAGGCCCTGGTGTTCAAAGATGGCTGAAGTTTGCAAAATATCTTCCTGATTTTGGATGGAAACCCATTATCTACACTCCGGAAAATCCAAGCTATCCATTGATAGATGAGACTCTGATGAAGGATGTTCCTGAAAACATTGAAATTGTAAGAACAAAAATCTGGGAACCCTATCAGCTGGCTGAAAAGCTTAATAAAAGCAACAAAAAATTCAAAGCCGGTCAATTTGATGTAGGAAAAAATCAAAGCTGGAAATCCAAGCTTTCTATATGGGTAAGAGGAAATTTTTTCATTCCTGATGCCAGAGTTTTCTGGGTAAAGCCTTCTATTCAGTTTTTGGAAAAATATCTGAAAGAAAATAATATTGATACCATTGTAACTTCCGGACCACCCCATTCTCTTCATTTGATTGGATTGGGTTTAAAAGAAAAATTACCGAATTTAAAATGGATTGCAGATTTCCGTGACCCCTGGACAGAAATTTCTTATTATAAACACCTGAAACTTACCAAAAGTTCAGACAAAAAGCATCGCCAACTGGAAAGTGCTGTGTTTAAAAATGCGGATATTACCCTCGCAACAAGCTATACGGATGCTGAAAATTTCAAGAAAGCGGGAGCCAATGCGATTTGTATCACCAATGGTTTTGATGAAAGTGACTCAAGTGAAAGAAGAGAGCAAAAAGAGAATATTAAAACTTTCGTATTAAGTTATATAGGAGTGCTGGAACAGCTTAGAAATCCGGAGAATCTTTGGAAAGCATTGGATGAGCTGGTAAAGGAAAATACAGAATTTGCAAAGCATTTCTCTTTAAAATTTGTGGGCAGAATTGATGATAAAATTCTTCATTCTATAGAAAATTCAAGCCTGAAAAATCATATTTTAAATCTGGGTTATCTTTCACATGGTGAAGCTGTTAAAGAAATGCAGACTTCAGAAATACTGTTGATTACAAACTTCCCGAATGAGTCTTCAAGAGGAATTATCCCGGGAAAAATATTTGAATACCTGGCCTCAGGAAAACAAATCCTTTCATTTGGCCCAGATCAGGCTGATGTAGCAAGAATATTGGAAGAAACCTATTCCGGGAAACATTTCAGCTATAATGATTCTGAAACTGTAAAAAGATTCATCCTTGAAAAATTTGAGCTTTGGAAAGACGGAAACCTTTCTGAAAATACTCAAAAGATCGAACAATTTTCCAGAAAAAATCTCACCCAACAACTGGCTGAAATTTTATAAAGAAAGGAAGTTGGAAGCAGGGAGTTATGAAAATGATTGTTTTTTATCATTGAAAGTCCTTCCAGCTTCCCACCTCCAGCTTCCCACCTCCAGCTTCCCCCTCTAAATCGTCCATTGGTCGTTCACTACTGCGATCAAATAATATTTCCCCTGGAACTCTTCAAATACCAAACGAAGGGTTTTCCAATCCATTTCACCATTCTTTTCAGTTCCTTTGATGTAGTTTTCTGTAAAATCTTTCTTAGCGTAGATTTTCTCAAGATTATTCAGGGAGTTTCCCCCTCCTATAAATTTATTCAGCGAATATTGAGAAGTGGTAAAATCACCTGAAAACACCCATTTTCCAAGATAATCATTAATGGTTGCTTTATAAGGATCTCCGGAACCATCCTTGGCTCCCCAAGTAAATAGTGTTTTTGTAGGCTGGTATTTTTCAAACTCTTCTTTCGAGAAATGTTTATCCCCTTTCGGATCTACAAAAGCATACATGGAGAAACTGATTCCTTTTTCAGGATGAATTAATGAAGCAAATGTTTTATAATCTTTAGCTTTCAATGCTTGTAAAACCTCATCATTGGTCTTTTTAACATCATTTTCCTTCTTCATTTTTTCTTTAGCAATCGCAGCACTGTCTAATGGTTGTACGCGGGTAATGGTATCAATTTCACTGGGAACCGGCTTTCCAGCCTCTTTCTTACAGGCTACTACCAAACTCAGCATAAGTATGGCAACAAGTAGTTTTTTCATATCTTTTAGTTTTGTAATAAGTAGAAAAACACCAAAACTGATGCCAATACGGGGTTTAAGGTTTAAGGTTTAAGGTTTAAGGTTCCAAGTTACTATTCTTACAACAAACATCTCTCTGACATTTTTATTCTTTATTCTTTATTCTTTATTCTTGGCTCTTATTTATCAGCAATCTCATTGTTTCAATGAAGGCTTTCTCCCAATTAGATTGTACCTTTGGAATATGGAAATTTTGGATATTCTTATTATAGGAGCAGGCCCTATTGGCATCAACTGTGCTATTGAGGCCCAGAAAAACAACCTGAATTATTTAATCATAGAAAAAGGAACCATTGTCAACTCGCTGTACAATTACCCTTTATACATGCGGTTCTTTTCAACTGCTGAAAAACTGGAAATTGATGGAACTCCTTTTATCTCCACCGCTCCCAAACCAGGAAGACAGGATGCTTTGGAATATTACCAGGGCATTGCACGACAAAAAGAGCTGAATATTCGTCTCTATGAAAAAGTACTGAATGTATCCAAAATACTTGATGTATTTGATATTGAAACCACAAAAGGAAACTATAAGGCTAAAAATGTAGTGATTGCCACCGGGTTTTATGATCTCCCTAACCTGATGAATATTCCTGGAGAGGAACTTCCGAAGGTAAAACATTATTATACGGAACCTTATCCATATGCCAAACAGAAACTGGTAGTCGTAGGGTCCAGCAATTCAGCAGTAGATGCTGCTCTGGAAACCTATAGAAAAGGAGCAGAAGTGACTATGGTTATCCGCCATTCCGAGATTTCAAAAAGTGTAAAATATTGGGTAAGACCAGACATTGAAAACCGAATTGCGGAAGGAAGCATTAAGGCTTATTTTAATGCTGAAATGATGGAAGTAAAAGAAAATTCCGTAATTTTTAAGGATGAAAACAACCAGACTCATGAAATTAAAAATGATTTTGTATTGGCCATGACCGGCTATCTTCCGGATTTTCAATTTTTGAAAAATTCCGGAATTGACCTGAATGGAGATTGTATGAATCCGTTTTATAACCCTGAAACCATGGAAACGAATATCCCTAATCTATATCTTGCAGGAGTGGTCTGCGGCGGAAAGGATACCCATCTTTGGTTCATCGAAAATTCAAGGATTCATGCCGGGATGATTATCCACTCGATCCTGTCTAAATAACCTGAAGATCGATCGTAATTCTAGATGTAAAATCAATATTAACAAGTGGCTGAAAGATGGTGAGGTAAATGCAGAAACACGAACTATAACCATTTATTTTTTGGATTAGTTTCCTTCTTCCGGTCATGAGTTGCAAACATGGGCACGGATAAGTTAAATATCCTGATATTCGCGTTTTTACACCCATCTCTAGCAATGCAACCTGCAGTAATATGACTTATATTTTTTATAATGATCCGGCCTTAATTGGTAAACACAATGAAAACAATATAAGCTAAAACAACTTATATTTTAACGGTAAATTCCCCCTATTTACAATTCTTTACAAAATAAATGTAAAGCAGCTCAAAGATGGGCTGCTTTATAATTTCATATAATTATGGCTTTATTCAAAAAAATTTATTGTCCATAAAAATAAGCATTCTGTTTTTTAAACACAATATGCTTTTTCAACGAAAATAGAAACACAATAAAATGAAAACCAATAACTTAACATAAAATAATATATCTCTGAAATATGATATAAATTCATATTTTTAATGAAGTTATTATCTAGTTAATAGCAGAAAAAAACATGAAAGAAAAAATCTACCTACTTCTGGCTTTTATTGCTATAGGAGGCCAAAGCCTGTATGCGCAGAGCTTCTGGAAAAAGACAAAAATTAATGAGAGGAATGTAATTGAATCCAAAAGGAATATAGGAGCTGATTACTCCAACGCCTATATCCTGGATATCAATCAACTGAAATCAGCATTACAGGCAGCTCCTGTATCAAAAACAGGGGCTGCAACCCAATCTACTGTAACCATAGACTTTCCCGGATTAGATGGAAAGTTTGAAAAATACAGTGTCTTTGAAACATCAAACATGGCTCCGGAATTGGCAGCAAAATTCCCCGATATTAAATCCTACAGAGGAACATCTGTAAATGATCCTGGGAAAACCATCAGCTTTGGTCTTTCCCCAAAAGGAGTGAATATCATCATATTCAGCCCGGGCCAAAAACCAACGGTAATTGAACCAGCAACAAAAGATGCTTCCATATATCTGGTTAGCCCGGCAGTTCCGGAAATGCTTTCAAAAATCAATAATTTCGAATGTCAGATTCAGGAAAAAAATGCTGGCGCTGCAGCCAAAGTATTTCCTACTGATAATACCAATGACCAAAGATTCAGAACCTATAGACTGGCAGCATCTACTGATGGGGAATTTAGTGAATATCATGGTGGTACTCTTGCTAACTCAATAGCAGCTATCAATAACTTAATGAGTTATATTAATCCTGTTTATGAGAGAGGTCTTTCCATACATATGAATCTGGTGGCCAATAATGATCAACTTATTTTCCTGGATAAAACGACAGATCCATATTCAACATATGCAAGCTCTCAAACATTAGATCAGGAAATTAAAAATACCCTTAATAATACTATCGGCAGTGGTAATTATGATCTGGGAATGCTATTTTCCAACCAGAATACAGGCGGTGGAAAAGCTTCTGAAATAGGTTCCGTGTGTAATGGTGGATTCGCATATATTGGCGGATTTACTCCCGAAGGATTCATCTATGCAATTGCAGCAGCTCACGAAATGGGACATATGTTTGGTGCCAACCATACCTTTTCAAAACCTGAAAATGTAACCATAATACCGATGTTTTTGGGTCAACCTCAATCCGCTCAGGTAATTTTACCTGAAACAGGTGCTAATAGGGAGACAGGAAGCGGAGTAACTGTTATGGGATATCCTGGGGTAACAGGCGTGTATGATGTAGCGGATAAATTCAATGACCAGTTTCTGCATTATAGCATCAGCCAGATCAACAAATATGTCAAAACAACCAGTTGTGCTACTATAACAGAATTAGCCAATAATCCCCCAACAGTAAATGCAGGATCTGATTATACAATTCCCAAGGGAACAGCATTTAAGTTGACTGCTACTGGAACTGATCCTGATAATAATAGTCTAACCTACTCCTGGGAAGAGTCAGATATTGCTGCACCTAATCCAAATTTTGAAGTAGATTTCATTGAATTGCTTTTAAATCCGGCAGGTGTTGTACAAAATCAAATTGCTCCCAAAATGAAATTTACCTATCCTGATCGTAATTCTGCTCTAAATCCAAATTTTAGAGTATATTCTCCCACTTCAAGCCCTACAAGATACTTACCTCCACTCAACGAAGTTCTTGAAGGCAGCTTATACAGCACCTGGAATATGACCTCTGATGTGGCACGAAGTATGAAATTCATAAGTTTGGTAAGAGATAATGCTACTGGTGGCGGGCAGACAGCAACAGATGAAGCCATCGTAAATGTAGATGCAAGCACTGGTCCATTCAAAATTACATCCCTCTCACTAAACCAAAACTATTCGCCAGGATCCTCTCATCTTTTAAAATGGAATGTTGCCGGAACCAATGCTGCACCGATTAACACTCAGTCTGTAAATATTTTGATCTCAACAGATGGCGGAGTTACCTTCACACCGCTTGTTTCCAATACCTCTAATGATGGAGAGGAAATGATCACCATTCCTTCCACATCTTCACAGAAGGCATTTATCATTGTAGAATCTGTAGGAAATATTTATTATGCTGCAAGCCCGGCATTTGCTATTGGGTATAATATAACGATGAACTGTACCCAATATCCGGCTGACGGAACTTTTGCTTTCAGCCCTGGTTCACCGGCCAGTATAAATATTAATGTTTCCAACACAACTTTGATTGAAGACATCAATATCATCATGGATCTTACTTATACTGATATTAAAGAATCGGCATTAAAAATCAAAAGTCCGAGTGACCAAAACGAGCAAATATTCTGGTTAGGAAATTGTTCCGGAACCAATGTACTTAAAGCAACTTTTGACCAGGAAGGAGAATCTCCTGTGATGAACTGTAATAATCTGGGAGCCAATCCGCATATAGAGCCTATAAGACTGGATCTGAGCAAATATTATGGCCAAAGTCCAAACGGAAACTGGATTATCAAAGCACTGCATACTTCAGATGTACTGAACAATGTTACAGCAAACACTTCTTCAGGAACTGTAAAGACTGCCGCCATCGAACTTTGTACCAGACAACCAATCTCTACACTCGCAGTAAGTGATACAGCGATAGAAAAAGATGGATTCGAAATCTATCCGAACCCATCCAATGGAAAATTCAATGTGCTGATGAAGAAAAATACTACATCAGAGGTTCACATCTTTGATATTGCAGGAAGATTGGTACACAGTCAGAGCGGTATTACCAATGATACCCGAATAGACCTGACCAGCTTTGCCAAAGGAAACTACATTATGGTCTTCAATGCAGGTGGTAAAAAAGTGGCTAAAAAAGTTATTATCAAATAAAGATCAGATTTCTATTTTCAAGAAAACCCCAGCTGAAATGATTTCGGCTGGGGTTTGTATATTGTACAAGAAATGGTTATAGTTTTACACCAAATCTCCTTCTACTTTCTTTTTATCTTTAATCATCCACGGAATAACAAAGTAAAATGCAATCGCAATCCCTGTCGCCAATATACCTGTTCCAATCCATAAAATATTAAAACCTAACTTATCAGCAATCAATGTTCCTATATAAGGTGTAATAATAAACGCAATAGAAAACGACATCCCATTCAGTCCCATATAAGCCCCTTTGTTATTCTCTCCTGAACGAAGTGCAGTAATAGTAGACATAAATGGAAGGGTCCAGATCTCACCAATACAAAGCAATGTCATGGAAACTAATAAAGTAATCATACTGTAATCAAAAGCTAACATGGCATATGAAAATCCACATATAAATGTTCCGATTAACATCGTAAAGGCCAATGTAAAGTATTTCTCTGAAAGCTGTACAAAGCCCATTTCAAGAAGAACGATCAGAAAGCCACTGTATCCTAAAACATATCCTATATTCTGTTGACTCAAATGGGCCGTATCCTTATAGAAAATTGTCAGCGTACTGAATAATTGGAAGAAACAAATCGAAAACAACATACATAGAAAACAGAAAATTAAAAACTTAGTATCTTTATAAGGCGAGTTTTCTTTTTTGATAACAATTGCTTCTTTTACTTTTTTTGCTTCCTGCTTAGCTAATTTTGCACGGCCTTTAAAGAACCAGATATACATCAATCCTGCTAATAAAGCAGCCAAAGCATTACTGTAAAAGAGGAATTCATAGGAAATAGCAGACAGGATGCCTCCCAATGCGGGACCTATAGAAAATCCTAAATTAACCGCCATACGATTTAGTGAAAAAGCCCGGGTTATATTTTCAGGTTTCGCATATTTTGTGATTGCCACGGAGTTTGCAGGACGGAAGGTCTCACTTACAATACTCTGAGCAAGGATAATTGCCGCCAATCCTATTTCTGTTTTAAATAAAGGAATCATACAGAACAAAGGCACACTGAGCAGTAAGCTCAAACTCTGTACCCTATATTCTCCAATCTTATCAGTGATCATTCCACCAAACCATGAACCAATGACCGAACCGATTCCAAAAAAGCTCAGGACAATCCCTGAATTTTCAATGCTAAAGTGTAAATGATCTGTCATATAAACTCCCAAAAAAGGAAGTACCATAGAACCAGCCCTGTTGATGAGCATTACCAACGCCAGCATCCAACTCTCCTGCGAGAGTCCTTTGAAAGAACTCGTGTAAATGTTGATTAGTTTCACAATAATATTTTGGGGGAAAAATTTGAAAATGCAAAGTTAGACAAAAATAGCCTCAACCACCTTTATTTTAAGCCTTTTTTATAAATAACATCCATAAAAATAAACTATGAACTGTACCTTAATAAAAACGAATATTTTCGATATATAAGATTGAAAACCATTTATAAAATTCGTAAATTGCAGTAACAATAGGCCAAATAGCCTTAAATACAGAAAAAATACTTATAAAAAATCAATCAATACGTAAGAATGATAACCTACGAAAACTTACATGATACTCTGTCTTTTTACAGTATTGACTGCCGCCAATCCTACTATATCTCCTCCGGAAAACCTATTTTTGAATTCCCTAAGGTCCCTTTCAGAATGGATTACTATGCACTCTGTATTTGTACTGCAGGAGAAGTAAGTGTTGAAATAGACCATCGCCAGTATAAAGCAGACGCACACAGTATTCTGGTTGCCGCTCCTTCTACTATTGTAAAATTCATGGAAACCAGCCAGGATTTTATGATGAAACTATTATTCTTCGACAAAAATTTTCTGATCAAAAATATATCAAATCCTTTTATTGTAGAGAAAATGAATCTATTCTCAAAAGGTTCCTACAGCATTGTAAAAACAACACCCAAAAACTCATTGGTACTTCAAAATCTTTTGGACTATCTCAAAAAGAAATCCAGAAGACAAGGAAAATTTACTGAAGAAATTGTTCGGACCATTATTTTTAATCTCCTGCTGGAAACGGCAGAAATCATGGAAGCTAAACATAATTCAGCCCCAGACAAGGAAGAAGGGAAAAAGGACCTCTACCTTAAATTCAGTCAATTGATCCGTGAAAATATCAGACAGTACAGAACTGTTCAGTTCTATGCCGATCAGCTTTGCGTATCCAACAAATACCTTATTGAGATCATTAAAAAATCCAGCGGAAAAACCCCTCACGAGGTCATTGATGAAGCACTGCTAAAAGAAGCTTATGTCATGTTGGGAAATCCGGATCTGACGATCTCAGAAATTGCTTTTCAACTTCAATTCAATTCTACTTCAGCTTTTGGCCGTTTTTTCAAAAAAACACACTTCCTTTTCTCCTTCTGAATACAGAATAACGGAAAATATCCAGTCATAGGAATTTAGGGACACTAATTCTGACATTAGGGATATCCATCGCATTTTGAATAGAAGTACCTTTATAATGTTCATTAAAAACAATATAAAAATGAGTACGATCAATTCAAAATTCGACAAAGTTTTAAATACCTCTGACCAGTTTGGGAAAGTAAACCACGAACCGGACTCCAGCAAGGAAGTTCAGATTAACACTCCTGAAAAGACAATGCCTTTTTCAGACCAGATCGGAAACTATCAAAGAAATAAAGGAATTCCTTTACAATCCTACGAAAACAGTAAAATCTATATCGTAGGAAGCGGCATTGCAGGGATGTCCGCAGCCTACTATTTCATCCGCGACGGCCATGTTCCCGGTAAAAACATTATTTTCCTAGATCAACTTGCCATAGAAGGCGGCTCACTGGACGGAGCCGGGAATCCAAAAGATGGATACATCATCCGTGGTGGCCGTGAAATGGATATGACTTATGAAAATCTATGGGATATGTTCCAGGATATTCCTGCTCTGGAATTGCCAGCCCCTTACAGTGTACTGGATGAATATCGTCTGGTTAATGATAATGATCCCAACTATTCAAAGGCAAGATTAATTCATAATCAGGGACAAATTCAGGATTTCAGCAAATTCGGGTTAGAGAAAAAAGATCAGCTGGCTATTGTCAAACTTTTATTAAAGAAAAAAGAGGAGCTTGACGACCTCAGCATTGAAGATTATTTCTCAGAATCTTTCCTGAACAGTAACTTCTGGTTTTTCTGGCGCTCTATGTTTGCCTTTGAAAACTGGCACAGCTTATTGGAATTGAAGTTATACATGCATAGATTCCTTCACGCTATTGACGGTATGAAAGACTTCTCATGTCTTGTATTCCCTAAATATAACCAGTATGACACTTTTGTTACTCCTTTAAAAAATTTCCTTGTAGAAAAAGGAGTACAGATCCAGTTTGATACTTTGGTAAAAGATCTTGATGTTCATATTAATACTGAAGGAAAAACCGTAGAGGGGATCATTACCGAACAAAACGGAGAAGAAGTCAGAATACCTATTGGTAAAGATGATTATGTGATTGTTACCACAGGATCTATGACGGAAAGTACTTTTTACGGAGATAATACGACTGTTCCTGAAGTGACCATAGACAACAGCAGTGCAGGACAAAGCGCCGGATGGAAATTATGGAAAAATCTTGCTGCCAAATCTGAAGTCTTCGGGAAGCCTGAAAAGTTCTGCAGCCATATTGAAAAATCTTCATGGGAATCTGCAACGTTAACCTGCCGTCCATCTGCATTTACGGAGAAATTAAAAGAATTATGTGTGAATGACCCTTACTCAGGAAAAACAGCTACAGGAGGTATTATCACAATTACTGATTCTAATTGGGTAATGAGTTTTACCTGCAACAGACAGCCGCATTACCCTACCCAGCCAGATGATATTCTTGTAGTATGGGTGTATGCCTTACTGATGGATAAAGAAGGAAATCATGTTAAAAAAACAATGCCGGAATGCACCGGAAACGAGATCCTTGCGGAATTATGCCATCACCTTGGAATGACGGATCAGCTTGATAACGTTATTGAAAACACCATCGTCCGTACTGCCTTTATGCCTTATATCACCTCTATGTTTATGCCTAGAGCACAGGGAGACCGCCCAAGAGTAGTTCCTGAAGGCTGTACCAATTTAGGATTGGTAGGACAGTTTGTAGAAACCAATAATGATGTGGTATTCACGATGGAAAGTTCTGTAAGAACAGCCAGAATAGCAGTATACAATCTTCTTAACCTCAACAAACAGGTTCCGGATATTAACCCGCTGCAGTATGATATCAGACATTTATTAAAAGCCACTCAGGCATTAAACGACTATAAGCCGTTCCTGGGAGAGGGAATTTTAAGAAAGATTCTGAAAAACACTTACTTCGAACATATCTTGGTTGACCGTCCTGAAGAAAAAGAAGAACATGAATCTTTCTTTATGGAGCAGGTTGGTAAATTTCAGGACTGGATCAAAGGAATAAAAGGTTAATCAACACTCTATAAACATAAGGTTGTTTTAAAAGTATATTATCATTTACTTTTAAAACAACTTCTTCAATACAAAAATAAATCTTATGGATTTTAAAAATATAACGATAGCCGGAAGTGGTGTATTAGGATATCAGATTGCCTTCCAGACAGCTTATCACGGATTTAAAGTTACAGTTTATGATATCAATGATGAGGTATTGGAAAAAGCCAAAAGGAAGTTCACGGCTTTAAGTGAAGCATATCAACAAGATTTACATGCGACACCGAAGGAATTGGAGACAGCCTTTAAAAACCTTAGCTATACTTCGGATCTTGCTGAGGCAGTAAAAGATGCAGATCTTCTGATAGAAGCGGTTCCTGAAGATCCGAATATTAAAATCGAGTTTTATCATAAGCTTTCCCAGGTGGCTCCGGAAAAAACAGTGTTTGCAACCAACTCTTCCACTCTCCTTCCGAGTCAGTTTGCCGAAGCTACAGGAAGACCTGCACAATTTGTAGCGCTCCATTTTGCCAATGAAATCTGGAAGCATAATACCGGAGAAGTAATGCGTCATCCTGAAACTTCACAGGAAGTATTTGACTCTGTTATAAAATTTGCCAAAGCCATTGGTATGGTAGCATTGCCAATCAACAAGGAACAGCCAGGATATATTGTCAACTCATTGCTTGTTCCATTGCTTGGCGCAGCTGTGAATCTTTGGGTAGACGGAGTAGCGGATGTTGAAACAATTGACAAAACATGGATGGTAGCTACTGGTGCTCCTACAGGTCCGTTTGGAATTCTGGACGTTGTGGGAATTAACACAGCCTATAACATCAACAAGATGGAAGCAGAAGAAACACAGGATCCGCTAAAGATAAAAGCTGTTGAAAAACTAAAACAAGATTATATTGATAAAGGAAAGCTGGGTGTTCTGACTGGTGAAGGATTTTATAAATATCCTAATCCTTCTTATCAGGACAAAGATTTCCTGAAATAGATTTGAAAAAATCATACTTCAAACTATAAAAAAACAGGACTTATTTCTAAGTCCTGTTTTTATTTTATAATGATTCCTGAAAATTATTCAGGCTTATAAGAATCTTTTAGTGTTACCGTACGGTTGAATACCAAGGCAGCATCCGTAGAATCCTGATCTTTTGTAAAATATCCGATTCTTTGGAATTGAAGCGGTTCTCCAACAGCAACATATTTCAGGCTTGGTTCAGCAAAACCTTGAACTGTAGTTACAGATTCAGGATTGATGAAGTTTAAGAAGTCTACATCTTTTTCAGCATCAGGCTGTTCTACTGTAAACAATTGGTTATAAATTCTTACTTCTACAGGAATTGCATGTTTTGCAGATACCCAGTGAAGTGTTCCTTTTACTTTTCTTAAACTTTCTTCTGTTCCGCTTCCAGACTTACTTTTCTCATCATAAGTAGCATAGATGGTTGTGATTTCTCCATTTTCATCCTTCTCTACTCTTTCAGCTTTGATGATGTATGCTGATTTTAGACGAACTTCACCGCCTAATTTCAGTCTGAAGAATTTATTATTAGCTTCTTCTTTGAAGTCTTCACGTTCAATATACAATTCTCTTGAGAAAGGAATTTCTCTGGTTCCTGCATTTTCCTGTTCAGGATTATTTTCAGTTTCCACCCATTCCTCTTTATCTTCCGGGTAGTTTTCGATCACCAATTTTACAGGATCTACTACGGTCATCACACGTTTAGCTACTTTATTCAGATCTTCACGTACGCAGAAATCAAGCAACTGGATTTCGATAAGGTTTTCTCTTTTTGCCACTCCTACTTTATCAATAAAGTTTCTGATAGCAGTGGGTGTGAATCCTTTTCTTCTCATCCCGGAAATGGTAGGCATTCTTGGATCATCCCATCCTGTTACCACTCCTTCAGCGACCAATCTCTGTAACTTTCTTTTGGAAGTAATCATATAGGAAACATTCATCCTTGCAAATTCCCTCTGCTTGTTTTTAACCTTTCCTTCTTCGTAAACCTGATCTAAATACCAGTTGTATAATGGTCTGTGATTTTCAAACTCCAAAGAACAAAGCGAGTGCGAAATTTGCTCAATATAATCGGATTCACCATGAGCCCAGTCGTACATTGGATAAATTTTCCAAGCCGTACCTGTTCTGTGGTGAGGCTTATTCAAAATTCTGTACATCACAGGGTCACGCATATTCATGTTAGGTGAAACCATATCGATTTTTGCACGAAGAGACATGGAACCGCTTTCAAATTCTCCGTTTTTCATCCTTTCGAATAAATCCAAAGACTCTTCAACAGGACGGTTTCTGTATGGAGATTCAATTCCTGGTTCTGCAGGATTTTTTCTTTGCTCAGTAATCACTTCAGATGGCTGCTCATCTACATAAGCTTTTCCTTCTTTAATTAATTGTACTGCCCAATCGTAAAGCTGCTGGAAGTAATCGGATGCGTACAAAACTTTATCCCATTTGAAACCTAACCATTCAACGTCTTTCATGATAGAATCTACGAATTCCTGTTCTTCTTTTTCAGGGTTCGTATCGTCGAAACGAAGGTTTACAGGAGCGTTGTATTTTTCACCCAGCCCAAAGTTGATGCAGATGGCTTTTGTATGCCCTACATGCAGGTAACCATTAGGTTCAGGCGGAAAACGGAAACGGATCTGATCCTTGTTCAAACCGTTTGCCAGATCATCTTCAATAATTTGCTCAATAAAATTGAGTGATTTTTTTTCTTCTTCCATTAAATTAGCTTTTGTTTATAGCAAAAAAAGTGGTACAAAGTTACGGAAAAATAAGCGTTTTTGAAAATGATAATTTTTCAGTCATATACATTGTAATTCAGTATTTTTCATTAATTTAGGAAAAGCTAAAACCATCGTACCAAATTATCGCTTATGGCTGTTTATATCTTAAGCAATCGGAAAATCATTCGTCATAAAGGCGAAAAAGTAGATTCTTTTTCCAATGACGAATATTCAATTCCTAATTTCAGGATCGCAAAATGTGATTTTGACAATTATAAGGAACCTACCGCTGCGGCCAAAAAGAAAAAAGATTATACCAATAGAAATATCCTGAATTACAAACTCTTCTCCGAGCCTGAAAAGCAAGGTTATGAAGACGTTCTGGAAGTTTTATTGAAAGAAAAAGGCATCAAAGAATCTCCACTTACAGCCAATAATCTTGGCGGAACTCAAAAGCTATTCTACGAACTGTACAAAAATATGTCTGCCACCAAAGACAGAAGTGATGTACTGATATTTATCCACGGCTATCTGTATGATTTTGATGATGAATTAAAAGCAATGATTGATCTTAAAAGATTATTCATTGATAATCCGGCCTCTCCTGTTGAGCATATTTTGTTTGTAAGCTGGCCGGCTTCCGGCAGTATTATTCCATTGAGTTATTTTGATGACAAGGCATCCAGCATCAACTCCGGAACATCATTGCTGAGACTCTTCTATTTTTACACTCAATTTTTAAAGGATATTTTTTCAAACCGTGATCTGATTCCTTGTAACCAAAGAATTCACATGATGACTCATTCTCTTGGAAACAGAGTCCTTCAAAGTATGCTATACAGTCTTAAAAGGGAAAATATTCTTAGAGTTATTGATCAGGTCCTACTATTGAATGCCGATGTTTCTTATAAAGTATTTGAAGATTCTGAAGACTCTTTTAATAAACTACCATTGCTTGCCAACCGGATTTCTATTTATCTGAACAGGCAGGATCTGATTCTGGGAGCCTCACAGTTTACGAAAAACATCCTTACTCCAAGACTGGGAAAAAACGGACCGAGTGATATTACACCCTATAAAGATATTGTTTCTATCATCGACTGTACTTTTGTGAAAGATGATGTATTGAGCGGCTTTAAATATGAAGTTGGAAATCATTGGGGATACCTTTCCAGTTCACAGGTTCAGAATGATATTTTTCAAAATTTATATGGAATAGATCGAAATCTTATCAGCAATAGAACTAAAAATAACGAAAATATTTTCACAATTATTTCTTAATGATTAATTAAAAAAATATTATAAAACCAAACCAATGTTAAAGTTGATTCAAACTTGAAAGATGGCATAATGATTGCCAATTCAAATAATAGAGAATTACAATTTTTTTATCATGAAAAAGATTAAAAAAAGGTTTTCTTATATTTTAACTTATATAAAGAAAGCCATTTTCGTAAAAGATGTGATTTAATTACAACAATCTAAAAAAAGCAATAGACTATCCGAGCCAACAATTACTATATCCTTTAAGAATCTCCGAACGCTCTTATTATTCCTACACATCATTTTGCAGGAATTTTTCTTTGTGACTATTTTTATGAATATTGGTTGATCTATTTAAGCTCTCATATTTGACATATTAATACAAAAATTCTATCATTCTGTTAAAAATCAATAAATTAACTCACCTCATGTTGTATAATTTAAAATGATTTTGGATATTTACTTATCAAACAAACTAAAATATTAACAATGAAAAATCTAAGAAAATTAAACAAAGGAGAATTAAAGCAAATTAATGGAGGAAGACCTCCTCTGGGATGTAATAGCTGGAATCCACTTGAAGGATGCTGCAGAGCATGGGCTCCAGGTTACTGTGGCGGTACTACGTGTCCGGATTCACCACCTCCATATTGCTAGTCACTCTTTCACCTTTATATTTTGAATCAAAAAACAACTCATTTATGAGACAAAACCAGATTCAAAAATTTTCCCCATAAAGCTCCAATACCTTAAACTTTGTGGTATTGGACTTTTTTATTAATGATCCTTTATTAGTAATGACATGGAATGATTTCACAAAACACTGTACATGTTGGGATTCAGAACATGTGAATATCTTTATATTTCCAGAATAATTTCATTTCAAAATCAGATCTAATTATCATTCATTAAAAATATATCAACTATGAAAAATCTAAAAAGACTTCAGAGAGCACAGCTAAAGACCGTTAAAGGAGGAGATATTCCTATTGGCTGTGATACATGGGATGGAGGAAAAAGATGCTGTAGAGAGTGGCAAACTGAATATTGTAACAGTCCTACATGCCCGGATGCACCCCCTCCGTTTTGTGGCTAATTTTTTCATCACTAGATAATAATATCAATCCAAACTAATAACAATCATGAAAAATCTAAAAAAATTAAACAAAAGAGAGTTAAAAACTATTAACGGAGGAAATATTCCGGTAGTGCCCATAGGCTGCAACATATGGGATTTTAGAGCCAGATGTTGCAAAGAATGGGATTGGGAGCACTCAGGTAACCCAACTTGTTAATTCATTTTTATATTTTGAACCACAACAGCTCATTTCTGAGATCTAAGCCGGATTCAAAATTATTGGTAAATAAAGCTCCAGTGCCTAAACCTTGCGGCATTGGACTTTTTTTTGTGAAGGTATATTGTGCAATAGCATTCAGACCAATATTACTTTCTAATGCAGAAGTAATCCACCAGCCAATATTCTGCTCTTCAGCCAGCGAAATCCATTCATCAGATCCTGCAAAACCACCTATTAAGGCTGGTTTCAAAATGATATACTGTGGCTTTATTGTTTCTAAAAGTCTTTTCTTCTCTTCAGGATCTGTAATTCCGATCAATTCTTCATCCAAAGCAATTGGAGTTGGTGTTTGAGCACATAATTCAGTCATAGCAGTCCAATTTCCAGCTTTAATAGGCTGTTCTATGGAATGGATATGTAAATCTGCCAGTTGCTGAAGAACAATCACAGCTTCTTCTTTACTGAATCCACCGTTAGCATCCACACGCAGTTCCAGCTGCTCTTTGGAGAATTTTTCTCTTAATTTCTGAAGAATAACGTGCTCTGATTTCCAATCGACCCCGATTTTTAATTTGATACAGTGAAATCCTTTCTCCAGTTTATCCTGAATCTGTTCTTCCATATAAGCAACATCTCCCATCCAGATCAGTCCATTAATTGTGATAGCAGATTTTCCTTCTGTAAACTCACTTGGAAAATAAAGATTCGCTCCAAACTTCAGGTTCTGAAATGCTTGTTCATATCCGAACCAAATAGACGGAAAATCTTTTAATTCTTCTTTCAGAAACTCCAGGCTTTGGTTAATGTTTTCACAAAGCCATTTTAATTTCTCTTCATAATCCGGTCTGTCATCAAAGCTCAGGCCTCTGAAGATGGCACACTCACCCACTCCTTTCTTTTCATTTTCTGAAATTTCAAGGATGAAGGTCTCCTTATCAAGCAAAACGCCGCGAGATGTTCCACTCGGGCGTTTGAATTCTAATAAATATTTAAAATAGGATGCTTTCATTATTTTACGCTGTCAATACGCATAAATTCTTCTGCTTTCTCTACCATATCAATGCTTCCGCAGAAAAATGGAATTCTTTGGTGAAGTTCTGTTGGCTCCACTTCCAAAATTCTTCTGAAACCATCCGTAGCTTTTCCACCCGCCTGTTCTGCAAGGAAAGCCATTGGATTACATTCGTATAATAATCTTAATTTACCATTGGGTGCCTGGGAATAAGATGGATAAATATAAATTCCGCCTTTCAGCATATTTCTATGGAAATCTGCTACCAGAGAACCAATATATCTGGAAGTGTAAGGACGATCTCCTTCTTCCATCTGGCAATATTTAAGATAATTTTTTACTCCTTGAGGGAATTTAATATAGTTTCCTTCATTAATAGAATAGATCTTACCCGTTTTTGGGAAAGTCATATTAGGATGAGAAAGGTAATAAGTTCCCAAAGAAGGATCCAATGTAAACCCGTTCACTCCGTTTCCTGTTGTATAAACAATCATGGTAGAAGAGCCATAGATTACATATCCAGCTGCAATTTGGTTCACTCCTTTTTGTAAGAAGTCTTCCAGCTGTACTGGAGTTCCAGGTTCTGTAACTCTTCTGTAAATAGAGAAGATCGTTCCTACAGAAACGTTTACATCAATGTTTGAAGATCCATCCAATGGATCAATTAACACAACATATTTACTTAAATGACCATTTTCACCACATTTAATATCTATGAAATCGTCATTTTCCTCAGAAGCAATACCACAAACCACCTCTCTTTGAGACAAAGCCGTAATAAAAATTTCATTAGCAATTACATCTAATTTCTGCTGTTCTTCCCCTTGAATATTCTGGTTTCCTGCAGCTCCTGTAATATCTACAATTCCGGCTTTATTTACTTCTCTGTTAACCACTTTCGAAGCCAATCTTATTGCACTTAGAAGACGAGAAAATTCACCTGTTGAATATTGAAAATCGTCCTGTTTATCGATAAGAAATTCTCCTAAAGTCTGTAATGGCTGATTTGACATATTTTTTTTTTTACTTTTCCCCCAAATTTCGGAAAATTTATTGCATTAAGAAAATTTAATTACAAAAGAACTTAATCACTGTATATCAACACAATACACTCACAACAAAACATAATATTAAAGATTAACTTATGATTACCTCTCCATTTCTTTATCCCAAACCAATGAAAAATTCAGTTTACTCAAAGGTTGAAATGAAACATTGAAAAAATGTACTTATTATATTGTGTTTATTTCTGATCTTGTTCTCAGATTTTGACTAAAGTCCATTTCTATTGAATACATTCTAGAATAAATACAAATTTCATGTTTGCAGCCCGATAAAGAAATATCAAATAAAAGTATGGAATAAATAAGATTCTTATTCCCTCTTAATGCTCTCTATTCCTGTGTTCAACCTCTATTAAATAATGCAGCCATGGTAATTTTAATGAAATCTTAATTCTATCACATTGCCTGCCTATTTCATATCTCGTTGTAAATTTATAATTTTGACGTCCGTAAAAAACTCATGTAATTTTTATCTAACAATTTTATTTTTAACAATTTAATGAAAATTTTCAAGTTTGGTGGCGCGTCTGTAAAAGACGCCGACAGTGTAAAAAATGTGTCCATGGTTCTTCAAAGCCAGGGATTTGCCAAATGTTTGCTGGTAATTTCAGCAATGGGCAAAACGACCAATGAGTTGGAAAAAGTTGTAGAACTTTATTTCAAGAAGGATAACTATCAAACTGAGATTGAAAAGATAAAACGAAAACACATTGAGATTGCGGAGGGTCTTTTTCCAGAAAATCATGCGGTTTTTGCTGAAATCAATCTCTTTTTTGACGATATTGATTCTTTCTTAAGAAGAAATAAGTCTCCTAACTACAATTTTGTCTATGATCAGGTGGTAAGCTGCGGGGAAATGATTTCTACCAAAATCGTAAGTGAGTACCTGAATGAGATCCAATTTACCAATCAATGGCTGGATGCAAGAGATTATGTAAAAACAGATAACTCTTACAGAGAAGGGGTTGTAGACTGGGTAAAAACTGAAGAGTTTATTTCCAATTTAAATCCTGAACTTTGCTATGTAACGCAAGGTTTCATTGGTTCAGACGAAAATAATTTTACAGTAACGCTAGGGAGAGAAGGTTCTGACTACTCAGGAGCTATTTTTGCTTACTGTTTAAATGCTGATGCCATGACGATCTGGAAAGATGTACCGGGAGTAATGACCGGAGATCCAAGAAAATTCAGTGATGTATCTCTGCTTTCTAATATCTCTTATGAAGAGGCTATTGAAATGGCTTATTATGGAGCAAGCGTAATTCACCCGAAGACGCTGCAGCCTTTACAACAAAAAAACATTCCTTTTTATGTAAAATCCTTTGTAGACCCTACCAAGGAAGGAACTAAAATAGGTGCTTCAGATAAAAACCAGCAGGAGGAGTCTTATATTCTGAAAGAAAATCAGGACCTTTTAAAAATCTCGACAAGAGACTTCTCTTTTATTGCAGAAGACCATATGAGCCTGATATTCGGACTCTTATCTAAATATAAAATCAAAGTTTCCCTGATGCAGAATTCTGCCATTTCACTGGCATTATGTCTGGAGGATAAATTTAATCATCTTGAAGAGCTTAACGAAGAGCTTCAAAAAATTTTTAAAACCGAAGCAATTAAAAATGTATCTTTATTCACAGTAAGAAATGCGAAGATGGATCACATTGATAAATTTTACCATGAAAAAAATGTATTATTGGAACAAATTTCCAAGAATACTCTTCAAATGGTAACACAATAATATTAATTGCGACTAAACACACATGAGTTTAATTTCGAAAAACGATCTGATCAAAGCTTCCGGCTTAAGTAAAATTGGGTTCCTAAAGAATCCAGTAGCATCTGCTGTGATGAGCATTGCTAAAATAAATGAAGTAAATAAATTATACGATAAATTAAAAGATAAGGAAGGCAAAGACTTTTTCGACTCATTTGTAAGAGAAAGAAACCTAAGCTATGTAGCTTTTGAAGAGGATCTGGCAAAGATTCCGAAAACTGGACCATTTGTGCTGGTTTCCAATCACCCGCTGGGGGCTATTGACGGAATTCTGATGTGCAAGATCTTATCGGAGGTTCGTCCGGATTTTAAGGTAATGGGAAATTTCCTTTTGGAAAAGATCAAACCTATGGAACCTTATGTAATCGCAGTGAACCCTTTTGAAAACAGAAAAGAAGCTTACAGCAGCTCTTCAGGAATGCGTGAAACGCTCAAGCATCTACAGGATGGAGGCTGCGTAGGTATTTTTCCGGCTGGAGAAGTTTCTAACAAGAACAATCCTTATGGAGAAATTTTAGATAAAGAATGGGAAAAAACAGCACTTAAGCTTATCAGAATGGCTAAAGTGCCTGTTGTTCCTATGTATTTCCATGCAAAGAACAGCCGCCTGTTTTATCAGGTAGCAAAACTTCACCCAAGTTTACAGACGCTTATGCTTCCTGCGGAAATGATGAATGACAGGGAGAAGCCAATCAGAATCAGGATTGGAAAACCAATTTCTGTAAAAGCGATGGATGAAATGGAAACCATCGAAGAACTGGGAGAATTTCTAAAACGTAAGGTTTATATGATGAAATCTTACTACGAAAAAAGAAAATCTTTAGCTCAGAGCATTAACCTTCAGAATCTTTCTGTAAAATTCCCTTTATTGAAAGAGGAAAATATTGTTCAGAACATTATTGATGAAACCCCTATAGAGGACATCATTAAAGATGTGGATAAATTAAGGGGAACAGAAAAAATGCTTTTCAGCAACGGGAACTATGAGATTTATTTCACTACTTATGAAGAAATCCCTTCAATTATGAGGGAAATTGGACGTCAGCGAGAGCTGACCTTCCGTGCGGTAGGAGAAGGAAGTAATCTTCCGTTTGACCTGGATGAATATGATAAGCATTATCATCACCTTTTCCTTTGGGATAATGGTGAGAAAAAACTGGCTGGAGCTTACAGAATGGCTTTGGGTAGAGAGGTAATGAAGAAATATGGTATCAAAGGTTTCTACACAAGCTCTTTATTTGAGTTTGAGCAGGACATTCACCCTTTCTTTAAAAAGGTCATTGAAATGGGACGTGCTTATATCTGCCAGGAATATCAGCAGAAGCCACTACCACTTTTCCTTTTATGGAGAGGAATTGTACATGTATGCCTTAGAAATCCTGATCATAAATTCCTGATGGGAGGTGTAAGTATTTCGAATAAGTTTTCTGAATTCTCCAAGTCGCTGATGATTGAGTTTATGCGCTCTAATTATTTTGATTCTGCAGTGGCTCAATATATCACTCCGAGAAATGAATATAAGGTAAAACTTAGAGACAGAGATAAGAGTCTTTTCTTTGACGAAATGGAATCAGATCTTAACAAATTGGATAAGATTATTGATGACCTGGAACCTGAATTAAGATTACCTGTTCTGATCAAAAAATATATTAAACAAAATGCTAAAGTCATTGCATTTAATGTTGACCCGAACTTCAACGATGCTATTGACGGATTGATGTATATTAGGATCAGTGACCTTCCTGAAAGTACGATAAAACCTGTACTAGAAGAAATGAGTGAACAAATCAGAAAGGAGCAGGAAAATAATCCGGCTGATAATCAGTAGTTTTTCCGGTTTAAGTAAAAAAAGCACGATGAATACTTGCTTTGTATACCAAAACTTACTACTTTTGCATCACTTTAAAACAACGAAGTAAGTCA
Organism: Chryseobacterium capnotolerans; assembly: GCF_021278965.1. Taxonomy (NCBI): domain Bacteria; kingdom Pseudomonadati; phylum Bacteroidota; class Flavobacteriia; order Flavobacteriales; family Weeksellaceae; genus Chryseobacterium; species Chryseobacterium capnotolerans. The sequence continues at coordinate 981,307 of NZ_CP065589.1, read as the reverse complement.
AACAACAATATAATGGTTTCTTAGCTCAGTTGGTAGAGCAATGGATTGAAAATCCATGTGTCCCTGGTTCGATTCCTGGAGAAACCACTTGAAGACCTCTGATTAGTCAGAGGTTTTTTTGTTTTCTTATTTAGCTACGAACTCGCCTATTATAAAACAATATTCATCACTCAGTTTTACAGACAGATTGAAAGCTACTTCTCTACTTCATTAAGCTCATTAATTGTAAGGCATCAAATCATTGCAATAAGCCCGGTTTTTATTTTTAATGGCTAAACTTATGACTTATTCAAAAAAGGCTAAATAAACAGACAAAACAACATTTTAATAATGAAAACTAAATTTCCCGCTTAAAGAAGTTATTGTAACTAGTCAGTACATCAAAATCTTTAAAAATACTTCCTGTAATTCCTTACCCTGAACTACTTAAAATTTTTTCTTAAAAATTCATACCTCAGGAGTCCTGGAGGAAGCTCCTTACAATAAAAAAACAATTCATATTTGTTGAAATGCCGATCTAAATTGAGGCTATTAATCTTATAAGCCACTTCTCTGGAAATGCGTTCTATATTTTCTTTTTTCTGATCACAAACTATTGTAGAAAGGTAAAGAGTATAAACCAATGTATCTTTAGGATATAAAAGTTTCTGTTCTGTATCAGGAGATCTTTCTATTTGGGTTAAATGATATTCTTTTTTTAATGCAGTAAACAGAATCTTTTCCTTCGGTAAACTATTAATTCTTTTAGCTGAAGAGAAATAACTTATCCAGGAAGCCACCAAAAAACTCATTCCGAAATACACTACTACCCCACTACCTAAAATAATCAAAATCCGATTAATTGTACTTCCCATTAACTTTTATAAATATTACTAAATATAAAGGTATTTATTTAATCTGCCGGCTGTTTCATCAAAGACATCCAAAAAGATTGTCCTGCTCCTATCCTAACTACCCTGATATACAATCCAATAAAAGAAAAACATCAGCCCTGAAAATAAAAAAATATAAAAAACATTGCCAGAATAAAAAAAATACATTATTTTTGCACCACTTTAAAAACAACGAAGTAATGGTTTCTTAGCTCAGTTGGTAGAGCAATGGATTGAAAATCCATGTGTCCCTGGTTCGATTCCTGGAGAAACCACTTGAAAAGCCTCTGAATAATCAGGGGCTTTTTATTTTATAGCAATTATTTCTGCATAGCCCCCTTTACAGTATTGCCTCCATCAATTTGATGTACCCCTAATCAGGAAATGATCCTTCTGCTTAAAAAAATGCCCTGCATCATTCTTTGCTTTCCTATCTTTCTTTTGTTAACTTTTTATTTTAAAAACTTTTTTACATTTGAGAAATATAAAAAATCCACTAGATCTTTAATCCTACATTGTATGAAAAATCTAATTCTCCTGTTTTTATTATCTCCATTAGTTTGTTTAGCACAATTAAGTTATAAGGATCTTACTTTTTTAGCCCATAATAAAGTTGATAAAAATATTGAATACATCCAACACAAAGGCTACGTTTTCAGACAGGAAAAAACAACCGGAGATGGTACAAAACAAGTTTACTACGAAAAAGGAAAACTAAGCAGAACAATGATCGTCATGCGGGTATTAAATAATCAAAGTGTTGTTATATCTTATGTTCCTGAAGACAAGAATAATTTTGAGAATATACAGAATGAAATTAATAAGACAGGGTTTAATCTGATAGATTCTACTTCAAGTGAAAGAGATTCCTGTTCTTCTTATCAATCAAAAGAATATTTCACCAAGCTTTGTGAAGTACAATTTCCCGGAAGTTCTGAAAAATCATACAATATTACTTTTTACAGAAAAGATGTTTCCTCAAATAACTAATATAGAACGATCATCAATAGGATAAGTCTTAAAAACTCAAAAAAATATACAAGTTCTTCATCCCAGCCAAATCGCTGATAGGCAAACTATTGCCCCAAAACAAAGGACTCATCAATATATTTTTTCAAAAAAACACTGATCAAAACTTGCGCAGTATTACAAAATATTATACTTTTGCATCACTTTAAAACAACGAAGTAAGTCAATACTAAATATATGGTTTCTTAGCTCAGTTGGTAGAGCAATGGATTGAAAATCCATGTGTCCCTGGTTCGATTCCTGGAGAAACCACTTTAAAGCCTCTGATCAGTCAGAGGTTTTTTTGTTATATGATCAATATTTTTTGATACATAATAAACTCCCTCAAATTAATTTGAGGGAGCTACTATTTTGAAACTAATTAAATCATTATACTGAGTCTTACTATCTTTTAATAAAAGCCTTCAAATCTTCTATTTCTTTATTCTGAGAAATGGCATAAAGTGTTAGTTCTTCAATCTTCTGAAGTAATTTCATTTGAAAATCTCCCAGGTTAACACCATCTTTTGCAATGACCTCTCCGGAAGGGATCTCCGGAAGGTGCTTGTTTTCTTTGACAAAAGATTCCAGTTCCTGGAGCGTTGGCATTTGATAATCCGGTCTGATAGAAGACTTTCCGTCAAAATATTTTTGAAAGACATAATCAGCAGGAACATTCATGTCCACCACAACGTCTTCAGCATGGATTTTTCCTTTTATGGTAAGCTTCTGATCAGGATTCTTGGTTCCAATCCCAACATTCCCGTTTGGAGTAATTCTCATAAATTCATTCATGACAACTGGTGAATTGATGCTTGTTTGCGCATTGGCACTTCCCAAAAATTTCACTCCTTCATTCCCTACAGTAACAGCTGTTTTATAATGGGACAATGAAGCATTGCTTGATACCCATCCATACGCTGTGGAAGGCGATGCCTTGGCTCCATAACTCATATATGTTTCTGCACCACTTCTTAATGATCCCCAGTTATTAAATGAACCGTTTTCATAGCGTATAGCTAAAGCATTCACACCTTCTGTTGCAGATTTGCTTCCGGATAATATTTCTCCTACCACATCTAATTTTGCTGCGGGGGCTTCGGTTCCTATCCCCACATTCCCCTTAAGAAAAACGCGATCATCTCCCACGAAAAATTTAGCAATACTTCCACCATATTTTCCCACAAAATAATGATCAATTTGGTTATTAGTACCTAAGGCTCCAAAACCTCCTAAATGTTGTGTATTATCCGGTGAAACAAAGTTATATCCTCTGGACCACTGGGTAGTATATCCCACAATTCCCACACCGCTTACCACACTAGACCCTGCATTCAATAAAATTCTTCCCTGAATATCTAATGGGGCTAGCGGCTTCCTGGTTCCTATTCCTACATTATCATTGTAATTAACATAGTGTTTATTCTGCCCGGTAAGCACATTGGTATAAATGTCAGATAATACTGCTTTATCAATTACAGCAGTTGAATTAGAATGCTGCGTTAGTCTGATAGCATATGTATTGCCGGATTGGCGTGTATGATAGAGTGTTAATTTATATTGCCCTATACTGCTATCCCATAGGATATCTCCCAAATAAATATGATCTGTAATAGGCCCCGATGCTTCTATGATTCTTGATAAAGGCTGATACCAGATACCACCATTAGCGTTAGCTCCGATGATAATTTGTTTTTTGATAACACCTACCGTATTTTCATTATTCCATGCTCCTACAACTTGTATCTCTATATTTCCCTGTATTGCATTTCCCAACAAAATATCTACCGCTAAATTGCTTTCCAGATTTGGAAATTTAACGGATAGATATTTATATTTAAAATTACCGGGAAATGATGTAGGGTCATCCAGATGTAAATAACTATCCAAAAGATCTCCAAACTGATTTTCCGTAGGTCTTTTTCCTGCTTTAAAGTAATTTTTTAATTCTGTAATTGTTTTTTTTGCCATGATTAGTTTGGTTTTGAATCAATCTCTTTTTTAAGAGCAATGATATACAATGTTAATTCTTCAATTTTCTGAAGCAATTTCATTTGAAAATCTCCCAGATTAACACCATCTTTTACGATAGCTTCTCCGGAAGGGATCTCCGGAAGATGTTTATTTTCTTTTACAAAAGATTCCAGTTCCTGGAGCGTTGGCATGCGATAATCCGGTCTGATGGAAGACTGGCCGTCAAAATATTTTTTGAAAGACATAATCAGCAGGAACATTCATGTCCACAACAACATCTTCAGCATGGATTTTTCCTTTTACAGTAAGTTTCTGATCGGGATTTTGAGTTCCGATTCCTACATTTCCTCCGTCTTTGTTTAAAATCACATTGTTTCCTAGAGGGTTGATGTGTAATGGTGATGTTCCATGGCCCTGCATCCAGCTGTAACGGTCGGAACAACCAAATCTTAAATTGATCTGTGAGGTATCGCCTACTATTAAAGCTCCTTCGCTGTCAGGAAAAACATAGCCTGAAACAAGATGCATTTTTGCTGCAGGTGTTTCAGTGCCTATTCCTACATTTCCGGATCCTTTAATAATAAAAGGTACATTATTGCTTCCGCCAACATCTCTTACTCTAAAATAATGACTTTTATTGGCATTCTGAGGGGTTCCAAAGGATCCCACATCAATAGTCATAGCGTCAATAGGATCTGAACTTGGGCTCTGGGAGACATGTAGCTTTCCTGTTGGTAAAATGGTTCCTACACCAATATTTCCATTTGGCATTATACTTAACCTTGTTTGCTTATTGGTTACCATATTAACAGCACCATGAATACCACCATCAATATTATTCACAATATTAAAATCTCCGTATGAACCATACCTGAAGTTTGTTCCTGTAAAAAAAGAATTCAGTTCAAGATCTGCTGTAGAATGATACTTTAATTGCACAATATTACTACCTCCGGCAGCTTCACTTCTGTCAAACAATCCTCCAACTACATTAGAATGCCCCTTATCTTTTGGAGCCTTCACATGAAGACTTGTTTCCGGTAAAGTAGTTCCTATTCCCAGATTATCATTGTAATGGATATAATGTACCCTTTGCCCTGCAAGAGGATTAATGTAGATATCTGAAAGTTTTACCTCCTTAAAATCCTGCGTATCAAACGGACAATGATAGGTAATCCTGATATCATATAGGTTTCCTGCATAATGAGTATGATAAATAGTTAATTTATACTGATTAATATTAGCATCCCAGATTACATCTCCAATATAAATATGATTAATAATTGGACCTCCAGCTTCCACAATTCTTGATGTAGTGGGATACCAGACTCCATTATCCGGATTAAATCCCACCTGGAATAGTTTCTTTATATTTCCAACACTATTCACATACATCCATGTCCCCACAATTTCTATTTCAAACCATCCAGACATTCCTCTGTTTCCAAGCAGGATGTCTACAGCCTGATCAGTTACGTTATGAGGAAAATCAATACTTAGCCTTTTCTCAAAGTAATTTTTAGGAAACAATTGTGGATCTTCCAGGCTGGCAAAGCTATCCATTACGTCACCAAATTGTGCTTCTGTAGGTCTTTTCCCTACTTTGAAATAATTTTTTAATTCTGTAATTGTCTTTTTCGCCATGATTAATTTGCTTTTAAAACATCAATCTCTTTTTTCATGGAGATCATGTATAGTGTTAATTCTTCAATTTTCTGAAGGAGTTTGATCTGAAAATCACCTATAGCCAATCCATTATCTGTCATTTCTTTTGCAGAAGGGATTTCCGGAAGATGACTCTTTTCAGTAATAAATTTTTCAAGTTCAGTAATCTCTCTTAAGCTATAGTCTGCTGCAAAAACATGATCCGCTGTGGGGGTAGCTGTGATTACTACATCTTTTGCTTCCAACTTACCATGGATAGCAACATTCCCACTTTCCTTCCATTGTAAAACAATCTTTTCTGTTCCCGTATTATCTTTTTTTATTCCTAAAGCACCACCACTATATCCATAAAGCACAGGGCCATCTATAAATGTATTCGCAAAAGTTTTATAGGTATATTTTAATCCGTGATTGGTATCGAATCCGGATAATTGCAAAATAGATTCTCCGGGAATAGAAATATTACCTGACACCTCCAATTTGGCTTGGGGACTTGCGGTTCCAATTCCTACATTTCCATTATCAGCGATAGTCATTCTGGAGCCATAATTATTCCCATCTGCAGAATAACTCCAGAATTGCAGCCCATTTCCATATCCTCCAGTCATATTATAAATTGCCCATTGATGAGCAGTATTGGGTGCTGTTTTATTAGAATTCTGTAAAAAGACAGCTCCTCCTTCGTTGCTTCCCAACTGCGATGTAATTGTTCCTCTTACATCAAGTTTATACTGTGGATTATCTGTGCCAATTCCTACATTTCCATTAGGATTAATTCTCATCAGTTCAGACATCTCAACCGGATGATCTAAAGCTGTCTGCTGATAGCCTGAACTTAAAAATTTAATCCCTTCATTTCCTGTAACAACTGCTGTATTAAAACGAGAGAAAACTCCACTGGTTGATAACCATTTTAATCCAGCATAAGGATCGGCTTTTACTCCATAACTCATATAAGTGTCTGCACTGCTTCTTAATGACCCCCAGTTATTTACGGAACCATCTTCATAACGTATAGCCATTGCGTTATTTCCTTGTGTTCCGTCTCCCTGCCCTGCATAAACAGTTCCTCTTACATCCAGTTTAGATTTTGGATTATCTGTTCCTATTCCAATGTTTCCGTTATAATATACCGAATGTTTTTTTTGCTCAACAAATGGTTTAACATAGATATCCGAAAGCCTGGCTTGGTCTATGAATGCTTTATCATAAGAAAACTGCTTAATTCTTATAGCGTATGGATTTTGATTGGTACTAGTATGATAAATTGTACATTTATATTCATTTCTTACTGAATCCCATACAATATCTCCAATATAGATATTATCTAAAATAGTTCCTGCTGCTTCTACAACTCTAGACGTAGTTGGATACCAGACATTCCCATCAGGGTTAAACCCAATTTCAAATTGTTTTTTTATAATCCCAACGCTTGTTTGATGGGCAAATGTACCTGCAATTTCAATTTCCAAACTTCCGTTCAGGTAATTATTTCCCAAAAGAACATCCACCGCCAGATCGGCTTGTTGATGGGGGAACTCAAAATACAAATCTTTATATTTATGATTATCAGGAAAAAAAGTTTTATCGTCTAAATTGGCGTAGCTATCTATAAGATCACCAAACTGACTTTCAGTTGGTCTTTTTCCTGCTTTGAAATATTCTTTTAATTCTTGTCTATTTTTTTTTGCCATGATTATTTTGATTTTAAAATATCAATCTCTTGATTTAAAGAAATGATATACAGAGACATTTCCTCAATTTTCTGAAGCAGTTTCATCTGTAAATCGCCTAAATTAACACCATCCTGAGACATTTTTTCTGCTGAAGGAATATCCGGAAGATGTTTATTTTCTTTTACGAAAGACTCCAGTTCACGAATAGTAGGCATCTGATAATCAGGCTTGATAGGAGATTGTCCGTCAAAGTATTTCTGGAAAACATAATCTGCTGGAACATTGGGATCAACAATAACATCTTCTGCATGAATTTTTCCTTTTACTGCCAGCTTCTGATCAGGATTTTGGGTTCCAATTCCTACATTTCCATTGGGAGCTATTCTCATAAGTTCTGACATAGCCACTGGTGAATCCTGTGCTATTTTCCCGTAAGCGGAGGACAAAAACCTGATCCCGTCATTACCTGTAGTAACTGCTGTTTTATAGCTAGGATAAGATCCACTGCCTGACAGCCAGCCATAAGCTGTAGTATTATCAGCTTTTGCCCCATAACTCATATAAGTTTCGGCACCACTTCTTAATGATCCCCAGTTATTTACTGAACCATTCTCATAACGAATAGCGAATGCATTAATTCCTTCTGTTGCATCGGTTCTACCAGCAAGAATATTTCCCCTAACATCTAACTTAGATAGTGGATTAACGGTTCCAATTCCTACATTTCCACCAGGCCTTACGGTCATTTGAACATTTTGGCTGGTTACGAAATTGATAGATCCAAAGTTGGGATCATAAGAATTATCATTTTCTATATTAAAGTCAAAATAATCTCCATACCTTCTTCCTAAGCCTGAAAACCCGGAATTCAATTCCAAATTAGCTTTATTATGGTAAGAAAGGCTCAGTATATTGCTTCCTCCTGTTGCACCAGTGGTGGTAAATTTGGCAACAGTAGCGTTTTGGTTATATGAATTTTCATGTACTACATTCAGCTTCGTGTCTGGCGTAGCAGTTCCAATTCCTACATTCCCATCCATATTAACCTTTAAACCAATCTTAGCATTTTCACTTGATCTCAGACTCCCTACCCATAGATTCCATTCATTCGTCATTGGCTGGATAGGAACAGCTGCAATAGTATTACCTCTGTTATCTAATACAATCCAATTATCATTTTTATTAACAGATCTGATTTTAACAAAAACTTTTAACGTTTGATTTGGATCACCATAAGTATGAACAGCTCTTAAGCGAAATCTACATGTTCCTCCATTCATATCAACTGTAAGGTTATTATTTTCTGAACCGTCTACATAATTATTCTTGTTCACTGTACCACATTCTTTCCATACATCCGGATTTGCATGAGATACAGCAGCAATATGAGTAGCTGCACTAGCTGTATTATTTCTGGTATATGCAATAGAAACTTCGAAAAATCCGCCTGCACCTGCACTTGATGGTTCAAATTGTAAAAACTCCACATAATCTCCTACCTGATAATTAGCAGGAAATTCTACTACGGTTGAATATTCTGATGATTCATCTACATGAACATAACTGTCAATTAAATCTCCAAACTGATTTTCTGTTGGTCTCTTCCCTACTTTAAAATATTCTTTTAAAGCTGCAATTGTTTTTTTTGCCATAATTTTTGTTTTTTTTGATATAGTTCCTCCTTCTCCTTCTGTTAAGGAGGAACTGTTGTATCTTTATTAATTGTGTGAAAGGGTAATTAAGGTCTTACAATGAAAGTTCCCTGTAAGATCATTCCGTCTGTTCCATCATGAGAAATTCCACCGATATCCGTCCATGTTTCTTCCTTGTATATCGTAAGAATTTTTTCTTCGGTACTGAACATATTAGAGGTATTCTGAGAGACCATTTTGAAATGATGATACAGTACTCTTCCTTCTGCATCTTTAATCTTCATAGGATCCAGTCCTAATTTTTCAACAGGAAGGAAAAACTCGTTTCCAGTCATATCAAATGCTTCTTTAAAGAACCATTCTTCTGTATTGGTTGCCGGATTATTACCATATACATACAGTTTTGCTTTTGAAGTATCTTTCTCATCTGTATCTATTCTGGCAATTTCTTTCCAGTTCCCCATTGGGCTCATTTTATAAAGATGATATTTCCCTTTATAGCAAACCTGATCCCAGGATAGGATTACCCAATTAATCACATCGGAGTCTACCGGCTCTGAATGATATCTCAATACTGGTGCCGGTGGATTATAGTTTTCTACCAACATGGTTACCGTAGTTTTTGAAGGTAATGATGGAGCCTGCTCCTGTACCGTTTTATTAACAGGTGGCGATACATTATAATCTGTTGTGGTATACTCCACTTTTCTGGAAGCCACTACACGATAGAAAAGCGGATCTCCATAAGGGTTCTCATCCAGGTCTTCAAATTCATCATATACCGTCCATGATCCATTTTCAGGATTTACTTCTACATCAGCAATCTTCACTGTTTTGATGTGTTTCATACTTAGTATGGAATCTGCATCCAGTTTATTGGTTGCTCTGTAAATAGAAATTTCATTGATCTTGTGTACATCCGTATAAGAGTTCACTTCAATTCTTACTTTTGCAGAGATTCCTAATGTAGCATTATCTACTATCGGCAATAAACTTAAAATCTTTGGTGGTTCAGCTGGATTGGTGTTAACTAGTTTAATAGGTCCCTGAAATTTACTAAACTCTCCCATCTGCAATTGATTTCCTAATTCTCTTACTCCATAGAAGTAGAAGTTATCCGAAGCCCCATCAAGAGTGAAATCTGTAAACAATGTTGAATGTGGAGTTCCTCCTTGTCCTTGACTGTATACGGCAGCCATCGGAGCCATATCAAAATCTGCATGAGTAGTAGGCAGTAAATATCCTGAAGCATCCCTGATATTCTGCTTTTTATTTTTAGGTCTGTGCCCTGCAAGATCACTGAAATCAAAATTATGGATCTGCTGATAAATAATAGGAACTTCTGTAAGTGGCAGAAAACAGTTAATCATTGCTTCTTTAATAAAATGTCCGAGACGTAATTGGTCAAACTTATTGGGAACTGCCTCAATTACACGATAGTTAATCGGATACTCTCCTTTTTCCCACTTTATTTTATCCAACAAATTAGCATATCCATTTTGTCCTGCTTGAAGTCCAAAATGTTCGTTATGATTCACAATGAAATAATTAATTGCATCGAATAATATTTTACTGTTTGGAAGTGGCATAGCAAATTTTACAGGGCCATCAGGTGGAAATGCTTCAAATCCTGTTGTTGATGTATTAAGAAGCATTTCAAAATCCACAAAATTCATCCATCTGTCAGTAAAAAACGCTTCATCATTACCCCCAAGAGCATTAAGACTATTTTTAATTTCTTCAATCTTTGTTGACTCATATAAAGAAGCTAACAATACAGCATTATTCGCTCTGAAAAACTGTACCGAATATGGTTTATGGTCATATTCCGTAATAAAGCTATAGGTTGACTTTCCGAATTTATCCGGTCTGGTTGCATATTTAGAGCCTTTTGGCTTTCTCGGTGGTTTAGGCTCTACAATTCTATTGGCAAACATCACAGCAGGAACACTGAATTTAGATTTATACTTAGCTCCTTGCATGTCCACATTGTCATTGTCAACACTCTTGAATCCAAAGATAGAGTATCTTACATCTTCATTTTCAGGAGGTAAAACAGCATCCTCAATTAAGTTATTGGCTGCATTCTTATACAGATATACTCTGTAGGAAGGATAGTAATTGACCTGCATATTTTTGCCCATAACAGGATCAGTAGGATATACTGGTGGTGTTAAAGGTTTTGTTTGCATTCCTGCCAGATCATCCGGATGATAATTAAATATAGGTAAGTGATTCGCATCTTCATTAATCCTGAAGTTTTCATCATAAATGTATACCACAAGATCCTGATTGGTTCCAATATTTTCTGTTTTTACCACTTTGAAAATAGATCTGGACTCTTTAGGGACTCCATTACCATAATCTTCTACTGTAAATAACCTTACAATCCCATTCAGCCATTCAACAGAATCTGAGTTGGATGAAAACTGAGAATGCTTTGCCAGCTTGAATCCAGGGAATGTAACTTTATAAACTCCTCTATGGACTCTAAACTTGTTAAACGGCTTTTCTATAATCTCTCCCTCACTATTTTGATATTTATCAATCTTCTCATAGTGCATCTCTATTTCAGCAGTTTTCCAGAATCCTCTACTTTTTTCAAGGAATCTCTGAACAGATCCGTCAGATTGCTGAGTATGAATAATTTCTCTATGGATTCCCCAATCATTGGTTCCAATTTTCACCTTCAGTGAGTTAGGATTTTTAGGTCCCCAGGTTGGGGTATTCTGCATATTTTCAGTTGCACTGAATAATCCTTCCGTTCCTGGACTGAATGTAGGAAGCACCAGACTACTCTGATCGATTACCGGTGAAGTCCCTGAAATAATAGCTGCACTTGGAGCTTTTTTAAACACGGTGAATTTCAATCCTGAAGATTCCACTGTGATACCGTTAATGATATAACTTTCGCCATCCAATAGGAAAATTCCTCCGATAAAATCATTAATGGTAGTTCCTGCCGGAATTTCCGATTTTAAAATCTGTAATGGAATTGAAGGTTGTGCAGGCATACTCGATCCCGGGGCAATAGTTCCTCCTGAACTCGGCAGGGTATAATCTACTGTTTTGATCTCTGCTAAAAGTTGATTATTCGGATGATGACTGATACCGGAAACCTTTGCAGAAATCTCTCTCATGGTATAATTCCTGTAGAAGATTTCCACTTCATCAGCCATTACCTCTTTATCATCCGGGAAAATAGTATCTGGATTCATATAATAATCATCTGGCAGCGTAGAATCAAATGGAATAGAGTATACAATTTCATCCTGGTAAATATGATGATCAAAGCCAAGTCTTACCAATGTTTTATCCGGATCTGAGATTGCATTTCTACGATCCTGCTCTCCTTGAGAAGTAAGGGTTACAGGATATTCTTTCTGGATAAGAAAAGCTGTTGTTGCCGTTGGAGGTAATAACCTGTTGTTCGGTTTAATCTTGGTTTCAATTGACAGCTCTTCTCCTCCGATCTGCGCTCTGGAGAACCAGTTGATTCCGTATCCTTTATAGAAATATGTTCCACTTTTATCCTGCTTATGCATATACAATGGAGCATAGGTATCAGGAATCTGAAGAGGCAGTGTTTCAAAAGAGTCTGCCACATTATCAATATTTGCATATTTAGTATCATTACATAATTCCGGTTTGATCCAGATATAATCATCTGTTTTACCAGGTTCTACTACACGGTATTCAAGACCTGCATATACAGGGAATGTGAATGAAGAGGCATCAAATTTTTCATATTCACCCATAAATACCGGGTTTACCTCAAGTTCAGGAACCTGTTGGTTATAAATACTAATATAACGGTATTTTCCATTATGCGAATATCCTTCAGCATCATATAAACCGGCAGACTGCGGGTTATTAGAATCCATCCCTGTGTTCAGTTTCATCAATTTTACAGGCAATGAGAGTCTTTCAATTTCTGTAGATACAGGAAGAGACATTGAAAGTAACTGATATGTCTTATCTCCTGAATTGATATCCAGATTTTTATTGGTATAATATTCTGTGATATAAATATACTGGTTTCCGAAAACCTCGTCCTTAATATCAAGATATCCTAATCCCAGCATTCTTGCTACATGGTAATCCAGAGCAGCAATATTCAGAATATCCAGGTTAGACACCTGCATATCTCCATCCTGAGGAAGGTTTGTGCTAATATCAACTACCTGTTGTGAACCAGTAGGAGAAAGGTTAATTGAAATGGTTTCATTAGCCTTTGGATTCGGCTGATCATTACTTAACTCTACATATCTTTTAATTACAGTCTGAATGTCTCTGTCTAAAGGACCTGTAGAACTATGCTCCCATTTTTTACGATAATTATCTGTATTTACATACGCTCCATCGTTGTATCTTAACCATGCTCCATGAACGGGGTTCTCATTAGGCAGAGGATCTAACCTCTCAAAAACAGTGTCTCTCTCATCTGTAAGAGAGAATTCTCCCATAAGTTTCCATGCATTAGCCTGATTTCGGCTGATGATGAAGTCTGAATAGAACTCAAATTGAATTCTGGTAACAAGACAGTTGTAAGGTCTGAAACGCAATGTCTTTCCGTTTTCAGCATTAAAATAAGTATTCGCAAGCTCACTACCATAAGGTGTTGCTCTATAAGAAAGCTGCTGTTGGGACAAATTATTCTGATCTGCTACTGAAAGGGCCTCCAACTCCACACGTGCATCTTGCTGTTGATCTTCCACTTGTAACTCAGCAGCAAAGAAAATATCTGATTTACAAAGAACTTCTACAATTTCATTCCCATATTGCTGCATGAATTTAAGAGGATCCTGCATTGGGTTAACAGATTGTCTTACTTGTGCATATTTTGTCTTATTTTTGAAATAGACATAAAAAATTCTACTGTCATTATTAAACTTATATACCCACATCTTCTTACTTTCGTCAATAAGCTGTGGAGCTTGTGTAAACTCCAGATTGAAGATTTTCTTCTCATATAGGGTTCTATAAACTTTAACAAAATCATCAGGTTTATTGAAGTTATTCTTGTTGTCTGTAAGTCTTCCTTTGGGAAGGTGGTTTTCTCCCAATTCACCTCCGAATCCCCATCTCAGATGAATTCCCTTGGTACTGTCTTCTCCTCTGGATCCGGCAGCCTGAAGGTAAAAATTAGGTGTTTGTAATCCTGAAAACTCATTGAAAGTAATCTCTGTTCCGTCGCCTCCATTTGATCCACATGCATTTTCATTAGCATAAGGCTTAGTGATGATATCAAAATTAAGTTCTTCTTCTTTGAAATCTACTTTCTTGGAAATATAGGGAGCATCTTTGAGCTTATAACCTTCTAATGATACGTTTATATTATTGGTAGGTGAAGTAAAACAGGTATTAATTCCTTTGCTCACAAGCCCTGTAAAATCGGAACCTTGCGTTCCTCTTACTGTCACTTCATTTCCTACAACCTGATCAATATAAAAACCTTTGATGGATGATTGCTGCGTCCATACAGGTGTATAATCGTATTCAGAATAACAGAAATTATACCCTGCACCTGTAGTTGCGTAGAAAAAATCTTTGCCGTGGATAAATTTTACGGATTGGGAATCCCAATCTTTAAATAAAAATGCTCTGTCATTAGGTGTTAACAAAACAGGTGTTTTGTTAATTTTACCTCCCCAATGCAATTCATAGCCACCCTGTTGGTTCGGACGGCAATAAACTCCGTTTAATACAACAGGAATATTGTTCACAGAAGGATATTGAGCAGTCTCTACCGGTTCATTTACCTGTCCATAGAAGGATACACCACGTGTTACACCATTCAGGGTTTCATTAGCACTAATATGAACTATTTCACTAAAGGTACTAATCCCGGTTACTTCCAGGGTTGCCCCTGGAGTACCTTTATTAATAATATCTGTTCTTGAACTTACTTTCCCTTCCCAGCCGGATAATAAGAGAGTTCCGCTCATCTTTGCGTTTACGTTATAAAAAGTAAGGTAAACCATTGAATCAGCAAGAATGTCAGCAAAAATGCGTCTTTCATCAGTTTCAATCGACTGAAAAACTTTACACCATACTACATCTCCATTTCCTTTGATCCTCATTACAACAGGAGTTTTATAGGAGGTTACTCCTACCACAGCAAAATCACCGTTTTTGAATGGCATTACCTTAACAAAGGTAGTATATCCTCCTTGAGGAGATTTAAAAGCTCTGTTCCATTTCAGGTTACCGCTTTCATCAAGAACTGTAATCAGTCCTATGGAATCAATATTTCCCACCTGCATTACATTTCCTTGGCTTTTTGTAGAGGAATTGATTAATCCTTTGGAACTTATATAATTATGATTTTTTAAAAAACTCATTTTAGATTTAATTAATTGTTTAGTTTTAATTCGTTGATTGTCACTCCGCTTCCTGGAAATTCAGTATAAACTGATCCATTCCAGTATTTATACATAAACTGCAGTTTTAAATTCTGATCTTTAATCTTATTGCTCTTATGCACGACTAAAATCTGAGAATAATCTTTAGAAAAGATTAATTGGAAATCTTTATTATGTTCGTTTACACTATTAAGAACCTTAAGACATTCCTTCACTTTCTTCAATGGAATTCTAGGATCATTGAATGGCTCCGGATTCCTTATCAGTAATGCCACTACATCATTATTGGTATTGACTATTTTAACAAATTCTGTATTGGTAGGAGGATTTAATGGTTTTAGTCCCATTACTCCTTCAAAAGCGCGGTCAAATACTTCTGAATAGGTATTGGCAAGCCCTTTTAAGTTTGGATTTTCAGTACCTTCTGAAGCTAAGATATAGAGGTCATTAAGCTGTTGTGGCTTAAGATCTGCTTTCACTTCATAGATAGCATCCTTCTGTCCTATCACTTCGTTTTTATCATTATATTCTTTCAGCTTATAACTTTCTACCTGCTCTTTAAAGTCCTTGTATCTTGAAGTTCTGAATACGAACTCATGGATCTTCTGGTTCTCTTCATATACTTTGTAAGGATCTTCCGTTGTTGGTATAGCCTGTGGTTCATATTTTCCATCTCCGTCATCATCAAAGGCATTGTAGATAATGGCTGTGTATAGTTTTTCCGGACTTAGATCTTCCAGTTTAACCGAATACTTATATGCTTTTGGTGTAACCGGTTTCCCAAGATTAATGCTACAAGCCATTCCTGTGTTCGCCTGGTTGGCGTGATTCACATAGTTAAGCATCTGCTGAACTCCTAATGGTAAATTCGGATCATCATCTTCCCAGGCTTCCTTAGTTACTGGTATTGTTTCATGCTTTGTCCAGGTTGTAGGTAATGGATATGGAATACTAATACCTGTTATCGGATCTTTAATCGCGATATTAATGCTTCCTTTGATCTCCTCCACGTCCATTCCATTTACATTATGAGCAGTCCATGTTTTAAGCATATTATAGATATAAGGCTTAGTAAAAGAGAGTTGTATTTTACTCTGCTCGTTACCATAGAACAATGGTTTTGCCATCAGAAGATCTCCGTCTACATTAGGATATGATTTTTGCATATCGATATATGATTTCAGAGAAGTAATTGGATATTCATCTATATTTTTCTTCTTATCTGTCAGATTTCCATCAGCATCTTTAAGCTTTTCAATGTAATCTTCATTTTTCTTCTCAAAGTGTCCGATAGGTCCTGCTGTTTTAAAGGCAAAATAATAATCAATGATATGTGGTATATCTCCGTTTACATTATCTTTCAGTTTAAGATTGATGTAGTATACACTATTTGGTCTCCAAACCGGTTGAACCACTTTGCTCATTGCCTCCTGCATCAGCTGCATGTCGGCAGTTACAGCATCTTGTGATGGAATGGTCTGCTGATATTCGTAATCTTCAGCCGTTATCCATCTCACCTGATGGAACAAAGTATGACAAACACTGGTTAGGTTACCATTTCCATTACCATCATCATCACTACAGCCGCAGTTTCCTAGCTTGAAAATAATGTCATGAATATCTTTTGTTAATTGTACTGCTACAGACATTTTAGCACCTTCAGTATTCAGATAGCTTCTCAGTTTCTCTACCAGATCTCTCACATATCCTGCTCCCTGGATCAGGTTATATTGTGGGAACTCTTTATCAAACTGGTAGATGGCATCAATGAACATGAAGAAACATTTTGAACTGTATCTTAACTGGGTTACTTCATCTACTCCCTGATAAACAATACATTGGTTAAGATTATACATAAGCCCCGTAAGGAAATCACAAAGTTTTGTATCTTTTGTACAAGGCTCTGCTTTAGAATCACATCCACAATCAGGAGTAAACTTCAGATTAAGAGGCTTTTCTGTGGTCTTACTTACCTTAATGATCGCAACCTTATTAATTCTTTCTTTTGGATAATCACTTGAATAACAGATATCAATACCATCTGCTTTCTCTGAAACTTTTGTGACTACGCTATTATATTTAATAAACTGGTTAGTAGGACCATAAGGTAAAAACAAGAAGATTACAGAATGGGTATTGAAGTCAACAAATGGCGGAGTATTTCCTGATGTTACCATCATATACTGTGTTTCATAATCTGCCCACTTGGTAGCTACATTAGACATGCTAAAGTTTACTACTCCATTTCCAAATAATCCGTTATATCCATCTTCAACATGCATCACATTGAAATCAAGCTCTTTGCATTGAGAAGAAGTACACCCTCCGTCTTTCAGTTTTTTTAGCTCTTCAACAAGTTTGTCATATTCAGCCTGTTGTCCTGGTGAAAGAACAACGCTGGTTACCTCACCGGTTGTATTGGCTGTTGCAGTTGCCCAGATCTGGTCAATTTGTGCATTGATAGCATCAATCTCCTGCTGGTTGGCATTGTATGGAATAATTTCAATTTTACTTACATATTGGCCTGCATGATCAGCGGCTTCATAAACAAGCTTTGATGCCAGTTCTGCTTTCGTTTTGGTTACTTCTTCAATCAGGGTATAATTCTGATAAATACCCGGCGAGAATACATCTTTATAATATCTGACTCTCACGGAACTAGCCGTTGTAGAAAGAAACAACTCTGTACTTGCTGATGCTTCAGGTAGCAGGACAACCATTGTATTTCCATTGGTAATCTTTAAGGATTTAGAGAAATTATGTGAGTTGGCTGCATTGGAAACCGTCATATAATCCGTAGTATCCGATACTGTTCCTAAAAGGTTATAATATGCTCCGTTAATAAAATTATAGGGAGCTCCTGCAGGTGGATAGTATACCGTTCCTACCGTTTTGTCTTTCACATCAGACTCATGCCATACCTTTTCTGTTTTCGTACAGAATAGTGAGGAAGCCGTAATTCCGTATTGTTCAGGAATAAACCATCCCGGTTGTGCAGCATCTAAGAATGAGAACGGTGTAGATGCCAAAATCCTGATGGTATCATACTTATCATTGGTTTTCTGCCAGAATCCTAATTTAAATTTATCCAGATTAGCGATGCTGTTTGCTTCATTCTGAGTAAGCACAGCTCTGTAAGGATTATAATTATTCCAGTCAGTTCCCTGTTTGTTAAGAATTTTAATATCTACATCTTCAATAGAATATTGGTGTTTCACCTGACGAAGTACATGACCTCCAGGCTGCGTTTTCTGAGGCGGGATAAGATCTGTAAATTCAGTTGCGCCGTTGGTATGACCTCCAATTTTCTCACCTGCAGCTGAAGTTGGGATAAGTCCTTTTTCAATTTTGATATCGATATAGGTATCCAATGGTATTGTTGGCAGATCAGGATTATCCTTAATTGTTACTGATGGAACTTTCTTCACCTGTACTACAGGAAGATCAAAGGTCTCATTGGTTAACATATGAACTCCTTTCACCGCATTTTTCAATCTTTCTTCTTTCGGATAATCAATATGTGGTGGATCTGATTCGTAAGTAAGAGGCGGTACAGCACTTGTATCTACATGGTTCTCCCCTTTCTCCCATTTAATACTTAAATGAACTTTAAGCTTAATTTTAAAGATCGCCAGCTTAATCTTGAGTTCGAATTTGAATTCCGCCAGGATCAGGAACGGGAAGATAAGCTCTACTCTGAAATAGATCGAGATAAATAAGGCAACACTTACAATGAAAAGATTGATCTCTGCTCCTCCTTCCACATAAATATATCCTCCTACCTGCGGTCTTTCAAAGCTGATGTGTGCTCCTACTTCAATAGCGGCATACACTTTTACAATAATCAGATTCAGGTTGAAATCTACTCTTGCACCAGCTTCAATTCCTTTGGCGGCAATCATCAGATAAGATTCTGCCTTAATATTCACTGAATCTTTAAACAGACTGGCCCTGATCGGTTTGTCCCTTGTTCCGAAATTAACATACCATGGTCTTTGATTTTTAAAGAAGAAGCCCATCTGAACTTCAGCCTTAATATCAATGAATGATCCGTTATTTTTGTTAAGCTGGAAGTTACCTCCCGCTCCGATTTCCAGTGAATTATCACCTACAATAACGAATGCATAGAATGGCGGAACTTTAGGGTCATCTTCTGTAAGCCCAAGACGCTCACTAATGATTGTTAATCCGGCATCTATCGCAAACATACTTGGTACTGAAAGCAATACCATGGCACGCAATGAAGCAAGACGCCCATCTAAAGTTGCCAGGGAAGCTCCTGCTCCAAAGGAGAACGGTGCACTGTATTTCTGAGTAAACTGAGGCCCAATAAATTTATCCGTATTGATTCCTCGCTGCGGATGTACATAATAATCGTACCAGGTATCGTTTTCTGTCATTCCGATGGCTTCCTTATGGGCTACATATCGGTATCCGATAAGTCCACGGAATCCGAAAATACCAAATGAACCTAATGGGATCACGAATGGCAATTCGACGCTTGCATCTACCAGAAATCCCGGATATTTAGGATCAAAAGCCATTTCTGCAGAACCTGAAATATTCATTTTCGGCAACTGAAGAGAAACTTTACCTCTATATTCCGTAGATTTTCCTGGTTCAGGAATGGTAAGAGCCCCTTTGATAATGGCTACAGCAGCACTTGCACTCGCTGTTCCTGGAATTACAAGGTCTACTTCAAGAGTTGAAATGTGGAAATAAGAATCTTTATATTCCTCAATATTTCCTCCATATTTCTCAACCATTTCATCATTATCTGCAGTATAATAGAACTTAACTCCGTTTCCTCTTACGTCAAGACCTAATGGGTTGATATTAATACCACCATCAAATCCGATATAATTATAGGTACGCATTTTATCTTTATACATACGTTGGATAGTTCCCATGTGAATCGCTGTAACCGCCATACGTACCGGTCCTAAATTCAGGTGAACATTGATCGGAATAATAGAACTTCCTCCGGCAATTTCAAATTTACCGTTAGCATAATAACGGATAGCGGGTAAATCAATTCCTTCCTCTCCTAACAATTTTGCGCCAAATGTCCCCTCAGGGAAACTGATTTTGGTATCCGCTTCAATATAGAAGTTATCATTTTTCTTCCCAATTTCTATTCTTTGTAAATAAAAGTGAAGGATGTTAAAAAGATTCATTTTCAGACCAAAAGGCAGAATGGCAGCAGAAAGTTTGAAATTTTCTTTGCTTTCCCATTCGCCGACAACGTCAATGACCATATCCAGGCCATTATAATCTTTGAATTTTTTGATTTTCAGCC
The DNA here is from genome assembly GCF_021278965.1 of Chryseobacterium capnotolerans. Classification (NCBI taxonomy): domain Bacteria; kingdom Pseudomonadati; phylum Bacteroidota; class Flavobacteriia; order Flavobacteriales; family Weeksellaceae; genus Chryseobacterium; species Chryseobacterium capnotolerans. The sequence continues at coordinate 960,796 of NZ_CP065589.1, read as the reverse complement.
CGGCATGTAATGAGGAATGTACTACCTGCCCCTGATGGAAATCAATATCAAATTTGCTGAATCCTAATTCCCATGATTTCTCAGTATCTTTCCCAAGATTAAACCATAAGGTACGGTTATCTTTATCAAGACTATCAACAGACAGGCTTGCCAGGAATTTATAATAGTCTTCTTCTTTCTGGAATTCCCTGTAATCTCCTGCAACGGTTCTTAATCCCATTGGATAAACAAACTTAAGCTCAGAAGGTGATGCTAAACCGTTCATGAAAGTCATCAATTCATCCATGTTATGAATAGCCGTCTCATTAGAGCTGCTCATGGATTTCACTTTCAGATTAGCATAATCCAGCTTAAAAAACTTGCTGAAGTAATCAACAACTTTTGTCTCGGTTCCTGTTGTTTTAACGGCGTAGGTAGGCCTAATGGCAATATTTCCTGAAAGCCCTCCGGTTCCGATCAACATATGATTGGCTGAAATACCAATGGTCTGTTGAGTATTTCCTTCTGGATTTTTCTTTTTAAACCATTTTTTAGGAAGGAAAATCTCGGTGTATTCCATATAGACTCCCATAAATTCCTTGGGTCTTCCGTCTGCATCGGCTTCGGCAATATTTTCCGTTTTACTGAGATCAATTTTCAGGTTGTGAATATCGATGATAAAACCTGTGTTTCCAATCTGAGCAGGATTACTCATATTCAGAACCAAATCCATATTGTATCCGAAACCTTTTTCAGTATCCGCATAGAATAAAGCTTCCCCAAAACTTAGAGTTACTTTTTTAGTTTCATCTTCAATGACTTCTAAAGGAGCAGTCGGGTGCTTTAATGGGTTTACCGGTTTTAAAATACTTCTTGGAAACTCAATGGCTGCCGACAGCATTAAAGTTGCCTTAAATTTTGGAATAGCGACCTCTTTAATGAACTCATCAATATCCTGCGGCATTAAAGCTTTGAAGAAAGTTTTTACCTTTTCTGCTGTCTCCTGCATGTCATTGGAAAGCAAGTAGGTTGCAAAAGCAACTAATGAAGCATACTTTCCTGCCGTTTTATTAAAAATATCCTGTACGACTTCTGTAACTGTCGTAGCATCGGATGGTAATGTAAGTCCCAAACTATGTGAGTCATTAATATCCTTCACAAACTGCATCAGAGGCGTGACATTCTGATTAGCTGGTGAGACAAATGTGTTCACAAAGTGCGCGATGGCCTGTTCTTCCGTTACGTTGAGCACCCTAAGGGCTACCTCGAAGATCTGCTGAGGTTCAAAGGAAAAGTTTCCTAAGCTGAAGTAGCGTAAATACGCCAGGATCTTCCATTGGTATTCAACGGTAATGGGAAATGCGGAGATCGCGGTGTCATCTGTTCCGTTCAGAACCAATGAAATTCCCGTTCCCGGAATTTCAATATCGATTCTCTTGGAAACGACAGATAAGCTGTAAAACGCTGAATCTCCCTTCGGCCCTTTACTATATTGTAAATCTTTATAATAGATTTTATCGAGGAGGTTAGTAATCCCCGGTTTTAAGAATCCCAGAATATCCGGGATGTCGTCTTTTGTAACCACAGAGGATAACCTCGGGTAATACCTGTGTGTTACCGGTGTTTGATTTGACATAAAAATAATTTTGTGTTTGGGTGAGTGGAAACTTTTGTTATTAAAAAAGTTATTTAAGTATAGATACTTATGTTCCACCTAGTACAACTCTTAAAAATTAAAGTACAATTAATATAACCAGACAATATTTCATCTGATTATTAATGAAAATATTTTTGAAATTTAAAAACATTTTATTGTACACTTTGTACAGAAACAAAAAGGAATTTGTAATCCCTTCATTTCTAAATGAAGTAAGAATAAATTTTATGGTAGAATATACTTTTTTCTAAGTTTAAATATATTTTAATACTATATTATGAGCCTACTTCTTATAGGTGGAACTAAAACAGATATCTTATTAATAATACTTTATAATAAGCCTAATGATTGTGAATTTCTATAATTATAAACTGCTCCATTAATAACTTCTGAAAGTTTACCACTTGTGGCTTGTAATCTAGAAACGCCATATTGAGTAAGATCATCATTTGTATAAAGATTTAACTCATAAACTTTAGGATCTATTTGATTTTCATCTAAAAAAACAATAAAGAACTGAGGATCAGAAAATGATTTAGTTAAAGCCATAAACGGCCTTGTAATTGAGTAATTAATCTCTTGACAATATCTATTTATCAAAGATCTTAATTGCTTTTGATCTCCCCCCTCAAATATCCAATTATAAACACCTCCGATTGACAAGAACTCTTTAATTACAATTGGAAATTGATTTCCATTATTCCAAAGCTGTTCTAACTCCTGTATTTGTTGATTAGTCATTCCCGTGTTTGGCACTGTACTTAAGTCACTTAAATCACTTCTTGGATTTTGCTGAAAAAGTTTTAAATATTTTATTTCCATAATGTATAATTTTATAAGTCTAAGTAGTTTTTTCTTGATTCTTTCATTAAAAGTAATTTTGTATTCCCTTTAAAGGTAATTTTTAACTTATTTATACTTCCCGAATTAATGCTTTTAATAAATTCTGTAGTTGCTCCTAAATACAATTGACAACTTGGGCATGACCATAGTACACTAGTAGTTTCAATTTCTATAGTTTTACCATACGAATATAATTTAAAGTACTCATTAAGCATATGTTGTTCAGTATCGTTAAATCTGCTACTCAAAGTTGAACTCAATACGTCTTCTTTTGCAGCTTTTGTAAAATTCATAAATTCAAAATCTTTTGTTGCTATATGAATATTAAATTGACTTTCTATTTGATTCAGATTATCACCAAATAACTTATTCAGATTATTATAGGTTCCACTTATAAACGTCTTTTCTACTACTTTTTCTAATTGTCCATTAGCATTAAAAACCTTAAACTTTGTAGGCATAAAATTAACATTGCTAAGTTGTTCAATTAGTATGGCATCATTTTGATCTACTAAAAACGGCTTAAGTTTAGTTATATAATCATTTCTAATAATCTTAACATCATTAATAGGGATTTCAATTCTATTAATATTTCGTCTAAAAACTTTTCCCGATTCAGTGAAATTCAGTAATTTATTCCTTATATATAAAACTTCAAGTTTAGATTCATTATTTACATATTTAATGATTTCCTTAGTGTCTTTTATCGAAATAAAATTTTTGTAAGTAGCGGCTAAATCCTTACGTTGAGCTTGTTGTAATAAGTTTGCACACATAGTATTATTACTCATTTTGGTAAAGATATCATCTTCAATATTCTCAAAATCTTTTAAAAACTCCCAGCGCTCATCATTTCTTAATGCACGCAACCATTGTCTTAGCTTATATGGTTCATAATATTTAATGATAGTATTTGTCTTTGCATTACTTGTAATAACATCAATTGAATTTCTATCAATAATATTTTTTGCATATAGCTTTTCCCAGTTAGCAATTACTGCATCATCATTTAATTGTTGCAAAACATCGTTAGAAACACTTTTAAAATCCTCAAAAAAAACATTTTTTTTACCTTCTTCTAACCAAGAATCAAATTTAGATGATATTTTTTGATAAGGATTAATTTTGGTTCTAAAGTTATCTAATTGTGCTACCTCAACCCCTGCTAAACTGTTTACAGCATTTCTTACTTCTAATGGAAGGCTATCAAAATATATAGCTCCTTTTACTACCTTAGCCTGATTAATTGCTAAACTTTTTACTGCGAATGATGCACCAGCTCCCAATATAGTTAAATAGAAAAACATTTTGTGTAAAGCTTCATATTGTGTTGTATCTTCACCTGCATCAGCTTTTTGTTTCATATAATCATAATATCGTGTACATGTTGAACTCAACAGTGTAAATATTTCAGCACCTGAACCAAAACCTTCCAAAACAAGAACTGTATATGCAGTTCCTTGTCCTGCTTTAAAAGCCCTTCCAATTTCAGTGACATATCTTAAGTAGCTAAAATTTTTAATCATTCCTACTCCACCTGATATAAAAAACAAACCTACATCAAATGCAACTCCTAAAAGAAAATTAAGTGTAGCATCCATTTCTTTCATTAGTTGGTAATCTCTTGTATAATACCATAAAAAAGCTGGAATATAGGGAACCGTAGGGAAATTACCTTGAAAATTCTCATCAATTTTTAATCCATGTAAAGTTATAGGTTGATAAAGATGGAATGATAATAATTGAGGAAATCCTACTGTTCCAGCAGTTGTATCACCCTCACTATTACTATAAAATGTATTATTAGACATTGAGGATTCCAAAATAATACCTTTTAAAATAGGATTAGTATATGATCTCACTATAGATCTCACGATCTGGATATCATTTTGATTAGAGTAAGGCACATCAATCCCTTTCCACACAGTCCCATACTCAATAGTAAAATTGCTAATTTTATTCTGTACAGCATCATTATAATATTCTAATCCCTGCCCAGGAGTAAGAAAGAAAGATTGTGTATTAATATTATTTTCAGGGTTCATACTATTCGGAAAGTAATACATATTATATTTAGAACGTTTCCAGAGTTTGTATATCAAGAAAATATAATTGGTCCTGTAATCTTTTGTTTGTAAAAAGAACCCAATAATAGGTGCTATTCTCATTATTCTTCCTACACTAAATTTCTTTTCCAGGATCTCAAAATTGCTAAGATTATCATTACCAATCCGTAAAAGAAAGCTGAGAAATTTTTCTCCGTCTTCTGGGACGGAATAAAAAGAAGACATAATTCTCAAACATTGATCTTCATCTTCCTGTGAAAACCCTGGATTCTTTATGAAATCTTTGATCAGTTCTTCTCTAATGGAATATGGGAGTAATGATAATGCTGAAGGAGGCAATATACTTTTTAGTACTTTTAACCTTTCATCACTTCTCCACTTAAGTAACGCAGCTCCTTGTAATGGCGTTGTAAATGAATTATGATACCCCAAATAATAAGGAGAAGGATACATAAAAGAGTAATTAGATGGTGGCGGATTAAGTGGAAACAGCCCCATTTCGTTCTTCTCCCTTAAGTTATGATAAAAGTTGTCCAGTGCTGAACTGTAGTTCGAAAAAGCTTCATAATATCCATCATAGAAATAATCATTTTGAGGAATAGGGATAAGCTCTCTTGTATTACTTAAACCAGCAAATCCCCAGTCTCTTAATAAATGTCCAATAACCCGGTCAATCTCTTGAAATTTATATTCTTGTCCTATTTTCTGGTCAATTGTTCCATTTTTGGCAGCTTCTTCAATACTCGCAATAGGATCCATTGCAAGGATATCCAATACTTCCTGTCTAATCCAGTAAATAGCAAAACAAATATTCATCATCTTCATGTAAAGTACTTTTTTTGCCGACAATTGAAGATTTGTTGAAGTTCTTATTTTATTGAAATTCTTTTCAAAAAAATGACCTTCTTCTGTATTTAATCTTGATTTAAGAGAAACTGTTCTTACATTATATTTTGGACTTTGCAAATCTCCATTTACTACAGTAGGATAGGTAGTATAATCATTATACTGGATAGTATCATCTCCCATTTTAAAGGATTGCTCTAAAAAAGTATAATAGGTGCTAAGATTATCATCAAAAATAAGTCGTCCTATCTGAAAAATGTCCCCTGTAGATCCTAGCTCCAAATGATTATCAAACCAAACCGAATCTATGGTATTAATATTATGTAGCTCTTGATAAACTTTGATTGGATTATTTTTTAATTTTATAAAGTAAGATTTTTTTAGGAAACCTTGCCTTCCCTCTTTTCTTTGTGAATCTAAATAATAATGATTTCTTCCGGTAAATATATAGGTGTTTTCCAGATTAGGTACTGCATCATTGACAGTAAACTCGACTATTTGCCCTTCTGCATCAAATCGCATATTTGTCAAAGAATATGTAGCATTTTGTTTTCCTAATCTATCTATACCACTACTTTTTATGACTTGCCCTTTAGGCGTTAAAAATGCTGTACTCATATCTGTGGTAATTTCATGTTTTCTGATGCTCCTGAAAAATCGTAAGAAGAAGGCATCCATTTTGCGTATTCGTCCGAAGTAAATGTTACATTATCAAATGTATAAACATATACTTGTTGTGTTGGTTCAATGATAATTAACTTACCTGCCTGATCTTCACCGATAACCGACAACGAATATTTCTTATATGTTCTTTGCTCCTGAGACGTATAGCTTGCACTAGGATCTTCTAATAAGTTCCTAAAATAAAATTTAGGATTGTTAATCTGTTGCTGATTAATTAAGGGAATGAACAAAGAGTTTTCAGCAAATACTATCCCTAATATTTTTTACTTGAAACACTACCGTCTTCTAAATGTAAAGACAAACTTGTTACTCTTTTTCCCTCATTATCAGTATAAGTCACAGGCTGTAAATAATATGGTTTATCAGGAGTGTAAAAATTATTTATCTTATCATTATAAGAAATTGTTCCACTATTAGAATTATCCTGATATGCAGCTCTGCTTTCAAAAAATACACCTACGTTCTGTCGTATATTATTCAACAACGTCTCATAAGTAACCCTTTTCAAACTTTCCGTATCATTTTTCATGATCAGATCCTCTACTTTTTTAGTAGTCACTGTTGCAATATCTTTTCCTCCTGCTTTATTTTCAAAATCAATCAATAATAAATTCTGATCAATTACATAAACAAGTTCATTTCCTCCTTTCGACTGAATTTTTGGTGTTACATTAATTAATCCGAAGATGTCATCAATATCCTTCAAATCATACGTTGTGCTTACAATAGGATCACCTGGATTCGGGCCAGGAGTTTCAGAAGTAATTTTCACTGTTTTTCCTTCATAAATCAGTTGTATAAAAGAAGCAACCGTTTTACCGGCACTTGTTTTATCTAATTTGAAAGTAATAGGTTTCGTGAAATTGGTATCTGCTCCGTTACCTGCCTCCTGAAGTAAGTTTTTCCCTCTGATAAAATAATCCTCATTGGGAGTATCTTGTAAAACGCCTTGTTTTATATACATCGCAGCGGCATCGTTATTATCCGTTGTAAGCTGAACCACCAATGACGGTTGTGCAACCAGCTCTTTTACCGGCCAGCCTACCTCAAACTGATCTAAAGAAAGATTCGCAGTGGTGGGTCCAATTTTAATATTGTTGGTATTTCCTTCCAGATTCTGATTTCCATAGAAATTATAAGATCTCTGTCTGCTTCCCTGGATGTACAGATAGGTTGTATCGGTTGTTTTAAAGCCTGAAATCTGATTGGCGATTTCTTCTACCGTTTGCAGAACAGAATTATCACTCATATGAATCTTCCCTTTTCCCTGCGTATGTAAACCATAAAAGGCTGCAATATCTAAGAACTGAGTGGCTGTTTCTCTGATCAGCTTCTTTTTAAAAGCAGTATTGCCAATAGCTTGATCTAAAACGTGGTCTGCACTACGGGCAAAAGCCAGATTCAACTGAAATGGGTTTGGATCGTTCGCTACTGTATAGTCTCCCTCGTTTAATACGATATCAATACCTACATTTCCTGTAGCATTTCCAAGATGGGTTCCTCTTGGGATCATAGGCAGTTCAAAAGCTTTTTTGGAGTCTATCTCAGTGGTGGTAGTTCCGGTAGTTTGAACTTTAGAAATCTTAAGGAAATAATCATCAATAAGATCATCTGCTGACTGAGAATTTCCTACCGGAAACCCGATATGCTGAGCAGTAAACGGGGGTACAGTAATTCCCAGCATATTATAAAGACCTGTGAATTCTTTTCTGATGACGTCTACAAAGCCTGTTGTAGCTGTGGATTTGACAAGATCTCCTTCAAAGAAATCTGATCTGTTCAGGCCTCTGTATACGATATATTTGATCGCCAGTCCTTTAATCGGCTGATTAAAAGGCTTCAGGATCGCATTTACTTTAGTGGAATCTCCTCCACAAGGTTGTAAAAACACCTGTCCCTGGCAAATAGTATATATTTTGCCGGTACCGTTAAGGCTTACTTTGGAGGTGGTCCTGAATACAGTACCATTGGCTCCAAATTTTCCGTTCGTATCCTGACTAAATGTCTGTCCTTTCTCCAGAAAGAAGAAAGACTCCGGCAGAAGGTCAGGCCGTACGTTAAGCCCTTTGCTGTCGGGAGCTGTTGATAAGCTTCCCGATGGAATATTTTGTGGCATTTTTGTGATTTTTGGTGTTAATAAAAGATAAGACGGGTGTAATGATCAGTCTGATAAAACTGAAAAAGACTCTGAACCCTTAAGGTTACTGAAGGCTTTAAGAATAATAAGCCTGGTTATTTTTTAAAGAGTGTTTTCTTAAAAATTCGATATGATTTTTGTTCATGCATCTTAGCGGCTTCAATAATTTTTTTATTCAGAGTTTTTTTTAGGTTTTAACAAGTGTTCAATAAGAAGTGTTTTATTTTTTCCGGAAAAGACAAAACTCTCCCTGTACAATCATTCCGGTTGATTGTAGTATTGATTTTCACGGTGAAATAATCCCGGGATTATTTGGTAAAAATTACATATCCGTCTTTATCTTTTGGTAAATTTTGTAAGTTTCTCCAAGTTGCTTTGACCTTTCGTTCTCCTTTCCATATGGAGCTTCGTTCAAAATGCGGCAGGTCTTTAAAGGTTTTCCAGTTTCCGCCCCAGCTCCAGCCATGTTTGGCAAAGATTTTCACACATTCATACCAGTCTGCTACGCCATCATTATCCCAGTCTTTCGCAGTGTCCCAGCTTGCTGTTTTTCCGTCGATAATAAGGCAGATATCTACTGCTAATCCGTAATTGTGAATGCTTTGTCCGGCCTTGGCATTGGTGACTTTTTTTCCGGCTTTTGTTCTTCCCTGTGCGTATAATGCATCTTGTTCTTTAAAAGTTCTCATACCTTGGGTAATCCTCACTTTTGCTCTCCCGGTAAGGGCTTCGTCACATTCTTTTACAATTTGTGTGACTTCTTTCCTTACCAATGGATGGAGATTTTTTATTCTGTCTTCACTTGGTTTATCCATGGATGATTACTATTTTGTGATTTGGTGTTTGATTCTTTAGCAAAGGTATTTCAGGCTAACGCCAAAACTTGACGTGTTATATTGAATGATTAAAAAAATTGAAATTGTTTACTACAACTGGTTTGAAACTTTAAGTTTAGAAATGGTAAATATCATTAGGATAAGCAAGCGTACAATCATTTATAGTTTGTTCTTTAATTCTGAAACAAAAGTAGAGGGACTTAACGTCAAAACTTGACGCATTATATTTTTTCCTGGAAAATTTTTAACCATAGGGTATAGAATCTATCGAAATTGACCGTTTAATCAATTGATAATAAGGAGATTGTAAACTCCTATTTTATTATAAAACAAGAATCCGGCAATAGCATACTAAGTCTATTGCCGGATTTAATTATTTTGTATCAGTAGTGGAGCTACTTCTTACACTTACTGTAATCGGAAATAATTCTGATCAGGTTTTCTTCATTTTTAAGATCAAGGCTTTCATTTTTAAGCTGGTCGGAAACAGACTTACAATCTTTAAGATAGTCAGCCAACTTTTCAGAAAGTTTGTCGTTTGATCTGCTATCCAGCATTTGACCTTTAGGCTGAAGATCTGTTTTAATCACATATTTCCAGTCTTCAACAGGGTCCTGTAGTAGCATGATCTTATTTTCTTTAGCAATCAGCTTATAGAAATAGGAATTATTCCCATAAAGGCTTCCATAATTTTGCAGCTTTTTCATGAACTCTCCTTTTACATCCAGCCCGTAGTAACATTCCTCATTTCCATTGGGCGAAACACAGAAATGTACTCCTGAATCGGCATCATATACTTTGGTAGCCATACTGTTCATCCCAGGTAACCTTTTCTTCAGAGTTACACGCTGTCCAAACCGATCTGCTCCATCTTGAGGAAGTTTTTGCCCTGTTCTTTCCGGATCCAGCATTTCAAACCAGATGGTAATGGTACCTTCTGTTTTCTTTCCTGATTTCTCAACCAGATATCCCGGAGCGTCATATAAATTGATACTGCGGTTGACAGCATCATTCATTTTTGCCTGATGAAGCTCCTGGTTTTTATTGTAAGCCTGATGTTCCAGCGTATAGCCTTCAATAAAAAGATTAGCTACAAACTCGTTGATAAATGCATAGTCTGAAGGCGCATAAGGTCTGGTTGCTGTAAAGGTAAATTCATTGTTATCAAAGGTTTTTACCAAATACGTTTTCAACCCCTGATTGGTCTGATACATAGAAGCTACCTTTACCCCATCCAAATCAGTTACTTCCAGACAAGATCCCGTATTATTGAATCCTACACAGTTAAACGCTCTTGAATATCCAATAATTTTAGATTGAAAGCCTCCGTTATTAATCAAAATTTCTCCATTGGAACCCATTCTCGGATTATAGAGGCTTCTGATATTATCGAGTCTGCTTTTTCTGGCGTTATCCTCTGCAATACTGTTGGTTTTTGCAACCAGATATTTGTCGCCCAGATTTTCTCTCGGAGTAGTAAAGAACTTCTCCAATTCAGCCTTATCAAAACCATTTTCATTGAAAAGGTGATATTTTACAGCCAATTGATAAGCTACTATTCTATCTACCTTAAATGAAGTAACCAATACTTCATAAGGAATCTGAGTGGTTTTTCCATCTGCTGATTTCATATCGAGATAATAAAGAAACTGTTCTTTTGCTAACGTGACTCCCTTTAAATCGGCATCAAAAACCTTTTCATTCGCCAGGTTATAAAATTCAAAATGATCTCTGTAAGGGGATTTCAGGATTCCTACCTCCTTTTCATTGAATAGAATCTTATCTTTTTTCAACTGTATCTTTTGTGAAAATACTACTCCTGAAAGCATTAAAGTAAGAAATAAGTATATTTTCATGCTCTTTTTTTAAACAATCAGTTTTCGGCAGGGAAAATACGAAAAAATAGGGAAAAGGCGGGAAGTAGGAAGAGGGAGGATGGAAGTTACTTTTATACGGTAGATGTTTATTTGTCTTTTGATGAAGTTGATGCTATGATTAATTAAAAATAGATATATCTACAAGCGTAATCTGAAAATGGTAATATTGAGATTCTTCCTTCGTCAGAAATCAAAGATTATACGTAGTCAATAACAAAATACCAATAAAAAAATTTAATCAGATACTCTGGTTACAAGTACTTCCCTCTTCCAGCATCTAGCTTCCAGACTATTTAAATAACCACAAAAGTCACAAAAGATTTTAAACACTTAAGAGATTTTAAGTTTAAAGCTTTGAGCATAAAAAGTACACATAAGTTTTAGAAAATCTCTGATTTTCATATCCACAAACATCTGCAAAATTTGTGCAATCTGCGAGAGATTAAAAATCATCAGTATGCTTTATTTACCAACCATTATAATTCATTTCATCGCCCATCAAGCTATGTGATCCCTATGTGGTTTATAAAATAGATGTATTCTAACTACAAGTAACTTCCCTCTTCCAGCATCTAGCTTCCGGCCTCCCTAATTCTTCAGCCAGTTCAGGCATTCAGCGATCTGCATTTTACTGATAAATACCTCATCGCTTACTTCAGGCTTGGGAGAAAGCTTCAACTCTACTTTCTGACTTGAATGTTTGATGATCTCTGTAATGGCTTCCTTATTGATGATAAACTTACGGTTTACTTTAAAGAAAACCTGCGGATTCAGCTTTTGGATAATATCCTTGATAGTATCATCATAAATATAGGTCTGATTATCCATTGTGGTAAGAAAAAGGTATTTTCCCGAAGCAAAAAAATAGGCTGTATTCTGCTCATCTACAGATCTCAGCTTATTGCCTTCCCTCACCATAAAACGTTTCATTATTTCAGTATCTTCTCCCTGACGTAAGGTGGAAATAGATTTCAACAAAGGTTCGGGATCAAAATTATTTCTGATGGAAACAAATTTCTGTAATGCCTGATGGAGGTCTTCTTCTTCAAAAGGTTTCAGTACATAATCTATCGTAAAATGTTTGAAAACACGCATTGCATACTCATCAAATGCCGTAATAAAGATGATGGGAGCAAAAAGCTCTACCTGCTCAAAAATTTCCAGGCTCATCCCGTCACCAAGATGAATATCCATAAAAATAAGATCAGCAGAATCATTTTCAAAAAAGTCTATTGCCTTTTTTTTGGAACGAAGAACCACTATTTCCGTAACAGGAATGATGTTTTGTTTATCTAAAAGGTCTTTCAGATAATTAACAGCCAGCAGCTCATCTTCAATAATGGCAATTTTCATACTGCAAAAGTACAAAAAAACCGCTAGAACGGTTAAATTCTAGCGGTTTCAGGGGTTGTTAATATGAAGTGTTCTATAAATTAGGATTATTTTTTCTTGCACTCATCGGATATTCTATTGTATATCTCGGATCATTCTGCTGAAGAATATAGTCCTTACCGTTAATGGTATGTTTAATTTCTTTCTGGTTGGCTCTTCTCAGGTCAAACCATCTGTGTCCTTCTACCGCAAACTCTCTGGATCTTTCATCAAGGATGAAATTCATGAAATCTGCAGCATTCATTGGTACTATTGTATTCTGAACAGCAGTATATCCTTCCGGAGTATATCTGTTTTTAAGAACTTTAGATAAAATTTCTTTAGCTTCATCAAGTCTGTTCAGTTTCAATAATGCTTCAGATTTTATGAAATACATTTCTGTAGTTCTGAAGGATACTTTAAACTCTGAACTTCCTTTTTTAATGATTTTATACTGGCTGCCATTTTTTTCAAAAGCAAGTTTGAATCTTTTATCTGTACTGCTGTTGAATTTTGAGATCAATTCAGAAGAGGCAAAAGATAAGTTCTGTGCCGCACTGTCGAATACATCATCCAATGCCATAATAGACTCTACAGACATATAATGATGAGGTGCTGTAGTACTTGTATTCAGGTCAACCAAATCTCCTTTCATGGCTAATGCCTGTTCTGCATAATACAAAGCTTTGTTCCAGTCATTCTGATAAAGAGCTGTTCTGGCCTGTAAAGCCATTAATGCAATCTTGGAGAATCTATAATTGATTCCTGCTGTCTGTTTCTGTTCTACCATAAGACCTTCTGCCTTACTCATATCTGCATGGATCAGATTATAAACTTCCTGCACGCTGGATGGCTTTAATACAGCTTCAATATCCATTTCAAGACTGATCGGAACCCCTCTGTCTGTAGAAGCTGTAGCACTGTTGTATGGCTTCGCATATAGATTCACCATGTCAAAATAGGCATAGGCACGTAATGCATAAGCTTCTGCAAGAATTTGCTGCTTTTCAGGAGAGTCTGCCATTGTTTTGCTTCCTTCATTAATGATCTGGTTCAGATAAAAGATCACTGAATAAAACTTCACCCATGGGAATTCTAATGTTGCAGAATCATTATTGGTATCTTTCCACATCGCGATTTCACGATATACATTGAAATCACTGATATTTTCATTAACAGTTACCTCATCGGTACGAAGTACTGATAAAGACTTATGATTAGGATATTTTGCATAGGCTGAGGTAAGAACTTTACGGTAATCTTCAACAGTAGTCGGAATTACTTTTCCTTCAGGCTGAATATCTAAAAATCTGTCACATCCTACAGTGGTAAAGCTGATAACCGCCAATGCTATGATAGTTGTTATTTTTTTCATTTTTTCAAGTTTTAAAAAGAAACATTAAATCCTACTGTCACTGATTTAGCAATAGGCTGTGCATAAATATTACCATACGTTTCCGGATCAAAATATCCTTTGTATCCATTACTGAATACAAAAAGGTTACGTCCTTCCACACTCAGTCTCAAGCTGCTGATTCCCATAGGTGCCGTAAATTCTTTTGGAAGTGTATAGCCCAAACGAATACTGCTGATTCTTAGATAGCTGATCTCTTTAGCCCATACATCCAATAATCCATACGTGTTGGAACGGTTTCCAGCAAACCATTTATTAGCCATCCATCCATTAGGGTTTGCATCCATATCAGGGCTTGTAATTCCTGGTAATGATCCACCAGCTTCGTAGATTTCTCTGGTGTAGTTTCTTCCTCTATCCAGATCCATTCCTCTGTAAGAAGGAGTACGCATTACAGTCTGCTTAAAATTGAATGTCGCAGCAATCGTTAAATCAAAATTCTTAACCTTGAAGTTATTGATGATCCCTCCTGTAAATTTAGGATCTCTGTCTCCTACATAAGTAAACAGATTTCTCAGTTCTTTGTTTGTTAATTTTGTATCCACAAACTGCCCCGGAAGGAAGTCAGCATATACATCATATAATTTAAAGAATTCTTCAGCAGATACTTTTTCATTTCCTCTCCAGAATAGGGGGTTTCCGTAAGCATCCATTCCTGCTGTTTTTAAAGCAAACACTGCATTTACAGGAAGTCCTTCTCTGGATGGAAGAAACGCATTATCACGAGGTTGCTCACTCAATACGTTACTTTTATTATGAGCAAAGTTGATGGTAGTAGACCATTTAAAGTTTTCTTTATCGATGTTTCTTGTAGATAAAGCCAATTCAAAACCTTTGTTCGTAAGGCTTCCCCAGTTCATCATCGTATACTCAAAACCTGATTCAAGCGGTGTTTCCTTCATACTGATCATATCTGTTCCTTTTCTGCTGTATACATCTGCAGTAAGGTTAATACGGTTTTTGAACAATCCCAGATCAAGACCAAAGTTTACGTTCGTAGTTTTTTCCCAACGAAGTTTATCGTTGGGCGGGCTGATCACATTGATAACATCTTCTCTCATTCCCGGAAGAATATTGGCATAATTGTATTCTCCGATAAAGAATGGTGAAGTATTACGGTCAATATTTCCCTGTAAACCATAGGAAGCTCTAAGTCTCATGTTGGAAACAGGCGTTATATTTTTCATAAAGTCTTCCTTCGTTACCAGCCATGAACCGGAAACAGCCCATATCGGAAGGTATTTATACTTTTTATTGACTCCAAATAAGTTCGTCCCGTCATATCTTACACTTCCGAAGAAAGTATACTTCTGATCGTAAGTATAGGATGCTGTAGCAAACATAGATGCATAAGCATTCTCTACAGGCGGCATTTCGCGGTACGTTTCATACTTCTTTTCGGCAGCAAAATTCGCACTTGGGAACGCAATTGGAGTAGCAGTTCTGGTATTTTTGTTATACCCAAAAGCTCTGGTAAGCGTTGTGTTATCTTCTGTCTTACGAAGCTCCGTTCCTGCCATCAAGTCAATTTCATGTACAGAATTGATTTTGGTGCTGTAAGTTCCCTGTAATTTCCAGTTGTATTGGAAGAAATCGTTGTCCCAGTTTTGTTTAATATCTCCGGCAGGCAGGAAATATTTATATCCACCGTCTTTATAGTAACGGGTACCTTCCTTCATCTTCCTGGTAAAATACGTCTCTTGTCCGGCATATTTTTCCGTCTTGTTAGTATCATACTGAATACCTAACTGAGACGTGAATTTCAGATTTTTTGAAACTTTATATTCTAAATCCAAAATTGCTTTTAATGAATGGTTTTTCAGCGTATAACTTGTATTCTGTCTTTCTTCAAGGAAGTTGAAAGGAATATAAGTATCTGCAAAACCATCGATATCTTTATCATATCTGTAGCTTCCATCCGGATTAAACGGATTCATGTACGGATTAGCATTTCTTGAATAATTAATAGGGCTTGCAGCAGCATCTGCATCCGTCATAAATGATTCTTTCTCACTTTGAGTTCCGAAAACAGAGATCCCAGCCGTTAACTTATCGCTTAACTTATAATTATTCTTTAAAGTAAGGTTATAACGTTTAAATCCGGTACCAATCGTTGTACCCTCTTCATCATAATACCCTAAAGAGAAATAGTAATCTGAAGTTTCTCCCCCTCCGGAAATACTCACTCCATACTGTTTATTGATGGCGTTTCTGTATAACAGTTTCCCCCAATCAGTAGTGTTGTTTCTTAGCGCATTGATTTGGTTACGGGTCAATGGACTTAAAGCCCCCAGACCACCAGTCCTAAAATCATCAAGCTGGTTATTCTGAGTTAAAATTCTCATCACCTCCCCCTTTATCTGCACGGTAAGTAAGATCCGCACGCTGGGCAAGCATTAATTCAAGATCCACTTTCTCTGATGCGTTCATCAGGTTTAGTTTTTCAAAATCAGGACGGGCTGTTACGAAAGTATCTGCAGAGAAATTCAATCTCATGCTACCCTTCTTTCCTTTTTTTGTGGTAATGGAAATTACCCCATTCGCAGCTCTTGCTCCATAAATGGCTGTCGCCGCAGCATCTTTCAGGATGGTAATATCTTCAATATCATTTGGGTTCAATCCTGCAATGGAGAAGTTCTGAAGCTGATCGATATTATCCTTATCGCTGAAGTTAGGCACATCATTTCCTTCTAACGGAAGACCGTCAATTACCCATAGCGGATCCTGAGGTCCAGACAAAGAAGCTGTTCCACGGATTCTTATTTTTGCAGGTCCACCCGGCGATCCAGTTTCCGGAGTTACCACTACCCCGGCAATCTGTCCGGATAGCATCTGGTCTACACTTGCCACCCCAGCCTGGCTGATGTTATCCATTTTTACCGTAGCAACCGCTGAAGTCTGCTTACGCTTTTCAATCTTCTGATATCCGGTAATGATCACTTCCTGAATCTTGTTTTTATCTGAAACTTCAGGAACCAATCTTACGGTATAGTTGGTTTTATCTTCATTGATATGGATAATACGGGATTCGTATCCTGGAAAACTTACCAGAATAGATTTTGTTCCTACCGGAATTTCCAGTATAAATTTTCCGTCCTTATCAGCTACTGTACCTACAGATACACTTTCGATAATGCCGTCTAAATCAGTTTTTGTAGAAACGGACTGGGTTTCTATTTTTATAGATGCTCCTGCAATTACGCTGGAAGTATTACCGTCTTCTATCTTTCCTGTAATGGTCTTTTTTTCCTGAGCCAACGCAACCTGAGCAGCTAAAAGAGGTAAAAGGATTAGAGTTTTTTTCATTGCTGTTTATTTGTTTAAAGCCTCTTCAATACGAATAATTAAATCTGAATAATGCGCTCTTGAAGCGTCATCACCTCTGTATCTGGTGTTGTTCAGGAAGTTCAGAACTTTTTGTAATTCTGATCTTTTGTACGTAGTTACTTCAGATACTCTCTTCATGGATGAATAATTGATGTTTCTAAGGTTTTTACCTTCTTCATGATAGTTGCAGATCATTGGCATATTTAATGTCTGATCTGTCTTCAATGTTTTTACGGCTGTTTTTTCGAATAATTTGTTCACCGAAACAATCAATGCATCCACGTAGTTCTTCTGCGCCATTTTCTCAAGCATCGTAAGGCTTCCTTTCTTGTTAAAAATGGCTGTTCTTACCTGTTCAAATAAATTTTCTACTGTGTAGATCTTCTCTTTTGAACCTGAAACTTCATGCTTCAACTCGTTCTCAAGGAGTCTAAGCAATCTGTCATCCATAAACAGGGAATAGATATTGGCATACTGCATTCCTCTGGCCAGGGTATATGGTGTCTGTTCAAACGGTCCCATTGGGGAATTTTTCACCGAATATGTTTTCTCAGTAATCGGGTTAAAGAATAACCACTCCGGAAGATTGATCGAGTTTTTAACCAAATAATCAACCGCTCTTCTCTGAGTTTCAGCAGGAACTGCTTCATAGGCTTTTTTCTTATTACCAAAAACTGTATTGTTCAGGTAAATTCCTCCTACATTCGCCATTACATGTCCTGTATACAGATCCCATTGACCGATAACCCCCATGTATAATTTACCTGCATCTGTATAATCTTTACCGTCTTCATAGGTCCATTTTAAAAGATTATTGGCTACAACTTTCAGATTTTTCATTCCATATTCGCTGGCTTTCATCGCATCATCACCTAAATCTTCAGACTGCGAACGCGGGTCTATCGTTTCAAGATAACTCTGTTGTTCACCATAGAAATATAATGGGTCATCTTCATGCTTCTCTATTAAATTTCTCAGCGCTTTTTTCTCAGCGAATTCATCCGGATACCAACGGTACCCCCATTCAATCGCATATTTATCATAGATTCCGATCTTTGGAGTGATGGCTGTAACTCCATCTTCCGGTTGTGCCACATAATTGTAACGTGCATAATCCATGATAGAAGGTGCCGTTCCACCCATCTTATCAGTAAATTCTTTGGAACGAAGAGATTCTACAGGGAATGCAAAAGAGGATCCCATATTGTGCTTCAATCCGAAAGTATGTCCCACTTCATGAGAGGATACAAAACGAATGGCTTCTCCCATATACTCATCACTGAATTTATTAGCTCTCGCTCTGGAATCAATAGGTCCTATCTGAATTCTCATCCATTCCTGGAGAGAAGTCATTACATTGTGCCACCAGATGATATCAGCCTCAATGATTTCACCACTTCTTGGATCTACTACAGATGGCCCCATCGCATTAGACTTTGGAGAAGCAGCATATGTGATTACGGAATATCTTACATCATCAATATCAAAATCTTCATCTTTTTCATCCGGCATCTTAGCGATGACAGCATTTTTGAACCCTGCCTGCTCGAAAGCAACCTGCCAGTCATGAACTCCTGCAATGATCTTTTCACGCCATTGTTTTGGTGTGGAGGGGTCTATATAATAAACGATCTGCTTTTTAGGCTCTACCAGTTCACCTCTCAGATATTTTTCTTTGTCCTCATCTTTAGGCTCTAAGTTCCAACGGGTAATGAAGAATTTCTCGTCCATTTTCTGCTGTTGATCATTAAAGAACCAATGCTTTTCACTGAAAAACCCTACTCTTGCATCTGCAACCCTAGGTTTCATAGGAATCTTAGGAAGCAGTACCAGATTGCTGGTTACTCCAAGTGTTACCGGAAGATCCACACCGCCTTCATTTACAGAGGTACTCAGTTGGGATTTCACCACAAGATTTTCCGGGAATGTTTTTACTCCTTCAATAAAGGAAAGACTTGATTTTACTGATCCGCCAAGACCTACATTAGCCAATACATCATTAAAGCTTTTCTGATTTCCGTCAAAAACCTTATTCACTTTAATAGCTACCGAAGTAGAATCACTGTTTTGGGCTTCAATATCAAAAACCTCAATCACAGATTCTGAAAAGTTATCTTTAACAGATTTTGTAATGGCATCATTTTTAGGAGAAGACACTTTTGCTTCCGAAGTTCTTACCCATACTTTTTTCGCAACTTTGTCCCTGTGAAAAGAAATGATCTTATTTTCATAGTTCATTCCTTTGTTCAGACCTGCCTCATTTACCTGCATAGGTACCTGAGAGAGCTTGTTCACTACCAAAAACTGACGTCCCATCAAACTGTCAGGAATTTCAAAATAAAGATCTGTTTTTACCTGAATGGTATTGAAGATCCCTTTTTTATAAGTTCCTTTCTTAATCAGTTCGTCAATTTTTTTTGCTTTCTTTGATGATGAAAGATCTGCTTTTTCGGTTTTGTCCTTGGTCGTTTTTACAGTGTCTTTTTTCTGTGCCAGAACTGCCGGCGATGCCATAGCAAGTCCAAGATACAGTGCAAGCCTGTAATTCTTCATTAAAATAGTCCGATTCATTCCAAATAGTAAATATCTTAGTTTCAGCTGGCAAAGCTATAGGTATAGTGAATTATATAGGGTCTTTTAGGGAGTGAAAGGTGATTATTCGGGAGTGAATGGATTTTTTCATTTTAATCCATTAATGGCAAAAAACATATAAAATTTTCACCATCTACAGAAATATGAAGTGAATTTTGTTTAAAATATTCATAAACCTGATTCAAATAATCAATTCCGAATTTCTCTCCCTGAACGGCTTCCGTTTTGGGCTGATAAGTATTCCTCACCGTAATCCCTTTCTCCTCTACTTCTATCATGATTTCCAACGGCTGATCTATGGTTGCAACATTGTGTTTTATAGCATTTTCCGTCACAATTTGAAGTGACAAATACGGGATCCGTTTCTTTAAGCTTTCAGGGTCTTTGATCATAAGCTGAAAATTCAGTTCTTCATCAAACCTGCTTTTCAGAAGATCCATATATTTCTGAATAAAATCGATCTCTTTGGCAACGGGTACAATATTTTCCTTTGGCGGAACAATCAGATACCTGTAAATTTTGGAAAGATTCATGGTGAATTTCTGAGCATTCTCCTTATTTATACCTATCAGCATATATAATGAATTCAGAGAATTGAAAAGAAAATGCGGGTTGATATTATTTTTAAGCTGCTGAAGCTGGTTAATAACTTCCGCTTTATGCATTTTCTCATTCTCAATCAACAGGAGATTTTTTTCAGACTGAATCTTTTCTTTTTCTTTATATGCCATGTTTGTAGACCGTTGAAAAAGAATAAAAACAGTAACAATCATAAATAAAGCTGCCAGAAATATATAAATAGTATAAGCTTTTACCTTATTAGTATTCTCATCAATGATAAAATTGACATGATTCACTACCGCATACCCATCAAAATTATCTGTTTTCAATGGTTTTATAAACCGTGTGACTTCCATTCCCAAATACTCTGAGGCTGCAATTCCTTCAGTGTATCCTGATTTTGCTTTATTGCATAATGTGTCCTTCGCTTTAATATCTGTGAATTTAAAAACATTTTTCCCAATGTACTTTTTCTCAGGATGGGTAATACAAATTCCTTCTTTAGTAAATACATAAGCATAGGTATTAGAGCTTTTATCTACATTGGTAAAATATTGATGCAAATCATCTAAACTTACCGTAGAGCCATAATAAAGAACATTTTTCCCAGGCAGTACCAAAGAGTCATAGCTTACCCAATACATACTGTCTTTACGATTTATCAGAAGATCTTTAAAATGTCCGGAACCATTATTTTTTATAGCAATGGAGTTCGCTGTCTTATTCCTCTCTTTAAAAAGGTCTGATAAGGGGTTGTTGCTTTCATACGTTCCGGTTTTACTATTGTCATAATAATACCAGCTATAAGTTAGCAGGTTTCTTTTTTTATTCAGATCATTTAAAACCAAAGAATAATCTCTATAGTTTTTCAGTCCGTCTTTTTGAATCAATTCACGAAGCAGATACTGATAATCTTCAATATTCCTGAATTCACTTTCTACTGATTCGTACTTCCTGAAAAATGTTTTTTTGGCAAAATCCTCGTTATTTTTACGGTTATCTTCAGCGATCAAATGACTCAAAACAGCAAAAGCCACTACTGCAATTAAGCAGGTGGATAAAGCAGCAGCGTAAATAGATTTTTGGGATAAGGCGTGTTTAAAACTAATACTCAATTTCTTCTGCATTTATATTATCCCAAAAAAGAAAGGCAATACCTGAAGCAAAGCCTATATTTTACGATTTATTTATGGGATAATTTATTCGTTTGCAAAGATATAACAAAGATTTCAGGACCATTGAGTGAAATAAAATTATCTTAAAAATCCTGATAAATACAACCTGTTTTTGATGAAAAAATTGAGGATAAAATGATTTGTTTTGATAAAAACAAAAACTGCCCTATATACAGCAGTTTAAATATGTTCTGGTTTTGCATACTATTCTATAAGTTTTTTAATAATTCTTCAGCATTCAGAACAGATGCAAACTCTTCATTCAAATTGGCCAATGCCATGAGGTGAACTAATTCTGCATCATACCTTTCTCCATTTATTCCTACTCTGTCAAAAGCAGCTGTCGCATCTGAAATAACATAAGTTTCATATCCATAATTCCCAGCCATTCTTGCCGTTGTAGAAACACAATGGTTGGTGGTAATACCTAGAATTACGACAGCACTTACTTTCTGAGCCTCTAATTTCTCT
This sequence comes from Chryseobacterium capnotolerans, assembly GCF_021278965.1. Taxonomy (NCBI): domain Bacteria; kingdom Pseudomonadati; phylum Bacteroidota; class Flavobacteriia; order Flavobacteriales; family Weeksellaceae; genus Chryseobacterium; species Chryseobacterium capnotolerans. The sequence continues at coordinate 938,960 of NZ_CP065589.1, read as the reverse complement.
TTCAGATCAGTTCCTATAAAAGCACTGTTCACGTTTTTAGTGATAATGCATTCATTACGTAGAGGCAGGACATTGTCATTAAATGCAAACCCAGGATCAGAGTCATGTAATTTAGATTGAGAATTTGTTGAACTGTGTCGAATGTGAAATATCGGTAAATCCAATTCCCGCCAACTCTCCAATATTTTTCCACTTATTTTTTTCGGCATCTTTATTATTTCTATTTCCGCCCCAATAGTTTTCATCAAGAAATCCTTTTTGAATATCAATAAGGATTAAAGCCGGTTTTTTATCTCTTAATTTCATATTATTTATTTGAAAAGTCTGCTCATCAAAAACTTTTTATACTCATCAGTCAAGGGACAATCAAAAAGGTCAAATACATGAACCGCCCCCGGAATCACCCACAGCTCAGTTGCCACTCCTGCCTTATATAATAATTGAGAGAACTCAATACCTTCATCTCTTAAAGGATCAAGTTCACAGGCAACAATTGTTGTTTGAGGCAGTGCAGAAAAATTACGGTAGTGAGTAAGATCTGAATAGGGAACACTATTCTTCATATTTTTTTTGCCTAAAAAATGCTGCCATGCTATTTCTGCATATCTTTTATTCCATAACGGAGAGTCTGTAAACTCCAGCATAGAAGAAGTATCCAATCCATTATGAATAACAGGATACAATAAAAATTGATGTTTAATATTATTTATATTCTCGTCGGCAGCCATCTGAGCCACTGACGCTGCCAAATGTCCTCCCGCACTGGCTCCCATCACGGTAAGCTGTTCAGTATTTATCCCCAGCTGGTTTTCACCTTCTTCAATCACCCATTTTAAAGCATCAAAGCCATCCAGAATAGGTATAGGAAAACGATATTGAGGTACCAATCTGTAATCTACAGATACAATGGTTGCCTGTAATTCATTGGCTATTTCAAACATCTCACTGTCAACCTGCTCCGGCAAACCAAAAACATAGCCACCGCCATGAAAATAAATCAACGTTTTATTTGGATCAAATTTTTCCGGTTGATAGATATGCAGTCTTATTTCTTTACCATCCATTGAACTTGGAATAAAGATATCTTTCACCTTGATATGATCCGGTTGTCTAACAGGGTTATTCTTTGTAAACTCAACTCTTTCCTTCTGTATTATTTCAGGAGCATTCAAAAATATATTTTCATCGAGTTCCAATGAATACGGAACACTTTCCATACTAGCCCTCAGCTCCTTGTTAATTCTATTTAAATCCATAACATTCCCATATAAAAAATCTATAATAAAAGGCTGTGAAAACAGGACATTCATCCTATATTTCCTCTTTTATTTGTAAATTTAAATCATCAATGCTGTACAATACAAATGTACAAGAGATTGTATGGAGCGAACAAAAATGTTAGTATGAGTATTAAAGAATCATCCACCAATAACGAGAATAAAAAAACGCTGGAATCAAGCTGTTCCGAGATATATGCCGTTAACCTGATTAGTGGAAGATGGATACTTTCCATCTGCTATCAACTTAAACGGGAAAGATTAAGATTTGTTGAACTGAAAAACAGAATTTCCAATATTTCAGAAAGAATGCTTACCCTCCAGCTTAAGAAAATGGAACAGGAAAACCTGATTGTAAAAACAGTATATGCTGAGGTTCCTCCCAGAGTGGAATATGAATTATCTGAAATAGGGAAAAAGCTGCTTCCGGTACTTGACCAGCTTGAGTCTTGGGGTAAGGAGCATAAAGAATCTAAGAAAAAGGACTCATGATTTTATTATAGCAGAAACCTGCTCTACTCTGCTAAAAAAAATCAGGATATGAAAATGTAAGTCTTAAAATTAGTTAATATCAACATTCAGGTTCCCGATTCCCACCTATATATTTTGAAAATTATTTATCTTCGCTTCAAATCTTATTTGAAAATGAAGAAGATCATCTCCGGGATATCTATTGTTTGCTCTATTGTCATCTCTGCTCAGGAGACTATACAGTTTCAGGAACTACCATTTAAAGAAATTATAGCAAAGGCCAAAAAAGAAAAAAAATTGGTTTTTATTGATGCGTATGCTTCCTGGTGTGGACCATGCAAAATGATGGAAAAAAATGTTTTTCCTCAGAAATCCGTGAGAGAATACTTCAATACCAACTTTATCAATGCAAGATTTGATATGGAGAAAGGAGAAGGAAGAGATCTTGCTTCTAAATTCGGAGTACGATCTTACCCTACTTATCTTTTCCTGAATGGTGAAGGCGAACTTGTTTCCAGAAACACAGGTTATATGGAAGAAGGGATGTTTGTGACAATGGCTCAGGATATTAATTCACAAGGGAATAAAAAAGGTTCTCTGAAAGAAAGATTTGCTAATGGGGAAAAAGATCCTCAATTCCTGATCAATATTATGAAGCTTAATTCTGATACTGATTATGAGTTTGCCAAAAAAGCATCTGAAAGGTATTTTGAAAATAAAAAGGCATCTGAACCTCTTTCAAAAGATGAAATAGGGTTTATGCTATTTTTCCTGAAATCTACAGAAGATTCCAATTATAAAGCCTTTGTTTCCAGAAAAGCAGAGATCATCAAATTTCTTCCCGAAGAAACATACACCGAATTTGATTCCCAGTTAAAGCTATCAAAAATCGTAGAACAGTCCATTGATGATAAAAACAAAAAAGTAAATGATGATTACTTTATGAAAATGGCTGAACCATTGGTTGGGAAACAAACTGCAATTACTAAACTGAATCAGACCAAACTTAACTATTACGAGCGAAATGCCAATTTCCCGGAATATGAAAAAGCAGCTTTGGATTATTACAAAAATCCTGAAACATTCAATCCGGATGAACTTTTAAGAGCAGCATGGGTATTTGTAGATCATGTACAGACACCATCTTCTTTAAAAAAAGCAACCGAATGGGCTGAGAAATCTGTAATGCGAGGGGAAACTTCAGAAAACACTTACATCCTAGCTAAGCTTTATTTCTTAACAGGGAATAAGGAAATGGCAAAAAATTATGCTGAGATGTCTAAAAACATGGCAACTCAAGCAAACAGAGATTCTAATCTAGCAGAAGAATTATTAAAACAAATAAAATAAACACTTGATGAAATACAGAGTATTAATGGGTGCTTTGGCATTCCTGAGCATAGGTTCACTGAAGGCTCAGGAACAGGAACAAAGCGAAGATAAAGGTTTGTATGTAAAAGGTAATGCTCTTTTTTTACCAATAGGAATTTTTAACCTAGCTGTAGAAAAGCAGATCAGTCCTAAATACACCCTACAAGGAGATGTTTTTGTCTCACCGTGGAAGTCTTTTGCAGGACATGAGTTACAATTTTACTCTGTTTCTGCTGAAGGAAGGTATTATTTCAAAGAGGCTTTCAAACATTGGTATATAGGAGCGAATGTCTCTGTTGCGGCATACAAAGCTGCTAAATGGAACTATTGGAATGACAATGTTACCCAAAAAGATGATGGAGAATATGTCATGAATTCTAATCTTTACCAAAAAGGATACTCTATTATGTTGGGTATTACCGGAGGATATCAATTTCAATTATCTGATCGCTGGAATCTCGACCTCTATGCCACTATAGGAACTTCGCAAAGCTTTTATAAGGGATATGACAGAACCACCGGAAAACGCTATGATGATGCAGAAAACTTTAATAAAAGTGGTGAAATAATTCCCTACAGGGGCGGTGTAATGATCTCCTACAAATTTAAATAGTACCATGAAACCATTCGGAAGAAATCATATTATCATATCAGTGATCACTTTTGTGATCCTTTTTTAATGAATTATCTGGGAAATGATCTTCCAGATAAGTTACAAAGAGCCTTATTAACTGCTTTTGCAGGTGTCGTAGGTTTAACGATTGGACTCTTTATCTTAAACAAGGGTAAAAATGATAAAAATCCACCCCAAAATTTTGATTAAAAGGATGGAAGTCAGAAGCTGGAGGCTGGAAGTTATGATGGTCATAAAGAATTACTTTTACCCTTTTTAAAGGACTACTTAGTAATAATATGACTAAAAGTAACATCTAACCTCCAGCTTCCAATTTTATCAATTAAAAATTTTACTCCAGATTGATATCCATTAATCTTCATATACCACATACTGGGTTCTGATCTTTTCAAAATCTTCCAGATCTTTTTTCCATGAAGCCTTAATTTCTGGAATTGATCTACCCGCAATAATCTGCTTTCTGAATTCATCCGTTCCGGAAAGAGTATCAAACCACAAATTTTTTAAAAAGAAATCCAGCTGAGGATTTTTGTAATTCTGGTAAGCCTTGATTACCCATTCAAGATTCAGTTCTCTTAGATCCTTCGGATAATTGGAAAGATCTTCACCATAACACAGTTTACCGTTTAAAAATGGATCTTTAGCGCCATAACTTGGCTTAGGAGTAAATTGATAGGGTAAACATTCCGTCCATGGTGAACCATAGATTTGGAAAGGCTGATCTGTGCCCCTTCCTACAGAAACCTGAGTTCCTTCAAAAAAGCATAAACTTGGATATAAATTGATCGCTTTATCATTAGGTAAATTCGGTGATGGTTTATCTAATATCGGATAACGCTGTTTTTTATGGTAGTTCTTCATCTGGATTAAAGTATACTTTGCCTGAACTCCATTTTTCAGCCATTTTTCTCCATTCACCATTTTTCCGTACTCACCAATGGTCAGCCCATACACTACCGGAACCTCATGCATTCCAACAAAACTTGCCCATTTTTTTTTCAAGACCGGTCCATCAGTATATCCATCGTGAGGATTGGGACGGTCCAGAACCAACACTTCAACATTATTTTCAGCACCTGCTTCCATCAGGTAAGTCAAAGTAGAAATATAGGTATAAAACCTCACTCCCACATCCTGAATATCAAACACAACAAGATCAATTCCGGCCAGTTGTTCAGGCTTCGGTTTTTTGTTGCTGGCATAAAGGGAAACAATAGGAATTCCTGTTTTCACATCTACTCCGTTTTTTACCTTTGCTCCTGCATCAGCATCTCCTCGGAAACCATGCTCAGGAGCAAAAATAGCTTTGATTTTCACTCCGTTTTTCACTAAAAAATCTACCAAGTGAGTCTTATCACTCATCAATCCTGTCTGATTTGTAACGACTCCAATGGTTTTATCTTTTAATAGGGGTAAATAAAGCTCAGGCTGATCTGCCCCGGTTTTAAAATCCGGTTGAACTTGAGTTTGAGAATAATATTGGTTGAATACTCCTAAAAAAATTAGGCAAATCAGAAGTAAATTTTTAATTTTGAAATCTAAATTCATAAGCTTGAAGTTTCCTTTATATTTCTCTAGAAAAATAGCGTTTTCCAAAGATAACAAAAATAACCTTTCAAGGGTTATCATCTTCATTGGCAGGCTTTCCGTAGCACTGGGAATTATTGTTTCCCTGATTACGGTAGCCACCGGATTCGGTTCCAAAAAAGCTATTAAAGAGAGACTCGCAGATTTCAGCGGACACATTACGGTAAGATCTACCCGATCTAATTCTTCTTATAATACCTCGGTTTTAGATAACCAGGGACTGAATATTGCCAAGATCAAGGAACTTCCTGATGTGGAAGCTACCCAAAAATATGTAACGGTTACCGGAATTATGCGTAATGAGCATAATTTTGCAGGAATTATATTTAAAGGAATCGGAAAAGATTTTGACAGTTTACGATTTAAAAAATTCCTTATTGCCGGAACTACACCTAAGGTAACTGAAGTAGGTTTCAACAGTGATGTTACTATTTCACAAAAAATAGCCAATGATCTCCATCTTAAGGTCAACGACAGTATAGTCACAGTATTCTTAAAAGCCGATCAAAAACCTCTTTATAGAAAATTTAAAATCATTGGAATCTATAGAACAGACATTAAGCTCATCGATGAACAGTTTGTGATTGGTGGAATTAATCATGCGAGAAAAATTCAGGATATGAAACCTGACGAGATTGGAGGAATTGATATTTTCCTAAAAAATGTGAATGATATTGATAAAGATTTCCCTGATATTGAAAAGCTGATCGGTTATAAAAACTATGCTGAAAAAGCAACAGAGAAATTTCCACAGATTACTGACTGGATCAGTATTTTTGATACCAATATCGCTCTTATCATCATCATCATGCTGATTGTAGTGGTTATTAATATTATTATGGTTCTTCTCATCCTTATTATTGAAAGAACGAACTCTATCGGTCTACTTAAGACCTTAGGAGCAAGCAATGCGCAGATTAGAGCTACTTTTATCAATTATACCCTTATCATCATGATTCCGGGACTTTTATATGGTAATGCCATTGGATTAGGATTAATTTTAATTCAGAAATTCTTTGGAATTATTAAGCTTAATCCTGAAAATTACTATGTAAGCACTGTTCCGGTAGATCTTAATCCTATTGCCATTGTTTCCATTTCATTAGGAATTTTGGCGATATCTGCTCTCGCATTAATTATTCCTAGTTATCTGATCAGTAAGATTTCTCCGGTGAAAGTAATTAAGTATAACTAATCTTACTATGGGGTTAAAAAAATTAAGCTTTTAATCATCTGTATTAGCTTATGATCTCAATACAGATAATTTTAAAAGCATTATCTTTGCACCGCATATAAAACATTTATGAAATACGCAAAAAATATCCTTGAAACTATAGGAAACACACCATTGGTAAAACTTAACAATGTACTGGGTGAAGACTTTCCGGCATTAGTTTTAGCAAAAGTTGAGACATTCAACCCTGGAAACTCGGTAAAGGATAGAATGGCTCTTAAAATGATCGAAGATGCCGAAAAAGACGGCAGATTAAAACCTGGAGGAACCATCATTGAGGGAACTTCTGGAAATACAGGAATGGGATTAGCACTGGCTGCTATCATCAAAGGCTACAAATGTATCTTTGTAACCAATTCCAAGCAATCTAAAGAAAAGTGCGATATCCTTCGTGCGGTAGGAGCAGAAGTAATTGTTTGTCCTACAGATGTGAAGCCTACAGATCCACGTTCTTACTATTCAGTATCTAAAAGACTGGCAAAGGAGACCGAAAACGGATGGTATGTAAACCAATATGATAACCTATCTAACAGAACTGCTCACTATGAATCTACAGCACCGGAGATCTGGGAACAGACAGAAGGAAAACTTACTCACTTCGTAGCAGGAGCCGGAACAGGGGGAACCATTACAGGATGTGGCACATTCTTCAAGGAAAAAAATAAAGATATTAAAATAATCGGGGTCGACACTTACGGTTCTATTCTTAAAGAATTCCACGAAACCGGAGAATTACACTACGATCACGCGTATACCTATATCACTGAAGGAATTGGTGAAGATATCATCCCTGAAAACTATGATATGTCTGTTATTGATCACTTTGAAAAAGTAACGGATAAGGACGGAGCAATCTATGCAAGAAAACTGGCTAAAGAGGAAGGAATTTTCTGCGGATATTCTGCAGGAAGTGCTATTGCATCATTAATTCAGATGAAAGATCAGTTCACTAAAGATGATGTTATCGTAGTTTTACTTCACGACCACGGTTCAAGATATGTAGGAAAGATCTACAATGATGAGTGGATGAAAGAAATGGGCTGGCTGGACTAAACCAGAACACAACACTATAAAATAAAAATCAGAGCAAATGCTCTGATTTTTTTTATGATTGTATTCTATCTTTTAAAATGGTCTTCAGGAAAGAATAATCTCTTTCATTCATCGATTTTCTGGGAAACATATAGTTGTATTTTCCTTCAAGGGAAATAAACTCATTATTACTGTCAAAAAATTCGAAGTCTTTCCATTCACTGGTTTCTTTTTCACCATCAATATTGACTGTAAAAAAGTTATGATCAAATCTTATTTCGTAAACTTTACATTTTTCCAGTGTATTCAGGTAGTGATTCACCTGTTTTCTCCATCTCGAAACTTTATTAACGCTTACAGACAGAAAAACAGCACATAACAATAAAATAAAGCTGAAAAAGTATAAAATACCCTGACTTTCCTTGCTGAACCAGCCTTTAAAAAGAAATGCAACAAGTAAAATCACTGCAGCTGCAATCGTTGTTATTGTTTTGCCTTTTGTGGTAGGAGAAAAAAGCAGACTTCCTTGATTGCCGCTAAAATAAATATCTTCAAAGATCTTTCTCTCAGGTTTTAATATAATCACTTTTTCCTCACTCATAATACATTGTTGCTTTAAAAAGCTACAAAACTAAGCTAAATATCTTCATATTGATCACTGATGGCAGAAAGTTTATTCATCAGTTCTCTATTTCTTCGTTTTAAAGCGTCCAGTTTCTTCAACATATTATGAATAACTTCCATACCCGGAAGATTGATTTCAAGATCATAATGCCAATTGGCAAATTTTTCCAGATCAGGCAGATCTTCATACATGAGATAATGCACTTCATTTTCAATCTGTATATTCAGCAGACCATAATCTACAAGCTCATCAAAAAAAGTGATTTCTATATTGTATATTCTTACGAGTTCTTCTCGTGATATTCTTTCACTCATAGCCTAGGAATTTTTAAGTTGTTCAAAAAGATCTTTCTGCTTATCGGTAAGGTTTACAGGCAGTTTCACTTCATAAGTTACAAAAAGATCACCATGCTCTCCCTCTTTCTTATAGATCGGGAATCCTTTTCCTTTCAGTCTTACGGTCATTCCGCTTTGGGTTTCTGGTTTAACTTTAAGATTGACACTTCCATCCAGGGTATTCACCTTTACATCTCCACCTAAAACTGCGGTATATAAATCAATAATGACTTTTGTTTTAAGGTCATCTCCTACTCTTTCAAAATTCGGGTCTACAGGAATATTGAATGTGATATAGAGATCTCCACTAGGTCCTCCATTCATTCCGGGATTTCCGTGGCCTTTTAATTTTATTTTCTGTCCATCATAGACACCGGCTGGAATTGTAATTCTTACTTTTTTACCATTGATTTCAAAAGTTTGCGGATGAGTTACTGCAGCATCCCTCAAATTCAAGGTTAATTCTGCCTGTACATCCTGTCCTTTGAACTTTCCTGAAGCTCTTCCTCTTGAACTTTTACCAAAACCGCCAGATCCGCCAAACATATCTTGGAAGAAATCTGAAAAGTCTTCGCCTTCGCCAAAGTCTGCACCTGAGAAACCACCACCATAATTCTGATGTTGCTGATGCTGTCTCTGTTGCTGTTGAGCTTTTTCATACTCCTCACCATGCTTCCAGTTTTCTCCGTATTTATCATACTTTGCGCGATTTTCCGGATTGCTGAGAACTTCATTGGCTTCATTCAGCTCTTTGAATTTTCTTTCTGATTCTTTATCATCAGGATTAAGGTCTGGATGCAATTTTCTGGCTAATTTGCGGTAAGCCTTTTTAATGTCATCCTGAGTTGCGCTTTTATCTACGCCTAAAGTTTTATAGTAATCTATATAAGCCATAGAAACGATGTTTACTCAAATTTATGAAATTTAGGTCTGAAAATTGCATAACAAAGTGTTAAAAATAAACCTATCTTTGATAAAAACTACCACATGAAAGAGGTACTGAAAAACTACTCCGGAATCCTATTTTTACTTCTGGGAATCACAATCGGAAGCATTATAGGAATTGTTGCTCCGGGTTTTGTGGAATACATTAAACCGTTGGGAGACATTTTCCTGAATCTTCTTTTTGTAAGTGTTGTACCTCTGGTATTCTTTGCCGTATCGAATTCTATAGCATCTCTTGAACAGCAGTCCAAATTTGGAAAGATCATCCTTATCATGGCGCTTACCTTTCTGTTTTTTATTCTGACGGCTGCTATATTTACTATCTGTGCTGTATATTTGTTCCCTGTTTCCGGGGTTTCGGGAAGTTCTGAGATGATAACCGAAGCAGCGAACGAGGACAGTTGGGGAAATAGAATTGTAAGTTTCTTTACCGTGGGAGAATTCACAGCTCTTTTTTCAAGACAAAACATGTTGGCACTTCTTATTTTTGCCTTCATGACTGGGTTTGCAGCCAGAAAAACAGGAGATGCAGGACAACCATTCAGGGTTTTTATAGCGTCAGGATATGAAGTCATGAAAGAACTTCTTTTATTAGTCATGAAGCTGGCTCCAATTGGTCTTGGAGCTTATTTCGCATATCAGGTTTCTACATTGGGGCCACAGCTTTTTGGATTTTATGCTAAACCTTTAGGCTTATATTATGTTGCCGGAATTATTTATTTTCTTGTTTTCTTTTCTATTTATGCCTTTATGGCGAGTGGACAGAAAGGAGTGAAGAGTTTTTGGACCAATGCCATCTACCCAACTCTTACCGCTATCAGTACCTGTAGCAGCTTTGCTACCATGCCAGCTAATTTACAGGCAGCCTCTAAGATTGGAATTCCAAGCCCTATTGCTAATCTGGTGATTCCTATTGGAACAACCTTGCATAAAAATGGGTCTTCGATGTCTTCGATTATTAAAATCTATGTGGCTTTTTTAATTATTGGAAAAGATTTTTTTGATCCGGCCAATTTACTTTTAGCATTAGGGATCACAGTTTTCGTAAGTATTGTTGCAGGTGGAATTCCTAATGGCGGATATATTGGGGAAATGCTAATGATCTCGGTCTATAAATTGCCTCAGGAAGCTATTCCAGCGGTTATGATTATCGGAACTCTGGTAGATCCTCTGGCTACTGTACTGAATTCCGTAGGAGATATTGCCGCCGCGATGTTTGTCAATCGGTTTGTGAAGGATTGACCATTTATATCCATTAACTATACCTAAGATTCTTACTTCTTCAGAAATCGAAGTTTATCTCCCGTTAGTCGATGAATGTTATTTCGAAGTCAAAAGTCACAAAAGATTTACACACTTACGTAACTTTAAGTTGAAAATATTGAGGAGTAGGAAGTACACATAAGTTTCAGAAAATCTTTGATTGTCTTATCCGTAAACATCTGTGAAATTTGTGCAATCTGCGGGAGATCAAAAATCACAATGCTTTATTTATGAGCTGCGATAATTGATTTCATCGTTGATGAAGTTATGTGATTCCTATGTGGTTAATAGAAAAACTATATAATCCAGCAAAGATCATCTGGAAATGGGATCGTGGGGCTCTTCCTTCGCAGCAAGGAGTAACCAAAAGCATGAAGTTCTAAATAATGCCTCAACTTTAGAGTTTATTCACTGCGTTGTACGGGTTCCAGGTTTTCATATTCTTCCTGGGTAAAAAGCCTGTATTGTACTTTGAATGTTTTTCCTAATGGAGTTTCCAGGAAAATCCTCCCGGCCCGAAACCGTCGGTCACATCAAGGGTAAAATGAGAGTATTTCCAGTATTCAAAAAGATCGCGGTCTATCCAAAATTCATGGCCGTTAATGGTTCCGATCATGGCATCATTCATTCTTGGAAAAAATCCGCCTTTTTCGAAACATTGCGGCTGGGTTCCTTCGCAACAGCCTCCTGCCTGGTAAAACATCAGCGCACCATATTTTTCTTCAAGTTCACGGATAACTTCAAGGGCTTTTTCTGTGGTGGAAAGTCTTGATATTTTTGTTTCCATTTTTATTATTTTAAAGGCATTTATAAAAGATCCCGGTAAGTAAACTTTTAACCGGGATCAATCACTTCATTATTTAATTTGAGCCTGCAATATCTAATACAATTCTGCCATCAATCTGCCCTTTCTTCATTTTATCAAAGACCTCATTAATATCTTCCAGTTTTGCTGAGGTTACTGTAGCTTTTACAAGTCCTTCATTGGCAAAGTCCAATGCTTCCTGCAGGTCTTTTCGGGTCCCTACGATAGATCCTCTTACTGTAATTCTCTTTAAAACAGTTTCAAAAATAGGGAGTTCAAATGATCCGGGCGGAAGTCCGTTAAGAGCAATGGTTCCTTTTCTTCTTAAAACGTCAATTCCCTGTTTGAATGCAATAGGCGAAACGGCAGTAATCAATGCTCCATGCATTCCTCCTACTTCTTTATGAAGGTATTCACCAGGATCTGTATTTTTGGCATTCACAACAAGGTCTGCGCCTAGTTTTTTCGCCAAATCAAGTTTGTCATCTGTTACATCAATAGCAGCTACATGCATTCCCATTGCTTTCGCATACTGAACTGCCACATGACCCAAACCTCCAATTCCTGATATAGCAACCCATTCACCAGGTTTGGTTTCAGTTTCTTTTAATCCCTTATAAACCGTTACCCCGGCACATAAAATAGGAGCAATTTCCAGAAAGTTAACATCTGATTTTAAGTGTCCTACATATCTTGAATCTGCAATTACATATTCCGCAAATCCTCCGTCTACACTATACCCTCCATTCTTCTGAGCTTCACAAAGTGTTTCCCACCCTGTAATACAGTAGTCACAGCAACCGCAGGCACTGTAAAGCCATGGCACTCCTACTGCATCACCTTCTTTTACAAAAGCTTCAGGACCACAAGCTACTACAATTCCTACCCCTTCATGCCCGGGAATAAGTGGCATTTTGGGCTTAGCCGGCCAGTCTCCATCTACTGCATGTAAATCTGTATGGCAAACACCACAGGCTATAACCTTTACCAATACTTCATATCTTCCAGGTGCTCTAACAGGAACTTCTTCAATCTTCAGTGGCTGGCCATAGCCTTGCACTACCGCAGCCTTCATCGTTTTTGGGATCATATTTTATTTTTTGAATGAGTTTTTATCATGGTTATTTGAGTAATTATCCGATTCTCATTTTAAAAATTTACTTTTTAGTGTAGTATGTACATTAATAGTATCTTTTTGCGTGAGGGATAGTAAGGGCGGCGAGGAACGAGCCGGTGCGGAATACTATGAAGCACCGAAACGAAGTGAAGCCCTGCATAGCCCGACCGTTTGCCTCGGAAAAAGCCAAGGCAATCGGGCACGTCCTACATAATATTAAAAGAAACCTAACTTATTTTTGTTATAGGAGATCAGCATATTTTTGGTCTGACGGTAATGGTCAAGCATCATTTTATGATTCTCCCTTCCGATTCCTGATTGTTTGTAGCCTCCAAAAGGAGCTCCTGCCGGATAAGAATGGTATTGATTTACCCAAACTCTTCCTGCTTCAATCTGGCGCGGAATATTATACAATTGGTGTGCATCTCTCGTCCAGACACCGGCTCCTAATCCGTAGATGGTATCATTGGCAATTTTTACCGCTTCTTCTTCATCTTTAAAAGTCGTAAAGGCTAGTACAGGACCGAAGATCTCTTCCTGGAAAATTCTCATTTTATTGTTACCTTTAAAGATCGTAGGCTGAATATAGAACCCATCTTCCAAATCTTCTCCAAGATGATTCACATCCCCCCCTACCAATACTTCAGCTCCTTCATCTACTCCCAACTGGATATAGGAAAGGATTTTTTCTTTTGAATTTTAGAAGCCTGTGCTCCCATCATTACCGTTTTATCAAGCGGATTTCCTACTTTGATCGCTTTTACTCTTTCGATTACTCTTTGGATGAAAGCATCTGCTATTCCTTCCTGAACCAGCAATCTTGACGGACATGTACAGATTTCTCCCTGGTTAAGGGCAAAGAGTACAGCTCCTTCAATGGCTTTATCCAAAAATTCATCATCAGCATCCATGACAGAGTTAAAGAATACGTTGGGCGATTTTCCACCTAATTCCAACGTTACAGGAATGATATTCTCTGTAGCATACTGCATTACCAAACGTCCTGTAGCTGTGGATCCTGTAAAAGCAGCCTTGGAAACCTTAGGATTGGTAACCAGCGCTCTTCCAAGCTCTGCACCAAAGCCATTGACAATATTGACAACTCCTGCTGGCAATAAATCTCCTATGAGCTCCATAAGAATCATGATAGAAACAGGTGTACTTTCTGCAGGTTTTAGAACCACACAATTTCCAGCAGCTAATGCCGGAGCCAGTTTCCAAGTAGCCATAAGAATCGGGAAGTTCCATGGAATGATCTGTGCAATAACTCCCAGCGGTTCATGAACGATCAGTGAAACGGTATCTTTATCCAATTCATTGTGAGATCCTTCTTCTGCACGGATGACAGATGCAAAATACCTAAAGTGGTCAACAGCCAATGGAATATCAGCTGCTAATGTTTCTCTGACTGCTTTACCATTATCAATGGTTTCTACTGTAGCGAGATATTCTAAATTCTGCTCTATTCTGTCAGCTATTTTATTAAGAATGATACTTCTTTCTGTAGCGGATGTATTTTTCCAGGTCTGGAATGCCTTTTCAGCAGCATCTACAGCCAGTTCCAGGTCTTCTTTTGAAGAATGGGCTACCTGGGTAAAATTCTTCCCATCAACGGGTGAAACTACATCAAAATATTGGCCTTTAACAGGTGGAGTAAATTTTCCGTCAATATAGTTATCGTATCTGCTTTTGAACTCGGGACGCTGTAAAAGCGTTGTTGATCTTGGTTCTGTAAGAGTGCTCATATCAGTATTTATTTTAATTTTTCGATACTGCCAAATTACACGGATACTTGAAAAACCTATAGCACAATCGTATAAAAAAAGTGTAAAATAGTACAGAATTCAATTTTATTATTTTCTTAACTGTAACGTTGGGTCAAATTTATTATATTTGAGTTACTGCCTTTATCAAAATATTTAGAAATGAATAATAATAGCAAGATTTTATTAAACACTCCCAAATTACGCAAGGAAAACCAATTATTGAGTCTTGTTGAGAACCAGACAAAATTCAATCTAAACAATTGTGAATTTAGTATTTATGAGACCCATAAAGCTGCTTTTGGAGTGAAACTTCATTTTGAAAATATTGCTTTTACAGCTATGCTTAGAGGTAAGAAACACATGAAGCTGGATAACAAAACCAGTTATTTTGATTATTTTCCCGGAGAAAGTATTCTGGTAGCGCCAGGTGAAACCATGGTTATTGATTTTCCTGAGGCTGATAATACTCCTACACAATGCATCTCTTTAAGTTTAAATCCTGACTTTATAGAGAATTCCCTTAATCATTTAAACTATAGTCTTCCCAAGGTGGATGAGGCCTCACAATGGAATATCCAGTTGGATGAATATTTTCTTTTTTAATAACCAGGCGCTGGCTTCTGCTACTAACAATATTATGAGGATAGCCATGGATGATAATTCGCAAAAGGATATCATGGCCGACTTTGCATTGAAGGAGCTCCTGATCCGGCTTATGCAAACCCAGGCCAGAAGCATGGTGGAAAGAAATATTGTAAAAAATAAATCAAGAATCGGGTTTGTAGTAGATTATATTAAAAGAAACCTGCACCAGAAACTATCAATTGAAAGTATAGCCAAACTGGCTTATGTAAGTAAATCCAACTTCTTTAAGATGTTCAAAGATGAACTGGGAACTTCCCCAAATGATTTTATTCTGCAGGAAAGAATTAGCAAAGCCAAGGAATTGCTGGCCACTCAAAACAGTATTAAAGAAACAGCTTATCAAACAGGATTTTCAGATACTAATTATTTTACAAGGGTTTTTAAGCAGCTGGAGGGTGTTACCCCGAAAAGTTACCAGAACAGGATTATGATTCGTGAATAAAATTACTGATCTTGAGGCAAGGTTAATATTAGTTCTTTTATAGGACTAGACACTATCAAAATAAAAAAGAGCCCCATTTTCATGGGACTCTTCTTATGTATATTAAAAATATTATTTCTTAATAGTCGTCATTCTGTTGAATGTTCGGGTTAGCCTGAATAGCATTAATTGGAAGCGGCCATAACCAGAAGTGGCTATCTGCGGCAAGTTCCTGTGTCATTGCAGGTGTTCCTGTACCATCAGCTATATCTCCTTTATTAGATCTTTTAATAGACTTTCCTAATCTTTTCAATGTATACCATCTGTCATTTTCAAAAGCAAGCTCCAGTCTTCTTTCTTTCAAGATAGCATCTAAAAGAGCTGTTCCAGCTTCTGTTCCAGGAGTGAATGAAGTATATCTTTCTTTTCTCAACTGATTTAACAAAGCAAGAGCCGTCCCTTGATTCCCTAAGTTGTAAGAAGCTTCGGCTACGTTAAGTAATACTTCTGCAGTTCTCAGATACTTAACTGGAACAATGTTCACCGGTCCACCGTTACCTGCATATTTAGTAATGTGGTTATACATTTTTTTGTTATACAAAGCAGTAGTGAAGTAAGCTGTTTTTCTTACGTCATTGCTAGCAAACATATTGAAGAAATCATAATCTGCAACAAATTCTGATCTGTACTGACCGTCAATTAGCTGATTGTAAGCAACCCCTACTGTATTACGCTCAGGTGCAGCATTTGAAATCTGGAATAAAACTCCATCAGTAATTTTAGCTAATCCTTCATTTTCTTTCCAGATTCTGTTAAAGTTATCCAATGTTGTAACACTTGGAGAAAGCCCTAAAGCTAACTGGCCATATTTTACAGTATTCGCATAGTCTCCCTGATAAAGGTATACTCTTGATAATAATCCGTATACAGCAGCTTTGCTGAATCTTCCTTTATCAGCATCATTCTGAGTAATTTTATCAGCTGCAAGTAACAGGTCATTAATGACTTTCTTATATGATTCATCTATTGATAAGCTTCTAGATGAATTATTATTCAAAGGATTAAAAGATTCAGAATAATAAATTCCGTATTTATTCTTTGCTTTGAAGTTTTGAGTTGGAATAGCGGAGTATGCTCTTAAGATATCAAAATGAGCTGCTGCTCTGATTGCTCTTGCTTCCGCTTCTACATTATCTTTTTGAGTACCAGTTAATACTCCGTTATTTAAATAAGAAAGAACGAAGTTAGCTCTGCTTACTACAGCATATGCAGCACTAAACAACCCTGTAGTCTGTGAAACATCTGCAGAGAACTCAAAGTTTGCAGCTGCAGCGTTAGAGTTTCTTCCACCGTCTGAAATAATAAGGTTATCTGTAGTAAGATCACCCATAATAAGCTGGCTACCTGTATCACTAGTGTAATATCCTCCACTTTTAAATGCAGTATAAGCTCCATCTAAAGCCTGTCTGAATGATTCTGGTCTCAACATTGCCTGCTCTTCAGCTTCATTCACTGATGAAATCTGATCCAAATTTCTTTCACAAGACGTTAACGATACAAAAACAGTCAACGCAGCTAAACTTATTTTTATTATATTCTTTTTCATAAAGCTATTCAATATTAAAATTCTAATTGCATTCCTACCATGATCGTTCTTACAGCAGGATAAGTATAAAGGTTAAATGATCCTGGAACAAATAGTGATGCAGATTCAGCAGATCCTACAGAAATTTCAGGTTCTCCGTGGAAATTAGTAAATGTAAATAAGTTCTGCCCTTGTACAAACAGTCTCAGTTTATTAATTGGAGCATCTTCTCCAAGCGCTTTTTTATCAAATGTATATCCTAATGTAAGGGATCTTAATCTCAAGTAGTCTGATTTCTCAATCCACTGATCAGAATCACGCATACCGTTAGAGTCTACTCTTTGGAATACCCCTGTATCACCTGGAGTTCTCCACATATTAGCAGCTGCCTGCGCCATGTTTCTTCCCGCTTTAGCCTGGGTTGGGTCAACAGCAAGAGAATACATGTTGTTATATGTATAACCTCCTAACTTGAATGTGAAGTCTGCACTGAAGTCAAATCCTTTATATTGAAGGGTAGTTCCAAAACCTCCGAAGCTTGTTGGGAAAGGAGACTTATCTGTAAGTGCAACAGCATCAGAAGCACTGTATTTTTCTGTAATGTTTCCTGCTTTATCGTAATATTGAGCATTTCCATTATCTGGGTTTACTCCTGCAAATCTAACATTATAGAATACATATGGAGTTTCACCTACTTTAAGATAAGTATATCCTAGGTTTCTTTCAGTCTGTCCGTCTGCTAGTTTATCAAGAGTTGATTTCTGGAAAGAGATGTTAGCACGTACAGTCCATTGGAAGTCTTTCTTTCTCATCACGTCTACACTTAATTCAGCTTCAAGACCTTTCTGAGTCATATCACCAGCATTGATATATTGGTAATATGATCCTTCCTGCTTATCTAATGGTACTAATTGTACGAAATCTTTTCTCTTGTTCTGGTAAACTTCTACGGATCCACGAATTCTTCTCTTCCACATTACAAAGTCAACCCCTGCGTTGGTTACAGCATTAGATTCCCATTTCAGATTCTGGTTACCAATGATATAAACTTTTTCGGTAGTGTTATAAGTTCCAGGAAATAAAGCGGCGTTATTTCCGTATAAATCGAAACCAACATTAGCTACGTTATAATAATCAGATAATGAACCGTCGTTTCCGGTTGTACCATAAGAACCTCTAAGTTTCAAGTCATTGATGAAACCACCTTTCATGAAGTCTTCTTTAGCAATATTCCAAGCAGCACTTGCTGACCAGAAGATTCCGCTCTTGTTATTAGATCCAAATCTTGAAGAAGCATCTCTTCTTAATGATGCAGTTGCTAAATATTTACCTTCATAATCATAGTTTACCATACCTGCTAAACTGAAAAGGGTATTTCTGATTTTAGATCCGGTAAATGTATTTCTGTCTGAAGGAGTCGTGATAGAAGGAACACTAAGGTTTGTAGATTTTAAT
The DNA here is from genome assembly GCF_021278965.1 of Chryseobacterium capnotolerans. Lineage (NCBI taxonomy): Bacteria > Pseudomonadati > Bacteroidota > Flavobacteriia > Flavobacteriales > Weeksellaceae > Chryseobacterium > Chryseobacterium capnotolerans. The sequence goes on along the minus strand of NZ_CP065589.1, from coordinate 920,392 downwards.
CCATAAGCACTTGCATTCACTGTTTCAGTGAAGTTATCGTTATATTCGATAAATCCTAAGAAGTCAAAGTTATGTTTTCCGAATGATTTCTTATAGTTTAATGAGTTATTCCATGTATAGTTAAATGCATAGAATGAGTTTTTCGCTAATGAACCTGTAGGAACTTTGTTCGTAGTTAAATCCAGGTTAGATCCTTTTTTCATCCACGTGGTATTCATATACCAGTCGTAAAGCCCATTGAAATTCGTTTTAAATTTCAATCCGTTCGTGATCTTATATTCTCCGAATAAAGTTACCGGGATTCTTAATCTCTGATCTTCAGATCTGTTATTACGGATCTGCTCTACAGTGTTAGAACCCGCTCTCATTTTCTGATTGTAGCTTCCATCTGGGTTATAAATTGGCTCGTAAGGAGCATATTTATACATTGCCGCAAATGGGTTCTGTGTATTATTTCTGTCTCTGAAGTTTTCTGTAACCTGATACTGAACTCCAAGGTTAACTCCAACGTTTAACTTTTCGCTCAGTTTATTAGTGAACCCGAAGTTACCTGTATATCTCTTAAGTCCGTCTAGATCTTTAAGAATACCATTATCAGCATCATATCCTAATGAATAGTAGAATGTACTTTCTCTGGATCCTCCCTGTGCACTAAACAAATAAGATTGAATGCTTGAAGGTCTCAAAAGATCTTTTTGCCAGTTGTGGTCATAAGCAGCAAGAGCATCGATTTCCGTCTGAGATCTTGGCACTACTTTTAAGTAACCTAACTCATTCTGGTAGTTCATTAACTCTCTGGCGTTCATCATTGTGAAGTTTTTATCCTTCAGCTTTTCACTGAAACCAAATTTACTTTCAAATGAATAGTTAGTTTTCCCAACTTTTCCAGCTTTAGTTGTTACTACAACTACCCCGTTTGCTCCTCTCGCACCATATTGAGCCGTAGCAGCCGCATCTTTAAGAACAGAAATTGATTCTACGTCTGCAGGGTTGATTGCACTAAACTGTCTTGCAGTCATGTACATACCATTTACTACATAAGTAGGTTCAGAAGAACCACCAACACCAGCAACCCCTCTTACCATAATGGTAGCGGCAGAACCTGGCTGACCTGTAGCACTTTGTACATATACCCCTGAAGCTCTACCCTGTAAAGAGTTTCCGATAGATGTTGTAGGAGAGTTTCTTCTGATAGCATCTCCACTTACAACGGCCTGAGCCTGGGTAATTTCATCTGCTTTTTTCTTCTGATATCCAGTAACGATTACCTCATCGATCTTATTCTCCTTCAGAATAGAATCATTCTTAGATTTTTGCGCATAGGCAGCTTGTCCTAAAAAAAACAAAGCTCCAGCACTTAATACATGTAACTTCACATTCATATTAACAGATTTTAATATATTCAAGGGGACAAATATGTTAATAAATATTAACACCATCAATTTATTAAAACCTGAAAACCACCCACCAGATAAGGGTTATTCTCAAATAACTCTAAAAAAAGTAAAGAAAAAGTTTAATTATAATTTAAATTTTAGCAAATAATAAAGCATTTTAAGCATTAGTGGGATTTTAAAAAAAATCAAAATAAAAATTAATGTACATTAATTTAAAATATTAAATGAAAAAAATCAACAATAAACATTTACATAAGCGAAAAAAATAAAATAACCAACCCCAGGTTTTTGTCCAAAATCAGTAAAAAAAAGCGTCATTTTTCGTAAAACAACGTGAAAAATAACCTGATAAAAATCAGGAAGACTGCCTAAAAAGGCAGTCTCCGTGAAAATAATATTAAAAATCTGTTAATATATGATATCCAAAAACCAGTCTAAACCAGCTTACTTTTGAGAATATTTTTTGACTTTATTTTGCCATTTATTTTATATTTTTCACAAAATAAATAAACTGTTTTATTTAAACCAATCTTGGAAATTCATTTTTTACCAACCCGGATTTTGTTGTGCCGCCAGTGTCGGATTATTCACAACTTCCTCGTTAGGAAGCGGCCATAAAACTCTGAAATCTGTTTTAGGAATCATTGCAACTCCCAATGGTCCTGTATATGGAGTCCCTAAAGTAAAAGACGCTCCAGTAGGCATAGCATTTGCCATCTTAGCAGGAATACCGGGAGTAGGTACCAAATCATCATATAGTAACCTGTGGATATCTCCCCATCTCATCCCTTCTCCTAAAAATTCAATTCGTCTTTCTGTTATAATAGCATCTACTAAAGAAGTAGCATCAGTAAACGAAGCTGCCGTATATTGCTGAGTAGCCGGAGTCGCTAATGACCTGTTTCTCACTTGATTCAACTGAGTAATTGCCGTCGCTGTATTACCTAGTCTGGCATTAGCTTCCGCCATAGATAAAATAATTTCAGCATATCTCATGATTGGAGACCCATCTGATAAATTAGTAACATCCTTATACTTATTAACAAATTTAACTCCTGAAGAGGCAGTTCTTACCATTGTTGTTTCTTCTCTTCTTTTATCATCAGCTAACCATCTGGGATTTCTCCAGATGATAGGACTAATACACACCAATGATCTATTATTATATATTGATGCTAGTCCCGCGTTAGTCCCCGGATTTGTATTTGCAGAATTCTCAATAGAAAAAATAGATTCTGAATTATTATAATTATTTATAAATGGTTGACTAGGAGAAGAAGTAAGGGAATAAACCGAATTTAACTTCGCTCCCTCGGTAAGGACTTTTGACCAATCTCTCATATTTAAGTAAGCCCTAACTTTCAATGCAATAGCAGCTTCTTTAGTTGCTCTTGTAATCTTGATATTTCCAACTCTTGAACCACTACTTACCGTCAAGGTTTCTGCCATATCTAAATCAGCAAGAATTTTTGAATATGTTTCCGCTACTGTTCCTCTACCTACTTTAAGAGCTTCATCAATTGTACCAGGACTAGTAATTGCCGTTACTCGATAAGGGACTCCCGGATGAGTTGCACCAGACGTAAAATTATAGGGTCTGGAAAAATGCTTTAATAACTCCAAGTGAGCCAACGCTCGTAAAAAATACATCTCACCCAAGTAATTATCACGAACTACTCCTGTAATCACACCACTACTTCCTGCCTTTTTCAGGCCTTCTATTGCGATATTCGCTTTATTAATCAGCCCATAAGCATTCATCCAATAGTGGACATTATTAAGTGAACCACCATCATAAGTTGCCGTATATGTCAGTTGGTAAAAAGTTGCCGTATTCACCATATCTTCTCCACGCATATCATTCTGCTCTACATAAGCCGCCCCAAACACATACCCTCTAGGAGTATTCGAAGCATCAGGGCTCGTCTTATAAATTCCATTTTGCGCAGCATTATAAACTCCCATTATAGAAAGATCAACATTCCCTGCTGTTGAAAAAGCTAAATTCTCATCGACATTATTGTACGGCTGCAAGTCTAGGGTTTCTCTATCTGAGCAGGAGTTCATCATTGTCATTAATAACGATATTGATAAAATTGATACTCCTTTTTTTATTATATTATTTTTTTTCATTGTTATCTTAATTTATAATGAAACATTAAGGCCCATACTAAGTACTCTCTGACGAGGTGTCCCATTAAAATCTACACCAGCAGTCTCCATCTCTGGGTCCAATCCTTTATATTTAGTAATGATAAAAGCATTTTGAGCCTGAAAATAAACCCTCAAACCTCTCACACCAATAGCCTTAAGAGCCTCCTTTGGAAAATTATATCCTAAACTAATTACATCAAACTTAATAAAACTAGCGTCTTCCAAAAATCTCGACGAAGCATTACTTGTAGAATTACTAAGGGTATTATCTGCAAAAAATAATTTCGGAGTCATTCCATCTCCTGGATTTGAAGGACTCTGCCATCTTCCCAAAATTTCTGTTGAATTATTATTAAAATTCAATGTCATTAAATCTCTTCTGGTAGCATTAAATATTTTATTACCTCCACTAAATCGAACAGTTGTACCCAAATCGAAATCATAGAATCTAAATTTAAAACTAAACGCTCCAAAATACTTTGGCAAAGAGTTTCCCAACACCTTTCTATCTGTTAATGCACTTAAATTAGCTGCTTTCGACACATCATTAGGATTAGAAGGATCAAATACAGCATAAACCCCTTTCCCCACAAGTCCTTGAACCAAACTCCCATCTGCTTTGTAATATACAGGATTTCCATTAGCTGCATTTACTCCCCAATACTCAAATCCGTAAATAGATCTCAAAGACTCACCAACCCGGATAATATTATTGGCACTTGAGAAAATATCTGCATTATTATTGGCAAGAGTCAACACTTTATTTTTCATAAACGTAACATTTGCATTGACATCTAATCCAAAATTTTGTGTATTAATCACACTGTAATCTACTGAAAATTCCAGCCCCTTATTCTGCATATCTCCAATATTTTTAGAAATGCTATTATTAGGCACCCCCAGTGACAGTGCTAAAGGAGCATCTAAAATCATATCTGAAATCTTGTTTTCAAAATAATCAAAAGTTAATCTCAATTTATTTTTAAACAATGCTAAGTCTACTCCGTAATCAATTTTTTTACTTGTCTCCCATCGTAATTCATTATTCCCAATCTGTGAATATGCCAAACCATTATAATTTGCATATTTTAAATTACTAAACAACCCTAAATATGGATAATTACCAATATCAGTATTACCAACTTTGGCATAAGAAGCCCTAAGCTTAAGATCAGATATCACATTACTAATACCCTGCATAAAGTTCTCTTTACTAACGGTCCACCCTGCAGAAACTCCAGGAAAGTTTCCCCATTTATTTTTCGACGGCAAAGAAGATAATCCATCTCTTCTAACGGACGCCTGTAAAAAGTATTTACCGGCATAGTTATAGTTAAACCTCGCTGCGTATGACAATATACCTTGTTCGGTTATTCCTCCTCCCGATTGCGGAGTTCCAATAGAACCTGAAATAACTCCATTGTTAAAAAAGGTATTAGATAAATCTTTTCCACCACCATAAAAGCTTTGTAGTTTCTGCTTTTGATATTCGTTTACCAATACTAAGGTAACATTATGCTTTTCTGCAAATGTTTTATTAAATGTCAAAACATTTTGGATATTATTTCTTAGATAATCTGAAAAATCATTTCTGATTTCACCATTTCCTCCCTGCCCATCACCATGTATTGGGTTATAATAATAAAAACCTTTGGTTTGAGACTGGTCAGCACTCACCTGAATTCTATAATCCAAAAAAGGATACAGTCTTATATTTGCATATACAGACCCAATCAATCTATTTACACTGGATTGCAATTTATTATTATCAAGCACATACATAATATTCGTAATATTATCTCCTGCTTGCAATAAGTTCTGCCATCTTCCTACTATCCGGGGATCTTGAAAATCAATATTGTATCCTGTTGGATGATTTGGGTTATAAATCGGAGTATTAGGCAACTGTTTAATTGCATTATAAATATTACCTGAAAGTGAAGAAGCCCCCGTATTTAAACCCACATAGTCTGTTTTTGTAAAACTGAGATTCGTTCCGATTTTCAACCAATCAAAAGCTTGATGATCTATATTTGCCCGGGTAGAAAATCTTTTCATTTCGTTAGGAATCGCAACTCCCTCCTGTTTTGTATATCCTATAGAGGTATAGTAATTGGATTTACCAAATGAACCAGAGGCAGACAAAAGATTATCTGTCTGAAATGCAGCTGATCTTAAAACTGCTTTTTGCCAATCTGTATTATACTCTGTTCCCACAGCGATAGCAGACAGTCCTGCATTTGACCTTTTTTCATTTGAAATTGCTATAAACTCTGGAGTCTGAAGTAATTTATACAAACCTACCGGCATTGCATATCCTGCATAATTGCTGAAATTCAGACTTAATCGTCCTCCTTTTCCTTTCTTAGTAGTTATCAGAATTACACCATTAGCTGCTCTTGAACCGTAGATTGCCGTTGCCGCACCATCTTTTAAAACCTCGAAAGATTCAATATCATTTGGGTTAATATCACCCAATCCGTTTGTTGCGGTTTGCCCTCCGATGTCTCCCGAGAAGATCGGAATACCATCGACAATATATAGAGGTGATGTTCCCGAATTTATAGATGCCACTCCTCTAATCCTTACCCTAGGAGCTTCTCCCAATACTCCTGTTGTACTGGTAATCTGAACCCCAGCAGCTTTACCAGCCAGCTGTTGTTCAAAACTTGGAGCAGCTATAGTGGCAACATCAGCAGCTTTAATAGAAGTTACAGCACCTGTAATTTCTTTTTTCTTCTGAGTACCATACCCTACTACCAGGACCTCATCAATTTCCTTTGTGGAAATCGTGTCCTTTTTACCTTTTGCGCCATAATGCCCTGTCCTATAAAAAATAGAACACCAGCACTTAGCACAGATAATTTTCCATTCATATTAACAAATTTTAAGATATTCCGAAGACAAATATGTTAATAAGAAAGAAAGTATCAAATAATAAAACTTTATTAAAAAATAAATTTAAGTTAATATTTTACATTAAAAACAAATAAATAATATAAAATTAAAATCAATTTAAATTAATTAATGAAAATAATAACTGTTAATTTAACTTTAACATAATATTAACAACAATTAAATTTTCAACAAACATTAACTAAAAACAAGATTTAAAAGAAAAATATTAATTAAAAATTAAAATTAAATGAATAAAATTAAATTTCACGAATGATAGATTTATGTTAAAATAGGTAATTTTATAGAAAATCGACAATATTTAAACCTAAAAAGCTATTAAAAAAACAAAGCATTCCAGTTTTAGGAATGCTTTTTATAAAATTAAATTATTTTTCTATTTTTGACAGCCATAATATCTAGCTCCAATTAAAACAGGATTTTCAGTCTCTACAGAAATAAGACCAAATCCTTTGTAATCGGGGTTTACAGAATGATTTAATTGCTTTCTGTGAAGCTTTTCATAGGTTTCAAAATCAATGGCCTTTCTATGATTCAGATTTTCGAATAAATTCCATTTTTCTACCACCTTTTTCCAATGAGCAGATACCTTACCAGCAAACACCTTTGATTTGGAGCCACTCCCATATCCAAAGAATCCGATTTCTTTTCCGGATAGGTCTTCATTTTCATTATAAGAAGTCTGCAAACCGGAAAGTAACGCCATAAAAATAGAAGCTGTATACATATTTCCAATCTCTGAAGAAGCTCTTTGAGTCTTTTCAATAGCTGAATTAATCAATAGCAGATAATTTTCAGATTTAGCGACTCCTTTTTGTTCATCCGGAGTTCCATAGGAAATTCCATTTTCCAGACTATAAATCTCTGTGAATACTCTTTTACCATGGAAGGCATAAGGAAGATGGAAAACAATATACTTCCAGTTTTCATAAGGCTTTTCTTTGCCTGTACTCTCTTTATAGTGCTGATATGCCTCTCTGATTCTGTCCTGATAACACTGATTGGAATACTGCCCGTCAAAAACCGGCTCATCCGTAAAAATTTCTATTTTATCAGGATATACTTCAGGCGCATTCTTTAAATCACCTTTTATATATTGTCTTCTTGGTTTGAAAAAATCAAAAACACTTTCTGTAGCAACTCCCCAGTTATTTTCAATCTCAAGAAGATCAGGCTTAGCAGAAATCAATAACGAGACAGCACCTCCTCCCTGGGTATATTCTCCGGAAGAAGCCAGTTCATATTTTGCATAGTCACTGGCAATCACTACTGCTTTTTTTCAGGATTCACTCTTACAAAATCCAACGCATTATGCAGAGCATCTACTCCACCCACACAAGCAAAAGTCATGTCTACTACATCACAGTTCTTAAAAGCTCTTTCTCCAAAATCTGCTTCCAACACTTTTTCAACCATCTGCATTGCATAAGAAGCGGTGGGTTTTGCTGCATCAAGAGCACTTTCTGTACCCAGATAAATTCTTGAAATCTCTTTAGGATTAATATTATAATCACGAATTAATCTTAACAATGCTTCTGCAGCAAAAGTTGCAGCATCCTCATGCACATCAGGCAATCCCATTTTATGAAGCCCCAGACCTTTCTCCAATTTTGCCGGTTCTATGCCCCTTTTTTCTGCTAAATCTTTAATTTCCAAATACAAAGAAGGCACATAATAGCTTGCTGCTTCTATTCCAAAACTCATAATATTTTAAATTTTAAACGAATTTATGAAAGATAACGCAAAAAATAGCAGTGAAAATAGCTGATTTTTGTAAGATTATTAAAAATAAATAGCATCCAGATAAATACCATGAAAACACTTTTAAACCTCTTCTACTTAAAAAATGCAATCCTCGTAAATTAACCTGATCAGACTGATCTATAAAAGAAAGCCGGCACAATGGCCGGCTCTATATCTTACATATATTATTTATAATTTTCAATGGTTTTATTAATTGCATCAATCTGTTTATTGATACTTGCTGCATTCTGTGGATTCTGTTTCAGTAATTCCATTTTTTTACTTAAGCCATCCTTCAGCATTTGTATGACCATCATTTTAGCCTGCGGATTATCCCCTATTTGATTTTTTGCATATCCCAAAATCTTCGTTACATTTTCAGTAGCTTTCAAATTATCAGAAGACATGATCCAATTGTATCCTTCTTCTGCTGCTTTCCCCAATTCCGGATTCTGGAATTTAATAAAAGGATAAAATGCCGCCAATGAAGCAATTTTAGGCATTTGAGAAACCACTTTCTTTTTTACAATAATGGGAAGCAATTGCGCCTTCAATTCGTCTGATGCTCCGTCCAAATCAATTTTATCTGCTAATGCATCAACTTTTGATGGATCAGTCGTAAGAACAGCTCCCAACGAACTTGCTTTTACAGCATTAGAAACAGCATTCATTCCTTTTTCAAAAAGAGGAAGGTATTTTTTGTCTTTTGTTTTTGCCAGAGCAGCAATTGCAGCAGCTTGTGTCAATGTTTTAGGATCATTAGATGCTAATCTTTCAACTTCAGCTCCTAGTGCCTTCATTTGTTCAGGATTGGTAAGATCTACTAATTCCAACGCCTGAATTCTGACTCTGAAGAACGGATCTTTCAATGCAGCAGCCAATAATTTTGTTACTGCAGGACTTTTTCCTGTCTGATCTTTTATTCCTTCTAAAGCATTATACCTGTTTTTATACTCTTTGGAATTCGTAAACTGCAAGAGATTTTGTTCCGGGGTTTTCTTATCGGTGATATCAGCCAGCAAAACACCATCTGCATTAATGTTTACCAGATCCGGAGCTTTTGAAACATCAAAATTGAATGTATTTTTTGCATCGGCATTTACCCAAACGTTATACCTCTTCGGTTTTCCATTATCGAAAATATCAATAGCCAAAGGGAACTCAAACATTTGATCCTGAGTCTGATTGATAGTCACAGCTACCTGTTTTTTTACAGGTTCAAATGTAAATGAATAGTTGATCTTTGGATTTCCGCTTCCGAAATACCATTGATTAAAGAACCAGTTCAAATCTTTTCCTGAAACCTTCTCAAAAGAAAGTCTCAGCTGATGTGCTTCTGCATTCTTATATTCATTGGTTTTCAGGTAATCATTCATTCCGGCAAAGAAGGCATCATCTCCTAAATAGTTTCTGAGCATGTTTAGAATTCCACCTCCTTTCTGATAAGTTACCAGATCAAATACATCTTCGCGGGATGCATAATTGAATCGTACCAGATTTTTATTAAAATCAGATGGGTTATGGATATATCGGTCTACATCAGTCATCAGATGATAATCAGCCTGATCTTTTCCATATTTATATTCATTCCAAAGGTATTCGGAATAATTAGCGAAAGATTCATTCACCGTAAGATTACTCCAGCTCTCCGCTGTAACCAGATCCCCAAACCAGTGATGGAACAATTCGTGAGCAATGGTATCTTCCCAAGTATTCTCATCGATAAGCTGACCCGGTTTTTGAAGAATATCACTTCCATGAAGTGTTGCTGTCGTATTTTCCATGGCACCACTTACATAATTTCTCCCGGAAATCTGTGCATACTTTGCCCAAGGATAGTCATAATTCATTCTTTTTGAGAAGAAATCAATCATTTCCGGAGTGTTCCCATAGATCTGTTTTGCATAAGGCTCATACTCTTTTTCAATATAATAGTCAACAGGAACATTTTTCCATTTGTCTTTTACAATAGCATATTCTCCTACTCCCATAAAGAAAAGATAAGTAGAATGCCTTTTATCCATTACCCAATGATCGGTTCTCAGACCATTGGACTCTTTCTGAGAATCTTTCAGGATACCGTTTGAAAGGGTTACATATTTATCAGGAACCGTCATATAGATTTCCTGAGTCGTTTTCTGATTGGGCTTATCAATGGTTGGAAACCATGCAGAAGAAGCTTCTGTTTCTCCCTGCGTCCAGATTTGCGTCGGAAGTTCAGGATCTGTTCCCTGAGCGTTAATAAAATACAATCCTTTTGCATCATTAATCGCCATACTTCCCTGTTGCTTCACTTCGTTTGGACGGGAGGTATATTTGATATAGACTGTGTAATCCTGATTTTTCTGATAGGTTTTATCCAAGGTGATTTTCAGGATATCATCTTTATATTCGTATTTTAAAGGAGATTTTTTACCATTGTTATCAAGAGCTACTTCATGAATCAACATTCCTTTTGCATCAAGGATCAGCTCATTGGCAGGATAGAAATAAGGGGAAGCGGTAAGCCATTCTTCTCCATTCATCTGTTCTTTCTGATAGTCGAAGTTTACCTTTAGCTTAGTGTGTTTTAATTCTGTTACTTTGGTATGGGTTGCTCTGTATACTTTCTCTCTTCCTGAGGTTTCGGTTTGCGCTGATACATTAGCGGAAAACATAATTCCCAGTATCGCAATCGATAGAATGGCCTTTCTCATCTGTCTACTTTATAATTTTAGAGTTATTTTTTTATTATGATATCGAAAATATCATTGACTAAGGTTTCATAGTCGCCGGTTTTCAGCTGTTCTTTTGTTTTGGCAAAAGCTTTTTTCAGTTCACTTTCCGGATTTTCATCATCTACGATTTCTGCTGAAGCAACGCCTTTTAATTGAAGTACAATATTTTTCAGGACTTCTGGATCGGCATTCTCTTCGATATTTATTTTTAAATACTTCATGATCTTGTGATTGGATTTATAATGAGCCTTTTTGTTAAAAGACTGGAATCTAGTTCTTTCAAATTTAAAACTTATTTTGGAAAGAATAGCCCTCTTAGTGCTTTTTTAAAGGGGATTTTTGTGAAAAAAGAGATATTGTGAAGCCTGGAAGATGGGAGCGGGAAGATGGAAGTTACTATCCAACTTAATACGTCTTGTTGTTTTTTAAGGTGTTCAGGAATATCATGAACTTTAAAAGATTCTTCATTTCAATTCTTTTCATTCAGAATGACAGGGAGCGAGGTTGGAGGATGGTTACGGGAGGATGGAAGTTACTATCCAACTAAACACTACCTGATATCTTCCCAGGGTATGCTGAACAATATCATGAACTTTAAAAGATTCTTCATTTCAATTCTTTTCATTCAGAATGACAGGGAGCGAGATTGGAGGATGGTTACGGGAGGATGGAAGTTACTATCCAACTAAACACTACCTGATATCTTTCCAGGGTATACTGAACAATATCATGAACTTTAAAAGATTCTTCATTTCAATTCTTTTCATTCAGAATGACAGGGAGCGAGGTTGGAGGATGGTTACGGGAGGATGGAAGTTACTATCCAACTTAATACTACCTGATATCTTTCCAGGGTATACTGAACAATATCATGAACTTTAAAAGATTCTTCATTTCAATTCTTTTCATTCAGAATGACAGGGAGCGAGGTTGGAGGATGGTTACGGGAGGATGGAAGTTACTATCCAACTTAATACGTCTTGTTGTTTTTTAAGGTGTTGAGGAATATCATAAACATCTAGATATTCTTCATTTCACTTAGTTGTATTCAGAATGACAGGTGCAATTATAATCAATAACAATCAATCATAAAATGCAAGTTATTTTCGGACTGAAATAACTTCCCTCTTCCAGCTTCAGACTTCCCTTCTAATATCACTTCTCCCTAATCATCTTCCCGTTTTGATATAGAAATACCATCTCACATTTTGTTTGTCTGTCCGCATTAAAAATATATACTTTTTTAGCATCAATACCATTCATTTCAGACAGCATACGGCATTCCCAGTTGTTGTAAAAAATAGGTTCTCTCAAAATAAAGTGAGGATTGGTCTTCAATTCAGTGAGCATATCATATCTTAAGCACACTACTCCGCTTTCAATATGCTCTGCTTTCAATGCTTTGCCCAATTCATTAAACATTTTAAGATTAAACTGATTGGCATAGATCCAGGCATTTTTCACACTCATGTTGGTGGTAAGTAAAAGAAAAGTAATTCCTGCTAAAAGGGAACTGATTGTTTTATTTCTCCACTCCAGTTTAAAAGACAGATAAATGATTCCTGAAATGATAAAAATTGTATAAAAAAGTCTTATTGCACCAAGACTTCGGTTATCAAAACCAAAAAGGTTCGGAATATAGGCTGAAACATAAAAAACACTTACTGCAAAGATTATTGAAATCAGAGAAATGAGTCCTATACTTTTAATGTCCTTCAATTTGCTTTTAAAATCGTAGCCGGAGAAGACTTTATAAACAACAGAAGACATGACCAAAGCCAAAATAATCTCTATAATAAGAAGGTTCTTAAGATTCAGTATCCCTTTATAAATTCCTACAAAAATATCTTTTAAAAACAGCTTTGCCGTTAAAATAGTTACCTGTACTACCCTTTCCCATTCGAAGAGCTTCCCTACCTCATCCCTTTGATAAGAATGTGCAAATATCCCAGGCTGAATCACTTTTCTGAAAAGAACAATTACTCCAGCAGTTAAAAGCAGGAATATTATTCTTTTTTTATTTTCTCTGATCAGAAACAGATGCAAAAGAATAAGCGGCAGGAAAATTTCATAACTTAATATGGAAAGTATAAAGAACAACGCACTGAGTAAAACATTTTTGCGTATATAAACAAAATAAATGCTCACACAGAAGAACAGGGTTGCCAGATTGGAATTCAGCATAATAGGGGAAAACTGAATACTTGTCCCAATTATCGAACACGAATACAGCAAAGTGATCAGGCTCGCCAGTTCTTTTGACAGTATTTTTTGAGCTACTCCATAAACAGCAATCAATGAAAGTGGGAAAAACAATATTCCTAAAAGATAAATAGAAGCATTATACTGTGAGAGAAAAACCAAAGTTCCTGTTACAAATCCTGATACCGGCCTTGCAGCCATATTGGAGGCATCCAGATAAGAATATATATAACTAAAATAAGGTTTAGAGACATATTTGGCGTTATAAACTTCTTTTAAATCATCTGCAACGATTACCTTTTCTCTGAAAATTGACAGCCCTATATAAAGGTTGTAAACAATGATCAGGATATTCAAAAATATCAGATACGTATTGCTTCTTTTTTTTCTATATTATTTTTCAACATCTGTGGTAGTGATTAGATTCTCACAAACTTCAAAAATAATAGAAATCTGTCAATTACAAAAGATAATAAGGCAGGTATGAGATTAAATAGCTACAGGAGCCTTGATCCCCGGATGCGGATCATAATTTTCCAGGGTAAAGTCTTCAAAATCGAAATCAAAGATATTTTTAACATCAGGATTCAATTTCATGGTAGGAAGTGGTCTTGTTTCTCTTGAAAGCTGTCTGTTTACCTGCTCAAAATGGTTGTTGTAAATGTGAACATCTCCAAAGCTGTGAACATAATCACCTACTTCAAGGTCGCAAACCTGAGCTACCATCATTAATAGCAATGCATAACTGGCAATATTGAATGGGACACCAAGGAAAACATCTGCACTTCTCTGATATAACTGTAATGATAACTTCCCATCTGCAACATAAAACTGAAATAACGCATGACAAGGAGCCAAAGCCATGTTCGGAATCTCCGCAACGTTCCATGCAGATACGATCAATCTTCTGGAATCCGGGTTCTTCCTGATCTGATCGATTACCTCAGTGATCTGATCGACTACTTTTCCGTCTGCTCCATTCCAGCTTCTCCACTGTGCTCCATAAACAGGTCCTAAATCACCATTTTCATCAGCCCATTCATCCCAGATGCTTACCCCATTATCTTTAAGATATTTGATATTGGTATCTCCTTTCAGGAACCAAAGCAATTCATAGATAATGGATTTTAAATGCACTTTTTTGTAGTTACCAAAGGAAAGCCTTTTGACAAATCATATCTTAACTGATACCCGAAAACACTTCTTGTGCCAGTACCGGTTCTATCGGTTTTATCGGTTCCGTTGTCTAAAATATGCTGTAAAAGGTCCAGGTAGTTTTGCATTTTGAAGGGGATTTATGGGTCAAATTTAGTAAAAAAAAAGCATCAAAAAAAAGCACCCGGCTGATGGATGCTTCTTATAAGAGCTATATCTTTTACCTATTAAAAAACCGTATATTCAATACTTCCAGGTGGTTAGAATCATTCCGAAACTACAATACAGAAACACTAATTTTTTCACTATTTCCACTAATTGACTTCAACTGACCGTATCTGTTTTTGTCTATAAATTTATCATTTGAATATTCCAGTTTTACAGGACCAAATTTCACAAGTTTCTGAAACTTACTCTCATCGATTATATCTTTAGTACCGTAATCTATGGAGATATCACCTATTGTTTTCAATTTTCCAAGTCTGCTGTTATCCATGATATCATCAGCCCAGTAATCTATAGTAAGGTTTCCAATCCTCTTTACTTTCCCTGCTTTTTCTCTGGTAAATGCCGAATCATCCCAATAATCTACAGCGATATTCCCAATACTTTTCAGCTTGCCTGCTTTGTCTCTATTAAATGCAGAATCGTCCCAGTAATCTATTTTTACACCGCCTATGCTTTTAAGTCTTCCATATTTAATCTTATCAAAAACAGTATCCTCATAATATTCAATTTTCCCGTTTAAGTCAGGAGCATTGAAATCGGAAATTGATCCGTCAGCATTAAGCGTGATCACAAAACCATCTACAGTAAGTTTTATAGTTTCCAGGTCATAGGTTCTTCCGGAAACGGTTGCACGAACCTGTGCGTTGATTAACAAACCAGCTAATAAAAAGGCAAAAAAGAGTACGTTTTTAAATTTCATACGATTAAAATTAATTTACCAAATATGTTCAATATGCTGATCGATATTGTTTATGGTAAATCTCTCACCCATTTTCTTGCCAAACATTGCTTTTACTAAAGGAGATTCTGCAGATACCGTCATAATCTTCTGGTTATCAAAAAGAAATTCTCCCATAGAAGCTGACACATAAAATAATCCTTTATTTGTTTTCACCAAAGCACCATTCTGAACTTTATCAGAAGGATCTGAAGTTATCTTTTGTAGAATTCCCTGTTGATTCAATACTTCATTAAGCTGCCGCTGCAGGTTATTGATTTCCTGCTGAAGCATTTCCCTTCCGGTTTCGTACTTGTCCCCCATAGAACTTTTTGTATCATTATTGGAAGCACGGGTTTCTGCAATCAGATTTTCGAAGTACTGGATCTTGTCTGCTATTTTAGTTTTAACTTTATTTATTATTTCCTGTTTGTTCATTGTAATGTGGGAATAGTGGTGATGTGGATTTGACCACCCCGCCAAAATCGCAGATTTTGGCACCCCTCCGCCGGAGGGGAATGCAGTATCATTTAAGAACTTGTGGTTAGGTTTTATCTTTCAAATACGGCGTAGTCTGAAACTTTAAAATTGAAGTCTTTGCCTTCATCGAAATTTCTTTTTGTCTTTTCAAATACATTTCTGAAGGTCCCTGATAGATTTCCATCTTCAATTGTAAAATTCACAGGTTCTTTTGACATATTTAAAACAACCAGCACTTCATCTTTACCATTTTTTCTTACGTAGGCTAAGATCTTGTCATTAGCGGTGGTATTCAGCAAGTAAGTAGCCACATTCGGATCACCGCCTCTCAATGCAGGATTAGAAGCCTTTACATCCAATAATGTTTTATAAAAGTCAGCAACCTGATAGGTTTTCGTCCATTTAATCGGATCTTTCTCGAAAAACTCTAATCTCTTCATGTTGGGAAGTTCCTGACCTGAATACAACAATGGAACTCCGTTCCAGGTAGCTGAAAATACCGCCATAGGTTTTGCAATGACTGCATATTTTTCATATTCAGTTCCGTTCCACGAGTTTTCATCATGATTAGCGGTGAACCAGGCTCTCATTGATTGATCTCCGATATTGGAATATTGCACCAATAGATCCTTTAGCTCCTGAAGCGGCTCATTTTTTTTGTAATAATCAGCAGATTTATGCATCCATTTCCATGAATAGCTGGCATCAAAAACTTTCCCATATTCAGGACTTTCTAATTCATCAAATTCCCCCAGCCAAAAAAGTGGTTTTACTTTTTCTACTTCCGGACGGGCCTGTTCCCAAAAATCTACTTCTACCCAAGAGGCTAAATCACATCTGAAACCGTCAATATCTGTTTCTGTTACCCAAAACTTCATGGCATCAATCATGGCCTGACGCATTTCCTGGTTTTTGTAATCCAGCTCAATGATATCATCCATTCCTGAAGCAATATGGAATTTTCCATCCGGATCTTTTAAATAAAATTCAGGATGTGTTTTGGTCCAGACATGATCCCAGCCTGTATGATTGGCTACCCAATCAATAATCACCTTGAAGCCCAATCTGTGCGCTTCATTCACCATGTCCTTAAAATCATCCATTGTTCCAAATTCCGGATTGATGGAAGTATAGTCTGAGGCTGCATAAGGGCTTCCTAGACTGCCTTTCTTATTTTGCTGAGCAATCGGCGTAATCGGCATGAACCAAAGTGTTCTTACTCCCATGGCTTTCAGGCGGGGCATTTCTTTTGCAAATGCTTTAAAGGTCCCTTCCTGAGTATATTGTCTGATGTTTACTTCGTAGATATTTGTAGTATGTTTCCATTCTTTTGGCAGTTCTGTCATCCTTTTTGTATTTTTTTGAGTGGTACAGGAAACAATTCCCAGACCAATTATGGATAATAAAATTAATTTTTTCATTAATCTATTTTTAACAAAAATAAGGATTGTTTTTCAGGGAAAGAGGTTAAAATAGAAAATTACAAACGTTATTTTTAAAATACGGCAAGCTGTAAATCAAATAAAAATGAAAGAAAGCAACTTGTATTAGCTGGTTTAGATTTAACGCAAAGTTCCAGCAAGTTTCCGTTACATTTTTGAGGGAGCAAAGATTAGAATCAATGACATTGATTGTTTTCTAAGCTAATCGATAACCGCAACAAAATTGTTCATCAGCATTCATAAAAAAGCCCCGGATTAAAAATCCAGGGCTCTATTTTTTATATCTACATCTTATCTTTCGTCATCGTTATCATCTTCATCATCAAAGACGTCATCGTTGTAGTCTTCTTCTTCCTCATCATCGAAGCTGTCATCTTCATCTGAGAAGTTTCCTCCTGCTCCAAAATCATCATCAAAGCTAAAATCATCATCCATAAGAGGTGTCGCTGATTTCTTTTTAGATCCTCCAGCACTTCCATTTTTGCTAGGTGCTTTCAAAGGAACATTTCCAAATCTGAAAACGGTAATAGGATAGGAAACTCCTTTTTTTCTCGTCAATGATTTCTACAAGTTCACAATAAAACTCCCAAAGATCAAGAAGCCCATATTGAAACTGTGCTTTGTCTCCAGTATTTTCAAAAGCTTCATCAATATAAACATCTGACATAATCTCTCCATCACCATCATCACTCATATCTTCGAGCGGAACACTTTTTACGATTGTTCCATCACTCTCTAACAGATTAAAAGCAGAAAGTTCTTCACCTTGCAGATTGAACGCACTCTTAATTCCTAAATGTAAATTCCATAATGTTTGTTTTCCCCTAACTTCAATATCACGGAAAATATCCTCTTTCGCATCTAATATTACGCGGATTTTGTAAACCATATCAGTTTCTTAAATTACTTTTTTGCCTT
Source organism: Chryseobacterium capnotolerans (assembly GCF_021278965.1). Lineage (NCBI taxonomy): Bacteria > Pseudomonadati > Bacteroidota > Flavobacteriia > Flavobacteriales > Weeksellaceae > Chryseobacterium > Chryseobacterium capnotolerans. Next base: position 902,322 of record NZ_CP065589.1, on the reverse strand, counting down.
TATAATTATGATAAATCTCTGGTGCAAATATATAATAAATGACATGTGACAAAAAAATATTTCAGGATTTTTTAAAATATTTTTTTTTTCTTACATTTTGCCGGAATTATTTACTTTTTTCCAGCATAAAACTGAACTTGGTTCCTTCGAGGTAAACACTTTCTACGGTAATGTTTTCGTTGTGAGCTTCCAGGATATGCTTTACGATGGCTAATCCTAATCCTGAACCGCCTTCTCTTCTGCTTCTGCTGGTTTCTACGCGATAGAAACGTTCGAAGATTCTTGGAAGAATTTCAGATTTGATTCCCATTCCGTTATCAATAACTTCAATCAATACTTTATTTTTTAAAATACTGGTTTTAACAATCACTTTTGCTTCCTGTCTGTTAGCATAATGAATGGCATTGGAGATGAGGTTAATAAAAACCTGGGAAATCTTTTGTTTATCGGCTTCTACAAAAATTTGTGGATGTAAAGTCTGGATCTGTAATGTGGTATTATGTTTTTCAGCTTCAAATTCAAGCAGGTCGAAAATTTCTTTGATGAGAAGGTTAACATCAAACCTTGAAACAGTAAGGTTAATTTCTCCTGCTTCAAGCCTGTTAATCATATCAAGATCTGTAACAATAGCAATAAGCCTTTCTACGGATTTATCAATCCTTTCCAGGTATTTATCGCGGATTGTCAGGTTGTCTACCCCGCCGTCTCTTAAGGTTTCTACATATCCCTGGATAGAAAACAATGGTGTTTTAAGCTCATGGGAAACGTTTCCGATATATTCTTTACGGTAACTTTCCATTTCCTTCATCATATCGATTTCTGTGGCTCTCTGCTGGTTCAGGTCTGAAAATCTTTCCCCTAATTCTTTGATGGTAATATTCTCGTCATTATCATTCACCATTTCCTGGGGAAGAATTCCGGAAAGTCCTTTCACCTGCTTTCTTCCGTAATAATTGAAAAGAAGTTCCAATACGACACAGTTGATGATAAAGATAAGGACAATACAGATTAAAAGACCCGTCTTAAATAAAGGGGTCTCATAATAAATATCTTTAAGTGAATCGAAAATGACCACTAAAAATAACATCACCAATGTCAGCAGACAAGAGGCGACAAGCGTAAGTCTGTAAAATTTCAATTTTACAACGTTTTAAAAATTGAACGTAAAGGTATTTTTCTCAGATCATTAAACAATAAGTTTATACCCTATTCCTTTTAAAGTCTGAATCGTATTGATTCCTAACTTTTCTCTTAGTCTTCTGATGTGAACATCAATGGTTCTTTCTCCTACGATGACATCATTCCCCCAAACTTTCTCAAGAATTTCTTCTCTTTTAAATACTTTTTCAGTGTTGGAAGCGAGAAGGTAAAGCAAGTCAAATTCTTTTTTAGGAAGAAGAAACTGCTGTCCGCTTTTGGAGACTCTGAAGTTATCTTTATCAATGACAAGGTCACCAATTTCGATCAGCTTGGCATTATCAGAAACCTGAGAAGTCAATTGTAATAATGCATTTACTTTAGAGATCAGAATTTTCGGTTTAATAAGCTTTACAACATAATCATTAGCTCCTGCCTGGAAGCCTGCCAATTGAGAAAATTCTTCGCTTCTTGCGGAAAGAAAAACAATAAGTGTCTTTTGAAGTTCTTTTATTTTACGAAGTTCCTGACATGTTTCAATACCATCTTTTTCAGGCATCATTACATCCAGCAGAATAAGATCCGGAACAATTTCCTTTGCTTTTTCTATTCCTTCATTACCGTTGGTAGCGGTATAGATATCATATCCTTCCTTTTCTAAATTGTAAGACAGAATCTCTAAAATGTCCAGTTCGTCGTCTATTAAGAGTATTTTCTTTTGACTCATTTCAAATTTTTACTGTTTCAAAGTTAATCATTTTTGAATGATAGATTAATAAATTAGTTATCGTTCATATAAAGTTAACAATAATATCCTTTTCTTAATATTTAGTTAAGAAAAAATTAAATTTTACTAAACCATTTACCCCATCAATCTTTTATTCCTTTGCACCGAAAGAAATCTAGTAATAAAGCAAGTAAAGAGAATGAAAATTAATAAACTTAGCATTGCAGTCTTATTTTTATCTGGATCTGTATTCTACGCACAGGAAACGAAGCAGGATACGATCGCTAAGGAGAAAAAAATTGAAGGCGTAGTAATCCAAGGAAGCAGCAACAAGAAAACTGAAACTGCGGTATTAGGAGAACAGAAAAAAGCGATTATTCAGAAACAAGCTGTGAGTGCTGAGGAGATTTCCAGAAAAGGGATCTCCAACGTAGAGCAAGGACTTACGAAAGTAACAGGGATCACTACGGTAGAAGGAAGAGGTCTTTTCGTGAGAGGTCTTGAAGAGCGATACAACTATTTATTAATTAACGGTCTTGGTTCACCATCCAACAACCCTTTCCAGAAGATTATTGCATTAAAGCAATTCCCAACGGATGTTGTTGGTAAACTGAACATCTATAAGACTTTCAACTCCAATCTTTACGGAGATTTTGCAGGAGCTACTTTTGACATTGAAACCCTTACCATTGACAAGCCTTTTACGAAGGTAGAATTTAGTATAGGAGTGAATACATTAAGTACATTCAGAGATAACTTTAAAGTAGCTGAAGGAGCAGATGGAATGAATGGATATCTTGGATTGAATTCCAGAGACAGAAGGCTTCCTGCTGAGATTAGAAATGCAAGACCTAATAACTATAGGTTTACAGCCAATGAATCATTAAACTCTTTTAAAGACTCATGGAACGTAGATAATGTAAAAGCAATGCCTAATACAAGTATTGGATTTACTACTGCACAAAAGGTAAAAATGGGAGAATCTGGTAACTTAGGAATTCTATTTTCTTTAAATCAGGGAAGTAAATTTGAATATAAAGAAGGGGACAATAACCAATTTAAAGGGTTAGGCCAACATTCATTCATTGAAAACATGAATTTTCTTAATCGTAAACAATATAATTACGAAACAGAATCCTCAATTTTATTAGGTCTAGGCTATAAAAACAAAGGAACTAATATTAATTTAAATGCTATCTATTTACAAAATACTAATAATATTATAGAAGATAACCATGGTTATAAAGACGGACAGGTACTTAATAAAACAACTTTCTTCAGAACTAACCAGTTAGATATTTCAAGATTTTTAGATTTACAGTTGACTGCTTCACAGAAAATAAACGAAAGACATCAAGTCAAAGCTGGAGCCAGTTATGTCATTAATAATTATCAGCAACCTGATAGAAAAATTGTAGAAGGAAATACAATTGATCCAATTACAGGAGCAACTCTTACAGATGGAAACATTTCTATGCGCTATGGTGGAAATAATATTATTCGTCAGTACCTAGATGTTGATTCTAGATTTTATGGTTCTGCATTTGCGGAGTACCAATTATCCTTAGGAGAAAAGGGAGACAGAAAAGACTTTCCAATCCAGATTGCTTTAGGTTATAACGGTTTTTCTGACTTCAGAAAAACTTCCTATAGATTTATCTTTGGACGTACATCTAATTCAGCATTAACGCCTTTCATTATTAATATCGACAATCCACAAGACATCTTTGATTCATCAATTAGAAAAGGAGATTTATATTATCAGGAAGGATCTGATGTTTCACAATATTATTCAAGTTTCTACCAAATTATTAATGGTGGATATGCTAATATTAATTTTAAACCTAGTGATTCTTGGGATATCTTATTAGGGGCGAGATTTGAAAACGATATGACTTTAATCCGCTATTCTGAACAAAGTGCTGATAAAAAAATAAATCTGGATAAAAATAAGAACTTCTTTCTACCATCATTATCAATAAAAAAAGCACTTAACAATAAAAATAATGTTAGATTCTCATTTAGTAAAACAGTTACACGTCCTATATTAATTGAGACTATGCCTATTACTTATATTAATCCTGACAATGTAAATATCGTTGGTAATCCGGCTATTAAAAACAGTGAAAACTACAACTTCGATTTAAAGTGGGAATATTTCCCAACAAACAAAGAAATGTTTGCTGTTAACTTATTTGCAAAAAGAATCAACAATGCAATAGAACGTTCATTAGTTCCTTCTGGAAATGCTACTGGTTCTACCATTACTTTCTTCAATGCTAAAAGAGCAGAATTATTCGGAGTAGAGTTAGAGGGGATTTTAGGTTTAGGCAGAATATCCGAATCTCTTAGAAACTTTACACTAGGAGCAAATGCTACGATCATGCATTCAAATGTAGAAAGAAGTCAAGATCAAATTAACATGGAACGCCCTGATTGGTTTGCTATTACAGGAGAAAAATTAAATAAAAGAGGATTACAAGGAGCATCACCTTATACCATTAATGCTGATTTAAAATATGAATTAAAAGGTCGCAGCAATTTAGCACATACATTTTCTCTTGTCTATAATGTTTCAGGAAGTAAAATATTTGCAACCGGAGGGACAGGTACTGATAATTATTATGAAAAACCATTTCATCAGTTAGATTTTGTTTATCAAGGGCAGTTAACAAAAAATTGGAATGTAAAATTCGGAATCCAGAATATTTTAAACAGCCAGTATAAAATCTTAATTGGAGACAAAAATTACCTTCCAACTAATTTTGAGCAAGGAAACAACAGATTTACAAGCTATTACAGAGGTACTACATTCAACCTAACTGTAGGATATACATTCTAATAAATTAGTCAAAAAAATAAAAATAAAGTATAAAAAAGTATAAAAATGAAAAGAAGAGTTTTATCATTATTATCGTTAACAGCCGTGTTAACATTAGCCTTAAATTCATGTACTATCGAGGTAAATGATGGCCTAGGAGACGGTACTACAGTTACTACTCCAGGAACAACTGAAGGTGTTTTAAGCGGAAGCGGAACATTATCAGGTACTATTTCAAAAAATATCCTTATTAAAAAAGGCAACTATACATTAGATGGAATTGTAAAAGTAACCAATGATGCTACCATCACTATTGAAGCCGGAGCAACTTTCAATGTTACTACAACTAAAACAAGTGGACTTGTAATTCTTCAAGACGGAAAGATTAATGCAGTAGGTACAGCATCTGAACCGATTGTATTTACAACATCTACTAAAACTCCAGGAGATTGGGGAGGTATTACACTTTACGGAAACGCTCCAATCAAAGCAATTAATGGAAATGCGCAAGCGCTTTCTGAGGATGGAAACAATGTATACTATGGTGGAACAGATCCAAATTCAAACTCAGGTACAATGAAATTTGTAAGAGTAGAATATGCCGGAAAGAAAATCGGTGATGGTACTTCAGAAACCAATTCTATGACTTTTTATGCAGTTGGAGCAGGAACTATATTAGAAAACCTTGTTACTTACAAAGGAACAGATGATGGTTATGAATTCTTCGGTGGGACAGTGAGTGCTAAAAACCTTGTTTCTTATGGGAACTTTGATGACTCTTTTGACTGGCAAGATGCTTGGAGTGGTCAAAACAACACTAATTGGTATGCATTCCAAACAGGTACAGGAAACTTCGGAATGGAGATTGAAGCTTCTGGTAATGCTGATAATGTAGCCCCAAAAATTTCAAATATTACATTAATCAGAGATGCCAACACACTTCCAGAAACAGCAAATTCCCCAGAAATTACTGCAATCCAGTTTAAAAAGCAAGGAACAGGAATCTTCTCTAATGTTTATGCAAGTGGTTATAAAAATATCGGAACACAAAAAGCTTATAGCGTATTGATTCAAGATGCTGCAACAGAAACAAGCCAGGTAAATACAGGTAAAATAAAAGTAGAACCTCTTGCCTATTTAAATTCTGATAACCTTGGAGTTTGGGGGTATGCCTTCAGTCCAAATGGAGCTAAAACATTCACTAATGGTACTGTTACAAAAGTTTCTCTAGTACCGGGAGCTTGGGCTACGGTAGATGGAGTAAACCTTTTAGCAGCTTTACAATAACTAGTTTCTTCATTTCAAATAAAAAAAGCCATCAGAAAATTTCTGATGGCTTTTTCGTTATATAAAAACAGCCACCGAAAAAACTTCCGATGGCTGATTCACAAAAAACAAGTGTATAAAAAATATATACTACGTAAGATTTAATTTCTCCAGAAAAGGTTCCCGTTGTGCATCAGGGCTTTTATATCAGACATTCTGGAAACAGCTTCTGCTGAGCATGAAGCAACTGCTAAAACTACAGCAGCTTCATCACCCGCTTTAGGCCATTGTTGTTTTCCTTTATCATCCAAAGGAAGAATACTTTGTGTGGCAAACTGTAATGCTCTTGACAGGGCAAATTCAGTGGCATAGCCATATAATTCTGCGATCAGGTTAGCTTTCTGTAACATACTTCCCGATCCGAAAGTACTCCAGAAATCCTGAACGTTATCATTTCCAATCAAAACATTTACTCCATGTTTTTTCATCGTCGGGATTGGCATTATCGTCTTTTTAAATGGTACTGAAGAAGCAATGCCTACTTTTCCGGCAGCCAGCCTTTCTGAGATTTCCTCAGCTTCTTTTGGAGAAAGATGAGCCAGGGCAAAGGCATGGCTTACAAACGTTTTCCCTTGAAGCGCAGGATTTTCAATCGCTTTATCAATCAGATAGTTGATGGTCTTCATTCCGGATTCCCCTACTTCGTGCAGATGAATATCAATTCCTTTATGATGATCCAATGCTAACTGCACTGTAAAATCCATTACTTTTTCGATACTTCCATCAAGGCTAAATGGGTCTACTCCACCAATAAAAGCTACACTTTTTAGCTTCGCAGCTTCTTTCATTAAAGGAGCTGTTTCTGTATAGTACACTCCATGCTGCGGGAACGCTACCAACTCTGCTTTAAAGGAATCTTTTTTATTTTGAAGGGCCTGTTCCAAATTTTCCAATGATTTTAATCCGGATGTAGGATCAATATTGAAATGGGTTCTTGCAAAATGAGCCCCATAATGCTGTTGGAGGCTGATAAGCTGTTCAGCTCTTTCTACCGAAGTTTTTAATAGCTCAGGGATGATTTCCTGCTCATAGGCAATCATATCCTTTACCGTTTTTCTTTTAGCAGAAAGTGCCTGCCAGGGAAGACCATACCATGTTTTATCCAGGTGAATATGCATATCCCTGAAAGCTGGAAGCATCAGATACCCTTTGGCATCAATCGCTTTTGAAGCAGGGTCATTGGCTTTCACCGATTTAATTTTTCCGTCTTCAATTTCTATACTGAAAAGGTCTGTCTTTGTTCCGATAACCTCTTCATTTTCATATTCAAAACCTGTTTCCAGACGGACATTTTTAAGGGAATAGTTTCCTTTTGCAGTGAATTGATAGGGAAATTGCATGTTTTAATGTTTTTAACAATACAAAATTACACCAGCTTCTTCTGAAAACCGGTGTATCAATTATGTCTTGTTTTGTATAAATTATTCCTTGAATTGGGATGGCGTCATCCCCGTTTGCATTTTAAAGAATTTTGAAAAACTGGCATGATCATAGAACCCAAGATCATATACAATATCTTTGACAGACATTTCTGATACTTTCAAAAGACGTTTCGCTTCCAATAAAATACGGTCCTGAATAAGAGAGGATGCCGAAGCATTGAGATTCTTTTTACAGACGATATTCAGATAATTGGCAGAAATATTCAGTTTGTCGGCATAAAAGGAAACTGATCTTTCGGTTTTGAAATGTTCATCAATCAGATGCAAAAATTTGGAAATAATCGGATTTGAATTGTATACTTCAAAATCCTTAAAAGCACCTTCCACTGTTTGACTCACCAACAAACCGATCAGTTCACTTCTCTTTTGAATCAGTTCCCAAAATACCTTTTCACCATTCAATTCTTTTTGAATCGCTTGAAACTCGTACAAAAATGTTTTAAAAACATCCTTAGAAAGATTAATTACAGGGTGGTTTTGATAATAAGAAGCCGAAAACCTCAATGAAGGTAAAAAGCTTTCAAACCAATCCCTGCTGATCATTAATTGATACCCTACAGTCTCTTTTTCGATCACCCATTGATGTACCTGATCCGGAAAAACAAGATGAATCTGATAATCCTTTACCTGATGTTCTGTAAAATCTATGGTATGTGATCCCACTCCATGTTCAAAAAGATTGATGATAAAAAAATCGTGTTTATGAGGATCATCGATAGAACGTGCTCCGTAGAGTTCATTAAATAACAAATGACAGCCGCTAAGCTGATTCTCACTAAACTCCTGAATTCCTAAAATGGGAAAATGATCTGTATGATAACTCACGCTACCTGAATTTCTTCTAAAATTAATAAAATTTACGGGAGAAAATAGTAAAATAGCCACAAAAGAAACAAATGAATCCTTTGTGGCTAAAACACCAACTAAATTATATATCTAAATTTTTATGTCCTTGATAATGTTGGAAAATCGCAATGGCGCAAAGATTTTATCTTCGATAAAATTGAATACTGCTGATTTTACATTGACAATCATCCTAACCTTTACAATTTTTATGATTTTAAAATCAGGGCTATTTCTTTAAACCCTAATGATTCTGCATGCTGTAAAGGCGTTTTGCCTGCATGATCAGGAATCGTAAGGTCTGCACCGTTATCCTTCAATATTTGTACAATTTCCTGGTATTTTTGAGTTCCGTTTCCTAAAATTACAGCTTCCATTAAGGCTGTCCATCCTAATTTGTTCACATGATTAATCGGGAAATCTTTTGTTTTAACCAATACTTTCACGGTTTCTACATGACCGCGTTCACAGGCAGGAATTAAAGCAGTTCCATGATACCGGTTAAACAGATCGAAGCGGGCTCCATTTTCCAGATATAATTTAACCAATTCTGCCTGACCGCTTGCCCCGGCGTATAAAAATGCACTGTCCAGCTGATCATCCTGGAGATTAACATCTGCTTTATAAGAAACCAATAGCTTAGCCATTTCAGTTTGTTTCTCAATGGTTGCCATCAGCAATAAAGAACGTCCTTTTCTATCCCTTGTATTTACATCTGTTCCGTTTTCCAGAGCAGATTTTACAGCCGGAATATTATTTTTCTTTACCTGAGTGATGATGTCTTTTTCCTGCATGATCTTTTCGTTTGGAAAATCACCGGATTTCTCCTGACACGCACTCAGGCTTCCGAATGCTAAAAGAAATACCAATATTTTCTTCATGTTCAATGATGATTTGTTTAAAAAACTACATTTCCCTGATGTACCAATGATTCTACCTTTGAGATTCTTGATACCGCCTCAGCAGAACAGCTTGCATTCAACAGGACAAAATTTGCTTTATCACCTGTTTTAGGCCATTGCTGAGCTCCTTTATCATCCAATGGAAGAATATTTCCTGTTGCAAGTTTTAAACTTCTTGATAATAAAAATTCTGTTGAATATCCGTACAACAGTGCCATCAAATTGGCTTTCTGAAGGACACTCCCGGTTCCGAAAGTATTCCAATGGTCTACAATACTATCATTTCCTGTGAGTACTTCCACGTTATGTTTGTATAAAGTAGGAATCGGCATAATCATTCTTCCGAAAGGGATGGTAGAAACAATTCCAATCTGTGCTTCTGCCAGTTTTGCAGCAATATCTTCCTGTTTTGCTTCATCCAGTTTTGCCAGTATAAAACAGTGGCTGAGATAAGTTTTCCCTTTCAAAGATGGGTTCTCATTCACTTTTTCAATAAGATATTCTACCGTTTTCAATCCGGAATCTCCCGTTTCATGAAGGTGAATATCAATTCCTTTTTTATTATCTAAAGCTAATTGCACTGTAAAATCCATTACTTTTTCAATATTGCCATCTACATTGAAGGGGTCTACCCCACCTATAAAATCAATATCCATTTTTGCGGCCTCCTTCAGATAAGGTGCTGAGTCTGTATAAAACACTCCATGCTGAGGAAAAGCTACCAGTTCTGCTCCGAAACTATTCTTTTTATGGTCTAAAGCTTTCTGTAGATTTTTTAAGGACTGAAGTTTGGAAGTAGGTTCAATATTGACGTGGCTTCTTGCAAAGGAAGTTCCTTTTGATTGCAGCAACTCAATCAACTTTTCAGCCTTGAATGTAGAGTTTTTAAGCATTTCCGGAAGCATTTTCTGCTCCAGCTCTATCATTCCCTTTATCCCACCTGACCTTTTTCTTACTGCCTGCCATTTGTCTCCATAGAAAGTTTTGTCCAAATGAATGTGCATATCTTTAAATGCAGGGAGCATCAATAATCCTTTGGCATCTATAGCTTTTACATTGGGTTGATTGGGGGTAATCTTCGTAATTTTTCCGTTTTCAACTTCTACATAAAATAAATCTGTCTTAGTAGCAGAAACTTCGCCTTCATCATATTCAAAACCAGTTTCCAGACGAACATTTTTAAGGCTCAATTTTCCTTTTGCTAAACTGTTTTTCTCATCCAAAAACGGAGATGCTGTCATGATATTCGGTATTAAAGTTAATCCTGCCATTGCCAATGCTGAATTTCTGATAAAATCCTTACGGGACATATTATTGTCTGAAGTCTTCATTTCCAATCTATTTATGACAAAATTAAAAAGAAGTGCCCTGAACAAAGTGTATGGTTTATTACAAAATCTGTATCATTTATATTTTTTTACCATTGTAATAAAAATCCTTACAATAATACATTATTAATTATTTTCTCATTAAAATAACTTCTTATATAAATATTATTAAACTATAAACCATAGCTTTCAATACATATCAAGTAATAAAACATGAGCTTTATTTTTTTTCGTATAATTTATATTTGTAAGAAAAAAACATGAAAAAATTGATTAGTTTAATTTTAATCGGTACGGCATCTATTGCATTTTCGCAAGTAGGTATTAACACTGAAAACCCTAAGGCCACCCTGGATGTTACCGCTAAAAAAATGCTTTAGCAATTGAGGGCTTATTACCTCCAAGATTGACCCGAGCAGAACTTACAGAAAAAGGCAATACTTTATATGGAACTGAACAGGATGGTGCCATCATATACATTAATGATGCTTCCGGAGGTGACCAACAAAGCCAAAGAGAATATATTGAAGGTAAAGGACTTTATATCTTCGATGCCGAGGCGGCGAACAAAGAAGGAAGATGGATGTGCTTATATTGTTACGCTGTTCTTTAATCAACTAATAAAAAAGAGATTGGATTATAAATTTACCTTTGAAAAAAATATGAAAAAAATTATCAGTATTATTTCAGTGTGTGCAACTTCTATTGTATTTGCCCAAACAGGGATCAACACAGCTGCTCCTAAAGCAACTCTTGACATTACTGCAAAAAAGGACGTTTTAACCATTGATGGATTATTGCCTCCCAGATTAACCCGTGCGGAACTTACAGAAAAAGGAAACACTTTATATGGAATGGAACAGGATGGCACCATCATCTATATTAATGATATTTCTGGAGGTGACAAGCAAAGTCAAAGAGAATATATAGAAAGTAAAGGTCTCTATATCTTTGATGCCGAGGCGGCCAATAAGGAAGGACGATGGATGTGCTTATTCTGTTATGGTTTTGCTTAATAGATTTAATTATAGATACAAAACAAGAGACTGCCTTTTGAGACAGTCTCTTGTTATTTATAAGTTGGAATATTCAAATTTTCTAACAGCTTCCAGTGTCATATCAATTTCTTTTTCCTTGATAGCATCACTGATAAAGTAGGTTTCATAACCGCTTGGCGGTAGATACACTCCATTCTGAAGCATCTGATGGAAGAAATTGTTGAACAATGAATGATTCGCTTCCTGTGCTTCATCAAAGTTTGAAACTCTGTTGGTATGGAAGAATACAGACATCATAGACCCTTTTCTGTTGATTTTATGAGCGATTCCTTTTTCATTCAAAATCTTTCCGATTTCAAGATCCAGCGTTTGGGTTGTTTTGCTTAACCTGTTAAAGAATTCAGGATCGTTTTTAATCAGCTGAAGTGTTTTTAATCCAGCTCTCATAGCTAACGGATTTCCACTTAATGTTCCAGCCTGATATACTCCTCCTTTTGGAGCCAGGTGATCCATGATTTCATTTCTTCCCGCAAAAGCGCCCACTGGAAGTCCACCTCCGATTACTTTTCCATAAGTAACCAGGTCAGCTTTTACATTAAAAAGTTCCTGTGCTCCACCGAATGCTAATCTGAACCCTGTCATCACCTCATCAAAAATCAATAAAGCTCCGTTTTCATCACAGATCTTTCTTAAGTTTTGTAAGAAGTCATTCTCAGGCAATACACAGCCCATATTTCCGGCAACCGGCTCAATAATAACCGCAGCAATTTCTCCCGGATTGTGACGGAATAAATCCTGAACCTGTTCAAAATCATTATAACGGGCTAGTAGAGTATCTTTAGCAGTACCTTCTGTTACTCCTGGCGAATTTGGATTACCAAAAGTAGCAGCTCCGCTTCCCGCTTTAATCAGAAATGAATCTGAATGTCCGTGATAGCATCCTTCAAACTTGACAATCTTATCTCTTTTCGTATATCCTCTTGCCAGTCTTACAGCGCTCATACATGCTTCTGTTCCTGAAGAAACCATTCTGATCTGATCGATATTCGGAACGTTTTCGATGATGAATTTAGCAATTTCAGTTTCCAATTCTGTAGGAGCCCCGAACGAAAATCCTTTTTCTGCCTGGATCTTCAGCTCTTCCAATACTTCAGGATGGGTGTGCCCTAAAATAGCGGGTCCCCATGAGTTGATGTAATCGATATACGTATTATCATCGGCATCAGTAAGGTAAGCACCTTTTGCAGATTTCATGAAAACAGGAACACCTCCCACGGATTTGAATGCTCTCACCGGAGAGTTTACTCCTCCCGGAATGTATTTGTAGGCTTCATCAAATAAAGCCGAACTTCTTTGATACTTCATATATATTTGTCGTTGGTTGACAGTTACTGGTTGGCGGTTAAGTGTCAACGATAAACTCTCAACAAAAAATTAAATTAGTTTCTTGGTTTCTTATCAATCAGATAAATCAGCTGTCCTGCAGATGGCTGTTGTCCTTCATCCATTCTGTTTTTAGCATATAATTTATGTAATTTGATCCCGAATTTCTGAGCAATAGCATGCATGTCATCTCCTGACATTGCTTTGTAAGTGGCTGTATTTCCTGAGGAATTTTTAGATTCAAGGAAGACGATATCATTTTTCTTCAGTGTTTCATTTTCCAGTTCATTCCACTTCATCAGACGGCTTTCGCTAACCTTGAATTTATTGGCAATAAATCTGACATCGGTATCTTCAGGAATCACAATATATTTCAACCCGTCATTAGGATGACTTTTGATGAGAATAGAGTTCAGAATCTCAGCTTTTGTTTTGATTCTCTCTACTCTTTTCTGCTGTTGTGCGTAAGAGGTTTGCTTATAAGGAACTTCTACGGTCACCGGTTCTTTCGTTTTTTTTGTTGCCTTTCCAGGCTCCAATTGTGCCATGAAAGTTCTGTCGTCTTTCAGATCCGGGTACATTTTAAGAACTGCGTACAACACTTCATTAGAATTCGTATTGTCGTATTCGTATAGTTTATACTTTTCAATTTTAGTGATTAATATGGAAGCATAGCGCGGATTGGTAGCATACCCTGCTTTTTTCAAACCATATGCCCACGCTCTGTAGTCCTTCATATCCAGATTGAAAAGGTTCTGATAATATTTTCTGGTAGATAAAAATATGGAGTGATCTTCGTAAGACTGTCTTGGATCGTCATATACCCGGAAACATTCATTAGGAGCATCGTCCGTATGTTTCATTGTTTTACCGGTCCAATCTTCTTTACATTTGATTCCGAAGTGATTTTTACCTTCCTGTGCCAATCTGCTTTGCCCGCCTCCTGTTTCAAGAAGTCCCTGGGCAAGAGTAATAGAAGCCGGAATTTTATATTTTTCCATCTCCTCTACTGCATATTTAGCAAATTTCTGGATGTATTGATCTTCGGTTGCCCAGCCTTGGGCAGAAAATTTTGATAAAACTAAAAGGCTTATGGATAGAAAAAGTCTTTTCATGTTTTTCAATTTTACTTATATAATTAAATTTCTATTCTGTTTTTCTAAAAGCAAATTAGCTCCTTCAATCCCCTGTAATCCACCAGTATGAAAGCACAAAACTCTGCTATTCTCAGGAAAATAGCCTTCTTCAATCAGTTCAAAAACCTTTTGCATCATCTTTCCTGTATAAATCGGTTCCAGAGGAATATTATATTTCTCTTTGAAATCATTGATAAAACGGATATTCTCATCACTTATTTTACCATAACCTCCAAAACATGAATCTATTAGATCAAAATTATGTTTCAAAGTTAATTCAAATATTTTATTTTCAAGGGAAACATCGTCAACGACCTTGCATCCTATAACTTTCTGATTATCTTCACAAAATTTTGAAATTCCGGCAATGGTTCCTCCTGTTCCAACTGCCGTGCAAAGATAGTCAAAATCTTTTGTTTGCTCATTGAGCATCATTTTCACTCCTTCCACAGCTTCTTCATTGGTTCCTCCTTCCGGTACAACTAAAGCATCTGGAAACTCCTGTTGCAGGAATTCTGTCAGTTTTTCTTTATGACGGTATTCTTCACGAGTGACAAATTTCAGGTTCATTCCGTTTCTTTTGGCGAAAAGTAAAGTAGGATTATCTCGCCATTTGTGTTGCAGCTCTTCTCCTCTAATGATTCCCAATGTTGGAATACCCGCTTTATTTCCTACTGCAGAAACAGCAGCAATATGATTGGAAAAAGCACCTCCAAATGTAATGATATAAGGCTTTTCAGGGTTACTTTCCAGATAACGATTAACATTATAAAACAGCTTCCAGTATTTGTTACCTGAAATCTGAGGATGAATGAGGTCTTCTCTCTTGATGAAGAGGCTCACGCTTTTATGGATTAGGATTTCCTGAATGGGAATAGGTTCTGTAGGGAGTTGTAATAGCATTTTAGTTTTTTGGCCTGCTCATGGGTTTATAGAGTACAAAAATAGGAAAAGATTAGTTATTAATTTTTCCCACAGATGCCGCAGATTTTCACAGATGATTGTGTGTTGTAATGATACTTAATATATTGGGTGATTTGTGAAATTTTTTGTTTTAAATTTTCAGGTTTTGGCTAAAGCTAATGGAATTTGATTATTTTATTTATTTGGCTGGGCTAAAGCCCACCCCTATTGATGCTGATATCCAAATGCATAATAGTTGTTTAACGACAAGATCTTTTATCTTTTATCTTTTATCTTTTATCTTTTATCTTTTATCTTTTATCTTTTATCTTTTATCTTTTATCTTTTATCTTTTATCTTTTATCTTTTATCTTTTATCTTTTATCTTTTATCTTTTATCTTAAAAATATTTTCTAAAATTCCAGAATTTCCTTTTACTTAAATAATCCAGATTGCTTTCATTGGCATAGGCTTCTCTTTCAAATGAAATCCTTCTGTAGGCCAGGTAGTCATCTTTCAGTTTGAAAAACCAGTAATAATATTCAATCACATAGAAAATGTAGAAAAAGATAACAAGCATCTCCAACTGTTGCCGCAAATGGATTTTTTCGTGATTGATAAGTGTATTATTTTCCTTATCTTCGGGTTTCCTAATGAAGATAAAGGGAAAAAGAGCAATGCCGTTAATTTTTAATTTTTTAATGGCTTTTGGCATACAATTATCATACTAACAAATATATAAAGTTTTTTGACTTGCATTTAACTTATGGCCCATTATGACATCAAAGAAGGTGAAGACTTTTATTATAATGAACAAGGATATAAAGTTTTTACAGAAAAGTTCCATCTGAAAAGGGGATATTGCTGTAAAAGCGGCTGCAGACATTGTCCTTACGGGTACGATAAAAAGACTGATACATTCATTAAAAATGATAAAAAAAATAAATAAAATGAAAAAATATATTTTTATTTTGTTGGCATCTGCTACATTAGGTTTAACTTCTTGTAGCCCGTTTCAGGTACGTTCAGATTATGCTGAAACCGCCAATTTCAATTCTTATAAAACATATAAAATAAGAATTGATGATCTAAAATTGAATGATATTGATAAAGACAGAGTTCTGAATGAGCTTTCAAGACAGCTTCAAAGCAAAGGACTTCAATCCGGAGAGAATCCTGATCTTATTATCAACGTAAAAGCAAATCATAAAAAAATTACGGATGTACAAAGTTCTTCTCCTTACGGAATGTGGGGATGGGGCGGACCATTCGGATGGGGTGTTGGAATGAACAGAACCTGGACAAGCAACTATAATGAAGGCGCTCTAATTGTTGACCTTATTGATGCAAAATCAAATAAGCTGGTTTGGCAGGGTATAGGAAGCGGAATTTCTGTAGATTCTCCAAAATCTAAACAAAGACAGATTCCTGAAATTATGGCTGAGATTATGAAAAATTATCCGCCACAAAGAAAATAAGATTGATAGCTATTATTATATAGGCCGGTACTTTTGTACCGGTTTTTTTTTTATAAGTATAGATTTTCAGGGAGTAAAGCAGAAATAGATTTTGACGAAGAGACATAGCTAAACATCTATTTAAAAAAGCCCACCTCGGGCTGATAAATGGGTGAACTAAGTTTATTTTTTTAATGGTTTTCATCAATTAACTTGTTAATTAAACACCTTTTATCATATTATGATGAAAACTAAATGCGGTACATCTAAAATTAATGATAATGTAATTTTTTATTCACAAAAATGTAGTAATCTTGTGTGAAATTATATTAATATGAAAAAAATTATCTTATTCTCTGTATTCTCGGGACTTGCCTATGCTCAGGCACCTTCCGGATACTATAATTCTGCCAACGGATTGAGTGGTGCTGCACTAAAAACAGCTTTAAGCAGCATTATCACCAGTGGGCATCAGGATAAAGGCTACAACGGACTATGGACTGCCTATAAAACAACTGATATTGACAAAGACTACGAGAATGACGGGTCTATCCTAGATATTTATTCAGAAAAACCTGTAGGAACTGATCCATATAAATACACACCAGGATCTAATCAGTGTGGAACCTATTCTACAGAAGGAAACTGCTACAACAGAGAACATATTGTCCCTCAAAGTTTATTTAATCAAGCCTCGCCAATGGTGGCAGATATTCATTTCATCAGAGCTACTGATGGTAAAGTAAACGGAATGAGAAGCAATTATCCGTTTGGAAAGGTGGGTAGTGCTACTTTTACTTCTCAGAATGGATCAAAACTTGGTAATTCCGTTTCTTCAGGATATTCCGGGACCGTTTTCGAGCCGATTGACGAGTTCAAAGGTGATGTTGCCCGTATGATCTTTTATTTTGTGACTCGTTATCAAAGTAAGCTTTCTTCTTTTTCTTCAGGAAATATGCTGGGAAGCTCTACATTCCCTGGACTTCAGACCTGGGAGCTGAATGTTCTTTTAGCATGGCATAATCAGGATCCTGTTTCCCAGGCTGAAATCAAAAGAAATAATGCATCTTACACTTACCAAGGTAACAGAAATCCTTTTATTGATAACCCAAGCTATGTGAATCTGATCTGGGGTTCTCAGCAGCCGACAGGCGACACTCAAGCTCCTACAGCTGCTACAAGTTTAGCGGTTTCTGCAAAAACATCCAACAGTATTTCCCTTACATGGAATGCTGCTACCGATAACGTGGGAGTTTCTGCCTACAATGTTTATATGAACGGAAGTCTGAAGACAACAGTAAATTCAACTTCTGCAACTATTTCAGGATTAAATCCATCAACGACTTACAGTTTCTATGTGGTAGCTCAGGATGCTGCCGGAAATTCATCATCTAACAGCGCTACCGTTTCAGGAACCACAAATGCCGGAACGTCTAATCCATCTACGGATTGTGCGAATGAAAATTTTGAATCTATTCCTGCTGCAAGCTCTACCTACTCTACCAAAACATGGAGCAATGGTGGTATTTCATGGACTGCTACGGATTCACGAACAGACCAAACAATCAATAATAAAGCCATTACGGTAAGAAGCGGATCATTAACATCCGGAAGTTCTGCTAATGGTATTGGGTCTTTAACTGTTACTACACAGTTGAAGTTTTCAGGAAACAATGATGCTTTTGATGTGAAAGTAAACGGAACTACAGTAGGAACGATTCCTTACAGTACTACAGCAACAACAACGACTATCAACAATATTAATGTTTCCGGAAATGTAACGATAAGCCTTGTCAATAAGTCAACCAGCAACAGAGTAGCTATTGATGATCTGAAATGGACATGTTATTCCGGAACTTCTGCCAAGCAAGCCCAAAACATTGCCACAGAGGCCGCGCAAACCTTTAAAATTACCCCTAACCCGGTAATGAATCAGGAAATCAATGTAAAAGGTGATGTTCAGAACATTAAAAGAGCTGAAATTTATACTCTTCAGGGAAAAGTTCTCCAAACGATCGACAGACCTTTCAGAAACGGAAATGTAATCAGAACCGGAGCTCTTAACCAGGGAGTTTATATTTTGAGAACTGGATGGAGCTTCAATGCAGTTTATAGTAAAATAATTCTGGTATATTGAAAATAAAAAATGGCTGGTCTTCTTTTGAGACCAGCCATTTTTTATTTTCCAGCTAAGATTTTAATCCGTAAACTGATTTAATGATCTCATGGATATTATTGCAAAGTACAATAGTGCAGGGATTTTTTTAAAAGGGAATAAATAGATTTGTAATTCAAAATTTCCAGCACCCTTCTCCTTTACTAACCTACTTCCTCCCCTTGTCTTTTTCTTCAATCAACTTAGACCAATCTGTAAACATTTTGGTAATGGTTTTCTCATTCATCAGGCAGAAAAAGAACATTCCTGCAAGAACAGTTAACCAGCAATACATCAATTTAATACCATTTTTATCTGTAATAAAATAGAGCACAAAAATGGTAAGTACTCCGAATAAAAAAGTAAACATCATTGTATACAACAGTACGTTGATGATATACATATTGATCTTAAGTTTTCTAAAAATCCAGCCTATCAAAGCAATAGGCAGCATCAGCAATATCGGAATAAGAAGTGCTGCAAAAATCAGCATTTCCGGATGAACCATCAGATCTTTCTCAAAACCAAAGAAGGTATTAAAACTGAACTCCATGATATTGTTTTTCCTGCTCTGTTACTTCTAGCAGGGTTTTATCATTATATCCAAGCATTTTTGCCAATATCACATTCGGAAATTCATGAATTCCGATGTTGTAAAGATTGACACTGTCATTGAAAAACTCTCTCCTATCGGCAATTTTATTTTCCAATTCAGAAATTCTTTTCTGAAGCTCCAGAAAATTAGTATTGGATCTCAGTTCCGGATAATTTTCAGCTACAGCAAAGAATGATGATAAGGCTTTTGAAGTTTCATTGGCCAATTCTGTTTTCTTGTCTGAATCGGTGGTACTATTATAAACAGTTCTCAACTCCGTCAACTTAGTAAGAATGTCTTTTTCGTAGTTCATGAAATGTTTGGCTACGCTTACCAGATTGGGAATTTCATCAGCTCTCTGTTTCAGGATAACATCAATATTGCTGTACGCTTTATCAACATTGAATTTGAGCAATACCAATTTGTTATATAAATTAATCAGAAAGCTTACTACTGCTACAATCAGCAGTATGAGTAATATAATGGCTACGGTTTGATTCATTATTGTATGAGTATATAAATGATAATTAATAAAATAATAGAGAAGGTGAAAAGAAATGACCTCAGCAAAGGCTGGTATTTGTTCCATACAGTGATCCCTGATGATGAAGTAATGCCAAGAACTTTACGCTGTTCATCTTTTCTAATGAACGGAACTCCATTTTTGGAATCAGCATAGCCTACCAACAGCATCTGCTGACCATGTTTTAAAAGAGTTTCTTTATATCTTTTATTGTAAGTACTGCTTATATTGGTTTCTCCCAATAAAATCAGTTCAATTCCGTCTGGCTGGATTTCAATGATTCCTGTATGATCTGTCATCCTGAAGATGTTACATTGGGTTTCCCTATGAACAGTTGTATAGGTATTCTTTCCATCAGAATCTTTATCAATGTCTTCAATGGTATAATAATATCCGATACATTCTTCATTATTTACCGGTGAACGTAAAGGCGTTTCCATCACCAATGTACCTTCTATCTCAACAATTCCCTTTGCAATTGAGGATATTTTGGATGTAGGAAGTGAAGCCTGTAATCTTAAAAAACGTTTGGCTCCGGATGGTTTCAGAATATTAAAAAAAATCAGTATAAAAATGACCAAAGGGATACAATATAAAACACGGCCTGCATACTCATCATAATGGTTATTAATATCTGAAAGGTATTCGTGCAAAGGCATTTTTTCCTTAAAGATCAGCCATACTATATAATAGAGAAAACAGAACAGCACCATACCTAAAACGGTATAGCCTGCAGGTGATATTTTTTTCTTATTCTCCATATACATTGGGGTTTGAAATCTATTTTTCAGATTAGCTGCATTTCAAAAATACATTTTATTTCAGAATCATTCGGTTTTTTATGGTCTTACATCAGTCTTTAAACACAATTAGTAATATACATCCTGCATTAAGGACAATGATAATAAAGGATCCGTATAAGGAAATGGTAATCCGCTTTTTAAGGGATTCATTTTTAATATAAGTTGTGAGTAAACATGTAAAAAAGGCTGCCAATCCAATAAAAACACTACCAAAAGCAAGCATAATCCAGTTGACTTCAATTCGGTTGGCTTCTTTGCTCGTCTTACGATCGGTAATTTTCAAGGTTTGTCCTATTGCAGGGGGATGGTTATCTGTAAGATCCAGGGTTTTCACCACTTCTTTCCCATCAGAATTGGTATATTTTACTTGTGGAAAATATATCTGTTTATTGTAAGACCCTGAAGTAGGAAAATTTTTAGTAGAAACAGTTTCTTTCTTATAACTAATGATAACAGCTTCATATTGTTGTTCCAATAAAGTTCTATATGCCTTTTCCCAAAAGAAACTATAAGATAAAACCATCATTATAGAATTGAGAGAAATCATCAATATACTTATAAAAAACAGCATAAATCCTTTTTCAGCCCATCCAATAGTTCCCTTTATGATGCGCCTCTTTTGCAGAATTTTATCAAAAATCCTGTAAGCAATGTAAAATGAAAATAAACATACAGCTAAAAGGAGGTATCCTAAAAAGGTCATATTTTATTTTGATTTGATGATGGTAAAAATTTAATTCGTTCTCTTGTAATAGGGTAAATATATGTTAAAATAAAAAAGACCGTCTCATCAGGGACAGTCTTTTATTTTTAAGGAATGAAGACTTAGCTGCTTGGCCAAAGTCCTGCATATTCAGAATTACCATAAGTAATGGTTTCAGCGCTTATCACAAAGCTAATCAGCATATTATTACTGTCTATTGCATCAAAGTCTACCTCGTGCTGGATCACATATCCGTTCTCCCATTTCAAAGTAATTAATGTTCCTTCTTCGTGAGATTTATTGAAATTGATTTCCCCGGTTGTAGGCTTGTATTTGCTGTTGAGTAAACTTTCCAGAACATCAGACTTTTCTGTTGCTTCGATCGTTACTTTAATCAGTGCATTGGACGGGTCTGATGCTACACGTCCTGAAACATCGGTAGCTCTCGAAACGCTGTAATTAAGTTTTAATAACTTCTGACCTTCACCTCCATTGAATTTTAAGATTCCTCTTGAATTTCCTGCCATATTCTTAAATTTAAATCATTAATGATAGCCCTGTTTAAAGGATTTCTCATAACAAAGATAGACTTCATGTTCTAATCTCAAAAGTTTTAGAACAAGAGTTTGAAAAATTGTAGTAATTCTACGACTTTACAATTTTAAGAATTATAAAATTTTCAAAAAAGGACTCTGGTTTTTATTCTTCTCTACAGTATAATCAGAAATGTTTGTAAACATAAGAAACAACCATGATGACAAGATTGATCCCCACCAGCGTCATAAGAACTGAAGAATATTTTCTTTTCCGATCTATAAAACTTATCCCCAGAATAAGAAAAAACAGCAATACAGTATATACAGCAGGATACATTTTAAATGCTTCTGAAAACTTTCCTTCAAAAACCAGAACAATGGCCCGCTGAGCACCACATCCCAGACATTCTACTCCCAAAAATTTCTTACTGGGACAGGTCAGCATAAAGTCTTCTATATTCATTAATGGAGGATTACAATATTATTATGAAGAAATCTTAGCCCGGGTATATTGATGTGGAAAAAAGCAGTCTTCCTTCATTTCAAAGCTTCCCTGAACAGCAATATATGGATTCCTTAAGATTTCTCTCGCTACAAAAATGAGGTCTGCCTCTTCATTCTGGAGAATTTCCTCTGCTTGCTCTACTTTTGTAATTAAACCAACGGCTCCGGTTTTCACATGAGCTTCTTTCCTTATCTGAGAAGAAAAAGGAACCTGATAACCATTGAAAACTGAAATTTTTGCCCCGTGGATATTTCCCCCACTGGATACATCTACGAGATCAACGGAATGTTCTTTTAAAACTTTCGCCAACGCTACACTTTCCTCAATATCCCAGCCATTTTCTGCATATTCAGTTCCGGATATTCTTACAAAAAGCGCTGTATGATCATCCAGTTCTTCATTCACAGCATCTACAATTTCAATAAGAAAACGAATCCTGTTTTCAAAGCTTCCGCCATACTCATCTGTTCTGATATTGGATAACGGAGACAAAAACTGGTGGATAAGATAACCATGTGCTCCATGAATTTCGATGACATCAAAGCCTGCTTTTACCGCTTTTCGGGCTGCTTCTTTAAAATTCTGAACCTGCTCTTTCACCTCATCGGTACTCAATGCATGTGGAATTCTTTCTGAAGGATGATAAGGAATGGAACTTGGCGCAATGGTTTCCCAGCCTTCTTCAACCGGGATCTGCAGGTTATTCCATGTAGAACCTTTTCTGCCTGCGTGAGCCAGTTGAATTCCTATTTTGCTGTCTGAGTTTTTGTGAACAAATTCTACAATTCTCTGCAGCTTTTCAGCCTGTTCATCGCTCCAGATTCCCATACAGTGATTGGTAATTCTGCCTCTCGGTTCTACTCCTGTAGCTTCCACTACAAGCAGACCGGTTCCGCCTTGTGCTCTGCTTCCATAATGTACAAGATGGAAGTCATTGGCTAATCCTTTTTCACATGAATACATACACATAGGTGACATTACCCAGCGGTTTTTCAATTCTACATTCCTGAATTGTATTGGAGAGTATAGCATTGTCTAATGTTAAAAAATTGAACTTTTTCATCGGAAGAATAAAATATTGCCCAGCTCATTAAAAAGAACTAATTTTACCCCCCTTTTTTACTGTACAATATATGAAAAAAGACATACAGATCAGTTACGAATATTTTAAAAATAGCAGCGAACTGAACGATATAGAAAAACAATTATTCGAAAGAGCCAAAGAGGCCCGCGAAAATGCTTATGCACCGTACTCACAATTTTTTGTAGGATGCGCTGTATTGCTGGAAAACGGAGAAATATATTCCGGAAACAACCAGGAGAATGCCGCTTTTCCTTCAGGGCTTTGCGCTGAAAGAACTACTCTTTTCTGGGTGGCAGCCAACTTCCCTGATGTGAAAGTAAAGAAA
Source organism: Chryseobacterium capnotolerans (assembly GCF_021278965.1). Lineage (NCBI taxonomy): Bacteria > Pseudomonadati > Bacteroidota > Flavobacteriia > Flavobacteriales > Weeksellaceae > Chryseobacterium > Chryseobacterium capnotolerans. The sequence continues at coordinate 878,690 of NZ_CP065589.1, read as the reverse complement.
ATTTTCGTTGTAGGCGGTCCTAAAGAATTTCATGAGAAGAATCCACCAATTCCACCATGTGGAGCCTGCCGACAGAGTTTGATAGAATACGAAACCAAGCAAAACGAAAACATTGACCTTTATTTTTCAAGTATGAATGAGGAGGTGGTGAAAGTTCATGCAGTGAAGGATTTGTTGCCTTTCTATTTTGATTCGACATTTTTATAAGACGAACTTGTAGATTTGTAATGCATGATTTTAAATTAAATATTTAGCTTTTGCTGTGATATTTAAAACAATATTTGATAAAGCCAGCAGAAGTTCTGTTGGTTTTTTTATTTGAAATACTTAGGTTGGAAAGCGCTAAGACGCAAATAATTATCTAAATGTAATGTTATAAGGCGCAAAGATTTTATCGCCGATAAAATTGTATACTGCTAAAAATAGGTTGTTATCATTGCCTTGAATACACTAATAATTTTATTTATTTAACCTGTGTGCTTAAAAACGGTGAACCACATGGACCTACATAGAATATTCCAAAACTAGTATAAACAATATCCTTGCTGAAAATCTTTGATTTTCTTGCGCCTTAAAAACAGCATCCTTATTAAAAACTCTTTGCGCCCTTGCGTTTTCCAACAAACAGCATCAAAGAAAATCTGTAAAACCTGATTAATCTGCAAGAAAAACATTCTCTGTGAAGTTTTTAAACTCTCGCAGATTTTGCTGATTAAGCAGATCTTTAAAAATTATTAGAAAATAAAAAGGTTGTCTTATTTCTAAAACAACCTTTTTATTTTTTTACATTACCAATTAATCTTCTGTTTCCTCTTCGTCTTCCTCATCTTCATATTGCTCCAGGTAGTAGCTGAAAGTGAACTCTTCCACTTCCTCCTCTGCATCTTCTAATGTTGTCAGAAGATCTTCAAAGATTTCCAGCTGATCTACGGTCATATTTACGAATTCAATGTGAAGAGGCATTTCAAGGTCTCCGGTAATGGTATCGAATAGCGCATCAAGGTTATCTCCAAAATGTTCAGGAAGCTGAACTTTTTCTTTTAATTGAGCATAGAAGTCCTCGTAATCGCCTATGTCTGTAAAATCTATATATACTGTCTTCATATTGAACTAAATTTCCAATTTTTACTGATTAAAAAAGTTTTGCATTTCTGGCAGAAATCCGTTTCTTCATTAGTTGGATTTTTACCTTCCGCATCTCTCATAAAACACATTTTTTCAGGGCAATGTGGCAGCCCTTGCGTATGACCAAGTTCATGAATGGCAATCTTATAAAACTGCTCATCTGAATTCTCTTTGTTTAACCTAAAATCTGAAGCTACACAAGCCTTTCCAGGTCTATATCCTAAGCCCATTACTCCAAAATCTTTTATTTTGCCTTTGGTCACACTGATGTCTTTAGACGTGAGTCCAATGGTTACAAAGTTTTCCTTGGTCTTAGTATTCAAAAACTTGATGATTGAATCCGCTCTATAGCGGTTTCTTTCCTTATAATAAGCATTTCCGGGAAAGTCTATCGCTTCAAGCACCTCAACATTAGGATACACTTTTTTTATTCCTTCAGCCACAGCTTTTACTTTTTCAGATTGTATATCTCTGAAGGGCTGAATGAGTATGGTTACTGTGGCCTTTTGTTCCGGTTGTTTTTCCGTTTTTTGTTTTTCCGAGCATGAGAACATCAGAAATAAAAATAGTAAATAAGCAAAACTATTATTTTTCAAAATTACTACTTCTTCTCGTTTAAATACAAATTATACTTTAGTCATTGCGAACAGACTGAAGGTCTGCGAACGCAGTTCAGAAGAGGCGAAGCAATGACTATTACTGTTTTTCAAAACTTTTATAATGATTTTTGGTAAGATAAACATCTCCATTCTGGGTATAAATAATCCGGTCTGCATTTCTTTCACCGCAATGGTAATTGACATCAGCTTCAAAATACTTATCACCATCAGGAAGTCTTCCTTCTCTATTACCGAATTTATCTCCACCAATAGCTTTTCCTGGAAGAGCTTCACAAAGATTTCCTTTGGAAGGATTCCAGCCTTGCTTTCTGGCTTCACTTTTTGTAATATAGTAATCCGGAAGTCTATGGTTTTGTTTTACGTAACTGATTACTGTTTTTTCTTCAGTCAGCTTTTCAATAGAAACCTGTACTGATGAATTTCCGGTCGTATACTGATCCTCTGTAGAAGTACTTCCGTAATTTACAGTCTCTGTTTTAGCTGAAGATGGATGATCTTTCCTTTTAATAAAATTATTATAGATATACATCACAGACATTCCGAAAAGAAGGCCCAGGCATATAAAAAAAACGGCTCTTATTCTGCTGTTCATAGTAAATGGTTTAATGTAACAATATACGGTCTAGCCATGTAACAATGATGAATAATCTATTACATGGCTAAAGGAGTACATTCTATTTATGATTCTCTCCAATCTTCAGGAATATCACAAACAGGGATAGGCTCCATCTTATGTTTTGCAGCCTTATGCATCCTGTCAAAGATTTGGAATACTTCTTTATCTCTTCCTTCATAGTCATCTGCTGTTTTGGTTCCATATTCTTTCTGAATTTTTTCCAATTCCGGATACGTAGCCCCTATTTGCTGCTCATCGGTACGGTCTACATCCCAAAGGCCATCTGTAGGAATCGCTTCCTGAATACTTTTAATCAGATTTAATCCTTTTGCTAAAGCATATACTTCTGTTTTATAAAGGTCTCCAATTGGAGATACGTCTACACCGCCATCTCCATATTTGGTATAAAATCCAATTCCGAAATCTTCCACTTTATTTCCGGTTCCACACACTAAAAGTCCGTTAATCTGACCGTAATAATAGAGCGTAAGCATTCTCAAACGGGATCTTGTATTCGCAAATGCCAGTTTTTCGTTTGGATACAGATCATCCTTTACATCAAAGGTTTTGTAAAGTTCTTCAAAAGCCGGTGTTAAATCAACAGACATTATTTCCACGTTTGAAAATCTGGATTTCAGATCATTCATATGATCCTGTGCTCTGTCTACCTGGTCCGCTTTCTGACGGATTGGCATTTCGATCAATAATGTTTTTAATCCGGTCATGGCGGCAAGAGTAGAAACCACTCCGGAATCCACTCCTCCGGAAACTCCAATTACATATCCATTTACTCTGGCTTTTGTGGCATACTCTTTTAACCAGCCAACAATATGATCTATCACTTTCTGTGTCTGCATCGTTTATATTTTTTTAGTCTATTCCAAATTCTTTGGGATATTTCACCATCCCTTTTTTATTTTTTAATCCTCCTTTTATCAGTTCAATGGCCATTCCGTTTTCTTCCGGAATTTCAAACGGAAATGAAATTCCAAAATTACTTGTTTTTTCGTAACCAAACTTTGGATAATACTTTTCATGTCCAATTAAAATCACCGATTGGTATCCCAGCTTTTGAGCCATAAGATGTCCTTCACGAATTAATTGACCTCCAATTCCCTGATTTTGAAACTCAGGTTTTACGGAAACAGGGGCCAAAGCTAATGATTCAAAAATTTCTGATTCATTTTCAATCATAAGTTTTGTAAACAAAATATGTCCGGCAATGATTCCATTCTCATCTTCCGCTACTAATGACAGCTCAGGAATAAATGCGTCAGATTTCCTTAACTTTTCAACAAGAAAATGTTCCTGATGATCACTATGTTCCATCTCCCTAAAAGCTTCTTCCGTCAATTTAAAAACCTCCTCATAGTCTTTTATCTCTTCTTGCCTTATTGTTATCATTATATACTAAAGATATTTTTCACGTTTCAACTCATACCAAAAGCATTTAACTCCCGAGTCTTCAAATTCGCCGGTGTTTTCAAAACCCATTTTATTCAGGATATATTTAGAGCCTGTATTCTCAGAATCTGCAAAAGCGTATATAGAACTTGCCTTCAATTCATTAAAGCCGTAATCAAGAGTTGCTTTCGCTGCTTCCCAGGCATATCCTTTGCCCCAGAATTCCGGAATAAACCGATATCCCAAATCTAAGGTTTCTACATATCCGTTGATAGGTTCTTTTAATAGTTTTAAACCGCACCAGCCAATCAGCAATCCGCTTTCTTTTTCAATAACGGCCAGCCTTCCTACTCCATTTTCTTCATATTGCTTTTGGATCATTTTGATGATTTCCTTCGATTCTTCTCTGCTTTCCACTGGCGGCCCAAGGTATTTCATTACCTTAGGATCAGAATCCATAAGGAACATCCTTTCAAAATCAGTATCTTCTAGTTTTCTTAAAATCAGTCTTTGAGTTTCTATTTTCATAGTATTAGTTTGGGTCATTGATTCCAAAAATTGTTACATTCGCTTTTACAGCTTTCTTTATGTCCGAATCATCCATTTTATTTCCGCCTACATTTAAAGTCTGTAAGGCAGGGTTTCCGGAAATATCAATTTTCCGGATCTTGTTGTGTTCTACATTCAATCTCCTTAAGTTTTTAAGCTGGGAAAGATCTATTGTTTTTAGCTGATTTAAAGATAATGTTAATTGATCAATTTTGGGTGTTGCCTTAAGGGAAATATTATCCAGGCTATTATTATCCAGATATAAAGAAGTAAGGTTTCTTAGGTTTTCGGCTTTAAAGGAAGTTACTTTGCATCCGGTACACGAAAACAGGTTTAGCTTGTCCATATCTTGCAGGACGATTGAAGATATAACATTATCATCCAAGACTATCATTTTCACGTTTTTAAAGAAATGAAGATCCTCCGTAGAAGTAATCCCTTTTTCAACCAGAAAGAGATTATTAATTGCTTCTGCTTCAAGCTGGCTGATCGTTCCGTCTTTATTCTGATCATAGTTTTCAATGATAGCCTTTTCCAGGTTTTTATCTTTAAACTCAAGGTTCTGGCCTTCTAAAAAAACAAACCCGAAAATACCGATGAATGCTGTAAATATTTTAATTTTCATCATGAAATGTCCATTTAATCCTTATTTTTGTAAACTTAATGTAAAAATAATGAAGATTTTCAGATATATCGCCCTTTCTTCTATTTTAGCTGTAGGATTGAATTCCTGTAAAAAAGAACCTGAAAACCAGTGGAAAATAGAGGTAAAAGATACTACCGAAAAAATTGAAATGACAGACATTTCCAAAGAACTTTATAACCCTAATATTCCTTTGGATCAGTTTAAAGCTCAGTTTCCATGGTTTCAGGGAACCGTTTCTGATGCTGATTTCTCCAAAAGAAGAACTGATGCGGAAGAAATTAAGATCTATAAAGAAGCTATTGGTAAAATAGATCAGGCTAAATTGCAGAAAGAGCTTCAGGATTTATTTGCCCATATCAAACATTATTTCCCACAGTTTAAAAGCCCAAAAGTATATCTGTTTTCATCAGCCTTACAGATGGTTCAGGATCCTATCTTCTATGATGAAAAAGGAAATCTTCTATTCATAGATATTACCGGTTTTATGGGTGATGGCAATGCTCATTACAAAGGCCTTGAGCTTTACTTCCAGAAATCGATGAATCCACAAAATATTGTTCCTAAAGTTTCTCTTCTTTTTGCAGAGAATATTGTAACGGAGTCACCGGACCATCAGAAATTCATAGATCAGGTTATCCTGAACGGAAAAGTAATGATTCTTCAGGATGCCTTTCTTCCTGATTTTCCAGATTATCTGAAAATGAATTATACAAAGAAACAGTATGAATGGGCTGCTTACAATGAAGCCAATATCTGGAATTATTTTGTAGAAAGCAATTTGCTATTTGGAGACGACCCAAGATTGGGAGAACGTTTTATTGCTCCGGGACCATTCTCAAAATTCTATACTGAAATAGATAATGAATCCTCCCCTCAAATCGGAATTTTCACAGGATGGCAGATCTGTAAAGCCTATCTTAAAGAAAAGCCTGAAACGAAACTGACAGCCTTTCTGAAAATGGATGCTACTCAAATTTTTAACGAATCCGGTTATAAACCTCGTGTAACAAAGTAACCGTTATTTCATACCTATATAAGACTTTTTGTAACTACAGAAAGTCTTTTTTTATTTCTTACCTCTCATCAACGCAATATATATGGAAAATTTAATTAGTATTCGAAATCTAAATTACGGGTTTACTCCCCATCAGCTGATTCTGAAAAATATTGATCTTTCAGTTCCGAAGGGAAGTATTTTTGGATTCCTGGGAGCCAATGGGGCTGGAAAATCTACAACTATGAAAATGCTGATCGGCAGTATTCCTGATGATAACCATGCCATCCGGATTTTTGACAAAGATTTATCTGATCTCTATCCGGAAGGATTTCAAAAAATCGGAAGTCTGATTGATACAGCAGCATTTTATGACCATCTTTCCGGATGGGATAATCTTATTATCATTTCCAGGCTTCGAAACTTACCCGAATCAGAATGTGAAAGGGTTTTGCATCTCGTAGGTCTTTGGGAAAGCAGAAAAATGAAAATGAAGAAGTATTCCTTGGGAATGAAGCAAAGACTTTCTATTGCCATGACTTTACTTGGAAAACCAGATTTGTTGATTCTGGATGAGCCTGTAAATGGTCTTGATCCCAATGGAATGCTGGAAATGAGGGAACTCTTGATAAAACTTAACAAGGAGGAAGGGGTTACTATTTTTATTTCCAGCCATCTGCTTCAGGAAATTGAAAAAATGATCACCCACCTTGCCATTATTTCTCATGGTGAAATACGATTTACGGGAAGCATACAGGATCTTAATGAGCTTTACAGATACAATCATATCAGAATAGGAATCAACAATGCCTCCCATTTTATCACTGAAATTCCGGAGCATTATTCTCCTAAAATCATCAATGAGAGTACCATAGAAATCACTGCAGAATCTAAAGAACATATTGCCACTCTTATCAAAAACCTGGTTCTGAATCATGCCGAGATCTTTGAGATCAGAAATAATGCAGGTCTTGAAGACTGGTTTATGGAAATCACAAAAAATTAAAACACAGATGAAAAAATTAATAACAGCCATTGGTACAGAATGGCTAAAAACAAAAGGATTAGGACTCACTTATATCGCTCTTATTCTAGGGGCATTAATTCCTCTGCTTAGTTTTGTTCCTGACTTTTTCAAAAAGAATATCATCATAGATGAAATGCTGAGCTATTCTATATTTGAAAAAGCTATAGGTGGTGAAGCTATTAAATATTTCACATTTTTCATATTACTTTTGTTTGTGATTATTGCTTCCAACAGGATTGCCCAGACTGATCATAAAAACAATGGATGGCAGCTAATGGAAACTCAGCCAGTAAGCAGGCTTCAGCTGTATTTATCAAAGTATATCATCTTGATATTCCTTTGTACATTATGTATTGCTTCTTATTTTGGGTTTAATATTATTTTAGCTTTAATAGATTATTTTATTCATCCTGATCCTGCAAAACTTCTTACTGTTGATGCTGCCTGGATGACAAAAACCTTTATCAGAATCTGGGCAACCATCTTAGGAATCGCGGCACTTCAGCTTTGTGTTTCTGTAGCATTTCAAGGCTTCATCTGGTCATTTCTCATCGGTTCATTGGGAGTGGCTTCCAATATTACGTCTCTTGTACAGAAGCAGTCTTTTTTCTTCAACCCCTATAGTTCTCTATACACTTTCTGGAACGCTCCGGAAATAAAAGGACTGAACAGTTTCATTTCTCACTCCGAGTATATGAGCCTTTTCTGGATGATTATTTTTCTTACTCTAGGCTATTTTTGGTATAGTAAAAAAGGATTTAAAAATGCTTTTCTTAAAAACAAAAAACAGATTCTGGTTTCTGCTGCGGCATTAATCATTGGTTCAGGGTTGCTTTATATTTTCCAGAAACCAAAGCCCTATCAGAGTGATGGAGCCGGAGTTGTTATCAGAGGAAAATTGGAAACTGATATTAAAATAGACTCTGTGAGGATCTATTCTAAAGATTTTCACAAAAAGATAGGAGCTGCAGCCGTCCAAAACAATACGTTCAATTGGGTGACAACCCACCCCATCCCACTGGATGAATATATCCTTGAAATCGGGAATAAAAAAGTCAACTTCATTATGGCAAGTGGTGATTGGTTTGATTTTAATATCCAGTTGAACAATACAAAACGGATCTCTTATTTACGGTCTAACAGAAAAGCAGATCAGGCATACAGCAACAATGAAAGTGCTTTTGGCTATGAGTTTGAATCTGCTTTGGAAAAACAGAATTACGTCAATGATCCTGCAAAATTTTATGACTTGGCCGAATCTGACTGGAAAGAAAATAAAAGAATCCTGAATGTATTTGCTGATCCTGAAAACAATGCGCTATCCGAAGAGTACAAAAGGTACAGAAGAGAACTTATGTCTATTGAATATCTGAATGAAATCAATAATTACAGAAAAATGACTTCACTAACTGATGCAAAATTTGCTCCGCCTGCATATTTTCTTAAGGAATTAAATGAAAATATTCAGAAACCAAGTGCTCTATTGAGTAAAAATGATAATTACCTGCAATATAAACTGGATCAGTTATTGTCTGATAAAGATCAAATTTCCAATCCCGACAGTATTCTTTTTGTGAAGATCGATCAGATGCCTAAAGGAATTTCGAAAGATCAGCTGTTGTCTAAACACTTAGCTAAGACTATAGAACTACAAACTGACAGCATTACAAGAAACAAAATATTCAATACTGAAATCAACAAAATAGGTAATATAGATTACAAGCAGGATCTATATTCAAAACTTGACCGGATAAACAGCTCTCAGAAAGGAGCCTTATTTCCTGATCTTAGCCTTCTTACGGATAAAGGGATCGCTCAAAAACTTTCTAAATATAAAGGTAAATATGTAGTCATTGACTTCTGGGCAACCTGGTGTGGACCTTGTAAACAGATCCGTCCCGTGTTTGAAACGAGGAGCCATCAATACAGATATTATGATAATATTCAGTTTATTTCTATCAGCCTCGATGAAAACCAATCAAAATGGACTAATTATTTAAAAACAAAAACATCCAATCTTCCTCAGTTTTGGTTGGTAAATGCACAACAATTTATGAATAAATACAAGATCCAGTCTATTCCAAGATTTATTATCATAGATCCGGAAGGTAAAATTTTTAACTTTAATGCTCCATTTCCTGATGAAGATAATTTCGTAGAAATTTTGGATAAGCTGAAGAAGTATTAACTTTGCTAAAAATTTTAGATTGATATGAGAAAAACTCAGATTACGATAGATGTAGAGTTAGATGAAAACCACGTTCCGGAAAACATCACATGGAATGCTCAGGATGGCGGGATCGAAAAAGAAGAAACAAAGGCTACCATGATCTCTGTATGGGATGATAAAACTAGGGAAGCTTTAAGAATTGATCTTTGGACCAAAGAAATGCCTGTAGACCAGATGAAGATGTTTATCCACCAGATTTTAGTTTCTTTAGGAAGTACTTACCAGAGAGCAACTGGTGAAGAGGATGTAGCACAGTGGATGGAAGAAATTGCTGAAGAATTTGCTATAAAATCAGCTATAAAGTAAAAACAATTTGAAGGTGAGATAATTTGAGAACCTGAAAATAAAAGGACTGATATTTGTAACAGCATCAGTTTAATTTTCAAATTACCTCATTTTAAATTATCAAATTATATAAATATGAATTTTAATACCAAAGTAATTCACGGAGGGCAGCATCATGAGTCTGCAACAGGATCTGTAAATGTTCCTGTATTTTTAACCTCTACGTTTGCACAGAAAAGTCCCGGAGTACATTCCGGATATGAATATTCAAGAGCCGCTAATCCAACAAGACAGGCATTAGAAGATTCTTTAGCGAGTATTGAAAACGGAGCGAGAGGTTTAGCTTTCGGTTCCGGGCTTGCTGCTATCGACTGCGTTTTGAAGTTATTAAATCCTGATGATGAGGTCATCGCGGTAGATGATCTTTATGGAGGAACTTACAGAATGTTCACAAGACTTTTTGAAAAATATCAGCTGAAGTTCACATTTGTGAATTTTGATGACGTTTCTAAAATTGCAGATGTTATTACAGATAAGACCAAACTAATCTGGGTTGAAACTCCCACGAACCCTTTGATGAAGCTTGTAGACATCAAAGCTGTAGTAGACATTGCTAAAGGAAAAGATATCTTAGTAGCTGTTGACAATACTTTTGCCACTCCTTATATTCAAAGACCTATTGATCTGGGAGCTGATATCGTAATGCACTCTGCCACCAAATATTTAGGAGGACACTCTGATGTAATCGCAGGAGCACTTATTGCTAAAGATGCAGAATTGGGTGAAAAACTTCACTTTATTCAGTTTGCAAGTGGTGGTATTTTAGGCCCTCACGATTCTTATCTTGTACTAAGAGGAATTAAAACACTGGCGTTAAGAATGCAGAGACATTCTGACAATGGTCTTGCAGTAGCAAAATATCTTGAAACTCATCCTGCTGTAGATAAAGTAATTTATCCAGGATTAGAATCTCACCCTCAATATGAGCTGGCAAAATCTCAAATGAAGGAATCTGGAGGAATGGTTTCATTCACATTTAAATCCGGAAAGAAAGAAGACGCAATCAAATTCCTTGAAAAAGTAAGAGTATTTACATTAGCTGAATCTTTAGGAGGTGTGGAATCTTTAGCAAATCACCCAGCATTAATGACTCACGCTTCTATCCCGGCTGAAAAACGTGCTGAATTGGGAATCACAGATGACCTTGTACGTTTAAGCGTTGGAATTGAAGATGCTGAAGACCTTATTGCAGATCTGGAAAAAGCTTTTTCTTAAGACATTAACAAAAATAAAATGAGAAGGATTTACTATCTTTCTCATTTTTATTACCATCACCAAATACCCATGAAAAATACAAGAAAAGCAATCGTTGCAGATTTACCTCAACTGGCTGAATTGTTCGATCAATACAGAATATTCTATCATAAGTCATCCGATATTCCTGCCGCTTCAGATTTTCTCCGGGAAAGAATTGAAAATAAAGACTCTGAAATTTTTGTAGCAGAAGAAAATGGTATCCTAACTGGTTTTGTACAATTATACCCTATATTTTCTTCCACAAGAATGCAGCGCTATTGGCTGCTGAATGATCTGTATGTCAATGCTCACCACAGAGGAAAAGGCTACTCCAAAGAACTTATTGAAAAAGCAAAAGAATTATGCAAAGCTTCCAACGCCTGCGGGATCCTGCTTGAAACAGGAAAAGGCAATGATGTAGGTAACCAATTGTATCCTGTCTGTGGTTTTGAACGCTATGATTCTGTGAACTTTTACGAGTGGACAAATAAATAATATAACAATGCATCAGTTTAACAGTTTACCAATGATTGTTACATGGTTAGACTGCTAAATTGTTAAATTCTAAAACTATGACAGATTTTCAAAAATACATTCAAAGATATTTAGACCAGATCCCATCGGGAGATTGGCTGGCTGAATTAAAAATATCAGAAGAGAAAACAGTAGGAATTTACTCTAATCTTACTGAAGAACAATCAAAATTTGCATACGCTGAAGGTAAATGGACCTTAAAAGGATTGCTCCTTCACTTATCTGATACAGAAAGAGTTTTTCAATACAGAATCTTAGCTTTTGCAAGAGGTGATAAAAACAATCTTCCAGGATTTGATGAAAATGAATATGCAGAGCAGTCTTTTGCCAATGAAAGATCCACAGAATCTTTACTAGAAGAATATAAATTGGTAAGAAAGTCGTCTCAGATTCTACTAGAAACAATGAATCCGGCAGCTCTACAAAATATCGGTACAGCTAACGGTCATGAAATCTCAGTGGAAACCATAGGAAAATTGATTATCGGACATAATTACCACCACCTGAATATTATTGAGGAAAGATATTTGCCGAAATTGGGATGGATGTAATGTAATAAAATGATAAATTGTTAAATGGGCTAAACCCCATTCCTATTGAATTGAATAAAATACTACACAGATTATTTTAAAATATATTTTCTATTCATTCGTAATAATACATTTGTAATTTACACGTATTGAACATCAATAGAGATGGGCTTCAGCCTAGTGGTGGTCGGAAGAATATCCGACCATTTTATTTTAAGTTTTAAAAACTTTATCAGGATTTCCCCCTGCCCCTATTATTAATATAGATATGGCAAGGTTCCTTATCTCCATAGCAAATCTTCTTTTGGCTGTTTTATATCCTATATTATTTGCTTTTTTATAGATGAGAATGAGCATAGCTGTAATAAGAGTCATGTAAATCATTACTTCTATACCATTTTTATTGAGTGAAAGAAGATGACTAGCATGAAGTTCCTGTTTTAGAAATCTAAAAAACACTTCAATGTCCCATCTTTTCCGATAATAATCCGCAATATCTTTTGCAGAGATTTGAAAGTCATTGGTTAGAAACCAAAATTCTTTTTCAGGTTGCTGTTTGCTGCTTACTACAACCAATCTGAAATGTGTTTCAATTTGCTCCTCCTTATTATAAGTTTTCCCTTTTTGAGTTGGGACAGGTTTTGACGAATATAACTTTACTAAACTATCTTTTATGAGTACAATTTCTCCTAAGTCGATATTCTGATCTTTTTCAATAAAAGACTTTATTTCTTCATGTTTTCTATTTTCTTTAGATCTTATAACAAAAAACACCCCTTTATCATCAAATTCTTTCATTCTTTGGGCAGAACCCAATCCTTTATCTATAATATAAATATTGGCATGTTCTTTTTCTCTTTTCACATGTTGCAATACAGCTTCAGAAAGAGCATTATCTTCTGCACAGTATTTAGGAGTATTGTAAATTTCAACTCCGCAAGGAAGCAGCCCATCAAATAAGACACTATACTTAATAAATTTCTTACCTCCGTTTTGAGCAATGCCTTCCTTTAATTTTCCAGCTGCTTCACCAATAACAGTGCTATCTGTTCTGATTAGATCATATTTTTCTCTTTCTGCCGGGTTATAGGAATCACAGAACATATTATAGATACAATCGTAGATTTCTTTAAAGTATCTTGAATCGATTTTTGAAAGCCTCTCAGAAATAGAACTGCGTCTTACAGTTTCAGTTTCATCAAGATTGAATAAAGCCTTAAATACAGGATCTTTAAATGTGTCTTCCAGTGTTCGCTGGCTTAATTTTTCATTGCTGGTAATGGCAAATAACAGAAGATAAAACATCTTTCTGCCTTGAAGTACTTTAGAATAATGATCTACTTTGGTATTGGCTGAAAGATGAGATAAGAGGGCTTCAGGAATAAAGCTTAACAACTGGGAAACTGAAATTTTGTGCTCGCTAAAAATGGACATATTAATAAGTATACTTATCAAAGATAAAACTTAAGTAACCCAAAATGAAAATCGGAAGAAAAAATCTTCCGACCATCACTAGGCTTCAGCCCATCTTTAATTTTATAAATCATCCATTGGCTTTAGCCAAAACCTAAAAACACATCAATACACAATCCTTTTTACTCTCATTTTTTGTCTAAAATTCATATATTTTTTACCTTTATCCCTTATTTTGAATGTAATAAAAATATGGAACCTATTATTGAAATATTAAAATCCGGCGGAACTATTCTATATCCTACTGATACCATTTGGGGAATTGGCTGTGACGCGACCAATATAGAGGCTGTCAATAAGATTTTTGATATCAAAAAACGTGAAAAAAACAAATCCATGATTATTCTGGTAGAATCTGAAAAAAGGCTTCAGGATTTGGTGGATGTTCCCGAAATGGCTTGGGAAATTATTGATTTAAGTGAAAAACCGGTAACTATTGTTTATGAAAATCCAAGAGGATTACCTAAAGAATTACTAGCCGAAGATGGCAGCATCGGAATCAGATTGGTAAAAAATGATTTTTGTAAAAAATTAATCACGAAGCTGAATAAGCCTTTAGTTTCTACTTCTGCTAATTTCAGTGGTGATAAAAGCCCGTTGAAATTCTCAGATATTTCTTCGGAAATTATTAATCTTGTGGATTATGCTGTGGAGGAAGACAGAGATAAAGTTTCCAAATATTCAGGATCTTCGGTGATCAAAATATGGAATGATAACAGAATAAAAGTCCTTAGAGAATAAAAATTCTGTAGTAATCTGCTTATTTTTTAGAGTCTTGTCAGTTCATATCGGCAGGATTTCTTTTTTTTAATTCTATCTTTGCAAAATCCAACTCATAAAATACATGCTATGCATCATCAAGAATTCGCTAAAATGTGGGTAAACACCTGGAACTCTCATGATTTAGAGGATATCCTCACCCATTATTCTGATGATATTGAAATTACAACTCCTATGATTGCAATGGCTGCCGGAGGAAAGGAAAGTTCTTTAAAAGGTAAAGAAGCCGTTCGTGAATACTGGAGAAAGGCATTGGACAAGTTTCCGGATCTGCATTTTGATCTGATTCATTCCACAGCAGGAGTAGATTCTGTAGCATTATTTTATAAGTCCATCATGGATAAACATGCTGTAGAAGTTATGTTTTTTAATGAAGAGGGAAAAATAAATAGAATGTACGCTCATTATGACTAATGGCCGGCATTGTTAATTGACGCTATTATAAACGATGAAAATTAATCTTACTCAAAATAAGAATTTAAAACTTTTTAAAATAATTTCTGAAGCCGCAGAAAGGAATAACCAGTCGGTATATATTGTCGGTGGATATGTTCGTGATCTTCTGATGAAGAGAAAAGCATCTACCGATATAGATTTTGTGACGGAACAAAGCGGTATTGAACTGGCTCAGAATGTAGCTCAGGACATTGATCCCAAATTAAAAGTTTCCGTATTCAAAACCTATGGAACCGCGATGATTAAATATAAGGATCTTGAACTGGAATTTGTAGGTGCCAGAAAGGAAAGCTATACCGAAAACAGCCGAAAGCCCGAAGTAGAAGGCGGAACTTTAGAAGACGATCAGAAAAGGAGAGATTTCACAATCAATGCGATGGCCATTTCTCTGAATAAAGACAATTTTGGAGAACTCATCGATCCGTTCAACGGGGTTGAAGATCTGGAAAAAGAAATTTTAAGAACCCCACTAGAGCCTGCCCAAACCTATTCTGATGATCCATTGAGAATGATGAGAGCGGTACGATTTGCCTCTACTTTAAACTTCACGATTGAAGAGAATTCTTTAGAAGCTATCAGGCAGGAAGCGGAAAGAATCAAGATTGTTTCTATGGAAAGAATCATGGTAGAATTCAACAAAATCATGCTTTCTGAAAAACCTTCTGTAGGATTAAAATTAATGGAACAAACAGGGCTTTTAAAGCTTGTTATTCCTGAATTGATCGAACTTAAAGGAGTGGAAGAAGTAGAAGGACAAACCCACAAAGATAATTTCTATCACACCCTGGAGGTAGTGGATAATATTTCTGTGAATACCGATAACCTTTGGCTGCGTTGGGCTGCATTACTTCATGATATAGGAAAAGCGCCTACCAAAAAATTTGTTGAAGGTACAGGATGGACATTCCATGGACATGAATTTTTAGGTTCTAAGATGGTAAAAACGCTTTTTCAGAGATTAAAACTGCCATTAGGAAGCGATATGAAATATGTTCAGAAGATGGTTAAACTTTCTTCCAGACCTATTGCCCTGATTACGGATGATGCTTCAGATTCTGCATTAAGGAGGCTTTTATTTGATGCCGGAGAAGACCTTGAAGAACTGTTTACTCTTTGCAAGGCAGACATTACGACTAAAAACTCTAAAAAGCAGGAAAAATTCAAGAAAAATTTTGAATATGTAGCAGTGAAGATCAAAGAGGTTGAAGAAAAAGATCAGGTAAGAAATTTCCAGCCTCCTATTACCGGAGAAGAAATTATGGAAATGTTTAACCTTCAGCCAGGCCGAGAAATCGGTATTTTAAAGGAAAAAGTAAAAGAAGCTATCCTTGAAGGTGAAATCCCAAATGAAAAGGAAGAAGCAACAAAATTTGTGATTGCTGAAGCAGAAAAACTGGGATTAAAAATAAACTAATTTTCACGATATAGAAAAGTAAAGCTGGATGAGTAATCCAGCTTTTTTACGTTTTTAAAGAGGTATATATCAAAGCCGGGCGGGTTCTAAGAACCCGCCCGGAAAAAACACAAATGATGAAAAAATAAAAAATTATATTATATACGCCGAAGCGCAATTTTTAGTTTTTATAGAACCCGTTTGTTCCAACACCCGCTGTAAAGGTTTTTAATAGAGTACCACTTAATGCATCGTAAACATTCACTTTACCATCTGTAGTAAAGTTTGCTTCCGCAGCAAATATCTTTCCATCAATAACATCAAACCCATACACATTCCCGGTAGCTGTTGCAAGAGGCATTATTGGAGCTCCTGTAGCAATAGGCTTCTCATATATTTTTTGGTATCGGTAATAAAATAGAATTCATTATTATAAGCTCTCAATTTCTGTACATTAGGAATGCTGGTAAGCGTAGTGGTAGTGTAGCTTCCTGTTTTGGAATTAATTTCATAAATGTATGAATCTACTTTATCAGCAACTAATACGTAAGCAATTCCCTCATAAGCAATAAGATCTTTGATAATTCCTTTTGCAGGTAATGTAATTGTGGTAGGATTAACCATTGTAGAAGGGTTTACAACAGTGATCGTATACCCAGTTGGAAGTTCTTGAGTAAAACTAGCATCATAGCCTACCCCATCGGTCTGTACAATAATATTACCTTCAGCTTCTACCACTTTCTCAGCTAAACGAGGAAATTCTATGCTTCCAACATAAGTATTATCTGAAATATTATAAGCATTTAATTTCTTTTTACCGGAAAAGTTATTATTCGTTACAAAATATTTACTTCCAGAAAATGCAATATATCTTGGATTATCAAGATTCTCCGTTACTGTAGTTTGTAATTTAAAGGTCGTTCTGTTGACAATATCAATTTTGTTAGGAATATTCGCAACAAGATATGCTTTATCTCCACTAAAGCCTATAGTTTGAAGCACTTTTCCAAAAGCTTCACCTTTATTATTGTTAGCATAAATATTATTATAAACTGTTCCCAGATTGTTACTAATAAAAGTAACGTCAGAAGTAGGTTTTGTAAAACCTCCTTCATTAGAAACAAGTATTCCGTTTGTATAGTTCACTTTCGTTTCTATTGTTTCAACATCATTATCACTGCTACATGAAACATTAAAAAGTAACATTGAAGCAAACGCAAGAGGTAAAATTCTTTTGATATTCATATATATTAAATTTTTTTTAAAAGTTGATATTTAAATTAACACTGTAATTTCTTCCAGGCAGCGGATAAGCAAACATGGTATAATAAGTCTGATTGAAAATATTATTGATTTTAAAACCCAAAGTATAATTTTTCAATAATGTTGCACTTACTCCGGCGTTCATTATAAAATATTCTTTCAGCGCCTCACTTTTCTTTTCGTTGGAATCTGTGTAAGTAAGTCCGGTAAACAATCCCTGAACATATATCTTTATGAATTCGTACTGATAATCAATATTTCCGGTAAACTTATGGAACGGTACATACATCAGTTGTTTTTTCTGTTCCAGATCCTGAGAATTGGTGTACGCATATCCTAAACCAGTGTGTAAAAGGTGATTTCCAAATTTTTTAGTAAACTCCGCCTGAGCTTCTACTCCATAAGACCTCACATGAGCTGTATTTACAGGAGTATAAATTCCTAATGAATTAGGAATCCAGCGTATCATATCTCTGATATCCATATAATAAGGAAGCAGTGAGGCTTTAAAATCTCCGGCTTTAAACTGATTTCTCAATTCAAACTGATAAGAAGTTTCCGGTTTTAGATCTTTATTTCCTCCAGGTCTCCAATACAAATCATTGAAAGAAGGAGCTCTGAAATTCCTCGAAACGCTTAAACCTAGATTATACCAACTTAAAGCATTCCATTTTCCTGAAAAAGAAAATAAAAGAGGCGACTTAGTCACTCCCACAAAATCCTGTCTTATTCCGGCTTCAAGACGCAAATCAGGGGTAGGAAAATATCTTATTAATCCTGCCACAGAACCCATATTCCGGCTTATATGATCTATTCCGGATCCATAACCTTCCCCTTTATTCAGCTGGTATTCTCCAATAATATTGAAGTTCCACTTTGAGGTAAGAAAATAATTGAAGTCGTTCTTTAGAATATAATTTTTTCCTGTCCCACTACTTAATTTAGGTCTGTCTATATCATTAAAATATTGAAAATTTTCTTCTGTATAAGCTGCTTTAAAAGAGTTATTAAATCTGATTTTATTCCAATCCCAGGAAACCAGACTTCTTACATTTTGAGTCTGATATTTAGTTTTTGTTTCTGTTTCAAAAAGAATTGGAAAATGCTGCTGCCCGTTATAGAACTCTGAAATCCATGAAATCTGATGGTGTGGAGCTAATTTGTAAGCAGCTGAAATATTAAAATTTGTATTGTAATACTCACCGTTAAGGTTGATATAATTTCGGGGTTCTTTACTCACCTCGTAGGCATTCTCACTGATAGAATAATTTCCGGAAGCTTTAAAGCTGAATTTATCATTACTGTAAGAACCTTTAATAAAATTATTATGGGTATTAAAAGATCCGGCTTCAGAAAACAAGGTTCCATGAAAACCTTGATTAAAACTAAGACTATTATCCAAATGAATACTTCCGCCAATAGCTCCGGAACCATAAGTAACGCTTCCGCCACCTGCTTTTATTCCGATTTGGTCATATCCAAAAAGAGAAATATTGTTTACATCTCCCTGGCCCAGAAAATTAGAATTAATACTAATTCCATTCCATACAAAAGAAGTCTGTTGAGCGGTAGTTCCTCTAAATGATGGTGAAGCTGTTCCACCACGTCCGTTTTCCTTAATATAGATGGAAGATTGAAACCTTAATAGTTCTGAAAGATTGCCAGAGTTTTTCTCTACATCTTCAATATGAATAATTTTCACAGGGTGAAATTGTTTCACCTTATTCATCTGGCTGTCAAATATATAAATAGTATCTACAGCTTTCTCCTGTCCGAAAAGAAAGCAGCCATAAGATGAGAGAAACAATACCAGAGATCTTTTTATATCCATATCCTTCTACTTTTCCACCGAAAGCAATATGTTTTTTGATTATTATTCTGGCAGGTCTCCTGACTTTCGCTTTCTGTGCCTTCCCGTTTTTATACAGTGGCTGAGTACAGAAATTGGTATTGCGATCTACAGTTGCGGGGACAGTTTGGGAGTTACACCCAATTCCCTTTTCATTCCAATATACTGGAAACCAAAATTTTTGCAAAGATAGCTTTTTAAATGTATTAGACAAAAAATGGATGTTGTAGCTGAAAACAAAGAAGATAGGAGTTGAAAAGTAGTAAAGTATATATATCAACAAAATAGCGATAGTAATCCCCTTTAAAAACTATCTCTTTTATCGTGTGCATACTCTGATAAAATTTCCAACATCCCTCTTCAATGATTCATAAAAAAACAGCTGCTTTCGCTATTGAAAACAGCCGTTCAATGATATAACTATTATTAAAATTTGCTGAATTTTATTTCTTAATGAATTTGTAATTCTGCTGCTTGCCTCCTTTCTCTGAAAGCTGTACGATATAATTCCCTTTTGGCAAAGATGATACATCAATCTGATGTTCCACAGCTGTATACGATTTTACTTTTTGCCCTACCATATTATAAATTTCTGCTTTTTCGATATTTACTGTTTCTTTTATATATAAAATATCAGCTACCGGATTAGGATAAATCCCCATTGTATTTTTATCTTTTGAAACATCACTCACTGATAAATATTCTGTAAGATCAAGATAAAATGCCACCATTTGATTCGAAGCATTCATTCCCGTTCCTGCTATTTTTTTCCCATCCTGAGAAATCGCCAAAGGAAGTCCCATAGTTACTCCATTGGTATTAATTCCTAAGCTTGTTGCATAGTCATTAAGGTTAACACGGCCATCTGTTTCTGTCCAGATAAAACCTTCTCCCGACATCGGCGGTGCTCCAAATGCCCTGTAAAATCCAATAACCTTTGTTCCATCTCCGGAAACACCGGTGGCCCCTCCTTTAAAAGAGAATGAAGCATTGGGATGTGTAATATAAGTCACTCCGGTAGCTGCTTTCCAAACATATGGGTTCGGGTTTGCTGAACCAATTATTGTATTTCCATCAGCAGAAACTGCTCCTGCTTCTCCTACATTATTTCCGTTGCTATCTGTAATGAAACTTTCCACCCCATCTATCCATTTTGCACCACTTCTGGTTCCTGTGGGTTCGTCCTGCCATCCTACTACCACAGCACCATCTGCACTTATGGCATTCGCTCTTGAGCTTCTTCCGCTTACCATACTTCCCAGGTCTACCACTCCGTTTGTCTGATCCCATTTTACAGCATGGGCATTTGCTGCAGTAAGCCAGCCTAGGCCTACAATAGTGTTTCCATTGGGAGACATTCCCCATGTGGAGCTCACACTTCCGTCCCAACCGGTAGGAACAAGGCCGCCTTTGTTTGTCCATGTTGAGGTAAGTACATCATAAATTGAAATTTCATTAAAGCCTGTTGATGCATTCGTAATTGATGATGCAATTGTATTTCCATCGTTAGAAACTACAGTTTTTCCCGCAGCCGGATACCCGTTTGAGATGGATCCTATCTGTACAATTCCAGTATTGGATGTCCACATATATATACCACCGCCGCTGGTATGCATACTTACTATCCCTTTATCAGACACTGCTCCTACATTATAATTCCCGAGTCCCATTACCGTAAGTTGAGCTTTTGCCACACCAATATTCAAAAAGAAACAAGCAACAATCATTTTTATTGACACTTTGTAAAAATTTTTCATATATTATTATATTTAATATTTAAAATCAACAGAAACAATATTAACATTATATTTACCCAACCAAAAGAAATAGACTTTCACAATTCGTGAATTTCGAAAGAATTAAAACTTTAAAAAATTAATAATCAAACACTTAAATAATTCTATTTTGTAAACAGCTTTTCAGGCAAGTTGTTGAGAAGAACATGAAAAATAAATGGTTATTCAGAAAAATGGTTAAAAACAGTAGAAGAATTTCTCTGCTGATCTTTACATTATGCTTCCTTGTTATCAATGGACAGTCTGGTCCTGATTTTACTATTATTGCTGATAAAGCATTTCAGAAACTGTATCAAAATCCTGATGACTGTATTAGTTATACTCAGGGACTTTTGGTAAGTGATCAGGATATAGAGCATAAGATTGTACTTCAGAACATTATTTCACAGGCTTTTGCCATGAAGGGAGATTATATGCAGTCAGTCAATAGTTTTTCTCAGAAAGAAAATCCAGGTCAAAGTCAGGAGCTCTCTTATTTTATGCAGATCTTTGGGGATTATAATCTTGCAGACCAATATCAAAACCTGGGATTGTATAATCAATCGAAAAAAATA
The DNA here is from genome assembly GCF_021278965.1 of Chryseobacterium capnotolerans. Taxonomy (NCBI): domain Bacteria; kingdom Pseudomonadati; phylum Bacteroidota; class Flavobacteriia; order Flavobacteriales; family Weeksellaceae; genus Chryseobacterium; species Chryseobacterium capnotolerans. The sequence goes on along the minus strand of NZ_CP065589.1, from coordinate 857,270 downwards.
ATTGCTCATCTTTTATCAGAGCAGAAGATTCTGAAAAGCAATGATCCCAAATTAAGAATCACTACCGCCAAGCTCTATCAGCTTCAAGCTTTGAATCTGGGAATTAACAGAGACTATTCCAATGCATTAAAAAATCTTGACAAAAGTGATCAATATACCAACAATGATAATCAAGAGAATAGAATCATTACAGCAGAGAACAATATTTTCCGTTCCTCTTATTTAATGAAACAAAATAAGCTGGCCGAATATAAAAAACTGATAGAAAATGTAATTTCTGACCTTGAAAAACAGCAAAATCAACCATTTTTACTCAGTTTAGCTTATGAAAATCTTTCCCGATACTATTTTCTACAGCAGGATTATAAAACTTCAATTCAAAAACTGGAACTAGGATTGTTATTAATTGAAGATCTTCCTTTTAACAATATAAAGATTAAGATTTACGAGTCATTGTCCCGAACTTATTTTGCCCTCCATGATGATGTAAAATATCATCAATACAACAAATATTATAATGATTTAAAAACCAAAACGGATTCCAATACAAAAGAAGGAATACGATACATTGTAAAACTGGTGGAAACCAATCAAAATAAAACCCTTGAATTTGAAAAACAGACTTATTTAAAATCTTACTGGACTTTCACGTTGATTTTATCTGCAATCATCATTGCCTTATTCATCTATTTTTTAATTATTAAAAGCAAAAATAAAGATTTGAAAAAGCAATTTGACTTCTTTGAAAAACAGAATTATCAGCAAAAACAAACTGTCCCTCCTGCCACCATCTTACCTAAAAACATTTCTGATCCAGAAAGAAATCCCAATAAAATTTCTAAGGAAAAAGAGGAAGAAATCCTTCAAAAGCTTGAGAAATTTGAACAGTCTGACCGGTATCTGAACAAAAACATGTCATTATCAATGCTTTCAGCTCAGTTGGAGATCAACACCAAATACCTTTCGGAAGTTATCAATAATAATAAAGAAAAAAATTTCAATGGATATATTAATAAACTAAGGATCAATCATATTGCTCAACTGCTAAGAACAAACCCTACTTTTCTTAACTATAAAGTAAGCTATCTTGCAGAGTACTCGGGCTTTTCTTCACATAGTGCCTTTACCACTGTTTTTAAATCTATTACCGGAATGTCTCCTAACGCTTACATCCAGGAAATCAGTAAAAGTAAAGTATCATGAAACTAAGATTAAAAATTTTCTCATTATTCCTTTTGTCCTTTATTGTTATAAACGGTCAAAGCACTACAGATGCTTCCCTGTTGAAAAAAGCTAAATTGGAAATCTATGATAATCCGGAGAAGGCCATCCGCATTGGAAAACAACTTCTGAAAAAAGACAATAGCCTCAAAACCTCTATTGAGATCTATATGCTTCTTTCCACGGCCAATGTTGCTAAAAGAAATTTTGAAGAATCTCTTAAATATATTTTAAAGGCCAAAGAACTTTCACAAAAAACAAATGATGCGAAAAGCCAGGTAAGTGTACTTGTTTCCGTAGCGATACAGTATCAGCAAATGGAGCTTTTCAGCAAAAGCCTTGAAACATTGAATGAAGCAGATCAATATCTGGCCAAAATCCCTGAAAAAACTCCCGAAAAATATATAGAAACAGCCACAATCTATGCCATAAAAGGAATGATTTATAAAAGCCAGTCCAATCCTGACATAGCCCTGGAAAAGTTTTTGATCTCTATAGAAAACTTTGAAAAAGTGCCGGCAAAGAAAACTACTTATTCTAATATGAGTGTGGTGTATTACAATATTGGCTATTGTTATCTTAATCTCAATCAAATTGATAAGGCCCAACAGGCATTTTTGCAGTCAACAGATTGTGCCCAGCGAAATAATGCCAAAAGCCTGGAGGCATTCGCACTAAAAGGAATGTCTGAAGTATATAAACAAAAACATGAGAATCAAACCGCCATCAATCTTTTGATAAAGGCTGAAAATCTTAGTAAAAATACAGGTGATATTATTTTGAATGAAGGAATTTACAATGAGATGGCCAATAACTACCTCGCTATGGGACAGCAGGACCAATACCAGCTGTACAATAAGAAATACTTTGAAATGAAATTTAAGAGAAAGCAAAACGAGCTGTCATCCATCAACCAAGTCATAGATAATCACAACAAAGAAACGTCTGTAAAAAGCCAAAAACTGAAATCTCAGTATTATTATATGAATATTCTGTCTTTTGTGATCGCCAGCATTCTTATCCCTATTTTACTATATTTTATTGTAAGAATCACAAAACAGAATAAAAACTTTCAAAAAGAGATCCAACAGATCATACACACTCCATAATTTATGTGCACAAAAAAAACATTCCAAAATGGAATGTTTTTTTTGTGTATATGTTATTCAGCTTATTTACCCATAACTTCAGTAATTGGATTTCCAACACTTCCACTTGGGAACTGAATTTTCAGTAATGAAGAAACAGTAGGAGCAATATCTGTCATATGATAAGCTTTATTGCTTTCTCCCTGCTTCACTCCCCAGCCCATAAAAATCAATGGAATATGTGAATCATAAGAATTCCATACACTGTGGGTAGTTCCTGTTTTAGAATATGGAGGAAGCATAGAATCGTGAGAGATTAATTGGATATCACCACTTCTCTGCCTGTTAATTCCGTTGATAATTCTTTGTTTAATAGGTTCCGGAATGCTTGATTCAGCCACTCTATCTACAGAAACTGCATATAATACAGTAGGATCTTTTTCTAACTCTTTAACTGCGAAGTTTCTTACATCATCCAATTCAAGTTTGCTGTCTGCCAATACTTTTCTGTCAAAATAAATCTGATAGTTATCTATGGCGTTGATTAATTTATCCGCTCCGAATTTATCTTTCAACTTTTGGTTAAGATTCTTTTCAGCGCCTTCTCCAAAGAAACCAGTTGGGATTTTATGCTCTTTTAAGAATCCTACAGAATGTGCTCCACCGTGATCAGCAGAAAGGAAAACAGTATACTCTCCTTTTCCTACTTTAGAATCCAGGTAGTTGAAGAATTGTGCTAAATCCTGATCTAATCTGATATAAACATCTTCCACTTCAATAGAGTTTGGACCGAATTTATGTCCGGCATAATCTGTAGAAGCCAGGTTGATCGCTAAAAAGTCTGTAATGGCATCACCACCCAATTTTTCACCTTCTACAGAAGCTTCAGCCAATTTCAAGGTCAACGTATTTCCGAAAGGTGTATAACGGATGTTGTCTTTTTTGGTCTGATAATCTTTTGCAAGATCATTGTAAGGGAATGTAGGTGTTTTTGCGCTTCCTAATAGTCCTTCCCAAGGAGAATTGTCTGGTGCGCTTTCCGTATATTGATTAATCGGAAGTAAAGTATTCCAACCGTTAGCTACCAATTTTTCTGGTAAATTCTGTGAGTTAAATGATTTCACCCACTGAGGAAGATCATTCATATACCATGTGCTAGTGATGAAATTCCCGGTGCTGTCGTCAAACCAAAAAGCTCCGTTTGGTGTGTGACCTGCAGGAAGAATAGAAGCTCTGTCTTTTAAAGAAACTCCGATTACTTTTCCCTGAAAGTTCGTTGCCAGTCTCAACTCATCAGTTACTGTCGTAGACCACAGGTTTTTAGGAGAATGGCTTCCTGTCTTTGTATTGGTTGTACCTACCGGCTGAACACTATCATCGGCAGTACAATATACTCCTTTCCCTGTTTCTTTATCTGTCCAGTCGTTTCCGGCAATTCCGTGAATTGCAGGTACAGATCCGGTGTAGATACAAGTATGTCCTAGAGCTGTAATGGTAGGAACATAAGGAATATGTACGTTATTTAAAGAATATCCTGTATTCAAAAGTCTTTTGAAACCGTCATTGCCATATTTATTATAAAAACGGTATAAATAGTCCCAACGCATCTGGTCTACTACCAGCCCTACGACCAATTTAGGTCTTTCAAGTTGAGAATTTCTGTTCTTCTGCGCATTAATTGTAACTACGGACAAGAAAGTAGCTGCCGCAATTGAAATGTTCCTAAGCATCCAAGTAAAATTTTATTGTTCACAAATTTAGGGGTTTTGAATGTCTTAGAACGTGAAATTTTATTTAAATTTGATATTTATTCAATTCTCAACAAAAATTCATCATGATTCTCGGAGTATACTGGTACTTTAAATTTCCCGAAAACTTGTATCATTTCAAATTTTTTAATTTTTTTGAGGGATATGGCGGACATGCGGATAATGAAGCAGAATTAGCAGCAAGAGTTCAGGTTGATCATATGGATGATCTTATCAAAAAATTGGAATCATTGAAAGCCAGGTTTAAAAAAACTTTTTTACATCTTAACATCAGTGAAAACCAGCTTATCATCAGTATTGGAGATCATATGCTTTTTGATTTTTATTTTCAGTTTGCTCTTGAGATAGAAGACCTTTTGATTTGTGAAAATGCTTTATTATTGGATTCCAGCATTCCATTTAAATCACTTTCTACTAAAACTTATCATGCAGAAAGAGACCAATTTGAAAATAATGAGCATCGTTTTATACAGATTGTAGGTTCAGATTTTAAAAAGAATAATGCTGAAAACCTTTCTATAAGAATTGACTGCAACCTTCCTTTAGCAGATAAAAAAATTTTCATCAATGATCTGGGTTCTATCTGCCGGGAAGAAAACATCAATGTATTCTATTATAATGATCATGACTTTAACAGTCATTGTAATCTGATGCTTTTCTTTTCGAATGGCCGTCAGAAAGGAGACTCAATTCAAACAGTCAATCTCAGCTCGTTTGGAAATAAGGTCAGACAGCTTACTAAAAAACATCCTATTCATTTTGGTCATTTGGAAGGGGTAAAATATTATCCTCAAAATGGTCCTTACGTTGAATTGATGGTAGATGAAGAATATATTTTAAATAAAAAATAAAACAGATTTAATTCAAAAAACACCTTTAAATATCATAGTTATGATTAAGTTTAAATATGTCATTCTATATGTAGAAAATGTGGAATCAGCGATGAATTTCTACAAAAATACGTTTAATGCTGAGATCAAATTCATCACTCCGGAAAAAGATTATGGTGAATTGATTACAGGAGAAACCACCCTATCTTTCGCCTCTGTTGAATTGGCCAGCTCTAATATTAAAAAAGGATTCCTCCTTTCACAAGCTGAAGAAAAACCTTTCGGAATTGAACTTGGATTTGTGACAGACGATGTAGAGAATTTGGTAGAAAAAGCAGTTAAAAATGGAGCAATTCTGTATGAGAAGATTACCGTAAAACCTTGGGGACAAAAGACGGCTTACATTAAAGATCCCAATAATTATCTTGTAGAGATCTGTACTGAAATTCAATAAAACATTCTTCTGTGGAAATAAAAAAATTACAAAAACTAACTTCCAATCCTAGCATAAAATGGGGTCAAAATGGATATTCTACTGATATTATTTACTCTGTTTCTTCAATAGAGCTTAGCAGTAACTTTGAGTTTACTCTGAGAGAGAAAAAATTATCTTACACTAAAATCTGGGAAACCGGTTCCGATGATATTGATGAACTTAATATGATTATTGAAAAAGATTCCTCTTTCGGAGTATTTGCAGAGAATGAACTTCAAGGCTGGATCATTTGTGAACACAGAACCTGGAACAATAGTTTTTACATTGAAAACATTCTGGTTAATGAAAAGTACAGAAGACAAGGGCTGGGAATCATGCTGATTAAAAATGCCATCAAAGAAGCAAGAAAACTAAACTGCCGGGTGATTGAACTGGAGACCCAGAACACAAATTATCCTGCCATACAGTTTTACAGAAGAATGGGATTCAATATTACCGGATTGAATACGAGATTATATGACCAATCTGATGAAATTGCTCTTTTTATGACATTGGATGTAGAATAAACCAGTGAATATTTTAGGTTTTGGCTAAAGCCAATGGATACCGGGTTAATGATAAAAGCTAAATTTCTGTTCTTTTATTTAACTTTTGGTAAAACGATCAGGCTTTCGTTTCCTGAAGCATTTACAGCTTGTACAGCAAAAAAATAATTGTCTTTAGAATAAGGCAGCTTCATCAAAGTTTCTTTGGTAAAGAGTTTTTTCTGCCATGTAGAAGCATCTGTTTCACGCATCAAAACATAATATCCCGTTATATCTCCCGATTTGGGTTTTTCCCAGGAAAGATCTGTAAAGTTGGTAAGTTTGGTGACTTCTATTTTCACATTTTCAGGTTTTGAAGGTGACTTTGCCAGGTTGGCCAGAACCGCAATATTCACGCCTACATTCTTTTTAAAATAGTCAAAATCCATAAATTCCGGTAAGTCTCCATACTGCACTCCATTTTCTTTTCTGATATCTTGGTGCTGATGATCGAAGTTCTCGTTAAATTCCGTCAGCCGTACAGCAGAAAATCCTTTTTCAACGAATGGTGTATGGTCTCCGCCTCTCAAAAAACGGTCGTTTCTGTAAATTAATTTGACCTGAAGATTATCCACATACCGCTCCCCTATTTCTTTAATATATCTTGCCAGCTGTCTTGGTTCTCCATCATTTTCTAATCCGAATTTCCTGATATCCTGTGCTTTTTTATCCAGTTCATATTGAGGCAGTCCTTCGGAGAAAACTCTCAACTGATGGGTATTAATCAAATTTGTATCACTGCTGAGATTATTGGAAATCATATCATTATTTAGCAAGGCTTCAAGTTGCCAAGCTTCATTAGCTACTTTCTCAGCCAGCATCTTTGATCCCAACAAACCCTGTTCTTCTCCGGAAAAAGCAACCAATACAATACTGGCAGAAAATTTAGATTTACTTAATATTCTTGCACTTTCAATCAATGCTGCTACCCCGCTTCCATCATCATTAGCCCCCGGAGCATTGTCTTTGAAGTTCATCACATCACTTACCCTTGAATCCAGATGCCCACTCATCATAAATACTCTTTTATCATTAGGATTTGTGCCATGGATAATAGCAATAGCATTTCCTAAATCGGTAGGACGGTCAATTCTTTTACCATCCGGCTGAATGGTTTGACTCTGAAGAAAAACTTCCATTCTATCGCCAGCATTTTTTGAATAGTCACTGAACTTTTTAAGGACCCATTTTCTCGCGGCACCTATTCCTCTTTTAGGGTCTGTAGTGGAACTCATGGTATGCCTCGTACCAAAACTCACCAAGGAATTGATATGGCTTTTCAGAGAGTCTGTACTTACCTGTGAAACATAATTGATGATTTCAGGATCCTGTTGAACCGTTTGCTGGGCGTGAGATACAACGGGGATAAAGAACAAAGTGAATATCAGTTTTTTCATAATAGGGCTATCAATTAATCTTTTACAGCTTATTTTGAATTAATAAATTTACGAAAAAAGGGAATTAACAACTTAATTACAAAAGCCAATGACCGGAATATTTGATAAAAAATATGCATCTTTGAAAGATCTTATTTCTTTTCCAAAGATTTACCATGAAAAATCTCCTTACCTACATCCGTTCTCTTACCCCATTTTCTGATGAAAGCTGGACATTACTTCAGCCAGCTCTTTCTGAAAAACGATACAAGAAGAATGAAGTGATGCTGAGAGAAGGTGAAATATGTAAATCTTTATTCTACATTGATAAAGGATACTGTAAATCTTATTATGAAATAGATGGCATTACAAAAAATACTGATTTCTTTTTTGAAAATGAAATTGCTACCAATATAAGTAGTTTTGGCAGTGGAAAACCTTCGGAATTCAATATGATGGCTTGTGAAGAATTACATGTTGTTGTCTTTAATAAAGAAATACTCTTTACAATTGCACAACAATATATTGAAATAGAATCTCTGGGGCGTCACTGCATCCGTCAATTTGCAACTAAACAGGAGGAATTCGCCAACCTGTTCAAACTGTATTCGGCTCAGGAGAGATTGGAATATCTTGAAAAAAAATATCCTGAAATGGTACAACGGGTTCCTCTTATCCAACTGGCATCACTCCTTGGTGTCGCAAGAGAAACTTTAAGCAGAATCAGGAAACGGCGAATTTCACAGTAACTGAAGTTTCTTACCCAAAGAATCAAAACAATAACATCATATCCAAACCAAAATGAAAACATTAATCTGGAAAGGAATTGCTTTTCAATCCCTGGAATATTTCAACCTTACAGAAAATGACAAGAACCTGATCGTAGAATCAAAAATAATTGGTTTCTATGAAGACAAAATGTATACTGTAGATTATCAGCTAATCATCGATCTTAACTGGAATATCTTTGAGTTTATCATTGAATCTGAGGTTAACACAATCAAAAATAAATTAACCGGTAGAAAGCTGCAGAATGAATGGGAAATAAACAATGTAATCAATCCTGATTTTAATGGTTTTCCCTTCATTGATATTTCTTTAACTCCTTTTACCAATACTTTACCCATCAACAATCTAAAGTTGGCTGAAAATGATACTCAGCAAATCAAAGTCATTTATATTGATGTTCTGAATAACCTCATCAAACCTGTTACCCAGCAATATACCAGAATTGCTACTTATACCTATCATTATAACAATCTTCAGACTGACTTTAAATCTGATATTTTAGTTGATGAGAATGGTTTGGTGGTTAATTATCCCGGGTTATTTGATAAAATTGCTGAAATTTAAAACGCTGTTCCATTCAATATTAATTTCTTTATCCTTATTCAATTTTTTATCTTTGAATAGACATCAACAATCACTATGACTATTACCGAAATAAAAGAAGCTGCTCTTACTTGTGGCGTTCTAAACCAACAGGAACTGAGCAAGAAAATAAGAGAATTAAAAGACAGTGGAATTTCATATCTCGGATGTTTTACATTTACTCAACATAATCAACAGATTTCCACTTTAGAAGCTAAAAACCTAACATTGAAACTTGATGCATTTACAGAGAAAGAAAAAGCTGAATATAATGGGTATCATAATTTGATGATGGATGAATTTAAAGAAGAAGACTAAAATTACAACTAAATGGATAACAGAATTCAAGAAATTAAAGATAAAATAGAGAAGCCTGCCACAGAATTTTTTACTGGCGGCTTCAGACCTCTTAATATTTTGGAAGAATCATGGATCGGACGGGTATTTGCCTATGCTGAAGATGAAGAAATTCCTTTGGATAAAAATGGTGACCCAATGATGCCGCTTATCCAGTTCTATCTTCCCAACCAACCTTTTGTACCTGAACAGATCAAGGATAAAAAATTAATTACAGTCTTTATCTCTCAAGACTTTCCAGAAACTTTTGAGAAGATGGGGGAAAACTGGTTAATCAGAGAATATGATAGTCTGGAGAATATTATCATCAAAGATTTACAAAGTCCGGTTTCTTACTTAAAACCATTTCCACTGCGCTCCGAATTATATCCTAAAGACGCTCCTTTATGGGATGGTGGCGGAATTGAGGATATAGATTACAAATTAATCTCTGAAATTGTTAAGCTTGAAAGAGAAGGACATTTCAACAGTTATTATAATATCATTAAGCACTGCTACAGTACTAAATTGGGTGGTTATCCATCATTCTGCCAGCCGGGCATTGGCTTCAAAGATGGTTTTGGAGAAGGTTTTGAGTTTGTTTTCCAAGTTTCTTCAGATAACAAGGCTCAACTGAATGTGATTGACAGTGGAAGTTTTATGTTTGCCAAGAATAAAGAAACTGGTGAATGGAGTTTGTACTACGATTTTTATTAAGGTACTTAGACATAGTTTTACATATTGTTTTCTGATGAAGGAAGAATCTTATATGTCGTTTAAATTCTTCATTTCACTTCATTACATCCAGAATTTCAAAACAAAATGACTTATTAAATAAAAATATTTTCGGAGAGGCCTTTGGCCTCGCCGAAAATATTTAAATCAATTTTTATGGATTTCTGTAATCTGCCTCTGATAAAATATTCTAAGTTTGAATACTAATGTCATTATCATGAAAAAACTATTCTTCTTATCCGTTTTATCCTTACTATCATGTTCACAAAAAACTAATCCAGAAACTGAATGGACTAAAAACGGAAACCTTCATGATAAAACTATTATTGAATGGAAATCAGCTTCAGATCAAAACAAACTAGCAACATGTGCCGATTTTATGGCAAGCCTTAAAAGAGCTGAAAATCAAACTTACACCTCCATTCAGGAGATGAAATTTGATGCTAATAATTTGAAAGTTTGTATTGATGAAGGCACAGCAGACAATAAATATGCTGACTATATGAAAGTCAGAGAAATAGCAGTAACATGCTATATATTGATGAAAGCATATGAATAGACCCCCGCGCCCTTCGGGCGCGGGGGTCTATATAAATAAAAAATTCAGTATATTAGAATTTAAGATCTCCATTCACTTCTCTTACTGCATTAGCAGCTTCAGCGAATTTCAATTGCTCCTCAGCAGTTAATGTTACATTTACGATTGATTCTACTCCGTTTGCTCCGATGATAGCCGGAACTCCTAAACAGATATCGTTTTGACCGTATTCCCCTTCAAGCATTAAAGAACAAGGGATCATTTTCTTTTGATCACAAGCAATAGCCTGAACCATTACAGAAACAGCTGCACCTGGTGCATACCAAGCAGAAGTTCCTAATAGTTTAGTAAGCGTAGCCCCTCCTACTTTAGTTTCTTCGATAACATATTTTTGTTGGTCATCGTTCAAGAATTCAGTTACAGGAACTCCATTTCTTGTCGCTTTGCTCAATAATGGAAGCATACCAGTATCACTGTGAGCAGCGATTACCATACCATCAACATCAGAAATTGGAGCTTCTAATGCTTCAGCCAATCTGTATTTGAATCTTGCAGAGTCTAATGCACCACCCATTCCAATGATTTTGTGCTTAGGAAGACCTGAAGTTTTGTGTACCAAATAAGCCATCGTATCCATTGGGTTAGAAACTACGATGATGATTACTTCCGGAGAATGTTTTACTAAGTTTTCAGTAACTTCTTTCACGATACCCGCATTGATACCGATCAACTCTTCTCTTGTCATTCCAGGTTTTCTTGGAATCCCTGAAGTGATTACGGCTACATGAGAACCTGCAGTTTTGCTGTAATCTCCTGTTGTTCCGGTAATTTTTGTATCGAATCCGTTAAGCGACGCTGTCTGCATCAAATCCATTGCCTTACCTTCAGCAAACCCTTCTTTAATATCTACCAAAACTACTTCTGAACAGAAGTTCTTCATTGCGATGTATTCTGCACAGCTTGCTCCTACAGCGCCTGCACCTACTACAGTTACTTTCATATTGTTACTTTTTTAATTATTTATTGTTTAGTTACTATTTAATTTTGAAACTTCCCAAATTTAATAAATCCTGAAAAAATGCACAATTTTTCAGGAAATTTATTAGCATTAAAAGGAATTAGTTGACATTCAGTAAAAATGAGTACAGCTTTTTCGCGCCAGACAGCACTTCTCCGTACTTTTCCTCTGAAACTTCAGTGTCCAAAACCTCCTTAAAGTTCTTCCACATGGCTCCTGTATTTTCCTGATAGCATCCGAAGAAGTTAAAAGTCACCGCATCAAAACCTTCCGTTTTCGAAAGCTGCTTGGCAATTACATTCCCTCCCAATGTAGAACCTTCAATGACATACATGGCCCCTAAAGCTTCATGTTCATTTTCAAATTCAAGATGATGGGAGGCCGGTTGATTTTCAAGAGAAAGACTCTCAAGGTCCTTTTCAATAAGAGGAAGCTTCTTTCTTTCAGCAAGCTGAAGTTTATCAGCATACTTATTGGAAAGGCTGTTGAATATTTTATCTTCACTGTGAAGAAGCATCAGGTAATTGGTATGGATGATCTTTTTATAATCTTCTAAAGTGAAGGTTTTATTAAAAATCTTTTCAGAATTAAAAAGTTTCTCGGCTGCATCGTGATACTCTGCTGTATTGTGTTTAAGATATTCTGATACCATAATTACATTTTAAAGTTTCTCAAATGTAAGGCTTTTTGAACGTTAAAATGAAGGATGTCCCCTCTTTATTACTCTCATAATCTATATCTCCGCCTATTCTTTTCATAATACGGTGAACAATAGACAACCCTACTCCGTTTCCTTTGAACTTCTTGGCATTATCCATTCGGTTGAAGATCTTGAACATCTTATGCTTTTCAGATTCCGGAATCCCGATTCCGTTGTCTGAAATTCTGTAGACAATAGTTTGCCCATCTTCCGTCCCTTCAATTTCTACTTTAGGCTGATCTTTATGAGACGAATATTTCACTGCATTATTGATGATATTCAGAAATACCTGGTGAAGCATCGTTTTATCAGCCAAAACATCCGGACATTCTTTAATAACAATCTCACTTTTCGGACTTCCATAGGTGATCTTAGCGTTGTCTGAGATCTTTTGAATGGTATTGCTTGTTTTCAGAGTTTCAAGCTGTATTTCGCTATGTTTTGCACGGCTGAGCTGCAGAACGTCCTGCATCATTTCAGCCATATTATCGATTTCCTCAATAATCGTGTTGATCTTTGTCTTACTCTTTTCGGAACCATCGGTAAGATTTCCCAACAGCATTTGGGCATTCAGTTTCATAACCGTTAAAGGGGTTCCTAGATCATGAGAGATGGTATAGGAAAAACTATCCAGCTCTTCATTCACTTTTTTGAGCTCGTCATTAAGCCTTTTGATCGCGTTATAATTCTTATGAGAAGTTTCTAAAATAAGGTCTCTCACAGCCTGTACAGAACTTACATTTCTGGAATTCCATCTTTTGGAATGTCCTTTAATATTTTCAGTAAAAATACGGAATGAAGTTCTTGGGGAAATCATCTGTCTGTCTTCTCCATTTTGAGAAAACACCCCTATTTTCTTTTCCGGATTTCCGGCCCAGTCAATATGCTCATCGAATTCTTTACGGAACCAGATCAGCATCTCATTTTTATCTCTTTCAATAAAATAAATAATGATTCCCGCTGCATTTTCAGAAAGTTCTAATTCTTGACCATGGTTTTTAAGGAAGCTACGGTTAACATAAATTCTATCCGCCGTATTTTCAAGAGCCCAATGTACAATCCTGTTGATACAATCCATTGCCGGGGTCACTCCTTCAGTAATTATGTTTTCATCAGATACAATGGCCAAACCATCTGCTTCCGGCAGATTCATAATCTCGGATTTACTTTCCCACAGGGAATCAAATAAATTATTATGTTTTAAAAACTCCGTTTTAAGCTGTGAGATTCTCTCATTGAGTTCTAAACGGTGATTCAGTTCATTTTTAGATTTAAAAGAGGAATAGGCATTTGCAGCCAATGCTGTAAAAATTCCAGCCTGAACCCTGTCTTCAAGATCAATATGCTTAGGCTCTACATTCTGGCAGGTCACCAATCCCCAAAGATGATTATCTATAATAATTGATACACTAAAACTGGAAGAAACTCCTGAATTTTTAAGATATTGCCCATGAACAGGAGACATAGCCCGCGATGCAGAAAGACTCAAATCAATATCCTCCATCGTTTTGCTTACCACAGGAACCGTATCTGCATAGACATTACTGAAGATTCTTTTTCTCTTTTTAAGATAAAGATCTCTTGCCTGTTTCGGGATATCCGATTCAGGATAGTGAAGCCCGAGAAAACTTTCCATATCTTCATTTTTCTTCTCAGCAATGACCTTTCCGGAACCGTCCATCATAAATTTATAGACCATTGTCCGGTCATAATTCACAACCTTAGATAGGGTTTCCAGCAAGTGATTCCAAAGTTCCTGTTCATCATCAATCACATAAAAGTTATCGTATTTATTGGAAATCCTTTTATCCGGATTAATCAGAACTTCTTCAAACTCAAGAAAAATAGATCCATTGCTTCTGAAAACAGAAAAGTGATATTCTGTTTCATCAATAAAGATTTTATCGAAATAGGTTTCATTCTCCCTTCTGGTAAAGCGATCCAGGGAAGTGTAAATATCCGAATCAATAATGTTCTGAAAACTTTCCGGGAAATCCGTAAGTCTCCTTCCGAATAACTCATCCTGGTTTTCGATTTTAAAAATATCCGAAATGTTCCGGCTTAAAAAAGTAATGGAGTGAGATTCTGCATCAATGCCAATCAGATAGCCAAAACTTTGTATAGAACCCGGAATATGGATAGGTTCTTCATGACATTCTACAAAATTCATATTTCTTTTCAGTCTATCTATCAAAGATAGCGCTTTTTTTAACTGATTTTGGTGATGTGGTACATAATTATCACCTCGCTAATCTGGTATCATACAGTAGAAAAGCTGGGCTTATTTTCATTGAAAAATCATCGATTTTCAACCAATTTTGCTGTGATATCTCTAAAATATACGAAAAATTTCCCAATAATGGCGTTTTTACACACTAAACCATGATTCATAACATGAAATGCAGCTTATCAGCTAAAATAATTATGTTATTTAAACAAATTTAACTAAATTTATATCACCAAATAATGAATACCACCACAAAACAATTGAATTATTCACAATAATTTCAATATAAATTTTAAATTCAAATAATACTATTATGAAAAAGTTCCCATTAATTTTATTTTCTCTTGTTCTTTCAGTAGGATTATGGAATCCGTCAGAAGCATGTACCCGCGTTGTATACAAAGGTCCGCAAAATACTATTCTTACTGCCCGCTCTATGGACTGGCGTGATGAGATTCCGGCTAATATCTGGGTTTTCCCGAAAGGAATAGACCGCAATGGCCAAACCGGTCCTAAATCTGTAAAATGGACTTCCAAATACGGAAGTGTCATCAGTTCTACCTGGGATATTGCTTCTGCAGACGGAATGAACGAAAAAGGTCTGGTAGCGAATATGCTGTGGTTAGGAGAGTCTCAATATCCTAAATTCGATCCTAAAGGAGGGAAAAAAGGCCTTGCCATCTCTCTGTGGGCACAATATTATCTCGACAACTTCTCAACGGTAAAAGAAGCGGTGGAATTTTCAAGAAAAGAACCATTTGTAGTAGTGAGTGATAATATTCCGGGAACAGAAAGATTTACAACCATTCACCTTTCTCTTTCTGACGCTTCAGGAGATAATGCTGTATTAGAATACATCAACGGAAAACTGGTGATCCATCATGATCCGTCTTACACAGTAATGACCAACTCTCCTATTTTTGATGAGCAGCTTGCTCTTAACAATTACTGGAAAGGGATCCCGGGAACGGTGATGCTTCCAGGAACTAACCGTGCCGCCGATCGTTTTGTAAGAGCTTCTTATTACATTGATGCAATTCCTAAAACGGCTGACACCCGTACTGCTGTAGCCAGCGTATTCAGTGTTATCAGAAACTGTTCTGTGCCATATGGCATTTCTTCTCCTACTGAACCTAATATTTCTTCTACAAGATGGCGTTCTGTTTCGGATCAGAAGAATCTGGTATATTATTTTGAAACCGTTTTTACTCCCAATACATTTTGGGTAGATCTTAAAGATTTTGATCTGAGTGCTAAAGGGAAAGTAATGAAGCTGGACCTAAGCAACTATCAGACCTATCACGGTAAATCAAATACCAGCTTCAAAGAAACTCCATCTTTCAAATTCTTAGGTCTGGAATAAAAATTCAGGTTTAAAATAAAGATGTAATTCTGAATCATGATATTCAGAATAGAATATTAAGATCATTTCCTTCCTCTGAAGATGCATATATCGGAGATATAACGGAAGGAGCAAAGCAATAAAAGTTTTATCATATGTGGGCACGTGCAGTGCATCCCCTCAACTTTTTAAGGATCGAGACAGGAACTTTTATGCTTACGAGCATTCAAAAAAGCAAAAATTAAACAAATAGATATGGCCTTTTTTTCATTAAAAAGAGAAGCTTAATTCTGTGTATTCTCATGAGCTGTTTTTCAGCCAATGCACAGATACAGGATTCTCTACAGACCACCCCCCAACCACAGGAAGAAGATCATGTGAAATATCCTCAACTTCAGATCAAAGGGCTTTTTCAGGCACGCTATCTGGTAGGAATGAGCAAGGATGTAGATGTAAACGGCCTTCATCATTCAGACGGATCAGGAACCAGCAATAATTTCATGCTGAAATACATGAGGGTTCAGGTAAGAGCACAAATCAGTAAACGTACTGAAGTGGTAGCCTTGGCTAACTTCGCAGATTTCAAAAATGATCCCAAAAGCAGAGTCCTTGAAAATGCCTATCTGAAATACACTTTCAGTCCCAAGTTGGCATTTACCGTTGGACAGTTCAGACCCTGGTTCGGTATTGAGGAGACCTACCCTATCGATATTATTAAATCCCTGGACTGGTCTAATCAATATTCTGAATTTGGAAAACTGGGCTGGACGAGCTTTCAGATTGGACTTTCTGCCACAGGACAAGTAAAATTAGGAGAGATACCACTTCAATATGCGGTGTCTGTTGTCAACGGAAACGGGAAAAACCAGATCAATGATAATGACAACGGAAAACAATATTCAACACGGTTACTTTTCGGATTATCCAAGAAATATAATTTCAATGTTGGATTAAACGGAGGGATCGGTGAGGTATTTAGCAAAAAAGTATATGCTGTAGGGATTGACCTCAGCTCGATGGTTCATTTTGATCCGAGATGGAGCCTAGATATGCAGCTGGAAGCAAAACAGGCTACCAACCACGTTCTGTACAATTCTATCGCTCCTGAAGTAAGACCTGATAATCCGGATCAATATCTGATTCGTGGAGTTTATTTTCTTCCGAATCTGAGGTATGAGATCAATCACAAAAACCTAAGCGCTTTCGAATTGTCTTGCCGATATGAATATCTGGATACAAATTTCAGAATGGCATCCAATCCTAGACAAACTATCACTCCCATGGTAGGTCTTGAATTCCTGAAAAACTATGGCGCAAGAATTCAGCTGGGTGTACAATTCGACCGCTACAAATACCAGGTAGAAAATACTAATCAATACAACAACAATCTATTCATAGTGCAAGTACAAAGTAGGTTCTAAGGATTAAATAGAAAATTATGAAAGAAATTAATATTAAAAACGTTGCGATCACATTTGTCGTTGCGTTAATCATCTGGTTCATTCCTGCTCCCAAAGGGGTTGCTGAGAATGCCTGGCATCTGTTTGCCATCTTTGCGGCAACTATTTTAGGAATTATTCTAAAAGCCGCTCCTATGGGGACGATGTGTATGATGGCGATTGGATTTACTGCCCTTACCCAAGTGGTAGCTCCCGGAGATGCCGGAAAATCAATTACCAAAGCGCTTTCCGGATTTGGAGATAAAGTGATCTGGCTGATCGGGATTTCATTCTTTATTGCCCGAGGATTTATCAAAACAGGACTTGGAAACCGTATTGCCTTTTTGTTCATCAGAGTTTTCGGTAAAAGTTCATTAGGATTAGCTTACGGATTAGGGCTTGCTGATGTTTGTCTGGCTCCGGCTATTCCTAGTAACACCGCAAGAGGAGGAGGAATTATTTACCCAATCATGAAATCTATGGCCATAAGCTTTGATTCCGTTCCTGAAAAACCGGAAACCCATAGAAAATTGGGCTCATTCTTAACGTTGAACAGTTATTATATGAACCTCATCGCTTCTTCTATGTTCTTAACCGGAACAGCAAGTAACCCGATGTGTCAAAAGTTTGCAGCCAACCTTGGTATCGATATTACATGGATGTCTTGGGCTGCAGCTGGTTTTGTACCAGGTTTAGTAGCGTTCTTCGTAGTTCCTTTGGTCTTGTATAAATTATATCCACCTGAATTGAAAAAGACAGGAGATGCCCCGAAAATGGCCGCTCAGAAATTAAAAGAAATGGGACCCATTTCCAGAAATGAATGGTTAATGCTTCTAGCTTTCTTCATTCTTTTATTCCTTTGGATCTTTGGCGGAGCACTTTCTATTGACGCCACAACTACCGCATTTATCGGATTAACTTTACTGTTACTAACCTCAGTATTAACCTGGGAGGATGTAAAAGGTGAAAAAGGAGCTTGGGATACCATTGTTTGGTTCGCTGTTTTAGTAATGATGGCAAGTTCTTTAAATGAATTAGGCTTTATTGGCTGGTTCAGTAACCTTATTAAAGTTCAGATCGGAGGTTTGAGCTGGCAGGTAGCTTTCCCGGTTATTATCGTCGTTTACTTCTTCAGTCACTATATTTTTGCAAGTGCTACGGCTCATGTAGCTGCTATGTATGCAGCCTTGTTAGGTGTAGGTGTTTCTTTAGGAATTCCGCCTATGCTATTAGCGATGATGTTAGGTTTCATGGGATCTATTTATGGTGTGCTTACTCATTATGGACACGGTCCTGCACCGGTATTCTTCGGTAGTGGATATGTAGATCTGAAAGCCTGGTGGCTCCGTGGTCTTGAAATAGGAATCGTTCTCTTAATCATCTATATGGTTGTAGGAGGTCTATGGATGAAAGTTTTAGGATATTATTAATTATTAAATCAACTCTATGTTATCAACATTGTCAAGAAAAATGCTGATGTGCCTTACAGGACTCTTTTTGGGATTCTTCCTGTTGATTCATTTCCTCGGAAATCTTCAGCTATTTCTGCCTCAGGAGCAGGCTCATCTGCAATTCAATGCTTATTCGCATTTTTTATCAGGAAATATCATTATCAAAATAGTTTCTTACGTTTTGTATGCCAGTATCATCCTGCATGCTGTAGATGGGCTGATGATTACTTTAAAAAATAAAAAATCAGGAGGCGGTTATCAGTCTGACAAGCGTGGAAGAGCCAGCAAATGGGCTTCCAGAAATATGGGAATCCTCGGAACCTTAATCCTGCTCTTTTTAGTCATTCATTTTCAAAATTTCTGGTATGTCTATAAATTCGGAAATCCGCCATTGGATGAGAATGGAAATAAGGACTTATATATTTTGGTAGTCACTGTATTTAAAGAATGGTGGTATGTGGTTATTTATGTGCTTTCTATGATTGCACTATGCTATCACCTGATCCACGGATTGTACAGTTCCGTAAGAACTCTTGGATTATACCATCCGAAGTTTGTGAAATGGGTTAAAATCATCGGAACAGCCTACTCTATCATTATCAGTTTAGGTTTTGCCCTGATGCCTGTTTATGTATTCTTTACTTATCATTAAAAAAGACCTATCATGATTTTAGATTCAAAAATACCACAAGGCCCATTGGAACAGAAATGGGCATATTATAAAAAGAAAGCCAAGCTTGTGAACCCGGCCAACCGCAAAAAGCTTGATGTGATTGTTGTAGGGACGGGTCTTGCCGGAAGTTCTATCGCTGCCTCTTTAGGAGAAATGGGCTATAATGTAAAGGCATTTTGTTTCCAGGACAGTCCGAGAAGAGCGCACTCTGTAGCGGCTCAAGGTGGTGTAAATGCTGCTAAAAATTATAAAAACGATGGTGACAGTGTGTACAGGATGTTTGTTGATACCTTGAAAGGTGGAGACTTCAGAGCCCGTGAAGCCAACGTTTACCGAATGGCGGAATGTTCTTTAAACCTCATCGATCAGGCCGTAGCACAAGGTGTTCCTTTTGGCCGGGAATATGGCGGTTACCTTAACAACCGTTCTTTTGGAGGGGTTCAGGTGAGCCGAACGTTCTATGCCAGAGGACAAACCGGACAGCAATTGCTTCTGGGAGCTTATCAGGCTTTGATGAGACAGGTTGGAAAAGGTTCTGTACAATTATTTTCAAGACATGAAATGCTTGATCTGGTCATTATTGACGGCAAAGCAAGAGGAATTATCGTAAGAAACTTAGATACCGGAGAAATTGAAAGACACGCCGCTCATGCTGTCATATTGGCAACCGGAGGGTATGGAAAGATTTATTATCTATCTACATTGGCTATGGGATGTAATGGTTCCGCCATCTGGAGAGCCCATAAGAAAGGAGCTTTAATGGCTTCTCCAAGCTGGATTCAGGTACACCCTACTTCCCTTCCGCAATCCGGAGATTATCAATCAAAATTAACATTGATGTCTGAATCATTGCGTAATGACGGAAGAATCTGGGTTCCTGCAAAACAGGATGAAAACAGAGCTCCGAATGATATTCCTGAAGATGAAAGAGACTATTATCTGGAAAGAAGATATCCGGCATTCGGAAACTTAGCTCCAAGAGATATTTCTTCCCGTGCAGCCAAAGAAAGAATTGATGCAGGTTTCGGAATCGGTCCTTTGAAAAATGCAGTATATCTTGATTTTTCAAAAGCAATTAAAGAACAAGGAAAAGATAAAATCAAAGAGAAATATGGAAACTTATTCGATATGTATCTTAAAATCACCGGATATGACGCTTATAAAGAGCCAATGATGATCTCTCCTTCTGCTCACTTTTCCATGGGTGGCCTTTGGGTAGATTATGAATTGATGACGACCGTTCCGGGGCTATTTGCCTTAGGTGAAGCTAATTTTGCAGATCATGGAGCCAACAGATTGGGAGCCAACTCTCTTTTACAAGCTTCTGTAGATGGATATTTTATTGCTCCTTATACGGTCGCCAATTATCTGGCCGATGAAATTCACACCGGAAAAATATCGCCGGATGCTCCTGAGTTTGAGCAGGCTGAAAATGCCGTTAAAAACCAGATTCAGAATTTAATGAATATCAAAGGAACCAAAACCGTTGATTATTTCCATAAAACTTTAGGAAAGCTTCTTTATGATTATTGCGGACTGGCAAGAAATGAGGAAGGACTTAAATATGCTATCCAGGAAATCAGAAAACTAAAACAGGAGTTCTACAAAGACGTAAGGGTTTCCGGGCAAGGGGATAAGATGAATGCCGAGCTGGAAAAGGCTGGCCGTGTTGCGGATTATTTTGAAATCGGAGAACTGATGTGTTATGATGCTTTAACCCGCAATGAGTCCTGTGGTGCTCACTTCCGTGAAGAATACCAAACTCCGGATGGTGAAGCCATGAGAAATGACGCAGAATACCAGTTTATCTCAGCATGGGCATGGACAGGTGAAAACGGTGAACCTGAACTGGTTAAAGAACCATTAATCTTTGAAGAAATACAGCCAACGGTAAGAAGTTACAAATAAAAAACAAAAATTATGGATTTACACCTTAAGATATGGAGACAGAAAGACAGAAAAAGTGAGGGAAAACTGGTCAGCTATGACCTTAAAGACCTGAACTCTCACATGTCTTTCCTTGAAATGCTGGATACATTAAATGAGAAACTGATTACCGAAGGAGATGAGCCTGTAGAATTCGATCACGACTGCCGTGAAGGAATCTGCGGCCAATGTGGAATGATGATTAACGGTATAGCTCATGGTCCTTTAAAAAATACAACGACCTGCCAGCTTCATCTGCGTTCTTTTAAAGATGGTGAAACTATTCTGATAGAACCTTTCCGTGCAGGAGCATTTCCAGTGAAAAAGATTTAAAGGTAGACCGTTCTGCCTTTGACAGGATTATTTCTTCAGGAGGTTTTGTATCTGTGAATACAGGCCAGGCTCCTGATGCTACAGCTATTCCGGTAACCCATCAGACTGCTGAGGAAGCTTTTGATTCTGCAGCATGCATTGGATGTGGCGCGTGTGTGGCTACTTGTAAAAACGGAAGTGCAGCTTTATTTACTTCTGCCAAGATTTCTCATATGGCATTGCTCCCTCAGGGTAAAGAAGAAAGAAGCAAACGTGTACTGGATATGGTTTCTCAGATGGATACCGAACTATTCGGGCACTGTTCCAATACGGAAGCCTGTGAAGTGGAATGCCCGCAGGGAATTTCCGTTCTGAATATTGCCAGAATGAATTTTGAATACAACAGAGCTCTATTTTTCAATAAAAAGGATAAATAAACGAAGAACGCTAAAAATGATACTTTGTGAAAGGGTGAATCTGCAAATGCAGGTTTGCTCTTTCTTTTTTAAACAAAGTTTTATGGATCAGTCTCAAAAGCTGGGTGATCGTATTGCTGATATTTATGGAATTTAATTTAACGCAAAGTTTTTAGTATATTATCTCCTATTTTCAAGGGAGCAAAGGATGGAATAAATTTCATTGATTCATTCTAAGCAAATGCATATCCACTAAGCTTCTTCAGCAACAAAGTTGCACTTTTTAGCTTCCTAAAATAAAGCACTTGAATCATATTTCTTTGCGATTAAAAATGATCTTTTGGTTCAATAAAAAGTATAGATTTTGTACTAATAACTAAATTTTGCACTTGATCAATTTTTATTAATTCATCATGGCCACTACTCTTGCCGGAGCAGCAGAACCGCCAACGATCTTTAACGGAAATACGCAAACTTTGAAACCTGAAGGGGGCAGCGCCTGAAGATTGGTTAGCTGTTCTATATGCAGATATTCTTTTTCTATTCCCACACGGTGGCCTTCCCAAAAGTATTCAGGATCATTCAATTCTTTTGCTTTTTTAGCCATAAATTTTAAAGGTAAATCCCAGCCCCATTGATCAATTCCCATTACTTTCACGCCTTGATCAATCAACCACTCAGTTGCTTCACGGCTCATTCCGGTTCCTTTTTCTACAAAGTCAGGAGTTCCCATCAACTTATCCCTGTCAGTTCTGATTAAAACAATATTTCCTTCCTGGATGGTAATTCCATTTTTATCAAGATCTTTTTCAGATCATCAACGGTGATGGCTACAAAATCTTCTTTGTGGCTGCAGTCTATAACAATACCGTCTCCGTAACACCACTCTAAAGGAATCTGATCAATTGTTTTAGCCGGTTTTCCTTCCACCTCAGGTCCGTAATGCCAAGGTGCATCAATATGAGTGGTGGCATGAAGTCCCATATTTTTAATCGTATCATCTGCCCAACCTGTCCAGTTTTTTGGAAAAAGCCTAAAAGGAAGATTCAATGCCAAACGGATCAGCCAATGG
This sequence comes from Chryseobacterium capnotolerans, assembly GCF_021278965.1. NCBI lineage: Bacteria > Pseudomonadati > Bacteroidota > Flavobacteriia > Flavobacteriales > Weeksellaceae > Chryseobacterium > Chryseobacterium capnotolerans. Next base: position 834,410 of record NZ_CP065589.1, on the reverse strand, counting down.
GATTTTCTATGAGGTTTATGTTTGATTTTCACTCTCATAAACCATGGATCTCCGGCGTTATACTGAATAGGTTTTGATAAATCGATAATGTTTGTTTTCATAGAATCCGCTTTGGGGATAAAGATAGTAAGTTAGATTGGAAGATGGGGGCTGGAAGATGAAAGTTATAAAGACCACAAAAACAGTTATTCGTTTGTTTTACCCTATTCGAGATAAAATTAATGATGTGGTTGATTATTAGTAATTAAAACTGAAAGTAACTTCCAGCTTCTTTCTTCGTGCTTCCTACCTTTTAAAATATCTTCGGAATCATAATCTTCTTCGGATCATTTTCATCATACATAATCTCTAGAGCTCCTTTCTTAGGTACAGAAGAAAGATTCAGAAGGCTTACAATTTTCTTATAGATAGCAATTTGTTCATTTCCTCTGAAATCTTTAAAGCTAACCTGAAACATAATTTGCGGCTGATCATTAATGGTAACACCTGTTTCACTGACACTGAGAATATGAGCTTCCGCATTTCTTCCGGCAAACAAAATACGTTCTTCTTTATTATTCTTAAAAAACTTTCCTACAATCAACTGAAAGACCAACACATAAATGAGGGTCATGATTCCGCTGAAAATAATAGGGTGCATGAAAGTGAGAAACCTCCATCCAAAATCAAAGGATTCCCGCATATAGAAATAAGAATATAATCCTACCACGTAAGCAATCAACAATACTATAAATACAACTCTTAGCACCATTCCCGATGCATTGAATCCCACTTTCTGATCACTCAAAATAAAATAAGGTTCCTGAGACACATTAGGATTCAACAGCACTTTTACACTGTTTCCCACATCAAATCTTTTTTCCTGAGGTTTGGAATCATGAAACATCATCTCATGCTCAATCATCGTATTTCTAAGATTCGGAAATGAAAGCACAACCTGAATGGCATTCATATTGGTTTTCGGAAAGTATTTGAGAAGCTGATAGCGGATAATTTTTGCCTCTCTTGGAATTCCGTTTCTCAAAATGGAATGCATGGTATTCTTCTGTTTAAAGGTTTTAATGAAAAGAGTATTAATGAAGAATATGAGAATATATCCCCATATTAACAAAGAAAAACCAAGATATCCATAGCTCACCGCTAATGAATTTCTCGGTCCTATTGTAACTTCCTCAGTCATCATATAAATGAATATCGGAAAGGGTACGCAGAAAAAAATAAGGAAAGCTCCCCAGAAAATGAGCATAAATTTCATAACTACTGTTTTGCAATCAGCAATAAAGTTATGATATTATTTTTAATGAAAAACATAAAGGCTGGAAGCTGGAAGAAAGAAGCAGGAAGTTACTTTCAGTTTTCATTAAAAATAGTTAACGACGCCATTACCTTTACCTTAAAAGGATAATAACAGACGAAACCTGTTCTTATAACCTTCATAACTTCCAGCTTCCAACTTTCTAAAACTCTTCTTAATTATACTTCTTTATCGAAATACAATCTGTAATATTTTCCTTTATCATCCTCTCCCATCTCCAGTTTCTGTCTGTCTCCGTGGATGTAAATATGGAAGTTTTTATCTAGTTTGATGATACTTTTAAAGTGTCTTTGAGTCTTTTTCACAGCAGATTCATTGATCGGGAATTCTTCTGCAATATTCACCTGCATATCCTGCTCATAATCGGTTTTAAAGTTCACAAAACTTTCAATCACATGCTCATCTCCTAATACTTCATTGGTAAATTCATCCAATTTGAACTCTTCTTTTTCTTTGAAGAAATTGATTGATTTATTCAGGAAATCCGCCTGGTCCGCTTTTGAAACTTCAAATTCCTGAGGAAGCTGCTTTGTGATATAATCTTTGTAAACCATCAATGCTTCCTGAGTGTGGAAATACTCATCATCACGCTGTTTTACTTTTAAGAAATCTTCAAACCAGTAGTACATATCTCCGTTTTTGTTGTTGTCAACTACAGAAAGTACATAACCTGTATCTTTATTATTATTGTAGATTAATGCTGCTTTATCAATTTTAGATAAACCGATTCCCTGATCTTTTTCAATATCAAATGTTTCTTCCGTAGGATGAATTTTCAGGAATGATTCTCTTTTCTCCGTTTTAAAGATCCCGATCTTATCTACTTTATCTGGACGGTCACTTTCATCTTCAAAAAGAACGATAAACAACTCTCCACTCTGAACTCGTGGGTTTTCAGCCGCTTCAAAAAGGTGTTTTGCAATATTTTCAGATTCCCAGATAAATTTGGACTTATCATCAAAAATTTCAGATACAGCACTATAAATCGGGTTATTCACCAAATAGGTGTCACTGTAAAAATGAAAAGTTTCTTCTGACTTGAATGATCCTAAAAAGTAATCCTCAAGCATCTCTGCCATGCCTTCCTCCAGCTTCAATTCCTCCTGGGAAAGCGTTAGAGAATCTCCGTTGATCTTATTTCCGACTCTGTGTACTATTATTTTTGAAAACATCTTCTGAATATTTGGACTGCAAAGATATTCATTCTATTCTTCACATGAAACTGAAAAACAGGTTTGATTGTACTGAATCTTTAAACCACAAATCGAAAATTCTACGAAGTCAAAAGTCACAAAAACTTTATTTCAAAAACACTTTAGTTCACTTAAGAAGTTCAAAATAGTCCTGTTGAAAAGTTCAAATAAGATGAAAATCTTAGATTTAAAAAAACTAAAGTGTACTTCTTATGCATCAAGTTTGTCACTTCAAGGTAACTTAAATGTTTAAATTCTTTTGTGACTTTTGTGGTTGATATCATAAACGGCTAATACTTTAAAAAAATTCCTGCTTCTTCCAATTTGATAAAATCCTTATCATTTTGAAATGCTTTTTCATCTTTCAAACCTCAAAAACAAACACACAAACAATTGTTTTTCAAACAATTAAACAAAATTCATTTTCAAAGGTATACCATTGGCATCATGATTATCAAAACATACAAAAATGGACTTGAAAACATTGAACAGAATAGACAAACTAAGAAGATTAAAAAGCAGAGGACCTCAAACGCCTAAATGGTTGAAGCCTTATCATTTACTTTTTATCGCTTTTTTAATCGTTTTCATGTTTGGAGCTTTCATTAAACTGTTGGAACAAAACCACATTTAACAATATATACTATGAACTATTTACAAGCTGTACAGGAAATCAATGAGCTATTCCCTGACTTTGAAACAGAATTGGATGAAACGAAAAGTCCCAACTCATACAGTGTGATCCGGACTTTCACGGAACGTATCAAAAATACGATCCGCCAGAATGACAGTAATCTGCTGTTCAAAAGTTTACAAAAAATAGACAAAATGTACCTTCATGGAGATACGCTGTTAAAAAATGCCATTGAGAACACTTTTATTTACTCTCTGGACAATTTTACGACGTTTTGCAGTAAGGAATACCGCCAAATGATCTTCAGTCACATCTCTTCTGACCTGAAAAACAGCTATTCGAGACAAATTTACAGTCATGGTATATGAAACTTTTATTACATTTTTCAAAGGTTTCATTACAAAGTGTTTAAATTAAACAAAAATAAAAATAACTCACAATCAATAGATTATGAAAAATAAAATCAGAAGAATTTCCGATTGGAAAACCTGGAAAAACACGACTAACAGACACAATGCAGAGATATTACTCACTCACATCGCTGTGATTGTAGGGGTATTTATTTTTGCGGCATGTCTTTAAATTTTGGTATACATTTCGCTGCAATAAAAAGTGTTTGAAAAATTCTTAATTATGATGAAAGTACAAATGCAAACTATTAATCAAAAAATAGCTGTTGAATACTTAAAATTTTTCTATCCGCGACTTCGTAATGAAATCATACAGCTGTCTGGCCAGGACAACTTTGCAGGAATTATGCAGGCAACAGTCAATTATCTGAAAGGATTGTTGAAAGAATCGAAGATCAACATTATTGCCCATCATATCAAACTGATGGATGGACTTTACAGAAATGGAAATTCCTATGTAAGAACAATGATTGAAAACATCTTCGTAAGATCTTTTGAAAGCTTTAAAAAACATGCTAAGATTGCCCATTGGAAACTTCTTTATCAGTATATGCCGGTAAGCTTTCAAATTATTTATAATGAGCAGCAGAAGCAGGATCAGATTTATTTCGGAAAATAAATTCCAAAGAATACACAGAAAATAGATAATGATTTCACAAGGAAAGATCATTATAAAAATAAGATTCAATAGATAAAAAATTGCCTCAAATACTGTTATTTGAGGCAATTTTTATTTGGTCTGTACATTAGAAGTTTTTACTTCTTGGTAAACACCTTTTCAATGTTTAAAATCTCTTCTTTCTTCAGTTTTGAACTTTTCTCAAGCTTGGCTATAAAAGTGGCTACTTCTTCCGGAGTGGAAGGCGATCCCAAATTTTCTCCTTTGGCATTGAATGAATCTGCAAGCACCTCTCCTTTCGGATTTAAGATCAGCCAAAACGGAAGCCCTGCATTTTCTCCTTTGTATTTATTCATCACTTCCTGCCCGCCAGGATTTTCAAGAGATTTTTTATCACCTCTCTCCTGAACATCCACATAAGCAGTGACAAACCTGTCCCCAAAAATAGACTGTGTCTCTGGAAGATTCATATTTTTTTCCATCATCTTACACCATTTGCACCATGAAGCATGAAACACTAATAAAACATTTTTCTTACCTGCTTTAGCTTCAACCAATGCTTTATTTAATACCACATCAGCCTTTTCCTGTGCTGCACCCAGCTGAAACAGCAATAGGGAAACGATCACAATAATTTTTGAATATTTCATTGAATTTTATTTTATGCCATACGAATGTAGGAATTTTTCTCTTGTTGGCTTCCTTAAATCCGTCCCATAAAATCTTTATTTTACATTGGCATTTTTTGTAATTTCGTTTCAGTGAATATACAAAATGATTGAAGTAAAAAAATATTCTCATCAGGAAGGGCACTCAGCACCAAGACGGGTGATAAAATATACTTTGTTCTGGTGCAATACCGGAACTGCTGAAATTCTGATTGACGAAAATATTTTCATACTCAAAAGGGACCAAGCAGTGACCATTACTTCCGGACAGTTTCATCAGCTGATCTCTGTAGACGGGGAACTCACTGCCCTTGAATTCACTCTTGACTTTTTCTGTAAAAGCGACAGTGATATTGAGCTGATTTTTCACAACGGATTATTTTGTCACTTTGGAATGAATGAAATGATTACCGTTCAGCATCCTGTATTTTTTACAGAAACCCTTAACCTTATTGAAAAAGAGATTCAGGAAAAACCTTATCAGTATCTGATTTCCACCCATTCTCTGGTAGAATTACTTTTAGTGGAAATCAATCGCAGTAAAATTGCCAACGGTGATGAAATCTGGAAACCGGATGCTCTGTTTTTAAAGTTTTTGGAAAGTGTCCGAAATCATTTTTCAAATAACTATCCCGTATCCTATCATGCTGATGCTTTGGCAACCACTGAAGCTAAACTGAATAAGGTTTCTAAACTGCACACCAATAAAACGGCTCAAAACGTCATCTACAGTCTTACCATTTCCGAAGCCAAAAGATTGTTACTTTATGAGAAGTTGAGTGTGAAGGAAATTGCCTACCAGCTTGGCTTCAATGATCCTTTTTATTTTTCAAATTTCTTTAAAAAACATACTTCCCTTTCTCCCAAAGACTATCAAAAGTCGGTGAAGAATTAGAGTAAGGCAGGAAGATGGAGGAAGGAAGCTTCTGAAGCCTATATAACGATCCAGTGAATTCAAAATAATTAATTTTCTACCTCTAAGTTTTTTTTGTTTTTTTTCGCAAAGTTTTTATTTAAAGTACCCCTTATTGTTAAGGGAGCTAAGAAGAAATCGATTAATCGATTCTCATGAAGCGAATGTTATCCAGCTGCTTCATCAAATCAACTCTGTTGATCCCATCTTTGCCTCCTAAACAATACATAAGTTTCTTAAAACTTTGCGTCTGAACTAAACGCAGATTCAATATAATTTATTAACCCGGATCCTGAACTTCATCAAATATTATATGCTTTTCCCGGAATTGTCTATTCTTTAGGCGAGCGCTTTCGCTGAACTTTGCCCCTGTCATTAAGACCTAAAATTATTCTTATGAAAACAAGGCAGAACATCGCGGGATTTTTATTAAGAATAGCATTGGCAGCCGGATTTTTATCTGCTGTAGCCAGCCGGCTGGGCTTTTGGGGAGCACAGTCTTCAGGATGGAAAAATTTTATAAGCTATTCTGCTGAAGTTAATTCATTTTTCCCTTCATCATGGGCTCCTGCACTTGCTGTAATTTCTACTACTGCAGAATTAATCATCGGTATTTTTCTGCTAACAGGATATCAGGTTCGTAAAACAGCACTGGCTGCATCTGTTCTTACTTTACTGTTTGGAATTGCCATGAGCATTTCTTTCGGATGTAAAGAAGCTTTAGATTACTCTGTTTTTGTATTCAGTGCGGGAGCATTTTTACTCAGCACTTCCCCCGCTATATAGGGTCTTTAGATCAATTTTTACATCAATAATAATTTAAAATATACTATCATGAGTACTAACATCTACGACTACATCGTAAAAACAGAGCAGAAAGAATGGCAGCCTTTAATGGAAAAAGGAGTTCATTATGAAGGTATTTTTGTAAAATCCTTAAAATTTGATCCTGTACAAAATAGGGCTACAACAATCCTTCTTAAATTTGAAGCGGGAGCAAGCTATCCTTATCATAACCACCCGGCTGGTGAAGAACTTTTCATACTGGAAGGTGATGCGGTTATCGCAGGCGGAAACCTGGAAAAAGGAGATTATTTATATACTCCTCCTAATTTCAAACATTCTGTACAATCAGAAAATGGATGTATTATTTTGTTTATGGTTCCGGAGGAAGTAGAAATCCTTTAATCCGATCAATCCTTTTACAATCAAACCTTTGATGGACTGCTTTTTCATCATGGGTTTGCCTGTTTCTAGCCTTTTATTCACTGTAAAAAATGTATCTTTGACTATCAAATTACATCATGAATAAAGATTTTGAAGCTTTTAAAAAGCATTTGTCGTGGCTTATTCACCCTTCTCAAATTGATACCGTTTCAGAAGCGGAAATCAGATTATCTCAAACATTTAAAGATACCTTTTCCTGTTCTTACCAATTTAGAAACTTTTGAAATAAAAAAACGCCATGAACAATATCAAAAAACTAATAGTCGTTATTTCAGCATCAGTTCTTTGGAGCTGTCATAACAATACCCCGAAAAAAACTCCAAGTAAAGTGGACCACACTACTCTACTGGTGGCTACAGAAGGAAATATTTTTAATTTTGATCTTGATAAAAACACCATTGCCTGGCAATATAAAAGTCCGATAGATTCAGCCGGCAACAGGAATCTTTTTGTTTTAGACGGACAGAATATTTTCATGCCTTTTGAAAGCGGAAAATTCATCAATTTTGATCTTAATACCGGGAAAATCATCTGGCAGCAACAGATCTATGGAAATGAAGGAACTCCCATGAGCATGAGCAATGATCCAAATGCTGAAGCTGCAGTGTTACGCCCATTAGTTCCTTTGTTTATGGCTAAACCTTTGGTAGATGATCAGAATATTTTGATGGTGTCAGCCGGCCAGCCTGAGAATGTAAAAAGTGCCTGGTTATACAATTTCAACAGAACGAATGGAGAGCGAAAATGGCTGATTGAATTACCCACAGTATACAATTATTTTGCTCCGGTAAAATACCGTGATTCTTATTTTGTAAATTCAGCTGTTTTCCTTAACAAATACAGTATACAAAATGGTACAGATACATCCTACGGGATGTTTGACGGTGATGTGGAAATAGCAGGCCAGCCGAGACAACATCATGAACCTAATCAGTTTGCCAATACTACTTACAGCCAGATACAGACGGATGGAGAGCATCTGTTTATTGCCGAAGATAGCGGAAATATTTATGCTTTAAATCTAAATAAAAACGGCAACCTGCCTGATGGAGATATTTCTGATCCTAATAACACCTTTATCAAAAATCCAAAAGTTTTCAAATGGGCATTCCAGGATAAAACTTATGGTTCACATAAAAGCAACAGGTTCTTTTTGAAGGATGGTACCTTATATATAGAATTCGGACTTCCTATTGATGGCAGAAGCTGTCTTTTTACCCTGAATGCGGATGATGGAAAAATGAAATGGCGAAAAATGATACCTTCTGAAATCAAAAGCTGGACACTTAGTGGCGAAAAAATCATCGGTCATACAGCAAAAGGTATTTTTTATATGGATACCAATGGCGAAAACTATACGGAATTCAATGTCAAAAACTTACCGATTTCTGATATAACATCCATCGACAAAACTCATTTTGTATACATCACCCAGAAAGGGATTGAAATTTTTGATACTGCTCACAAAACAGCAAAGTTGGTAGTAGCAAAAGCATTCAATAATAATGAATATAATAATTTACAGATACAGTATATTTCAAAATAGTATTTTCAAGTATTATAATGTTATGGATAGTAATAAGCTGCTGTATAGAGGATTCTAAATAGATATACAATATTTTATTTTCAATATTATTTATTTTATCGTATTTTGCCTCCCCTCATAAAAAACTAAAAAACCTACGATGAAATTTAATTTTACAAAAAAATCTATTATACTCTGGGGCATTGTCATCATTGCCCTAATCATCCTGCCTGATTCACAAATATATTATCAGCGCTATAAACTGCAATCTGATCAACTTCCTGAACAATATAAGTCTTATTCTTCGCTAGACAGCCTGAAAGATAATGAGTATGAAATCATAAAATTGTCCCGCGGTATTCATGAGCCTGTTATTCAGGAAAACGACAGTACTATTGTCATCATTACCAAAAGAGATCACGATTCTGAAAAAGAAGGTAATAACAATACCTATACGTGGTATAAGATAAACCTGAAAGGCCAGATAACGGATAGTCTCCAATACCAATATAACAGTGAAGATGGTGTACATAACTATCAAACCTTCAATGATTATATCCTGGACGTAGATCAGAATACTTATTCTAATTGGCTGAAGGATGGTGATACCACCCATTATCCTTATAAAAATTTAGATGATGCTAAAATATTTTCGGTGGCAGAAACCGAAGATATCATTGCCAAAAGGGACTATATGTATGATGATATTATCCATTCTGAATCTCCCGAAAACGAATATAAGTATAAACTGACTGTATTTAAAGATAATGTCTGGAATTATTTTTATGCTGAAAAAAACTGGCATGGTTATCCGAAAAATACGCCCAACACTAAAGCCATTGATTATGGAAAATCTGGTTATGAAGTAGATAAACCGTCAGGACTTATCAAAAGAGATCATGTTCAAAAAGAAAAATGGAGTGCCCGTACTTTCTGGAGCCTAAAAAATCTAAGCTGGGGAACAGGAAATGGTTCTGGCGGCCATGGATGGACAGGAACCTCTTATTTCTCCATAAAAATGCCGAAAAAAACATTACATTATAAACAGAATGCCTTCATAGACTATCCTGATAATACTGTGAGAGATCCTTTTTCTTATTTCGTGTACCAGCCTAAAAATGGTGATTATATGCTGCTCATAGATGAAGAAAGCCAGATCTACTATCTCATAAGGCCTAAAAAACCTTAGAGGGATATTCAATCCATTTTAAAATATCATTGAAACTTTTATGAAAATCTTCAAACTGTTCTAAAAGATAGTGGGTAGAATGCAGCCTGAAAATAAAAACTATTCCCCAGCCTTCACTGTATCATAATTATTAAATCCTTTATAAATTCTTGTTTCCTTAAGCTTTCCTTTGTTATAAATTTCCACTTTTTCTATATCTGAAGATTTTTTATTAAAATATTTTATTTCGGTCAACTGTCCGTCATTGTTAAAAAATTCGGTTTTGAGGTTTCTTCCGTCTTCCTGAACATGCTTTGTTCCTAGTTTTCCGTTCTTTTTATAAGAATAAGTCTTTTGATTATAAAAATTACCTTCCTTGTAAGTAATTCCCTCATAGGTATACTGAGCAGTATATTTTCCTTCTTCTATCAGTTGCTGGCTTCCATTATAAACAAAATAATAAGCTCCATCTTTTGGGTTTATTAATGTATACTTTTCCATGAACTTTGGATAACTGTCAGGATGCTTTACCATTACCTCTTCCTTTCTGAAAACAGTAGAATCATTCTGTGATACCCATAATGTATCTGTATCATCTGGACCGCTTTTGTGATGGACTTTTGAAATGATAACGTTTTTTTCGCGGCCATCATTTTTTCCTTTGGTACAATTGCAGGCCATGATAATACCGGCGGGTAACCATAGCAATGATAATATTTTCAGCATTTGAATATATGTTTTTATTTTGTTGTTAAGGTATCGTCTCTACTCCTGATAATTTGAAGTTTCCTTTTTCTTCTTTTAACCAGAAAACAAATTGAGCACCTTCATGTCCATCTCCAAATTCATTTGGACGGTAAGTGGTATACAATACGATATAATTTCTGTCTTTAAATCCCGGATCAGATCCGTCATAGGAAAACTTTGTTTCATTACGCTTCAGTCTTTCCAGTAATTCTTTATTAAAAATAGTACTGACATGCTTTTTGTAAAAGGTATCCTTTCCTACAAAAGCATTTTTCTCAGGAGCACTTTCAAAGCAGAGGTAGCAGTATACTTTTGAAGTGGTTAACTGATTCAAGGCCGCATAATCTTTCTCCGTAATCAAGTGGATTATTTTTTGAGTAAACGCTTCAGCCTTAGTTTCTAATTGTTGAGTCTCCTCTTTTTTTTGCCCGCAGCATACCAGCTGTAACCCGATTAGAAAGAACAATGAAAGGTATTTTGTCAAATTCATTTTAATATTTTTTGGTGATTTTATTATCTTTTTTAGATCTGGTGATTCTCTATAATTTGCGATATTAAAACAATGAATATCATTGTCTGCTTTCTCAAAATTATGATTTACGGCATCTTCATTACTGCGAAAAATAAGTGCGTAAGCATAATTCTTACTTTCTCTTTCCAGTTTTTCTTTTCTTTTCAGCCCCACCAGATCAAACTCATAAATTCCTTTAGGCAGATCAAAACCTCTTGCCGGAAAATAAGATTCAATATGTCCATCTGCTCCTGTTGGAACCTTATCTTCCTTATCCGTTATATTCTGCTTGATATTTTCCAGACGGTATTCCAGATAATCAAAACTGGCAAAGCAAATTCTCTCGATCTCTCCCACTTCAAGAAAAAAGTTATTGTACCGGAAGACCTCATCATATTCCTGTGGCCATTCAACATTTTTTTCATTTACAGAAGTAAAAATAGTATATTCGAAAACACTGATCTGATAAAACGGAAGAAACTTTCCATCTTTAATGGAGTTCAAAAAAAGATCCTTATGCCTGTCAAAATAAGACAACAATTTCTTCCCTCTGCACTTCTTTTCCCTAAGATATTGTGTAAACAGATCTGTAGAGATAATAGCCATTCCATAGCCATCTGCAGAAAACTCACCTATATTTTCCATATTTCAATCCTATTTATATATACTCAGATAGTTAAATATTTCATCTCCAATTTTTTAACATGGAAACCACCAACTGATTGAATAGATCCTGTTGTCTTTAAAATACATATTAATATGGCCGTCAGAAACGCCCTCTTTATCTTCCCTTAATGTGATCACCGGAAGTTCTCCTTCACCGAAACGCTCCAAATGGCTTATGTTTCGTACCGAATTAGGAAATATCTTTTTAATATCCTCCAGCGTAGTCTTTGCATCTATTCTAATCCCTTTGTACAGAATAAAGTTCCCATTGAAAAACCTGAATTCATTAACTCCTACTTTTTGCTTGCTGCTTTCAAAACAAGATCCGTTTTTATAGAGATATTTATCCTCGGCGCTTCCTTCTTCAAAAATATAGGAACAAGGCTGCTCATCAGCCATTAGTCTGGTACTGTCTGCCTTACCGAAAACTTTTTCAAAGTCCTTAAGCTCAAAAATTCTTTTCAGTTTACCATTGAAGCGTATATCTTCCGCCAGCATAACATCGTCCTGCCCATCGTTTACTTCTTCTGATGTCTGTGTTATGTTTTGTACTGCGGAATCTGTTCTCGTTTTATTTTCAGTTAGTTCAGTTTTAGATGCCATCCCCTGCTTTTCCTCTTTTTTCGTATTACAGGCCTGAAATAGAATGATCATGAATACTATAGAAAAATACTTCATATTTTAAATTTGTTTACATGGTATAAAAACTCTGATCAAAAAACAAAGAAAAGGATTCGCCTTCTGCTATCAGAATCGGTTTTATCAACACGAAATTACAAAAAAGGCTTACTAAAGCATTTTTAACCCCATTATTAATCTTTTTTAACTTTTACAATAAAAACAAGGAGGTATATTTCAAAGACTCATTATTTCAGATATTTATATTAACTTTTGGTATTATTTTGTAATTTTAAAACCAATCGTAATAAAAGATTAATAACCCACTCATCAGAACATATTATGTCCAATATTGATCACGCTATACTCATTGGCTCTTCAAAAGAAAAAGTATACCATGCCATCGCCAGCCAATCTGGTTTATCAGCATGGTGGACTCCTCATACCAAAACCAGTGCTGAAGTAGGCAGCATTGCCAGATTCTCTTTTGGTCCGGATTATTTTAAAGAGATGAAAATCGTAAAGCTTACTCCTTTTGAGGAAATTCAGTGGCATTGTATTGCAGGTGCCCATGAGTGGATTGGAACTGATATTTCATTTCATCTTTCATCCGGAGATAAGGAAACGCTTCGTAAAATGCATCCGGAAATGGAAGGCCAGATTGAGCAATTGGTATACGACAGCGGTACATTATTGATATTTCGTCACAAAGGCTGGGATATCTACTCACCGATGTTCGCTGAATGCAATTACACCTGGGGCCAGTTTCTGAGAAGTCTTAAATTACTTTGTGAAACAGGGAAAGGAAAGCCCTGGCCACATCAGCATCGCATTTAATTCTTTGAGGATAGAATCTGGAAGCTGAAAGAGTGAGTTGGATATACTTTTTGCTTTAATAATTACTCAGGTATAGAGTAATTACGGAACCATATCAATTCCTGTTATTTTAAATTTCCCTTCTTTTTTTGCCAGAGTAATCATTCCCTGAGCTCCTTCCCAAGTTTTTGAAGGCGGAATCATAGTATATAAAAAGGAAATTCCTTGTATTTTAACTTCTTTATTAAAATAGGGATGAAAAAACTGTAGATTAAATTTCTGATGCTTTTTAACTTCAGCTTTTAGTTCTTTTTCAAAAAGACTTTGTAATATTTTTTTTGATATGAATCCCTGCTGACCTTCACTGTGACAAGGTTACTGTTTTTAGATCCTAAATAATCAATACAGGGTCTGCAATAGAAGGGAAATTCACAAAGTGTTTTTATTTTTCCTTTATCATTTCTGGTAACAGCATCGGTAAAATCTGTCCAGAACTTTTGTAACAGAATCTTATCCTGGGCAGAGATTTCGTCATCAGACTTTTTCTGACCACAGATAGATACTGAAAATAAAAAAAACAATATTAAAACCAGAAGATTTTTCATAGCAGATTCTTTTACTTCAGATTATTATTTTCCTTATAAAATTGATTGTCTGTTTCTCTCAGAAAATCAAGATAACTGAAATTAGCCGCCTTATTTTTCCGGTATTCCAGATAATCATTATAATATTGGAACACTCCTCCCAACCTGGAAGTTAACAACGGGGTTTCTTTGGCACTGATCGCTTCCAGATAGCCAACTTTCTTGCCTTTTTCATTTAACATTGACAGAACCAGATATGTGATACCGTTCTGTTTACCATTAAAGACCCTCGCTCTATCCACACTATCTTTGCCATTATCAAAAACCAGTTTGAACTTTTCTTTTTATTCAGCAGATAGTCTAATATTTTCTGAAAATTAGCCGGATTTTCGAGATTAAGTTTAAATCCCTCACAATTATTTCCCTGATTTTTCCCGTAAAAAGAAAGCATTCCCGGAGTAAAATATTCTGAGTCCGGAGCATCTTCGATATTAATTCCTCCAAAATTAATGGGAAGCTTACCATTATTCACAACATCCGCTTTGTAGATAGCATATTGAATAGCCTCTGTTCCTACTCCGGTTCCATACGCTTTCAATCCCAATGTTTTTAAATCGGTCTGCTTAACGGGAAGCTTCATTTTCTCTAAATCAAAACCCTGACTTTGACATGATTGAAAAAAAAATGAAAAGCTTAGGATGAAAAAGAGAAATTTCAGTTGATGTATCATATTAAAATTTTATATTGGTAATCAACAGACAATATACAAAATTTAGAATCTTACTAATCCAGATCCGGTTTTTGAAATGCTTTTTGAAAATTAAAGGCATATTCTGAGGATCCATTCTTTTGCAGATATTCTAGCCTTTCCAATGCTTCTTCTATACTTGGATATTGATCATCTTTAATCCACCAAAGTACATACGATGCTTTTCCGTATTTTTGAAACCATTCTTTTCTTCTTCGTAAAAAATCAACGTGAAACGTTTTGTAAGTAAAATATTCCAATGATTCTTTATCTTTCCATACTGAAAGGTTGATGATGACCTGTTCATCGTTAAATGGATTAAAACCTGCAGCGTTATTATTTTCATCCTTTAACCGCCATACAAAACCATTACTCTCTTCTGCCAGTTGATTCACTGAATCAAAGTGTTCAACAAATTCTTTCATGACCGGATCTTCAATAGTAACGCCAATCATCCTGGCTACATTAATTTGTGCTAATTGATACATTTTATTATTTCCTGTTTTATGTCTATTATTGTGTAAAAATAGTTCCTCCAGTATTAGTAGAAAATAACTATCAATTTAGATACTATAAAAAAGATGGAAAAAAAATGTGAAACTTCTTATATTAATGTCAACCAAAAATCCTACCCTTGTGCCGTAAGTTTTGTAATGGATCTCATTGGCGGCAGATGGAAAGGAGTCATTCTATGTCATTTAAAAAATGGAGACAAACGGTTTGGTGAACTTAAAAAAGAGCTGTCTTTTATCACTGAAACAACATTAAGCCTTCAGTTGCGACAATTGGAAAGAGACCAGCTTATTACCAGAACTGTTTTCGGGACAAAACCTCCGGTTAAAACAGTGTATAGCTTATCAGAATTGGGCACTTCATTCATTCCCTTGTTAGATAACATTAATGAATGGGGTAAAAATATTCTGGAAAGGAAAATACCCTCTTAAAAGCCTAAAGAACTCAAATTTTTAAGAAGATATTTTGCTTAATAAACTTTGCTTCCTTTGATCGTCAAAGCATGTTTAGTTTTTATAGAAGGACAGCATCTTCCGTCTTCTTCAGTATATTCCAGTTTTTCTACAATGATTTTTCCATTTTTGATGGTATCAAAAGCAAACAGATAATCCGGTTCATATCCGGCAATTACTTTCACGGTATGCCCATCATTTCTGTACAATGATAATCCCTGTCCTATCAAAGCATTTCCTCCGTCCGGTGCAATATTCCAGTAAATGGCTACATCTTCAATTCCATCACCGGTAAAATCTCCAACATGAGGATCCTGAAGATCTATAACTCCATCATCATAAGTCTTAAGGATATTAGGTAAATAAGCTTCAAATTGTTTTACAGCCAATTTCACGGCTTCTTCTTTGGAAATGCTTCTTTTGGGAGCTTCCGATTCTTTTGAGTTTGATTCCTGGTCTTTGGATAAAGACTTCCCTTCTCTCAGTTCATCTTTTTGCAGCCCTTTACGGTCAGAATTGTTGCAGCCTGTCAACACTGCAAGCATCCCTAGAACACCGATGATCTTTCTCATATACATTGTATTTCTGATAATAAAAATTGAAGTGATAAATATACAGTAATATGATACAATCGGGGCTATTGGATTTTTATTATTGGATTAAAAAACAAAATTAATGTATGAAAATCAATTTTCATTTTAACCAAATTCGTTAATCCAGCCACTTTATCAAAAATGGAAAAACCAATCGCTTATTATCATAAGAGATTGGCTGATTGCCATTATCTGCATTTCTTGTACAAAATTAATTTTAATTACTTCATTAAAACTTCAGGATTGGCAATATGAGTTGGATTGCCATTGATAAAGTTGATAACATTTTCAAAGGCTTTCCCAAAATACAGCTCGTAACTTTCTTTAGCCACGTACCCTAAATGTGGGGTACAAATCACATTATTCATATTCAGCAGACTAAAATCCGGATTGTAGATAGGTTCATCTTCATAGACATCAATTCCCGCTAAAATATTTTTACCGCTTTTCAGTGTATTCAGCAGTGCATATTCTTCAATAAGCTCTGCCCTTGCTGTATTTATTAATACTGAATTTTCTTTCATTTTCATTAAATCCTCTTCTTTTACAATGTGTAAGGTATTTTCATTCAGTCTTAGATGTAAACTGATAATATCTGCTGTCCTAAAGAATTCATCTTTATTGTCTGCTTTTT
Organism: Chryseobacterium capnotolerans; assembly: GCF_021278965.1. Taxonomy (NCBI): domain Bacteria; kingdom Pseudomonadati; phylum Bacteroidota; class Flavobacteriia; order Flavobacteriales; family Weeksellaceae; genus Chryseobacterium; species Chryseobacterium capnotolerans. The sequence goes on along the minus strand of NZ_CP065589.1, from coordinate 817,856 downwards.
CAAAACCATCCTCTACAGCTTTGTTTCTGGAAGCTTCACTTCCCCAAACCAGAACTTTTGCACCAAATACTTTTGCATATTGAGCAATTCTCTGTCCTATTTTACCATATCCCCATATTCCTATTATTTTTCCATTAATGGTATTCCCAATATTGGTCTGCCAGTGTCCATTTTTCATACCTTCAATAGCTTGAGGAATTTGTCTTACGGTATTCATTATCAGTCCCCAGGCTAATTCTGCAGGAGCTATCGGAGATCCCACTCCTTCTGCAACAAGAATATTGTGTTCAGTACAGTCCTCCAGGTTCAGATGATTAGATATTTTTCCTGTCTGGCTTATCAGCTTCAGGCTGGGCAGGTATTGAAGCAGCTCATTAGAGATTTCAGTTCTTTCACGAGTCAATACGATAACTTCTGAGTTTCCAATTAATGATGCCAATTTCACAGGATCTTTTTCACTTTCATGCAGAATATTTACATTTTGAGGTTTCAATATTTGAAAACATTCTAGGTTTTCAATGATATTTTGATAATCATCCAATATTGTTATTTTCATATTTTTATTTTTAATATCAGGTTTACAATTGTAGATAATTCCTTACTTCAAATATTGTTCTATAGACTTTTCAAGAATCTCTTTACCATTTATTGTCAGATTTTGATAGCTATAGAAACCATAAACAGAGTCAAAATTCAATTCTGAAAGGCGTTTTTTAATCCTTATTATTTCAGATCTCTCTAAAGGAATTCTATTAGGATAACTATACATAATAGCAAAAAAATTCATACTTGGTGAAAGATACATCGTATCACCACAAAGCATCACTCCATGCTCTGAAAAATGAGAAAGCATCAATATGCTGCTTCCTCTGAAATGGCCGCCAATGTTTTCAATTGTTATAGCATCCCAGAGTTCAAATGATTTACCGGACCAAAGATGTATGCATTTCCCATGATCAACAATATACTCTTTATCAAGCTCATGGAGATAAATAGGACAATTAAATTGTCTTGCCCAATCATTCATATTACTGTAGTAGTGAGGATGAGAAATAGCTATTGCATTTATTCCTCCTTTTTCATTGATAAAGTTGATTACATGCTGGTCTAATAAAGGAATACAATCCCAAAGAATATTCCCATTTTCTGAAAGAACCAATAAGGCTCTTTGTCCTATAGCAAATCTTGGAGTAACTGTAATTTCATAAAGATCTTCTCTTATTTTCAGAATCCTGGTTTTATGTGTTTCTGATAATTTTTCATGCGTCGTCCAGGACTGTCCTCCTGTTGGTATATATTGTCTTTCATCTGCACATATACTGCATACCGGCAAATTATAGTTTTCCGGAAACTGTGTTCCACAGGCTGTACATACATTTTTCATTGTATTCATTTATCATAAAGTGTTAGTTTCAGAAGTCATATTCATCGAACCATATACTGTTCAATATCTTATGAATTTCATATTCCAAAATTATACAAAACACCTTTTTGCTGAAATGGATAAAATGTCGAAAGAAATGGATATTTAGGAAGCTAAGAATGAAGTTTTCTGAACTCTGTTGGACTCATCTGATTATTTACCATAAAAAATCTTGTAAAATATGAAGAATCATCAAAACCCAGCTGAAAAGCAATTTCTTTAATCGAAAAATCTGTGTAAGTCAACATTCTTTTAGCTTCTAATAAAAGCCTGTCTTTAATGAGCTGATGAGCTGTTTTATGGCTGTTTCTTTTACATAACTCGTTCAAAGTTCTTGTTGAAAATTTAAGCTGCTCACTATAAAAGGTAAGGTTGTGCTGATTTCTAAAATGATTTTCCACCAACTCCTGAAACACCTGAAACCGAATAGAATTGGAAGTATAAAGATTATCGATCGGGAAACTTTCTTTTTTGATTTGATATATCTTTAACAGTAAAGATTTTAATAAACTTAAAACCAATGTTGTCATTGGAACTCCACTTACTTTGGTTTCAGCAAAAATAATTTCAAAAAGATTTTTGATTTTTTTTGCCTCCGGTATCGATAAATTAAGAACCGGGAGAACGTCAACATCATTGAAAATAGCAAATTTCAATAAGAATTTTGATGCCGGCTCATCATTGGTGAAAAAATATTCATTGAATTTGATGACTCCGCCAGAGGATAGTGTATTTTTTTGAATTTTATGGGCATTCCTGGGATGTAACAAAAAAATACAGGGGCCTGAGTAATGGTAATCCACAAAATCAATCGTATGAATTCCACTCCCTTTTTCTACCCAAATAATTTCGTAATAAGTATGTTGATGAATATCAAGCCTGTTGCTATTTTTGAGATTTGCATCCTGATAATAACTAATGTAAAAGTTTTCTAATATGCTATTAGGAAAGCTATCTTGTTCAGAATAAATATGAATGTTATTTTTTTCAAAAATTATTGTCTGGAATGGTTAATTACTAGATACTATTCACATCAGCAAATCTATGTAAATTTTTATAAGTTAAAACTTTAGACTTAAAATTTTTTCTTTTCATAAGTTCTTTTTTTCGTAAAACAAACCCGGCGGTAAACGAAGTTTACCGCCGGGTTCACGTCTTCTTCTTTGAAAATGCTGCTTTTATTCTTTTGAGTTTAGTTCATGGTCTTTGGATTCTTATAACTTATGAAAATAATGCTATTAGTCTGATTGAACAAATAATTAATATCATTTGCTTCTTTTTTGAGGATCATTATATGAAATGGAAGATGGAGAAAAAACTGTTTACTAAATATGAGAATGGGTTTTCAGCTCCTGCAAGAAAAAAGACTTATAAAACATAAATAGAAACAAAAAATATACTTTATATTATTTTGTTAATAAAAACATATCGAAAATTAAGTATTGAAAAGCCAGCCAATGATATATACATGATAGAAAACATTTTCACTTTCCTATTTGCTAATATTGAAAGTCTTTCAATAATTCTTCATAATCAGGTATAAATCCAGGAAAAGCAGTACCTTCTATCCTATAAGTGATGACCTCATTTTTTCCTACATAAGCTTCTAAAACATCTTTTATATAATCTGATATATAGTCATTTTTTTGACCAGTTATATTTACTTTGCCTCCTGAAGCAATTGCTAAATAGATTTTTTTGTTATTAATAAGTCCCACTCTGCTGCCAGTTTGATCAAATCTATAAGTAATACCTACACGAACAAGTTGATCAATCCACGCCTTCAAATGAGCCGAAACTGAAAAATTATGAGTAGGAGTGCTGATCACAATAATGTCAGCTTTATTCACACTCTCTAACACATTATCTGAGTATTCGAATCCTTCAAAAGATGGATAAGCAGGGTTCTCCGGTGACATATAGAATCCACGAATCATTGTATTGGTAAATAATGGAGGCTGCTCTTCCACTAAATCCCATGTTTTAATCTCTATTGAAGAAACTTTATTTTTCAGGTTATTAATTATTTCTTTACCTAGATGGGTGCTGTAAGAATCATTTCCTCTGGCGCTTGATGTGATATGCAAAATCATTTTCATTTTTTGAAATTTTATATTATTACGATTAAGGTATGATGGGTAAAAAGGTCCCATAAAAATTTTATCATCAAATCATTATTGACAATCTTTTATAATGATCTCTTTCTACCTTTTTGATTATTTTTTTTTAGTTTCTGGATTGTATTTTAAGCTGGCATCAATAGTTTCACTGCTTTTCTATTCGTTATTTTTGGCCATCTGATCTACCTGAAGCCGAATATTATTCAAAAATATACCCTAATAAATATGGCTGTTGACTTACAGCATTTGGAAAGAACGATCCCATCCCCGGAAATACTATATGCGCGTCTAAAGCTATGGTTTTTAACATAACAAAAATTCTTATATAAAGTGAAGACACACATTAAGAGTGAAATGTGACGTTTTGTTAGCTACTATTCAATACAATCATGCTGCTTCTGTGAAAATAGCATGATTGTATTTTTTAATGAGTAATATATCTATTGGAAATAATAAGCAAAACTGTTCAAAACAAATAGATGTTCAGAAAAAAGCTACTTTTATTCTCTAGAATTCAGCAAGACAAGATCTCTCAATATTCCTTCTTCTTATATTCTAAATACTATTTTCTTTATTTCTAGACCATTGATTAACAGCCTTAGTCTGTAAGTTGAATTTGATCGCTATGAACCGAAGGATGGTAGCTATTACTATGGCTATTATAGCAGATGTTTGGGCATGAATCCCAAAACTTATTCCCAGAATTAAAAATATCGTAATAGCAACGATAGAGTTCACGGCATAATACTGTCCAGGTTTAAAGAAATGAGATTCTTCTTTAATTAATAAATCACGAAGCAGCCCTCCTCCAACAGCATTTATAAATCCGATAATGAATGCCGAGAAAATACTGAATTCCAATATAATAGCTTTCTGAGTACCAAAGACAGCATACATTCCTAATGAGATAGCATCAATAATATTAATAATCTGTGAGAAATGCTTACTGTATTTATACCAAAACATAGCAATACTGCCAGCTAAAAAAACCGATAACAGATATCTGTAATCCAAGAGAGGGGCAGGTGGCCCATTTTGTAATAACGTATCTCTAATTAAGCTACCTCCGGTACTGGTAACCATTGCAACAATAAAAACCCCTATAAAATCATATCCTTTTTCAATTGCTTTTACAGAACCTGAAAAAGCAAATAAAAAAACTGCTATAAGGTCAAAGAAAGTGGGAAGCAAATAATGTCCGTTCATATTTTTTGTGTTTTGGTAAAAATACACTTTTTATATGAAGGCTTATTCTTTTGGAAGATTAGGTCGTTTTAGAGACATGGAGAAAGAAATACTACAAAAAAGGTTAGAATTTAACTTTCAAATAATACACTCCCTATACTTCGCTAAAAAATATTAATTTCATTGTTTGAAAATCATATATTATTAAAAATCATTTGCATATAAATTAAACCCCAACGATTTAAAATGATAAAATATTAATAAAAGAAATATAAAATAGATGTCCAGTTTACTATAATACCTTTATTTTGAAGTACTATTTAAAAGTTTTGAATTTGTTGATTTATTGATGAATATCAAATAATCAAAAGAATTAGCAACATTTGTTTTTTTAAATTCATTTTTATCTGTCCCTGATCCCGTTTTGCGAAATTGAATATCTTTCAATATCCAATGACCAAGTTTGTTGTCATCCTTTCTGATTGCTTTTAAATCCAAAATAAAAATTGGAATATTAAGTGAATTAAGTTTATATTCTAATGTTCCCGGCCTTGCTTTTTCTGAGTTATAAGTACCTAGTTTGCCATCAATACTTGCAGAATAAGTGCCTTCATAAAAGGCAAATCCAAAATTCACAAAATCTTTATTATACATTTCATTGATCCAATACCCCATTCTATCTGATTTTAACTTGGCAATATGATAATTATGAGCCGAGACAATTACTTTAGAATTCTGATAGTTTTCTTTCATCCATTTAACATTCTCCGCCATAAATTGGTCCCTCTTGATAAAACTGAGTTCGATATATTGTCTGATAATATCTACATTCAGCAGGAAGCGCGATTTCTCTTCCGGATTTTTTATGGAGATAGATTTTTGTTTTATTAAAAACAGATACTCAGATATAGTGTTTTGACCTTTTTTAGAATAGGTTCTAAAGCCTCTATTATTTTCTTTTAAAGCTGTTTCAAGGTCATTAATCTCTTGTTCAGGCCAGTGATTTTCCTGATATATTTTTCTTATCTGATCTATCGCTCCTTTTGCATACTGCATATCAAAACCATCAAAAAATACTTTTGAATCATGATTTTCATTATGTTTTTTTAACCATTCAACAAAGTTTAAAGTTTCTTCGGTTTGCCACAGCCAGAAATACATACCTTTTAGAATATCTTTAGGGTTTCCTTTTCCTTCCTGAATATATTGATTCATTAAAAAACTTTCAGGCATATTGGCTTCAAGCGAAAAGACATTGAAATTATTATTAGCTATCAAATATTTGCTTATTCTATATTTCATTTGATACACTTCACTCGAACCGTGAGTAGATTCTCCTAATCCTACTATTTTAGAGTTTCCAATTAATTTGTTTAAGATTAGTAAATCATTATTGTCGCTTTCCTCGGGATTAAAAGTGTTTATTGGATAGATAAACTTTGAAATATATTTTTTCTCTTCAGAATTTAAATCATTTTTTGATTGTGCGTTGATTGCTATAAAAAATACAATCAAAATAAAAGATAATTTCAACTTCATTTGCTGGTTATAGTTATAGTCAACAATTATACAAAAATATTGCTTAAAATTATTAATGTAAACATTTTATAATACACTATGTTGCAGATCGTTTTTCTTTTTCAATTCTTACATCAATATTAATTGCCGGACTTCCTGCAATTATTTTCTCCCAATTGCTGTAAAAAGTTCTTTCAAAAACAGTTCTTAACAATGCAGCACTAAAACCAAAATCACCTTTAAATCCGCTCATAACCTGTACAGATACGTAAAAATCTTCTTTATCAATCCAAACAGAATAATCATTTAAATCAAAAGTAAATGTCCCGTCTATGATTTTATCTGCAGTGAGTTCTGTGGTAAGATTTTCCAAAAGAATAGACTCTCCCGGTTGTTTATTTTTATTAGAATAAATATTGAAATTGAGAACGATAGGCTTATCTGTTTTAAACTTTGCAATGTTAAGATGTATTTTCTCTATTTTCAGCCTTTTTTTTGTTTGAAAATGGGATTGCAAATTCCCTATAAGCCGTTTGACTGGAACCATTTGAGCTAAACCCATACAGCATTTTCTTTGCTTTTGATTTGACTCCGATATTCTTATTTTCAAAAGCTTTTGGAACTATTTTTAATTCAGCAATTTCATTAACTTTTTCTTTAAGAATAATAGTATGATTATTTGAATGGATAAAATCTTTGATATTTTGCTCAAAAGAATTATACCCTCCTAATTGAACAATTATTTTTTTAGATTGATCTATATTGGATAAATCAATACTGTAATTTCCATTTTCATCTGTAAGTGCTCCGATATTTTCATTTTCGACTCCGATTCTTGCGTAGGGAATCACCTGATTTTTTTCGTTAGAAATAATTTTCCCAGAAATAAGTTGAGAATTTGCAAAATTGAATAGCAATAAAGAAAAAAAGATAAATTTTATTTTCATATGTATATTTTCTTATTAAAATACTGATCAAATATACTATTTATTATCAATTTTAATTAGTCAACAAATCTTAGTCATTTGCAAACTTATCTGTTTACAAATACCAATAGAAAAATAAAATCAGAAAATATCAAAAGGTAAAAAGAAAACCCACCTTAGATAGTGATCTAAAGCGGGTTTATATATTTATTAATTATTATTAATCAATAATTATTTTACTTCTTCGAAGTCTGCATCCTGTACATCTTCAGCTCCGGCGTTATTTCCGCCAGCGTTTTGAGCACCTGCATCAGCACCTGGCTGTTGACCCGCTGCATATAATTCTTCAGAAGCGGCCATCCATGCTGCATCTAACGCTTCAGTTTTAGCTTTTACATCATCAGCATTTTTAGCTTCGAAAGCAGTTTTCAATTCTCCGTGAGCTGCTTCGATTGCTGCTTTTTTGTCAGCAGAAAGTTTTTCACCGAATTCTTTCAATTGCTTTTCAGTTTGGAAGATCAATCCGTCAGCTTTATTGAAGATTTCAACTTCTTCTTTTCTCTTAGCATCCGCTGCAGAGTTTTCCTGAGCTTCTTTTTTCATTCTTTCGATTTCTTCGTCAGAAAGACCTGAAGAAGCCTGGATTTTGATAGACTGCTCTTTACCAGTTCCTTTATCTTTAGCAGATACACTTAGGATACCGTTAGCATCAATATCGAAAGTTACTTCAATTTGAGGAACTCCTCTTGGTGCTGGTGGAATATCTGTAAGGTCGAATCTACCGATTTCTTTGTTATCGTTGAACATAGATCTTTCTCCCTGTCCTACTCTGATGCTTACCGCTGGCTGGTTGTCAGAAGCTGTAGAGAATACTTCAGATTTTTTAGTTGGGATCGTAGTGTTCGCTTCAATTAATTTAGTGAATACAGAACCCATAGTTTCAATACCTAAAGAAAGCGGGGTAACGTCAAGAAGTAATACGTCTTTTACGTCTCCTGTTAATACACCTCCTTGGATAGCAGCACCAATCGCTACAACCTCATCCGGGTTAACTCCTTTAGATGGCTTTTTACCGAAGAATTTTTCTACTTCTTCCTGGATGATTGGGATTCTTGTAGAACCTCCTACCAAGATTACTTCGTCGATATCAGAAGTTGATAAACCAGCATCTTTTAATGCTTTAGCAACCGGCTCCATAGATCTTCTTACTAGATCAGCAGATAATTGCTCAAATTTAGCTTTAGTTAAAGTCTTCACTAAGTGTTTAGGACCTGTAGCTGTAGCCGTGATATATGGTAAGTTGATCTCAGTCTGTGGAGAAGAAGATAACTCGATTTTTGCTTTTTCAGCAGCTTCTTTTAATCTTTGAAGTGCAATAGCATCTGATTTTAAATCTACCCCTTCTTCAGCTTTGAACTCATCTGCCATCCAGTTGATAATTACATCATCAAAGTCATCACCTCCTAAGTGAGTATCACCGTTTGTAGACAATACTTCGAATACACCATCACCTAAATCAAGGATAGAGATATCGAAAGTACCACCTCCAAGGTCATATACTGCGATTTTCTGATCTTTATGGTTTTTATCAAGACCGTAAGCTAACGCTGCAGCTGTAGGCTCGTTGATAATTCTTTCTACTTTAAGACCTGCAATTTCTCCAGCTTCTTTAGTAGCTTGTCTTTGAGCATCGTTGAAGTATGCAGGAACAGTAATTACCGCTCTTGTTACTTCTTGTCCAAGATAATCTTCAGCAGTTTTCTTCATTTTCTGAAGTGTCATTGCTGAAATTTCCTGTGGAGTATATTCTCTATCGTCAATTTTTACTTTTACTGTATCGTTTGGCCCAGCAACAACTTTATAAGGTACTCTTGAGATTTCCTTAGCATCTTCTTTGAAGTGTGTTCCGATAAATCTTTTGATAGAGTAAACAGTTTTAGTTGGGTTTGTTACAGCCTGTCTTTTTGCAGGATCACCTACTTTTCTTTCTCCGTCTTCTGTAAATGCTACGATAGATGGAGTAGTTCTTTTCCCTTCTGCGTTAGGAATAACAACAGGGTCTTTACCCTCCATTACAGCAACACAAGAGTTGGTTGTTCCTAAGTCAATTCCAATTATTTTACTCATAATATTTTTATTTTTTTCTAATTTTTATATTTAATTTACAATCACTATTTCACAACATTTGTACCATTCAAAGTTTTGTGACAAAATGACACAATCAAGACAAAAACCCTGAAATAATCAGGGTTTTATTTTATTGAAAGTGGAAATTTTTTCTTTTATGTTCCGAAAAAGGGATAGAAAAGGATCTGTACTGGCAGATACTTTATAGAGAAAAGCTGTTTGAAAGATTTACTTATAACTTTCCTTATAATCACCTGACCATTGGTAAATACGGATGCTGTCTGTTTCTAAAGGTTTACCGTTCAGTAAAATTTCAATTGAACTATTATCCGCAGCAATTTTCACCTGCATATCAATTTTATTTCCGGCCTGTTTAAAAGCATCATTGGTTTTTTCCCAATTGAAAAATGCACGGGCATTCAGCTGTTCCTGCTTTTCTTTCCCGGTTTCCCAGAAAAATACCATTTCCTGAGGAATCGCTCTTTCTTTGTAAGGCATATTTAAAACCCACGGTCTCAATGCACCCTCTTTTTCGCCATTATAAGTATAATTGAGAACTTCAAACAATCTGAATTTAGGATTTGTAGAAGATACCACAGGACGCCAATGGTAGCGTTGTCTGTAATCATCCCATTCTTTAGAGTTGGCATCAGGAATATATAACTCTTTAATTGCTTCTTCATAACGTTCCGGACTTATGCGATACATCGTCAGGTATTTTTCTTTTGCTTTGGCAATTTCTGTTGGATTTGTAACAGGCTGAGCCTGGTAACGTCCCAATTCAATACGGGTATTTCCAAAGTTAAGCCATATCACAACCATGCCTTTGGGGGCAAAACCAAAAACCAAAGTAGAAAAACTGTCATAAGCTTTTCCTCCTCCTGATTCAAATCCTCTGCCTAACCTTTTATATTTCATAGTTTCTCCTTTCTTATCTTCTACTCTGGAATAGGCACGTTCCATATAATCCTTTATAGTATCTATTGGAAAGTCCACATTTAATCGATAAAAAGTTTCTGTTCCTTCATATCTTGAATAGTAAGTAATATCTGCACCAATTGGAGTTCCATATTGTTCTGTCCATGTTGATCCTGAATCACCCCAACTCCCAGAACTACCACCATAAGGCAATCCTGCGCGAGTCCCTTCTAAAGTTTTTATTTTATCAAATACAGGCTCTATTCTATATTTCGTTGCTGGAGAACTTATTTCTACATGAAAAGCCATTTTTTTATCATCCATCTTCTGGCATTGTGTTAAATGAATACATAATATAAAGCACAAAATACCCTGTAAAACATTTTTAATATTCATTTTCATACAACTGCCAATATCCAGATTATTTATAACTTTCTTTATAATTTCCCGACCACTGGTAAATACGAATACTGTCCGTTTCTAAAGGCTTACCATTCAGTAAAATTTCTATGGAACTATTGTCTGCTGCAATTTTCACCTGCATATCAATCTTATTTCCTGCCTGTTTAAAGGCTTCGTTGGTCTTTTCCCAATTGAAAAAAGCACGGGCATTTCGTTGTTCCTGCTTTTCTTTTCCGGTTTCCCATGTAAATACCATTTCCTGAGGAATCGCCCTTTCCTTATAAGGCATATTTAAAACCCACGGCCTTAATGCTCCTTCTTTTTCTCCGTTATAAGTATAATTGAGTACTTCAAACAATCTGAATTTAGGATTGGTAGAAGTTACTACCGGACGCCAATGGTAGCGCTGCCTGTAATCATCCCATTCTTTAGGACTCGCATCAGGAATAAAAGCAAGTTTTATTTCTTCTTTGTAACGTTCGGGGCTTATACGATACATCGCCAGGTATTTTTCCTTAGCCTTGGCAATTTCTACAGGGTCTGTAACCGGTTGAGCCTGGTAACGTCCCAATTCAATACGGGTATTTCCAAAGTTCAGCCATACTACGACCATACCCTTGGGAGCAAAGCCAAAAACCAATGTAGAAAAACTGTCATAAGCTTTTCCTCCTCCAGATTCAAAACCTCTACCTAGCCTTTTATATTCCTTAGTTTCTCCTTCCTTATCTTCAACTCTGGAATAGGCCCGTTCCATATAATCCTTTATGGTATCCACGGGAAAGTCCACATTTAATCGATAAAAAATTTCTGTTCCTTCATATCGTGAATAATAGGTAATATCTGCTCCAATTGGAGTTCCATACTGTTCCGTCCATGATGATCCTGAATCGCCCCAGTTTCCGGAGCTGCCACCATAAGGCAATCCTGCACGGTTTCCTTCCAATGTTTTTATTTTATCAAATACAGGCTCTATTCTATATTTTGCTCCAGGAGAACTTATTTCAACATGAAAAGCCAATCTTTTATCATCCATCTTCTGACATTGTATTAATTGAATACATAGTATGAAACATACAAAATATTGTATGATATATCTTATTGTATAAGTACCTTTATCCATATTGTATATTTCTGATTCGTTCTTTTCCACTGACAACCTTTCCTACTCTTGGGCCATATCCTATTTTAGTGGCACTGGCAGACCAGTGGAGGTATTTATTTCTCAATGTTTTAAGTTGATCCAAATCTACAAAATCTTCATAATGCAGCGTTTTTATTTTTGAAAGATAATCTCCCGATGAATTACTTTTGTTAAACTCTTCTACATAAGTATTTCGTAATGTGTTACAGGCATTCATATAATTTCTCAATTGACCATATATCTCGATAAGAAAAGGATCTGTTAATTTATGTCTTTCCTTCAAATTAGCATCATATTTTACTCCAAACTGATCCTGACCTGAGTAATAAAACATGGTATTAAGCGAAACCCTATCATACGTATTAAAAGGTCTTCTTGTTCCTACCAATATGTATTTGGTATTGACCCCATATTTGTGGACTGAGATTATTTTCTTTACTACAATTTCTTCCGGAGTATACCAGCCTTCCTCTATCAGTATTTTCCTGAATTGCTCACATTTTCTTCCTTCATTTTCTCTTTCGGTATACAGATCTACTTTTTCTTCATTCTGGTTGACGTAACAGCCTCCGATATCAGAATGTACACCAGGTAAGATAAATTGTAATCCTTTTACTCCTGTACTGTCAATGTCTGTTAAATCGAAATTATCACGATACTCGTTATCTGCTGCAATCTGTAAAGTAAAATAGGCTTTTTTAACAGCATCCAACCCAAGCTGTTTGGTATCCCCATGAATAATAGGAACTCCTGCTATCGACTTTGGACGATGATCCAATCCATAAGAGGCCACTGTATCATATAACCCGGCAAAGTTGAATGTTATTTTTTTAGGTTCCACATCCCAATATCTTAAACAAGCACCAAAATACCCATGATTAAGTACTAGACTATCATCTAATTTTACTTCTATTCTTTTACCTTCTGCTTCATGAGGCGGAATGGCCATTCCATCTTTACTAGATCCTTTAAGTATTCTGGCACGGTTAGTCGCAATATGCAGAAAATGCCTTGCAGCAGTCGCACCACGGCTAAAACCAAATACATTTACTTTCAGATGAATGTCTTTTCCACTATATTTTGCCAGCTTTTTTCCTGCTTCCACACAGCCTTTGGTCACTTTTGCCCTCACTCCACGTCCATCTGTCCCAAATAGGATACCAGTATTAGGAACATTCCCAAAAAAATGCATTTCACTCTCCCCATCTTTGGTTCCAATACCTTCTATATAAACACGAATTTGATTTTCAGCGGTGGGATCTACAGCATCAAAACCTCTGGCTACATTAGAATAATCATTGGTATAGCTGTCATCATCGTGATTAGATTCCTCATAATCTTTCCCAAGATCAGTATTAGTTTTATTGTTTTGAGTACCGTCAAAAAAAAGATTGAGGCTTACTTCCAATACATTAACGGGCGTATCATTAGGATGTATCGTCTTTGCTTTATTATAACTAACTCCGGATTCTTTCCCGGATTGTTCCAGAGATACTGCAGCGTTGTGGGTGATATTTTCCTTAGAAAATACCAGATAATCTCCTTTTACCTGAGTTTTTATCTTCCCTTCTACTATATATTCTATACTCATGATAGCGGTATTAAAAATTCTTCCTTACTAAATTGATTAGTGATTTTTAGATTTTTCATTACTGTTGTTGGTTATTTCTTTTTCAGCATGATGTTCTATTTTATTTCCACTGCTTACCTCCATTCCTTTTAAGGAAATGGTTTTATGTTCTTTTTCACCATAGGTTTCCATATCTCCTTTTACATAATGGGTAAGTTTTCCGATGACATTCGTGACAAAGTCTTTTCCTACAGTGAGCATATTCATCATTCCTACATTGGAAGATTTATTAATTCCTATAGATTCATTTGAGCTCATTTGAACGGTAGTATTCATATTTTGTCCGACATTAATTGCCAAATTTCCACCTGCATTAAACGTTATATCATTGGGTGCTGTAATGATAATATTCCCCTGTCCGTCCATCAGGTAATTATTACCGCTTGGATCTATGATATTCACACTCTTTTCATCATCGTTCATCAGGATTTTTATTCCCGATTTGGTCTGTATGGATCTCATATGGTTATTCACCCCACCTCCAAGTCCAGTTCCGCCATGAAACATCCCTCCCATGACAAAAGGTCTGTCAGGATGACCATGCTGGAAGTTCACCATTACCTGATCTCCTACTTCTGGGATTGCTACATATCCGCGGTTTTGGGTAATCTGATTGGTTCCCCCAGCATCCGGGCTCATCATACGGATAAAATCAGTGGTCTCATTCAGCTGCCAGTCGAATCTCACACAGACTCTTCCCTGTCCTGCAGGATCGGTATTGGAAACCACTGTTGCAATCTGAGGTTCTGGCCTTGGAGTATAAAATTCTGGCTGGGGCATATATCCTGTTCCTTCAGAAATGGCTTCAAAACTTCCGGTATAATATCCTCTGGCATTTACCTCATGAATGGTTTCTGTAATCATAAGTGTTGTGAGGTGATTTGTTTTGTTGGAGTCCTGCTCTCGTATTTTTATATCTGCCACACATCCCGGATGAAGAAAAGGAATAGAAGTGGAGCCTGAAACATTCATTACTTCTACAGCCTTGCTTCCTGAAGCACTTTTCTGGGAATATTCTACATCAAGATGAGTAACTGCTCTTATGGGAGCAACTCTTAAAGAAGGAGTTTTATAAATTCTGTTATTATTTTTATACGCTGTCTGGGCTAAATCTCCAAGATGTTTTATAGAGGTGTCTCCAGAGGTTAACTTTTCATTTTCATTGCTGTTATAGCCATAAAATTGTGGTTTGATAGGGACTACCCTCAGTTCTATTCTTACATCATTTACATTACTGCCTTCAATAAGCTGAATGTGTTGACTGCCAGATTTCGGAAGCTTTCCAAAGTGCAGAACATAGCCATCGTAAAAGAACTGTTCTCCATATGCTTCAGCCATTCTTGCCAGATAATTGTAATGCGTTTCTTCATATTGGCTGCTGTACAGAATCTGGGAGTTGTCATTAGTATCAATATTAAAATCAAAGTCCGAGCTGTCTAATCCTTGTTTAATAACTTCATTGGCAATAATCCCCATATTTACAGGCTGATTTCCTCCAAAACTCTGGGTATGAGGAGCACCATCAAGCAAAACCGTAGGACTTTGCCCTTTAAGAACAATATCTCCGAGACTTGTCTTTTCCCGGCTGAAACCTACCTGAGTAATCACTCCCACAAAAGACCTGTTGGGGCTATCTTCTACATCTTTATAAGAGAAAGTAGCTGTTAATCTTTTTCCCAATAGCTTGTGAGCATCTTCTAAATTCTGAGTCTGTCTGTTTTCAAGACTGTCATGAGCAAGGATAATTTCAAACTCATGATGCTTTACCGCACTTTGTATTAATTTGAAATGCTTAAAGTGAATTATAGGTTTACCATTGGCATGAACTTCAAGTTTCACCACCCGATTAATTCCAGCTATCTGATTTTCCAAAATCGCTTGAGCATTACTCTCGTGGATAAAAGTTGCTTTTTTAAATTTTGAATACTCCTCATTCGAGGGAATTTCATTGTTGTTGATTTTATTTTTCATTTGTGTGTTTTAAAAATAGGCAGCAAGTCTCCCAAAAGGAAACTTTATTTTAATAGACCGTACATGTTTTGTGGATAATTTGTACTCTATTTCATAGGCTAGAATCAGTCTATGAAAATAAATACAAATCACATAGAAGAAATTTGGTAGTATATCATTTGTGTTGTTTTAGTGTTTAAATTCAAATATAATAAAATATCCAAATAAATCACACATAATAGAAAAATATATTATTCTATAAATAATATTATTAAAAAATGTCACTCTCTTTTCATAAAGCTTATAATGTCTCTACATTTCTGATGTATTAAAATTAATCAAAGTTTAACCTAAGAAATAGAGATAGAATCTGTACGAATTATTATTTTTGATAAAATATACACATTTAGAATGTCATTACACTTTAATCCACGAGATATTACATGGTTGGCCTTTAATGAAAGGGTTTTACAGGAAGCCATGGATGAAAAAGTTCCTTTACATTTAAGAATACGTTTCCTTGGGATTTTCTCCAACAATCTGGATGAATTCTTCCGGGTACGTGTTGCCGGATTAAAGCGTGCCATGGATTTTAAGGAAAAGGTAATTGCCGAATCCTTTTATCAGCCCCCTTCCAAAATTCTTCAGCGAATCAATGAAATAGTGATGAGGCAGCAGTTGAATTTCGATAAAACCTGGAAAAAAATCCAGACAGAAATGGCAGACCATAAAGTTTTCATCAAAAATTCCAAAAACCTGACAGCAGCCCAAAAGGATTTTGTGAGAAACTACTTTGACGAGGTGGTAGAATCTAATGTCATCCCTATTCTTCTTCATGAAAATACCCCAATGCCTTATCTAAGAGATAAAAGTCTCTATCTTGGAGTGGCCATGAGGAAAAAAGACTGGCAATATTCCAGCAACTATGCCATTATTGAAATTCCATCCCGATTTGTAGGCCGGTTTTTATTGCTTCCCACTGAAGATCCTGAAGAAAAAAATGTAATGCTTCTTGAAGATGTCATTACCTTCAACCTACCGCACATTTTCTCTTATTTCGGATATGATGAATTTGCAGCGAATGCTTTTAAAGTAACCAAAGATGCAGAACTGGATCTGGATAATGACATCCGTACCAACTTTGCAGAAAAAATAGAAAAAGGGCTTAAAAACAGAAGAAAAGGAAAGCCTACCCGTTTCGTTTTCGATAAAGATATGGATAAGGCTTTGCTTGAACTCCTTATCAGAAAACTGAACCTGACGAAGAAAGACAGTATTATTCCCGGAGGAAAAATCCATAATTTCAAACATTTCATGGATTTTCCTGATGTTTTTGAAAAATATGAAAGACCTATAGAGCGAACATCATTTACTCATCAGGCTTTTGAACATGGAGAAAGAGTAACAGACGTTATCATGAAAGAAGATGTACTGCTTACTTTCCCATACCATAAATATAATCCGGTGATTGATCTTCTGCGTGAGGCAGCCATGGATCCGGATGTAAAATCCATACAGATTACAGCTTACAGGCTGGCAAGTAACTCAAAAATCAGTAATGCATTGATTTATGCAGCCAGAAATGGTAAAGAAGTAACAGTAATGCTTGAACTGCAGGCCAGATTTGATGAGGAATCCAATCTAGAGTGGAAAAATATGCTCGAACCGGAAGGAATCACTGTTCTGATAGGTCTTCCAAACAAAAAGGTGCATGCCAAGCTTTGCGTTATCAAAAAGAGAGCCCATAATAAAACTATTCAATATGGATTTGTAAGTACTGGGAATTTCAACGAGAAAACAGCAAGAATTTATGGTGATCATTTGCTTCTTACTTCTGACCGAGGCATTATGGCAGACATCAATAAAGTCTTCAATGTGCTTAAAAAGCCAAAAGATGATTACCTTCCCGTTTTGAAAACTTGTAAAAATTTACTAGTTTGCCCCCAATTTATGCGTGAAAAGATTGTTCACCATATTGAAAAGGAAATTGAGGAGGCAAAAGCAGGAAGAAAAGCAGAAATCATCGTTAAAGTAAATTCACTGAGTGACAGATCTTTAATTGAAAAATTATATGATGCAGCTACCGTAGGGGTAACCATCAGACTCATCGTAAGAGGAATCTATTGTGCCGTTAACCAAAAGGAATTTAAAGAGAAAATTAAAGCCATCAGTATTGTAGACGAATATCTGGAACATGCCAGAGTCATGTATTTTTACAATAAAGGAGCAGAAGATATATATATTTCCTCCGCCGACTGGATGACCAGAAACCTTGATTACAGAATTGAAGCTGCCGCCAAAATAACAGATAAGAACCTTAAAAAAGAATTAAAAGACATTCTTGATATTCAGCTTAGAGATAATGTAAAAGCAAGAATTTTAGATAAAAAATTAAGCAACGAATACATTAGAAATGATAAAAAAGAATGTCGATCGCAAATAGAAACCTATAATTATTTAAAAGCTAAAACAAGCAAAAAATGAAGATCGCAGCAATAGACATAGGAAGTAATGCCGCCAGACTTCTCATCAATGAAGTAAAGATAAACAACAAAAAACCAGAATTCATCAAACTCAACCTTCTGAGAATCCCTCTGAGATTGGGGATGGATGTATTTACCATAGGAAAAATAGGTCCCGAAAGAGAAGAAATGGTCATCGATTCCATGAAGATTTTCAGTGATCTGATGAAAATTTATAACGTAGACCATTACAGAGCCTGTGCAACCAGTGCCATGCGTGATGCTGCCAATGGAAATGAAATTATAAGACAGGTAAAAGAAACCTCAGGAATTAATATTGAGATTATTTCCGGAGATGAAGAAGCCACTTTAATCTATGAAAACCATGTCGCTGAAGGCCTTGACAAAGAGTTTGCCTATTTATATATTGATGTAGGCGGTGGCTCCACAGAACTTACCTTCTATGAAAATGGCAAAATGGTGTATGAAAGATCTTTCAATATAGGGACTATCCGGCTTCTCAACAATCTTGTTACGCTAGATAACTGGAATGAAATGAAAGGAGAGATCAAAAAAAATATTGTCAGCAAAAAACCAATTGTGGCCATCGGATCAGGAGGAAATATCAATAAAGTATTTTCTATGAGCAAAACCAAAGATGGGAAACCCATGTCTTTATCTCACCTGAAAAAGGTCCACAAAGAGTTTAATGAGCTTTCAGTAGAGGAAAGAATGACAAAATACAGCCTTAGGGAAGACAGAGCTGATGTATTGGTTCATGCCTTAAGTATTTTCAACAACGTCATGGCCTGGTCAGATATCAATAAAATTTTTGTTCCGAAAATTTCCGTAGCAGACGGTTTGATTCAGAATATTTACAGCCAGTTACAACATAAGAAATAGTTTTAAAAGCATAATTACATGTAAAGCCGGGCAGTTTTTGTCCGGTTTTCTTTTTTCAAGCTGTCATTGCGAGCGAAGCGAAGCAATCTCATCATCACAACAATCAGAAATATTTCATTCAAAACCACCTTATTCTTTAGGTTTTGGCTAAAGCCATATTGAATGGATTTTACAATTAAAGCGGTCTGAAGCCCTCCCCTATTGATGTTGATATTCGAATAGATAATAGTTGTTTAACGACAAGATCTTTTATCTTTTATCTTTTATCTTTTATCTTTTATCTTTTATCTTTTATCTTTTATCTTTTATCTTTTATCTTTTATCTTTTATCTTAAAAATAAAGTAATCCTCCATCCTCATCCGTCATGCAACTATCAATAGCAAAACAATGAACCCAATCAAAATAATTCTTACCGGAGCTACAGGTATGGTAGGTGAAGGTGTTTTAATGGAATGTCTTGAAAACCCAAACGTTTCTGAAATCCTGAGTATCAGCAGAAAACCATCAGGAAAAACACATCCAAAGCTGAAAGAATATCTCGTCCCTGACTTTTTAACCATTGATCTCCATGATGAAAATCTCAAAGGTTATGATGCCTGCTTCTTTTGTGCAGGAATCAGCAGTGTGGGAATGAATGAGGAAGATTACACCAAAATAACTTATGATACCACCATCCATTTTGCAGAAGCTGTTTTACATCAAAATCCGGAAATAATTTTCAGTTATGTATCTGGAGCGAGTACAGATAGTACGGAAAGCGGAAAACTGATGTGGGCGAGAGTAAAAGGCAGAACAGAAAATACTTTAAAGAAGATGAATTTTAAAGGCGTTTACAATTTCAGACCCGGATTTATGAAACCTGTTGACGGCCAGATCAATGTGAAATGGTTCTTCAAACCTTTTATTTGGTTTTTTCCTATTTTTTTACCTTCAAAATCATTAACTTTACATGAAGTTGGAAAAGCTATGATCAATACCGTAAAAAAAGGCTACCCTTCTTCAACTTTAGAAATTCGAGACATTAAAAATTTAGCGATATGAGAGACATGTTAAAAAGAATTGTCCTGGTTATATTTGTACTCTTGGTTCTGACTGCAGTTTCAGGTTTTTTCTACATGCAGAAACATCCTCTGGAAGGCGCTAAATCAGGAACAATGCTAAATTTTTCCGGTAAACCTGCAAAATAGCCGAATTTAAAACATAAGTCTATCATCATTTTATCTTTTATCAGAAAAAAACCTATTTTTTAAACATTTCTTAAAATTCCATTAAAATAGTTATCAAACATAAAGGTCATTTTTGTTTTTATCTAATTGAAGTCAAAAATGATCAACAACTATTTTTTAAAAGGGTCTGTCATTGCTGCATTCTTTTTTCAGACTGGGCTTTTCGGACAAACACTTATCCATTATTGGAATTTTAATAATAATACTTCCCAAGCTTCTATCACTGCACCTTCATCCACATTGGTTAATGGTTCTCTTGCATCCATAGCAGGAGGAACAAGTGTGATAGATTTTGCAGGAGGTACCGGGCAAAATTTTAATATTGATAATCTAAATGCAAGAAACGGAGATGCGTCCGGAACCCATTTAAGATTCAACAATCCTATTGGCGGAGGCTTACAGTTTAACCTGCCAACAACAGGATACAATAATGTTGTTGTAAAGTTTACAACAAGAAGATCGGCACAGGGAGCCGGAACCCAAACCTGGTATTATACAACAGACGGAGCTACTTTTATTCCTTATCAGACCGTTTCTCCTCAGGACGCCAATCCGCAATTAATTAGTTTTGATTTTTCTGCAGTCGCAGGGGTTTCAAACAATCCTAACTTTAAATTAAAGGTTGAATTCTCTGCCACAGGAGGCGGAACCAGTGGTAATAACCGTTTCGATAACTTTACAGTGGATGCAGCCCCGGCAGGAGGGATTGATACTACTCCACCTGTCACCGCTTACCTTCCTGTCAACAATACCAATAATGCTTCAACAACAGTTAACCCTACAATTTCCTTTAATGAAAATGTAAGGCTTACTGATAATTCTGCGATCAACGATTCTAATGCACAAAATCTTGTAGAATTCCGCCTTGGAAATGCTACAGGTGCTCAAGTTCCCTTTACGACGGCTTTTAGCAACAACATCATCACCATCATTCCAACTTCCGGCTTGGTGCCGGGACAAACGTATTATCTGGCTCTTAAACCCAATACAGTTGAGGATTTCAGTGATAATGCTGTAACGGCAATCACTTCTTCTACATTTACCACTGCCGGAACCTCTATTTATCTTGAGAAAAATTTCATCAAGGTGGATGAAAATGTAGGAACACTGGCTTTCAAAATCAACGTAGCCAATCCTTCCACAGCAACAGTAAACCTTGTTGTAAAACCTGCTCCTTTCAGCACAGCAGATAGTAATGATTTTACTTTAGCCAATCAAACCATCAATATAACACCTTCCACAACGAGTTATACTGTCAATATTCCTATTATTGATGATACATTAGAAGAACAAAAGGCTGAATATTTTGTAGTAAGCCTTGAAAATCCAACAGGAGCAACCATTTCAGGAGACAATTCTGCAACGATTTATATTGTAGATAATGATAAACCTGCACCCTCTCCTTCTCATGAAATTCAATTGAACTATATCGGAAGTTTCGATCCTTCCGGAAACAATAACAGTTCAACAGAGATTGTGGTTCATGATCCAGCCACACAGAGATTATTCACCATCAGCTCTCTTACAGATGTTTTTGATATTATTGATTTCAGTAAACCTAGCATACCTTCGGTTGTTAATACAGTCAATATGACTCCTTATGGCGGAATCACCAGTATAGCTGTTAAAAATGGAATTATTGCAGCAGCATCTCCTAATACCAATCCACAACAAAACGGTTCTGTAGTTTTCTTTGATATTAATGGAAATTTCCTGAAACAGGTAACTGTAGGAGCTTTGCCTGACATGATCACCTTTACTCCGGATGGGACAAAAGTAATTACGGCTAATGAAGGAGAGCCTAATGATGCTTATACTGTAGATCCTGAAGGAACCATCAGCATCATTGATATTTCAGGCGGAATTGGTAACCTCACGCAAAGCAATGTAACAACTTTAAATTTTAATAATTTTGATTCACAGGTGGCTGCTTTAACCGCTACAGGCCTAAGAAAAGTAAGAACCAACAATACCCTTTCCCAGGATCTGGAACCGGAATATGTTACAGTAAGTGCAGACAGTCAAAAAGCTTGGGTTACCCTTCAGGAAAACAATGCGATTGCTGAGGTGGATCTTGTTACTAAAAATATTACAGGCATCTGGGGGCTTGGAAAAAAGATATGAGCCTTCCAGGAAATGGTTTTGATGCTTCAGACAATAATGGTGAGGTTCTTATCGCCAACTGGCCTGTAAAAGCCTATTATCTTCCTGATGCCGTACAAAATTATAAGATAGGAAACACCAACTATATTGTAACAGCCAATGAAGGAGATGAAAAAGACCTTTCAGGTTACAGCGAAAGAACTACTGTAGGAGCTAATAGTTACATGCTAGATCCTACAATTTTCCCAAATGCGAATATCTTAAAAGCGTCTCACAACCTGGGAAGGTTCAGAGTATCATCGGCTACTGGGAATACGGATGGAGATTCAGATTTTGAAGAGATTGCAGCTTTAGGAGCCCGTTCATTCTCCATTTTCAATGCGGATACGAAGCAACAGGTATATGACAGTGGAGATCAGTTTGAAAGATATATTGCAGACAAACAGCCATTGATCTTCAATGCAGATAATGAATCCAATACTATTAAAAGCAGAAGCCGCGCAAAAGGCCCGGAACCTGAAGGTGTAGCTCTTGGAACCATCAATGGGCAAACCTATGCCTTCATTACCCTGGAAAGAACTGGTGGTGTAATGGTTTATAATATCACGAATCCCAATAATCCTACGTTTACAGATTATAAACATTCTCGCTCTACCTCAGCTTACGGCGGAGATAATGGTCCTGAAGGAATTATTTATATTGCTCCTGAAAATACCACCACTAATAAAGGATATGTCATTATTGCCAATGAGATCAGCGGAACACTATCCATGTATGAAGTGGCTCTAACTCCTACTTTAGCCACTGGTGAAGTAAATTCCGAAAAAGCAACCTTCAATGTATTCCCGAACCCTGTGAATAAAGGAAATATTTTATACTTCAACAGAAAACAGGACTATGAATTATATGATATGTCCGGAAAACTGATTGGAAAAGAAAAAAATGCCCTTACCATCACTACTACAAGTCTTTCTACAGGAGTTTATCTTGTAAAAACTTCAGAAGGACACCTTAAAAGAATTATTGTAAAATAATATACCATTCTACGATTTGATTGAAGCCTCTATTTTTAGGGGCTTTTTTCATGATAATTTTAAAAGGTGGAAACTACTAATATTGACGTAAAGATTTAAAACCTTAAAGGATATTTTCCCAAGTCCCTTTAACAACAAAAAGCAATCATTTAACTTTTGATTAACTATGAGAAAATTATTTTGTACATATATTTACCCACAACAAAAACCAAATTCAATATGAAAAGTATTAAAACAGCAGGTATTTTAGCGATTCTGTTACTAGGAACAGGAACAGTATTTTCTCAATCCAAAAAAACAGAATCCACAAAAGGAGTTGAGCAGTCTGATGGCAAAACAATACAGGTAGACGGCGTTGGACATAAACTTAATTATACTCTTAACGGTGGAAATGTAGAAGTTGCCGGAGGTGATAATACCGTAACAGTCAAAGGAAATGCAAGAAAAATTTCAGTTTCGGGAACAGGTAACAAAGTATATATTGATAAAGTGGATAATGTTGCCATAGAAGGTGGTAATAATACTGTTTACTATAGAACTTCAGGAACAAAATCAGGAAAACCTAATGCTTCTCTTACAGGGGTGGGAAATAAAGTGGTGAAACAATAAAATAATAATTATTATTAAAACTAGTAACCATAATGTTTGGATTTGCATTGGACACAGATAATGATCCTGAAATTATTTTCTATATAGATGAGGTAGATTCTCTAGAAAGTAGAAAATCAAGATACGTTTACCGCAAAATTAAATTGATTAATATTAGTGATACTACTAAAGCAAAACAAGAAATCAAACAATCAATTAAAAATAAAGAGAATAATGGATTTATTTATTCATTAGATTCTAATCAAAAAATTTTGCATGGAACATTCATTTATAATTTCAGGATTGTACGGTGTGAAGAAAATGATTTGACAATAAATGGTGTAGTATGGAATGAATCTTTTGGCTATCAGAAAGCGTTGAAAATGTATATCAATAATGAAATTGTTGAAAAAAATTTATGGAAAAAATTTAATAAAAAGAATTGCAGGGCTGGCTTGGCTTTGCATTTCATATTCAAACACCAGAAATAGATCATCCCAATGTAAAAATAGAACTTGATGGAAATTTATTTGATAATATAAATGAATTCTATTGTGCAATCGGAGAAGCTGTCAATGGCCCCGGCGGATATTTTGGCAGAAATTTCAATGCATTAATAGACTTTTTCTACGGAGGCTTTGGAGTTCAATCAATGGCTGAAGTCAATTGGAAAAATCATGATAGAAGCAGAAAGCTTTTAAAAAGAGATTTTGAAATTATTCTTGAAATCTTTGAAGAGCGTAGAGTAAAAGTTCTATTGGAATAAATATAAAATATTTTAACAACAAAAAGACAGGCCTTACAAAAAAGCCTGTCTTTTTAATATCTCAGATATAGTCTTACTCTACGTTTACTACTTTCTCAATTTCCGGTGCATGTTGCTTGATTGTGTTTTCCACCCCTAATTTTAAGGTTGAAAAGTTCAACGAGCATCCGGAACAGTTACCAAGAAGTTTTACAAAAACCTGATTATCCTTCACGTCAATAAGCTCAATGTCACCACCGTCTTTATTTAAAAACGGTCTGATGCTTTCCAGAGCTTCCATTACTCTTGTTACTGTATCTTCGTGCGTTATGTTTGTTTCCATATTTTTTCAGTTCAATTCGGTTTTTTCAAATGTAATTGAAATTTATTATTATTTTGCTTTTGGCGAGCAACCTGCCATAGTGGAGATCTTCACAGCTTCAGTTGGTGGAAGATTTTTGTTTCTTTCTACCAAACTTTCTACCATTTTTCTTGCCGTTTCAGTATAAATCTCTGCAATTTTAGAGTCTTCCTGAAGAGCAGCCGGTCTTCCTACATCTCCTGCTTCTCTGATGCTTTGGATCAATGGAATCTCTCCTAATACCGGAATTCCAAGATCTTCTGCCAAATATTGTGCTCCCTGGTTTCCAAAGATATAATATTTATTTTCAGGAAGTTCTTCTGGTGTAAAATACGCCATATTTTCGATTAATCCAAGAACCGGAATATTGATGCTTTCCATCTGGAACATGGCAATCCCTTTTCTTACGTCTGCCAAAGCAACATGCTGAGGTGTACTTACAATCACAGCTCCTGTTACAGGCACTTCCTGAATGATTGATAAGTGAATATCACCTGTTCCCGGAGGAAGGTCAATTAATAAGAAATCCAATTCACCCCATGCAGCATCTCTGATCATTTGGTTTAATGCTTTTGAAGCCATTGGCCCTCTCCAAACTACCGCCTGGTTAGCTCCGGAGAAATATCCAATAGAAAGCATTTTCACTCCATAATTTTCGATAGGTTTCATCATGTTTTTTCCATCCACTTCTACAGAGATTGGTTTTGCCCCTTCTGTATCGAACATGGTAGGAACTGATGGTCCGTAGATATCAGCATCCAATAATCCTACTTTAAAACCCAT
This sequence comes from Chryseobacterium capnotolerans, assembly GCF_021278965.1. NCBI lineage: Bacteria > Pseudomonadati > Bacteroidota > Flavobacteriia > Flavobacteriales > Weeksellaceae > Chryseobacterium > Chryseobacterium capnotolerans. Next base: position 792,310 of record NZ_CP065589.1, on the reverse strand, counting down.
TTTTGCTAAAGTAACTGCCATATTTGCAGAAACTGTAGACTTTCCTACTCCTCCTTTACCGGAAGCAATAGCGATAATATTTTGAATCCCAGGGATTTGTTTTCCTTTGATCTGACTTTGCTGAATTTCACTAGGTTCCGGAGAAACAATTTTAAGTTTTAAATGAATGTCTTCTCCAAACTCACTGGCAAAAGCCTGCTTCATAGCTGCTTCCAGCTTTTTCTTTTCATGCATTGCTGGTGAATGAGCCGTCATGTCAATATAAACATCATTACCCATAATCTGAAGATTATTCACCAAATCATCTACTTCTATTTCTTTAAGGAATTCCTGAACCTTTTCTTTCGTCAACATATAAATATAAATTGTTTACAAATTTACGTTTTTTTTCGGTAATTTAGAATCAATAAAATCTATAATATCAGGTGATAAATCAGATCGTTAAAAATTTTGTTTATCCTGTTTTTTCATCATGAGGAACCATCCGCCATCAAAACAATATCTATGGAAACTATTGTTTACCCATCTAAATATGCATTACCTAAAGAAATATTCACTATAGGAAAAACAAGATTCAAATGGTATGATCTGGCTAAAGATCCTGCTGAGGTTTCTTTACAGGATATTCAGAATGCCAGAACATGTATTGAAAATGCTGGTGAAAACTTTCAAAATATCGAAGATCTTGGATTTGTGATCATGCACCGATGTGGAGAAAATTATCTTCTTTTGGTATGTACATGGCGAAGTGAAAACGAATTATGGGAAAGCGTATACTATGACGGAAGTGGAAAATTTGAAATATGGGATAGAAATAAAACCCACCTCCCGACTTACTGTGTCTGGGAAATGGGCATTGTTTACCATGAGTCCCAGGCATGGAAAAAATACCTGGGAACTGCAAGGCATGAAAGTCATAAGTTGGAATATCTTAATAACTTGTTTGAAGGCGAGGTTTAGTAGTAAGGAAGCTGAAAGCAGGAGGCTGGAAGCTATAGAAGTTGAAGTTTTATTTAACTGACATATCAGCCTTTCAATAAAAGATCTATTAGTTATTATAAGAGGAAAAGTACCTCCAGCTTCCCTCTTCCAGCTTCCATACATCCTTAATTCGCTCTATTTTTTTCATCAAAGTTTACATTACGGTTCGTTCCTTTTACTTTCTTATTTCCGAAAGTATAAGTGGCCGATACTGTAAGCCTTCTGGCATCGTAATAATTATTGAAATAATGAGATCCTGTCGTATAAAAAATCTCTCCTTTACTTCTCGATTGCTTAAAAATATCTGAAACGATTACATTAATTTGTAATTTTTTATCCATAAGATTCATTTTTACCCCTGTAGTTAAATTCCCTACAAAATCCCATCGCAGATTTCCCGAATTAGAAGGAAGACGAAGCCAATAATTTAAAATTAACTGAATGGTTTTCCCATTATTCAGTGAAAGATTATTCTGAAAATCAAAATCATAGCTATATCCCTTTTTAGAAGAAGCATCGGTAGTAAAAACAGTCATATCTGTATAAGATACATCAGCAGAATAATTGGTTTCCCAACGTTTGAAAAATGTATCTGAATAATTAAGGGTAGCACCTAAGCTATTCTGATTATAAAAATTGAAAAATGTACTTGTTCTGCTCTCCCCCGATAAACTGGCCAATTGACCAAACCCATCCAACGTTCTCTGAAAATAAAGGGTGGTTGATAATTTCCCTTTATAGACATGGGAAAATTCAAAATTATGATTAATAGAAGGCTGTAAAAAAGGATTTCCGGTAAAATATGAGTTTACATTGATGTACCAGCGATATGGATTGATCGCACGAAATCCCGGCCTGTTGATCCTTTTAGAATAATTAAGACTGAACGTATTATTTTCATCACTCTTATAACTCACATAAGCAGTAGGAAAAAACTTGCCATAAGAACTTTCCGACTGCTGACCGGAAGTCAGCGAATTTCCGTTGACCACAGAATATTCGTATCGAAGTCCGGCTTTTGCTGACCACTTTTCATTAAAAGATTTCTCAAGACTGAAATAAGCAGCATAGTTTTTCTCATTGTACTCAAACTCATTACTCTTCAAAACATCTGTTATATAATTTCCGTTATCCAGATTTTGATAAAAGATGCTCGAATTATTATCAAAATTGGTAAACTTAATCCCTGCCTCTGTCTTGGCAAACTGATAAGGCAGAATAAGGTCTGCCTGCCCCGAGTAAATTTTATAATCTACCACCGATGGTGATTTCACAACAAATTGATTTCCAGAACTTTCTTTAGTTGTAAAATCTATGGTAGTTTTGGGAAGGTTAGAAAAATAATTTCCGGTAATACTTAATTTATTATCCTGCTTTCCAAACTTCACATCATAGTAAGCACTTATTGTCTGCTGTGTAGATCTCCCTCTGTGTTCTGCATAAGTAGATAATGTATTGGTATAATTATCATTCTGAAAATAATCTGAAGTATTCTCAATATCCATATTAGAATGCCCCCTTCCATAATCGTAGATAAACCCGATGTTAGATTTCCCGTTTAGCTGATAGTCAATACTAAGATTAGCACCAAGTCCATCTCCAAAATCCGTTCTGTCATCGTGACTTTTAAGTCCTTCTGTTCCTGTTATTCTATAATTTTCAAAAGAATGTTTTTGATATTTACTTTGTCTTAATTTCAGTGAAGAACGCAGTTTTTCATTCTGATAATTGAGGGTTGCACTGTTTGAAAATCCAGAGTAGGTCTGCTGCTGAAAACCTGTTGTAAAGCTTCCATTCCAGCCCAGATTCTGATTTTTCTTCAGAACGATATTGATGAGACCACTATTTCCCTGAGCTTCATATTTAGCAGGCGGCGTAGTGATCACTTCAATTTTCTCTATATTTTCTGATCTGAGACTTTTAAGATAGGTTACAAGTTCGGCTGAAGATAAGTTTAGAATTCGTTCATTGATCATAATGGCAACGCCGCTTTTCCCTGCAATAGAAACGCCTGCATTCTCATCAACTTTCACTAAAGGTGTTGCAGCCAATGCATCTGCTCCATCCATTCCCTGGGAAGCAACAGAATTGGCTACATTAAAAACCAATCTGTCGGCTTTTCTTTCAATCAGTTTTTTTAGCAGTAAGTGTTACCCCTTCAATCTGCTTTTCCTTTTTTTCTTCAATGAAAAAGTCCTGCTTTACATTCCCATTCACCGTAATATCTGTATGGGAAACTTCCATTCCGTCCTGAATCAGTTTTATAGTATAATTCCCCTCTTCAGAAAGCTTCAATGAATAATTTCCTTTTTCATCAGAAATGGCAGTCTGCTTTTTCTGATCCTTTACAGCTATAATTTCCACATAGGAACCCGCTTTTCCAGAATGAGTGATCTTTCCTGTTATGATTTGAGAAAAAAAAGCGGTTGGTAATAAAATAATGGCTGAAACTAGTATCTTCTTCATATGGTTTGATAATCATGGTTTTATATAAGACAACCAGATATTGAGTTTTATTACATGTTAAGGGGAAAGGAGGCTGGAAGTGGGAATAGGGAAGTTATTGAAGCCCGGCTACAAATGGCATTTTAATAAGATTTTCTAAACTTATCCATTCACTACAATCAATAGACAACAAGTTACTCCTAACCTTGCAGCACCTACTGCTTCCCACTTCCAGCCCAAACCTCTTTCTAAACTTATGAATTAATTACAATCAATAAACTGAAAGTTATACATCTCCTAACAGCACCTTCAGCATCCCTCTCCCATCTTCCAGCCCATACGTTCACAATTTCCCGCCCTCTTCTCATATTTGGTACTGTACTTGATTTATATCCGTTTTAATATCAGAATATGAAAAAAGGACTGTTTGCATTGTCTTTATTATTGACCCAGATTATAGATGCTCAAAATCATTCTCAGCATGTGGATCCAAAGATGGAAACCAACGATCCTACAACTACTTTTCAGCAGGTCATTGCCGCTCCGGCCGTTAAAGCGGACAGAATCTTTGATTTTTCCACCAAGGTTGAGATTATTTCGCAGAATCCTGATGATAAAATCTATTATATGACTTTGGATGCCAGTGATATGAACAAAAAAAAGAAGTTCACAGCCTACAAAAAACCTTTTACTATCAGCAGAACAACGCAGATTCAGGCCTATATAGAAAGAAAAAGAGAAAAGAGCTCAGTAACAACAGCTAATTTTAACAGAAGGCCTAATTATTGGGCAGTCACTACCCTCTCAAAAGCTGATCCTCAATATACAGCTACCGGAAAAATCGCATTAATTGATGGGATCAAAGGTGATATAAATTGGAGAAAAGGAGACTGGCAAGGTTATTTGGGGCAGAATTTTGAAGCTCTAATCGATTTTCAATCTCCTCTGCAAATCACCCAGATTTCCTCTACTTATCTTCAGGACCATAAAGCCCACATCTTAATGCCTAAAAAAGTGGAATATTATGCCTCTATGAATGCAAAAGATTTTATTCTTCTGGATACTATCAACAATGATATTGATCCTAAAGACGAAAAGGTGCAGATCAAGGATTTTGCCACTGAAATTCTTCCTACCGAAGCTAGATATCTTAAAGTAAAAGCTTATTATCCTGGAAAAATTCCTGGCTGGCATCAGAAAACCGGTGGTGAAACGTATATTTTTATTGATGAAGTCTCTGTAAAATAGTAAGAATAATTGGAGATGAGGATTCATTCCAAATAGTTCATTTCAGCATTTCAACTCAAAAATAAAGCCCTTCGAAAATTTCGAAAGGCTTTATTTTTTATCAATTCATTCTTTCTGCCCATTGCAGCACTTCAGGAAGCTCCATATCTGAAAATTCTATGTGAATGACTCTTCTTTTCTTTCCATTGGTAGTTCTGTTAGACCCATGAAGTGTAAGAGGTTTCATGAGCATCACTCCACCTTTTTCTACCTTACAGATTTCTTCGGTTTCCACATTCCAGTCGATTGTTTCCGGCCTGTAAATTCCTTTAGAATGAGATTCCGGAACAATTTTCAACGCTCCGTTATTCTCATCCGTATCATCCAGATGAATTCTTATGGTATAAATATTCTCTAAAATATTCAATGGCGGCTGTACCGCAAACTGATTCTGTTTTGTAGTCCAGGGACCAAAACCAGATAACTCCAGCTTTTTATCAACCGAAATAGTCAGATCCTGATGATAAGCAACATACCAATTGGAGGCTTCCGGTTTATCAAAATAGATACTTTTTACTACAAAATACCGATCACCAAAGATTTCATTGATGATTTTCTTGACATTTTCATTAAAGATAAGGTCTTTAACTTCCGGGACTTCCTTCAAAAACTGTCTGATAGCAAACAGGTCTTCTGATTTCCTGAAATTCTCTTTTGATGTATCTATGTTGTCCAGAACATGGATAATCTGAGTAACCTCTGCCTTAGAAAACACTTCATTAATAACTGAAAAGCCATATTTCTCAATATGGCTTTTATAAGTTGATAAGCTGTTTAAACTCATTATTTAAATTTTGTCTAAAGGTTCGGTTAACTGCCCTTCCCATTTCGAGACTGCGGAAGTTGCCAGGGTATTTCCTAATACGTTAGTCATACTTCTTCCCATATCACAGAAGTGGTCAATTGGTAAGATTAATGCAATTCCTTCTGGTGGAATTCCGAACATTGAACAGGTTGCTACAATGATCACCAAAGATGCTCTCGGAACTCCTGCAATCCCTTTGGAAGTAAGCATCAATACTAAAAGCATGGTGATCTGTTGACCGATTGTCATTTCTACTCCATAAATCTGTGCAATGAAGATAGAAGCAAATGTCATATACATCATACTCCCATCCAGGTTAAAGGAATATCCTAAAGGAAGAATGAAAGAGACTACTCTGCTGTTACATCCGAATTTTTCAAGTTCTTCTACCAATTTTGGAAATACGGCTTCTGAACTGGTCGTAGAGAATGCAATGAGTAATGGCTCTTTAATTCTTTTTAATAAATCAAACAGTCTGTTCCCTAAGATAAAATATCCTACCAATAAAAGAACCAGCCAAAGTACACCCAATGCAAAGAAGAAGTCTCTCAAATAGATGGCATATACCTTAAAGATCTCAAAACCATTGGTGGCTACCACAGCCGCAATGGCTCCCAATACTCCAAGAGGAGCAAACCACATGATATATCCTACCATTTTAAGGATACCATGAGCAATAATATCAAAAAGTTTTACTACCGGTTTAGAATATTCTTCTCCTAAATTAGCTAAAGCAACTCCGAACATAATCGCAAATACTACAATCTGCAATACTTCGTTGGTTGCAAAGGCTTCAAATAAACTTTTAGGAATCATATGCTTTACAAAGTCTTCTAATGAAAAACTTTTACTGCTTTTCAAAAGATCTTCCGCTGAAGCAACGTCCTGAACGGGTAATTTGGTTACATGTCCCGGCTCCAGCCAGTTAACAAGTATCAACCCGATAAAAAGGGAAATCAAAGAAGCGGAAATAAACCAAAGCATTGCTTTTGTTCCTACTCTTCCGATCATTTTGATGTCACTCATTTTAGCAATTCCTACCACCAGTGTAGTAAATACCAAAGGCGCAATAATCATCTGTACCAACCTGATGAAAACCGTTCCCAATAGTTTTATATTCTTTGAAAAAGGTTCTGCACTTTCCGGATATTGCACATGTACAATTCCTCCAATTCCTACTCCCAGGATAAGTGCGATGATAATTGCTATAAAAAGTTTATTCTGTCCTTTCATATATATAGTTCAATTTGCGCAAATATAATGGTTTTTGAATTGGCAGAATATTTTATTCTCATCATGCTAAGGCCACAATAAGTTTTTGAAACATAAAAATTAAATCGCTGGTTCAGAAAATATTGTAAAAAAATTAAGAAACATTTATTGAATTTTTATTCTTTTGGTACAAATTTTATTATTACATTTGATTGTATAACAACATTAATAAATATACAATATGAAAAAAACTATCGCAATGGCTGCATTAGCTGTAGCTGTATCTTTCGGGGCAGTTTCTTGCAAGAAAAAAGTTTCTGATGCCGATCTTCAGACTCAGGCTACAACTGTAGTAACTTCTAATCCCAATGCTTCTGTTGAAGTAAAAGAAGGTGTAGCTCACTTAAGCGGAACTTTCGCGGATCAAGCTTCTAAGGATGCTATGATTGCTCAATTAAAGTCAATTAAAGGAGTAAAAGACGTAATGGATATGTCTAAAGTAGAGGTTACTCCGGCTCCAGCACCAGTTGAAACTAAATCTGCTGTAGATCCTGCTGTTCAGAAAAAAGTTCAGGATGCAGTAAAAGACTTCCCTACCGTAAAAGTAGAAGTTATCAATGATGAGCTTACCCTTACAGGAAACGTTTCTAAGGAACAAGCTAAAAAAATTAAACAGTCTGTTGACGCTTTAAAAGTTGGTAAAGTTAAATTTAACTACACAGTAAAATAATTAAATTAAGATGAGTACATTACAAGATAAATATTCAAGCGTAGTTTCAGCAGCTCAATCTGCTGGGATTTCAAACTTACAGGTTCAGGAACAAGACGGAATTTTATATGTTTCCGGAGATGCTTCCAATACAGCTGCAAAAGATGCAGTTTGGAATGCTTTAGGTGCTATTGATTCTACTTATTCTGCTTCAGATATCAATATCGATGTACAGGTTGCAGGTCTTGCTTCAGGTGCTTCTCTTACTGTAGCTACAGATGAATCTAATCTGAACATCAGACAAGAGCCTTCTACTGAAGCTGCTGTAGTAGGAAAAGCGGCAAAAGGTTCTGCTGTAACTTTAATTGAGCAGACTTCTGATGACTGGTGGAAAGTGAAAACTGCTGACGGTCAGGAAGGATATGCTTATTCAAGATATTTAAGAGCATAAAAATATTTTTTGAAATATTCAAAAGGAACATCCCTATATTGGGATGTTTTTTTATTTTTACGCTTTGGAAAGCTCAATGAAGAAAATCTTATTATTCGTGTTTTTGGTATGTAATTTTTTAATTATATACGCTCAAAGGCTATATATTGATGGAAAAGTAACCGATCCGGAAAAAAAACCTGTAGAAAATGCCACCATATATCTGCTAAAGGCTAAAGACTCCACCATTATCAATTATACAGCAACTAATAAGGAAGGTAAATTTTCGTTGCAGACCGATGAGATAAAAGAACCTTCCTTCTTAAAAATTGACACTGAAAAACTATCGTATTCAAAAACGCTTGAGAGTATTCAGCAGTCATTATCTCTGGGTAATATAGAACTTGAAAAAAAGAAAATCATTGCTCTTGATGAGGTGAAGATTACGGTTTCTCCGGTGAAAGTAAAGAATGACACTATAGAATTCAATGCTTCTGCTCTTAAAGTTCCGCCAGACAGTCAAATTGATGAACTTTTGAAACAGATTCCGGGAGTAGAAATTGGGAATGATGGAAAAATTACAGTCAACGGAAAAGCTGTAGACCAGATTATGGTCAACGGAAAACCTTTTTTTGACAAGGATGGAAAGACTGCCCTACAAAATCTTCCTGCAGACATCATTAAAAATATTCAATTTACCACTACCAAAACTAAAGAAGAAGAATTCACCAAAAGAGCTCCGAAATCTCAGAATACTACCATTAATTTCAATATTGATGAAAAGAAAAACAAGGGTCTTATGTCAAAAATACTGGCCGGATATGGTTCTGATAAGCGGTATGAAGGAAATGTATTTTTAAATTACTTTAAAGGAGATACCAAAATCAGTGTCCTAGCATCTGCCAATAATATCAATTCAAAAAGCAGCTCAGGAGATCAGATCTTTGATACAATGGGGCGTGGAAGTGGCCAGCAGGGAGGCGGAATTCAAAAAATTCAATAGTTTTGGATTGAATTACAATGACAAACTTGGGAAAGATGCCAATCTTGACAACCTCAGCCTGCAATATACAGACTCTAATACTGAAACCCGGTCCAAAGCTTCAAAGACAACACTCCTTCCGGATTCTACCCTTAAAACGGATTCTGAAAGCAGCAATGAGAATGAATCCAGGCAATACAATTTCAACAGTTCTGTGGGAATAAAGCTGGATTCATTGACTAATATTTACATCGCGCCTTCATTTTCAAAAGCAGAAACTTTCAGCTCAGGACAATCCATATCATCAACCTTAAAGGATGAAAAACTTTTAAATGAAAGTAAAAATAGTACTCAAACCAAAGGAGAGAGCAATACTTTCAGCCCCAATATTAATTTTTTCAAAAACTTTAAGAAAAGAAACAGGTCAATGATGGCCATGATAAATACCTCTATTACAGAATCTAATAATGATAATATCAATCAGTCACTGAATACCTTTTATAAGGATTCCGGGATGACTACTGATAACCGTAATCAGTTACAAAAAACCCGTTCTCAGGATAATAATTATAGTTTTATGGCCAAATATACGGAGCCTATCTCAGATTCTGCCACCATAGGTATCGGCCTGCAATACAACTCAAAATTAACCCGAGATATAAGAGATTTTAATGATTTTGATCCATCTACAGGGCAGTATTCTCAGTACAATACCCGTCTTTCTAATAGTATGGATCAAAAGATCAATCAATTTACTCCTGAATTGTCTTACTATCTTTATAAAAAGAAATTCGGTCTCTGGGCTACGGTAAATGTTGATATTTCAGAGATGGATGTCAATTCGGTTTTTAACGGACAACTGTATAATCTTCAGAAAAGTTTTGTCTTACCCAAATATTCAACCAATTTCCGATATTCTTTTACAGATCGCCAATCATTAATTATATCCAACTCTTCCAGTTTCACAATTCCTGATGCCGGAAAGCTGATTCCCTATAAGGATGAATCTAATCCTTTAATTACCAACACCGGAAATCCTGACCTTAAAAATACCTGGACCAACGAAACAAGCGTATCTTTCAACAGTTACAATATGGTCAAGAATTTAAACTACCATATTATGGCAGGGTTTACTTACAGAAACAACGATGTTATCAATTATTCCAAATATGATAATTCCGGAAAGCAGATTATCACCTACAGCAATATCAGTGGTAATAAAAACTTCAGCTTCAGTATGGGACTCACCAAAACATTCAAATGGAATGAGCATAAACTTAGGATTGCTCCAAGGTTCAGCATGAATTACAATTATAATAATGGATTTATCAATGGTGAAGCATTTACAAGCAGAGCATATAATTTCAACCCGGGCCTTAATCTGAATTATGAAATCAAAGATATATTTACGATAAAGCCATCCTACAGCCTTGGTTATAGTTTTTCAGATTATACCAACTATAATGTAAACAAAGTGAACACCACCAGCCAATCCCTTAAGGTTGAACTAACCAATTATTTGTTCCAAAAGACTTTTTCATTGGCAATGATCTCTCCTACAATACAAACTCCAATATTGCTCCCGGATTTAAAAAGGATTTTTATTTCTGGAATGCCAGCCTTGGATATTCATTCTACAATAAACAACTGACCGCAAAAATAAAAGTCTATGATGTACTGAATCAAAATCAAAGTGTAAAAAGAACCATTACAGATTCTTATTTTGAAGACCGTGAAGATCTGATCCTGAAACGGTACATCATGTTTTCTCTGAGTATGAAGCTGAATAAGTTTGCAGGTAAAAAACCGAAAAAGAAATAAACACCATACTTTTATATACTTTAATGAATAGCCGGGAATTTTCCTGGCTTTTTTTGCATTTTTATAGTCACAAAAGTTCATAAAACTTCTTATTACAAAATCCATAATTCAAAGCAAAAAATCAAAACAAATCCACTTTTAAAAGAAGATTCATCTGAGAAAATGCTGGGAAAGTATTTTTATTTCTAAATTAGCCACAAATTTTACTTATGAAGACCCCTATTTCAGTTGTATTCATTCTTCTTTTCATTTTTGGAAAGGCTCAGAATACAGAACAAAAAGACAATTTCGTTAAAGATAACTTTACCAAGAAGGAATTTTATATTCCCATGCGTGACGGAGTAAAACTTTTCACTGCTGTTTATATCCCCAAGGATATTTCAAACAAGAACAAATATCCGTTCCTGATGCAAAGGACCTGCTACAGCATCGCTCCTTATGGTGAAAATGAATATAAAACCAAAGTGGGTCCCAATGCTTATCTGATGAAAGACAAATACATTTTTGTGTATCAGGATGTACGCGGAAGATATATGAGTGAAGGAACCTTCACCAATATGACTCCACAGGTAGAGCGTAAAACCAAGAAAGATGTTGACGAAAGTACAGATACCTACGATACGATCGACTGGCTTTTAAAAAACGTTAAAGATAACAATGGTAAAGTAGGACAATTCGGAACGTCTTATCCTGGTTTTTATACTGCTGTAGGAACATTAGCACAACATCCGGCATTAGTTGCTTCTTCACCACAAGCCCCGATCTCTGATTTCTGGAACGATGATTTTCTTCACAACGGAAGATTTATGTTAGGGTATTTCAGAACATTTCCTGTTTTTGGAGTTCAGAAGACAAAACCGGAGCAAAAGGCTTGGTATATGGATTCATTCATTAAACAAACTTCCGAAGATGGTTTAAAATTCTACAGAGATATGGGAACTCTGAAAGATGCCTATGAAAAATATTATAAAAATAATTTCTTTATGACGGAAATTATGAACCATACCAACTATGATGAATTCTGGCAAAAAAGAGGACTGCTTCCTCACCTGAAGAATATCAACCATGCAGTAATGACTGTTGGAGGCTGGTTTGATGCTGAAGATCTTTCCGGACCTCTAAATATCTACAAAACGATTGAAAAGACAAGCCCTAAGGCAAAAAACACCATTGTAATGGGCCCCTTTTCTCATGGTGGGTGGTCTCAGGAACAAGGTAAGCACTTCCACAGTGAAACTTATTTCGGAGACAGCATTGCAACGTATTACCAGAAAAATGTAGAAACAAAATTCTTTGCTCATTATCTTAAGGGGAATACTAAAGAAGATGCAGGTCTTCCGGAAGCTTTGATGTATGATACTGGAGCCAAACAATGGAAAGAATTCGCCTCTTATCCGCCTAAAAATGCTCAGAAAGTAAATTTCTATCTATCAGATAAAACATTAAAAAATACTTCCGCACAAGGATATTCTGAATATTATAGTGATCCTAATAATCCGGTTTTAAGTTCCGATCATTTAAAGGACTTCAATGGGTTTACTCCAAAAAATTATATGTCTGAAGACCAAAGATTTGCTGTAGGAAGACCTGATGTATTGACATTTACTACAGATGTACTGACAGAAGATATGGCTTTCGCAGGAGAAATTATGGCAAAATTGAATATTTCTTCATCTTCTACAGATGCGGATTTCGCTGTAAAGCTAATTGATGTGTATCCTGAAGATTTTAAACCGGCAGAAAAGAAAGATGGCGTGATTTACGGTAACTACCATCAGATGGTAAGAAGTGAAATTATGCCGGCAAGATTCAGAAATACTAAAGAAAAAGGTGAAGCATTGGTTCCTGATCAGAAAACGGCCGTCAACTTCAGACTTCAGGATGTGGTTCACACCTTCAAAAAAGGACATAAAATTCAAATTCAGATCAGCAGTACCTGGTTCCCGCTTTTTGCGCTGAATCCTCAGAAATTTATGGATAATCCGAATTTTGCTTCTAAGGAAGATTATACCAAAGCATTTATTAAAGTATACGGTGACAGCTCTATTGAAGCTGATGTATTAAAATAAATTTAAAAAGCTGTTTGGATGAACAGCTTTTTTGTTTTTTATCTCTCCCAGATTTTACTGATGATGCAGCCTTGTCAAGGCTCATTGATGGAAGCTGAAACTTAAAATAATTTTTGTTTTATTCTCTCGCGGATTAAGCAGATTTCGCAGATGATTGCGTTATAATCGGCGTTATCCGCTCAATCTGCGAGAGTTTTTTATTCTTCAATCATTTTGCAATGAATATTAAATATGCTTATTTCCCACTGATTACACAGATCTCACAGATGATTGCGTTAAAAATCTGTGAGAGTTTTTCTATTCTTCAATTGTTCTGAACGTAAGATTTACTCTTGGAGTTTTCACTTTGGTCGTAGGTGGCAGCCTATGAAGCCAGTAGTCCTGAGTTGTTCCTTTCATAATGAGCAGACTTCCAGTTTCCAGGAATATCTCTACTTTTTCTTTGGTTGTTTTATGCTTGAATAGAAACTTTCTTTCTGCTCCGAAAGTCAGGGAAGCGATAGCTCCATGTTTTTTCAAATCGGTTTCTCCGTCACTATGATAAGCCATTCCTTCACTTCCATCATGGTATAGATTTAGCAAGCATGAATTATAGGTTTCTCCTGAAACTTCTTCGCATTTTTGTTTTAATTTCAATAACTCAGGAGTCCAGGGTTTGGCATATTTTGTTCTGTTAGAATAAGTATACTCAAATGCTTTTTCTCCAAACCATGCTACTTTTCGCTTCGTCAGAATTAACTTTCCGAAGATAACGGCCTCATCATGTTCCCATGGAATCTGATTGAAAAGATAGTCGTAATACCTATCAGACTCTTCTTTTGAGAAGACTTTCCCATAGTACAGAACGGTTCCGTCATGTGGAAGAAGACTTAATGGATAATCTGGTGTTTCATCGAACAGGCTTAACATTGGTTTTGGTTTTGGAAATACAAATTACGGAATGTTTTTGAAATGTAGTTTAGTGTAAAACCACCCCGTCAAAAATTCTTTGAATTTTTGACATCCCTCCAAAGGATGGGAATATTTACGTCTTCAACTGACATTTTCGGGAAGCTTAAGTGTACTTATCAAACAGTTAGTAGTAACTTAAATGTCTAAAAACTTTTGTGACTTTTGTGGTTAAAAAAATATTAAGAGTAAAGCTGTGAACTTTCCCAGCCCACAATCATTTGTTTTCTTCCACTTCCCCATCGGTAACCGCCAAGGTGTCCGGTAGACTGAATAACACGGTGACAAGGAATTAAGAATGCTACAGGATTACTGCCTATGGCTGTCCCCACAGCTCTTGAGGCTTTAGGGTTTCCTATTTTTTCTGCAAGACTGCCATAAGTAGACAGTTTTCCCATAGGAATCGTCAGTAAACTTTCCCAAACTTTTAGCTGAAAATCGGTACCTTTTAAATGAAGTTTTATGGTATTGAGTTTCGTCCAGTCTTTATTGAATATGGACAATGCATTTTTTTGAAGCGTGTCTTGCTTTTCAAAAAAGAAGCATTAGGAAATTTATGCTGTAAATTCCCTAATGCTGTTTCTTTATCATTTTCAAAAGCCATATAGCAGATTCCTTTTTCCGTGGAAGCTACCAGGATATTTCCAAACGGACTTTCTGAAAAACTATAATTGATCACAAGACTTTTTCCACCATTCTTATATTCAGCCGGAGACATTCCTTCTATTTTCACAAACAGATCATGCAATCTGCTAGTACTGGAAAATCCCGTTTCATAAGCGGTATCAAAAATACTTGCCTTTTCTTCCTTCAATAAATTTTTAGCATGTTCAAGACTGATGAACTGTAAAAATTTCTTCGGACTTGTTCCTGCCCAATCTGTAAAGATCTTCTGAAAATGGGCCGGACTCAAGTGAATATTCTCTGCCACTTCCTCCAAACTTGGCTGAAGTCTGAAATTGCTCTGGATATACTCTATCGCTTTAGCAATTCTATTGTAATCTATTTGATTTTGTGTGGACATCTTACTATGTTTTTATCTCACAAATTTCCAAAGAATACATGACAGAAAAAATCCGATTCTTGCGGAATATTAGTTATCGTTGTTATAAATATCGTTATAAGCAAGCATTTTATAATATAACTTAGCCGCAAGGAAAGCGGTTGGCTTAGCCATTGGAGAATCCATTAATTCTACAATATCGAATGCCACTACGTTACATTTTTCGAATACTTTTCTTAATAATTCCAATGTTGGATACCATTGTAATCCACCTGGTTCAGGAGTTCCTGTAGAGGGAGCGATAGAAGGATCAAAAGCATCAAGGTCAATCGTAATATATACGTTTCCTGAAACTTTTTCCAATACATCATTCACCCAGTTCTCATTGTTAGCGATCTCGTGAGCAAAGAACACTCTCCCTTCAGGTAAATACTGAGCTTCTTCAGCATCCATAGAACGAATACCCACCTGCACTAAGTTATGCTTCTGATTCGCTTCAAACACAGCACAAGCGTGGTTAGAAGTAGAACCATGAAACTCAGGACGTAGATCTGTGTGAGCATCTAATTGAAGAACGGTAAGGTTTTCAAATTTTTCTCCTACTGCACGAATAGAACCGATAGAAACGGAGTGCTCCCCTCCAAATAAAGTAAATACTTTTCCTTCATTGTTCAAAAGCTCTTTTGTTTTCTGATAAACTGCTTCTGTCATTGCTTCAGGAGTAGAGTTTTCAGAAACTTCTCCAGCTAAATATACACCCTGAAGGTAAGGTTCAGTTTGTGTTTCGATGTCATAAAGTTCCATGTTTTCAGAAGCGTCAAGGAATAATTCAGGACCTTTGTCTGCTCCTTTTCCCCATGTTGAAGTTCCATCGTAAGGAACTGTTACCAACATTACTTTCGAATTCTCCAACGTTGCGTTTTCCTCTGGAATTCCTGCGTATGTTCTCATGCTTTATTTAAAAATTTTAATGTTGTAATTAATCGCAAAGATACGAAGAGTTTGCCAATGATGTTCTGGCTAAATCTAAACTACGTATATTTTTTAGAAAGGAAGATGGGGCGGGAAGCGGGAAGTTATGGAAGCCTTAAAAAGAGTTTGAACCTTATTTTAATCAACATTTTCCACCCATTATCATACCCACATTGAAACGTTGCTCATAATAACTTCCAGCCTCCCTCTTCAGACTTCCTGCCCTATTGAGCTTTCCCCTTTCAACTCAAATTCCTATTTTTGTGAAAAACTTAAAATATGCCTTTAAAAGCTGTTCTTTTTGATATGGATGGGGTCATTGTAGACACAGAACCATTGCATAGAAAAGCCTATTTCAAAACGTTTGATGAATTGGAAATTGCAGTTTCCGAAGATTTATACACCTCTTTTACCGGAGCTTCCACCAAAAGAGTTTCTGAAACTCTGATTAAGGAATTTAATTTAGATCAGACTTACGAATCCATTGCGGGTATCAAAAGATCTCATTTTAAAGATTATTTTTATAATGATGATGAATTTGATCTGATTCCCGGAGTAAGAAACCTGATTCAGCATTATCACGAAAATGGCATCAAACTTATTTTAGCTTCTTCTGCGACCATGACAACCATTAATATGGTGTTTGAAAAGTTCGGACTTGAGCAATATTTCAGGGGGAAGATCAGCGGAGCCGATTTAAAAGAATCCAAACCTCATCCTGAAGTTTTTCTCCTGGCGGCTGAAATGGCTGGTGAATCTGTTGAAAACTGTATGGTGATTGAAGATTCTACGAATGGAATTCTAGCGGCCCACAGAGCTAAAATATTCTGTGCTGCTTACAGAAGTCCACATTCAAAAAATCAGGATTATACCTTAGCTGATACTGTGGTTTCTGATTATGAAGATCTTGAACTGGATAAAATTTCAAAATATTTTTAAAAATTAATTATAACTTATGAAAAAATTATTTCTATTCCTTTCTGTTCTTTCAATTGGGTCATTATCCGCACAAATCTATACTCCCACAGGAAGTATTGAAGGTGTTATAAACAACCCATCAAGTAATAACGTAGGGATTGGAATCCAGAAACCAGAAGCTAAACTTCATGTTTTTCACCCTGGAAGCGATCTTTCTATAGATGCAATGACAATTGATGTTGTATCATTTGGTACCACTGCTAATTCAGATAACAGTCACTTTTTTAGAGTTAGAGATATTGGAGCTGGTAATTATGTTCCTTTTATCATTAAAGGAAATGGAAATGTTGGAATAGGTATTTCTACTCCAAAATCAAGATTAGCTATATATGATTCTGGGCCCGCAGGATCTAACCAATTTGATCTACTTACTAGTCATGTAAGAAATCCTGATCGATATTTTATGAAAAATACAGTTCTGGGAAGTGGTACAGAAGATGTTACTTTCTCATTAAGACATGATGGGCAAATGTATGTAAATGGAAATGTAGGAATAGGTATAACCACTCCTAAATCAAAATTGACCGTACATGATTCCGGGCCTACAGGATCTAATCAATTTGAGCTAATTACTAACCATGTAAGGAATCCTGATAGATATTTTATGAAAAATACAATCTTTGGAACTGGTACAGAAGATGTTACATTTTCATTAAGACATGATGGACAAATGTATGTGAGTGGAAATGTTGGAATAGGAACAAGTACACCTCAAACCAAACTTGATGTGATCGGAAAAGCTTCGTTTTCAGACAATGTTTTGATTAATGCAAAATTAGAGGCAAAAGAAGTTAAGGTAACATTGACCCCAACTGCGGACTTTGTATTTGATGAAAACTATAACCTTCCCACTCTCCAGGAAGTTGAAAAACATATCAAAGAAAAAAAACATCTACCAGAAATTGCATCTGCAAAAACGATGGAAAAAGAGGGTGTTAATGTTGGAGAGTTTCAGATTAAACTTCTCCAAAAAATAGAAGAGCTTACACTCTACTCAATTGAACTGCAAAAAAGAATTGAAACCTTAGAAAAAAATACGGTAAATAATTCTATAGAATTATTTACACCAAATTGAACTGCCTTAAAAAGTTAAACTTTTTAAGGCAGTTTTATTTATTATGAGATTTCGTCACTTTCGTTCCTCACAATGATAGTTAAAGTATTACTTGTACCCAAGAAGTTTCAAGATATCTTCCGGCTCCTGTTTTTCACGGAAAATCTCATACTGTAACTCTCCGTTTTCATCTTTCTGAATCAAAACGTGTCTTGGCTGAGGCATCAGACAGTGATGTACTCCGCCATAACCTCCGATCGTTTCCTGATAAGCCCCTGTATGGAAGAATCCGATATACAAAGGTTTTGTATCACTGAAAACAGGCAGATAAATGGCATTGGTATGCTGCTCAGAATTATAATAATCATCTGAATCACATGTCAACCCGCCTAAGAATACTCTTTCATAACTATCTTCCCAACGGTTTAGAGGAAGCATGATAAAGTGTCTTGAAATCGCCCATGTATCTGGAAGTGTCGTCATGAAAGAAGAATCAATCATATTCCATTTTTCTCTGTCATTCTGACGTTTCTGAGAGATGATTTTATAAAGGTTAGCCCCACTTTCCCCAACGGTAAAACTTCCGAATTCAGTATAGATGTTGGGTTCTTCTACTCCTTCTTCTTCACAGAATTTTTTGATCTGAGAAACAATTTCCTCAACCATATATTGGTAATCATAATCAAAATTCAAAGAGGTTTTGATTGGAAAACCACCACCAATGTTTAGTGAATCTACTTCAGGAGCAATTTTCTTCAAACGTGCATATACACGAAGACATTTGTATAATTCGTTCCAATAATAAGCAGTATCCTTGATCCCTGTATTGATAAAGAAGTGAAGCATTTTCAATCTTGCATTCGGGTGTTCAGCGATTTTCTGGCTGTAATAAGGAATGATATCTTTATATCCGATTCCTAATCTTGAGGTATAAAATTCGAACTTAGGTTCTTCTTCTGAAGCAATTCTGATCCCGATATTGAATGTAGAATCTATACTTTCTGTAAGTTTATCCAGTTCACGGTAGTTATCCAGAATCGGAGTGATGTTTCCAAAACCATTATTGATCATATCTGAAATATTTGTCAGATAATCATCCGTTTTGAATCCATTACAGATTACTTCAATATTTTTATCTACTTTCCCTTTCTCATAAAGAGATTTTACAATATCCATATCATAGGCAGAAGATGTTTCTATTGAAATATCATTCTTCAGTGCCTCTTCCAATACGAAATTGAAATGACTGGATTTTGTACAGTAACAGTAGGTATAATTCTTTTTATATTCAATTTTTTCAAAAGCTTCTTTAAACCAGCTTTTGGCCTTTTGAATATTTTGAGAAATTCTCGGCAGATAGCTAATCTTTAGCGGAGTGCCAAATTGTTCAACTACGTCCATCAATGGAACGTCGTGAAACAACAAATTGTTCTCAGAAACATTAAATTCCTCCGTAGGAAAATATAATGTCTGATCAATAAGTTCCGAGTACTTTATTTTCATTTCTAAACAAGTGAATTAAGAAATGCAAAATTGCTAAAAAAGTTTGATTTTTAGATGTTAAAATTATTATAATTTTAAATAAACCTCCAATATTCTGTTTTATGAAAATTTAGGTCTGATAATCAATGCGTAAACTTTTGAATATATTCTGCTCTTTTAGCCTCAGAAATGCCTAATACCTCCTGAATATAAGCATCTGTGGACCCATATTTTTTATCGATCTCATTAAAAGCCGCATCAAGGTATCTTTTTTCAACCCAACTCAGCTTTTCCAAAACCTGTAAATCCATCTTTGGATAGAGAAAATGCAGATTGTTTGCCAAACGGAGCCTTTTGTCTACTAAGGATTTTCTGAAGTTGTTAGACAGAAGGTATTCATTATAGATCGTTTCTTTATCAAACTTTAGTATAGTTAAAATTAAAGCGGTAACAATTCCTGTTCTGTCCTTTCCTGCAGTACAGTGATAAAGAATAGGCTTTTCAGATTCCATAATCTCCGTAATGATGGTTTTTATAGTCTCCGGATTTTCTGTAACATATTCACGGTAAAAATCAATCATTCTTTTGTCTGCATCCGAAGCATTTACTTTTCCTTTCAGTACCAGTTTTCTTGCCTGTGACAACTGATCTCCTTCATCTTCAAAAGCTGAATATTTCTTATACGTGATCCCATTCGGCAAATGGTCAGGACTCTCGAAAATCTCTTTTGAATTCCTTAAATCTATGATTTCCGTAATTCCTAATTTTCCAAACTCATCAAAGGATTTCTTTTTAAGTTTATGAAGATGGGCACTTCTGTAGAGCATTCCTTCTTTCAAAGACCGTCCTTCGGTATTTTTAATATTGCCTACTGCCCTGAAATTATGGACCTTTTTAAGCTTAATAACTTTTTCTGTTTCATTCTTGCCATATTCAGGGCTTTCAAAACGCTGCGTTTTACATGAGAAAATACAGAATAATGAAATAATGACAATCGGTATTTTAATGAATATATTCAATAGCTTTTTCTTTTACAACAAAAGGTACAAAAGTTTATTTTAATAACCCTTGAGTTCACTTAATTAAGCTTAAAAGTTACATAAAAGAAGTACACTTAAGAAGAAAATCAAAGATTTTCAGAACTTAGGTGAACTTCTCGAACGGTGAGTAGTTACTTAAAAAACTTAAGTGTTCTAAACTTTTGTTACTTTGTGGTTTAAAATTTATTTTAAGTTTTGGCTAAAGCCAATGGGTCTTATTTTATTTACAAATAATTTTTTCCAATAAAAATCAGCAGATCTCCTTTTTCATAGGTAATGGAAACCTCATCTTCAACTGCAAAATTTCGGGTTCCGATTCTTGAGATAATGTCTAAATTTCCATTATTCAAAGGCCAATTCAATCCTGTTGTTGTAATATTCTCAGCTGCAGGAAATGGATATAGAGAGATCATCTTATCTTTTACTCCTTTTACTGTAATTTTTTTTGGAATGAAATAATACGCTGAAAATTCATCATAAAACTTCACTTCTAATCTATCTTTAAAAGCATAAGCAACTGTAAGATTTCCTAAAAAATGATCCTGTTCGCCCCCCACTGCCTCCAAAAACATCTACATTCTTTCCTCCTTTTTCAATAATGATATCCAGTGATTTATAAAAATCTGTATGATTCTGATCTGGTGTATGGATAAATTTTTCTTGATAAATGTTTTCATCAGATCCGGAGTGGGAATCAAAATCACCAGAAATAAAGTCCAGTTTATCCAAAGGAAATCCTATTCTTTTGAGATAGTGAAAAGCACCGTCTGTACAAGCGATGAGGTCATAATGGTCTGGATTAGGGAAAGATTTTGGAGCTTCTCCGTTGATGAAAAGTAATACTTTATCTTTCATTCGGGTTCCAGTATTCTTCAGGTTCGTTGTTTAGTTTTGATATATATCTTGCCAAAACAAAAAGATAATCTGACAATCTGTTTAAATATTTAATCAATTCCGGACGTACTTCTTCAGATTCATTTAAAAACACCAATGAACGTTCTGCTCTTCTACAAATAGTTCTAGCGGCATGCAAAAATGTTGCAGGTTTTCCGCCTCCGGGAAGGATAAAATACTGCAGTGGTTCCAGTTTCTCATCAAAAGCATCCATCCATTGCTCCAGTTCTTCAATTTCTGTTTCTGAAATAATGATTGGAAGTCGTGATTTTCCGTTAGCCAGCATCAGCTTATCAACTGGAGTGGCTGCTTCTGAGCCTACAGTAAATAGATCAAACTGAATTTTTTCAGTTGTCTCAAAACTTCTTGATCTTCAATATGACTTTTTGCAATTCCAATGAACGAATTCAGTTCGTCTATATTTCCATAACTGTCTACTCTCGCACTGGCTTTGGAAACTCTTGTTCCACCATAAAGTGCTGTCTGGCCTTTATCTCCTGTTTTTGTATAAATTTTCATACTACTAAAATACTTTTTTTTGTACAATGTAAAAAGTAAAATATAGCAATAACATCCTATTCTATCTGAAAAATAATTAACTGACATCAGGAGTTAATGTCAGTTAATATTTACATATGTGGGTTTTATATCTTTTAAATACAGCTTAAAACGTATAATTAACATTTAGCTGAAAAATGGTTCCGTTAAATCCAAACTGATTCACTTCCCAAGGATATTTGAACCTTCCTCCAAGATCTGTTACGATATCTCCTTTACTATCTATAACATCCGGATAAATATTAAATAAATTATTTACAACTCCTGAAACTTTAAGATCTTTCGTGATTCTATATGTTAAAACGATGTCTGTAATTACTTTACCAGAAAATGTCTGATCTTTGGCAGGATCGGTTGCGTGCTGCCATGTAACAGAACCAAAGTAAGTATTATTTAAGTTAAAATTAAACTTTGAAATATCATAAGAAAGACTAAGAATAGCTTTTGTTTTTGGTCTTGCAGAGATAATTCTGGATTGTTCTTTTCTATCAAAAAAGTTTTCTGAGTAACCGTTTTCAGCCAAAATAGGCGGAACGGCAATATTATCTACTATTTTAGTTTCGTTATAATTGAAAGCAGCAATAATCCCCAGTCTTCCTTTACCTATAGCAGAATTATAATTAGCTACGAAATCTACCCCTTCAGTAACGGTATTTACCGCATTGGTGAAAAATTTCAAAGAGGTTATTTTATTATTATCTAATATTACTTCTACAGGGTTTGTTGTATCCGGACTACCTGGAGACCCGGTCTTATAACCAATATCTCCTGAGAAAAGGACCCGATCTTTAATTTTTATTCTATAATAATCTGCTGTAATAGTAAGATTTTTAAAAGGTTTTACGGCAAATCCTCCAGTAATGTTAAAGGCTTTTTCAGCATTTAATTTGGGGACACCAAGATCAGATCTTACAATTTGAGAATCGTTATTGAAGGTCCCCTGATTAGCTACGGTATTTCCTGTAATCTTGGTTTGAACATTGGAATAATAAATTTGGTGTAATGAAGGTGCTCGAAACCCTGTAGAAACAGATCCTCGGAAAACTAATTTATCATCCAGCAATTTATACCTTGCATTTCCTTTCCAGGAAACATTGTTTCCAAAATCACTAAAATTTTCATATCTCACCGTTCCTCCAACCAGCAAATTTTTCGTAACATCCCATTCAGCATTCATATAAGCTCCAATATTCTGGCGATTTTTATTGACTTCATTTTGAGGCTGCAATCCCGGAAATGACTCTGCACCAGTTCCTATATAGGACGCTTGCTCTCCTGCCGTTGCCTGATAATTCTCATTGCGTACTTCAACACCGGCTCCTAAAACAAACGTACCAAAATTTCGGTTGATATCTATGTTTCCTATAATATTATTAAACTGATGACCACCTGCTTTAAAACGGGTTGGTGAATTTGCACCCAAAGATGTATTAATGGTATTTCCTACAACATAATCTACTGCATTAGAGCCAAAGGTCGCACTCCCATCAAAGCTCCATTTTCCAAACATACCTTTCCACCCGGACGTTAAATTATAATCATAAACATCTGTTTTAAATTCTGGTTGAAATCCATTGTAAGGCTGTCCTTTTGGAGTTAATAAGCCAAAATCTGAAGTTACCCAATAAGGTGTTCTATACAAACCATAACTGGTTCCATTCCTATAAGTTGTACCCCCAAAAGCATAAAACTTGCCTGTTTCACCTGTTGGCAATTCAAAATTGACAAACATATTGGCAACTTTTGTCTCCGGCTGTCCTATAATCATTCCTAGACCAGGGTGAGATTGCGTCCAGGCATTATCCACACCAAAAAGTTCATCTTTTGTAATAGAACCTGCACGGTTAGTTTTATTTTGGGAAGAATATCCTACTGTAAGATTCAAGCTTCCATTTTTTGCCACTCTTATTCCTGTATTAAAATCTGCTCCGATATTAAAGCCATCTCCTTCTGAGGTAATACCTGAAAAAAGATTGACTGTACTTTTTCCAACGCTGTTCTTAAGAATTATATTGATCACTCCTGCAATAGCATCAGAACCATATTGCGCAGAGGCTCCGTCTCTCAATACCTCTACATTCTGTAAGGCAGCAGATGGAATACTTTTCAGATCCGTACCTACCTCACCTTTTCCTGGGGTATCATTTACATAAATTAAAGCACTTTGATTTTTTCTTTTACCATTAACCAAAACTAATGTTCTGGAAGGCCCCAATCCTCTTAAGTCTGCCGGATCAAAATGAGCTGTAGCATCAGAAACAGTTTGCTGTGATGAATTAAAAGAGGGCACAGAATAGGTCAAAGCTTTATCAAAGGTAACCTGTCCTGTGGATTTTAGCTGTACAGCCGAAATATTATCAATTGGAATTGCCGAAGTAATGATGGTTCTGGGTTTAGTTCTCCCCGTAGTAACCACTACTTCATCAATATTATTTTCTTTTACAGTTTCCTGAGCATATGCCATAGTACCAGCTCCGCTTAATACTAATACATAGATTTTTTTACTAAAGATTTTCTTTCTCATATCAAGTGTTAATAATTAAATAGTTTTATAAAATTATTAAATACTTAGTACAAAAATCAAACATAAAATAAAAATACCATTCAAAACATAGTAAAATATTATTAATATGTAAAAACGAAAACTTAGTTTACAAAATATAAAGTAACTTATTAATCGTCTAAAAAAGAAATATAACAATCATTCTGTATTTTACATGAAAAATAATTAGTTAATATTACAAAATATCATAATTTTATTCTTTCAGAGAAATAGTGTATCTCGTAATCACTGGGTACAAAAAATGGCCGGGAGAAACCGGCCATATCCAAATTATTTATTTACCTCTACATATTGTATGATGGTCTGATTTTTTGGGTTGTAGATAATAGTACTACTGTTGGGAAATCTTTTCAGCTTATAATACTGAATGCTTTTATCGGTTTTAATATCTTCTAAAAAGCTTGTATCAAAAGTATTATCAGGAAGAAATTTTGAAAGAAGGCTTATTTTATTAATGATGCTTTGTCCATCAATTTTTCTTGCTGTTTTATCTGATTTTTCTTCATTAGAAGTGGGCTGCTTTTCTAAAAAGGGAAGCAATATGGCAATGTCTGCTTTATATTTAAAAATATAGCCTTCAGTTCCTGTAGGAAGTTTTATTTTTTTCCCTTTTTCTTCTGAAATCATCTCAGTTCCGGCATTAGGGAAAACAGTATTAAATTTAACATCCTCAGAATTAGTCAATGAATTAATAGATTCATTGACTGTTTTTTTAACAGTCTCTTCTACTGCCTGCTGAGCTTTCTGCTGTACTTTTTCTGTGGTTTCCTGAACCGTCTGATCTATTTTTTCTTCAATTTTATTACATGATACTAATAAAAAAGTGGCCATTACAGGCAAAACATACTTCTTCATACTTCTAAATAATCATTTTCTTTTATTAATATACTTCTCTTAAACGGAAAAGTAGCCTTCAATATTTTAGCAAAGAAATAAAATATTTTTTCATCATCAAAAATCCTACTGACAAACTGTTGTCATCACCCGGTCTTACCTTTGTATCAACAATAACAAACAAAAACAATACATTATGACAACTACAGCAACAGCAACCCAGCAATTCATGACTACTGAGCAATTATTAAAAGACTGGCAAGGTCACAGAAACCTTACAAGAAGAGTGATTGAGGCTTTTCCTGAAAAAGAATTATTTGAATTTTCAATTGGTGGAATGAGGCCATTCGCTAAAATGGCAGTAGAACTCATTTCTATCGGAGGTACAGCTTTGAAAGGAATTATTGAGAACAATGTGGAAGCTTATAGTGAAGAAGCTTTTAATCCAAAAACCAAAGAAGACATCCTAAAAAAATGGGATGAAGAAACTGAGGTGATCAACCATTATTTCAGACAAATTACTGAAGAGCGTTTCCAGGAGACTTTTAATTTATTCGGACAGTATGAGTTCCCGGTCTACGAAAATATTCTTTATTTTATTGATAATGAAATTCACCACCGAGCGCAGGGATATGTCTATCTGAGAGCTTTAGGTATTGAGCCGCCTTTCTTCTGGGAAAGATTTTAATACAACAGTTTATAAACCATTTCATCTATTACCAATAAAAGTCAATCTACCTCAGCAGTTTTTGCTGAGGTTTTTTACTGATGTTTTTCTATCATTTTGACAAGAAGTTCATTCATTCTTGTCCTAAGACTCTCTGGTTCCAGAACTGTGGCATAGTCTGCAAAAGTGATAACCCAGCGGGGAAATCCATCATTAATCCATTCTGTTTCAAAAGTAAGCTCCATTCCCTGATCAGTTTCTACTTCTTCAATCAGACCATAATATTTCTTAGAATTAACAAGGTGAGCCATTATCTTTTTGTCTACCAAAAGTCTTGCCTGAACTTTATTGCCGTGTGACTTTCTGTAATCGTTGATCTGACCGTATTCCTGTAAAAAAGGAATCTGTGTTTTAGAAATTTTTAGAATTCTATCTACTCTAAACTGTCTGAAGTCTTTCCTGAGTGTACAATAGGCCATGATATACCAAAAATTAAATTCAAAGAAAATTCCAACTGCTTCAATCGTTCTATTGGTCACTCTTGAATCTACCGTCTGATATTCAATATTCAGCTGTGTCTTCTCTGCAATACTTTCCAGAATAATAGGAATGACATTCTTCAGAGAGTCTTCTTCCTTCTGCTGGGTATGAACATTAAAAACATCAATTTGTTTTTCAATATTCTGTATCAAGTTTTTATCCGAATACCTCAATACTGAACGCACTTTTTCCATCGCGGTCTGATAATGATTTCCCAAACTCTGATGAGAAAACTTCTGCATCAGCTTTTCAGCAGTGATAAAACTCAAAACTTCTTCTTTGGTAAACATGATTGGCGGAAGTTTATAACCTTCCATCAGTGAATATCCGTTTCCTGCTTCTCCCACAATTGGAATTCCTGCATTCTCAAGGGTTTTTACATCCCGGTAAATAGTCCTTACACTGACATCAAATTTTTCAGCAAGATCCTGAGCCCTTACTACAGGTTTAGACTGCAGCTGGGTAAGAATGGCTGTTACGCGGTCGAGTTTTTTTAGATAATGATCGTTCATTTTGACAATTGTTGGCCGAAGAAGTAAGTCAACAAAATTATTAATTTTCTTTAAGAGTATTCATCAGTTTGTCAAGATTTAAACTTCGTGCTGAAGCATCAAAAATCTCACGGTAGGTTCCTTCTTTGTTATAAAGCTCATCATGAGTTCCATTCTCTACCACTCTCCCCTTTTTCATCACATAGATGGTATCTGAATCCAGGATCTGCGATAAGGAATGGGAAATAATGATCACCGTTCTTCCCTCTTTGATAGCATCCAAAGAATTCTTGATCTGTTCGGTAGCAATGGCATCCAGACTTGCTGTAGGCTCATCCAGGAATATAATCGGAGGATTCTTCAAAAACAATCTTGCAATCGCAATTCTTTGCTGTTGTCCTCCTGAAAGCTGGGTAGCATCATGCTGATATCCCGTAGGAAGATCCATGATCTGATCGTGCAGATATGCTTTTTTAGCGGCAGCCTGAATCTCCTCAAAAGTAGCATTCATATCTCCATAGCGGATGTTGTCTTCAATACTTCCCTGAAAAATATGGTTTTTCTGAAGAACCAATCCAAGATCGCTTCTCAGAAATGTATTATCAAATTCATTTAAGTTCACCCCATCCAGCAAAATTTCTCCTGAATTGGGCAGATAAAATTTACACAGAAGATTAATCACAGTGGATTTTCCGGCTCCGCTTAATCCCACCAATGCTGTTGTTTTCCCATTTTCAATTTTCATGGAAACATCATGCAAAGCTTGTGTTCCGTTAGGATAAGTAAAATCTACATTTCTAAGTTCAAAAGTTCCTTTAATCTCTTTCTCTACAAAGCTTCCGTTTGGTTCTGTTTCACTATCAGCATTAAGAATATCAAAATATCCTTCGGCATAGATCATTGCATCATTCATATCATCATAAATCCTATGTAATTGACGGATAGGCGCTGATACATTGTTGAAAAGCATAATATGAAGCATAATGGCTCCGATAGTCATTTGCTGATCCAATACCAGATACACTGTTAGAAGAATAATTAAAACAACACCAAACTGTTCAATAAAGGTTTTTAATCCATCATATATAAAGTTGGTTCTTCTTGTGAACATCTGGCTTTCCATCAGCTGCATCTGGAGATCATATTGTTTTTTCCCTTCGAATTTTTCGCGGACAAAACTTTTGATCACCATAATAGAATTGACCAAGTTTAAAAGCCCGGAAGTTTTCTTTTCTCTCTGATTTCTGAGCTGCCGGCGTACTCCACTTAGTTTTTTAGCCTGTAATGAGCTTATGTAAAAATAGATTGGGACAATAATTGTAGAAACCAATCCTACATACACATTCTGCATGTACATGATGATCAGTGCAATAATCGCATTGGAAAAAAGCGGAAGAATATCGATGAAAAAATTTTGTACTAACTTGGTTAAACTCTCAATCCCACGGTCTATCCTGATCTGGAGTTTTCCGGATTCGTGATTTTCATCATTGAAATAAGCCACACGGTAGCCCAAAATTTTATCTATGGCTGATTGTGCCAACACCGAACTGACATTGATTCTGATTTTTTCTCCATAGAATTTCTGTCCAAAATTGATAAAAATATTCAATAATTCTTTTCCTAATAAAATAATGGAGATGATGATAAGAATATGAATTCCCTCTGTCATCGGATGCGGAAGATGGGTAAGTTGGGTAACCTCATCCACTGTATATTTAAGTACTATCGGATTGACCTGTGCCGCCAGAGCTCCAAGAAAAGTAAGAAACAATGTTCCGTAAATCATTAATCGGTAAGGTCTGATAAAGGGAACAAGCTGTTTATAAATCCCGAATAAAGTAACTGTTCTGTTGAATGGTTTTGCCATAGGAATTATTTAAACTGAAAAACGTACCGTTTCGAAAAGAAAAGGTACGTCTTTATTATGGTTTTAAACTATTAAATACTTAAATTTTATCCTTCATACATATACGTTGTCAGATAATGAAGCTCTGGCTGACTCACTTTTTTAGATTCTGCCTCTGCTTGCTCCAGAGAATATTGTGAATTAATTTCTTTTTTCTGGAAAACAAATGAGTTGTTTGCATTTTTATCCACTACCTCACTAAAGATATGCTCGATCTCTGAGTTTCCTAATGAAGCAAAACTAACATCTTCAAAACCATACATCAGTCTCAGATTATCATATTCCTTAAAGTTTTCATCAACAAATCCCTGCAATTGAGATTTTGAATCAAAATTACCTGCCCAGATGTTATAAGCGTACTTTTTCTTCTTCGGTTTGTCTAAAATGCTTTGGTATACGAAGTTTTCACCAAGATAAGCTTCTCTTACCTGTGGATCATTCGCAAGATCTTCCGGAAGTCCTTCTTTAAGAATCTTTCCTTCAAACATAATATAGGTCTTATTGGTAATTGCAAGGGTCTGCTGTACGTTGTGGTCGGTAATCAGGATTCCGATATTTTTATCTACAAGGCTTCTTACAATCTTTTGAATATCTTCTACCGCAATCGGGTCTACCCCAGCGAAAGGTTCATCCAAAAGAATAAAGTTCGGGCTTGTTGCCAAACAACGGGCAATTTCCGTTCTACGTCTCTCTCCTCCGGAAAGAAGATCCCCTCTGTTTTTACGAACATGCTGCAAAGAAAACTCTTCGATCAGTTCATCACATTTGATTTGCTGTTCACGTTTGGACAGTTTTGTCAGCTGCAATACTCCCATAATATTTTCCTCTACAGACAATTTCCTGAAAACGGAAGCTTCCTGTGCCAGATATCCGATTCCCTTTTGAGCTCTTCGGTACATCGCATCCGTAGTAATCTCCTGTTTATCCAAGAAAATTTTTCCTGAAGTAGGCTTAACCAACCCTACGATCATATAAAACGATGTGGTTTTTCCTGCTCCGTTTGGACCAAGCAAACCTACAATTTCTCCCTGCTGAACCTGTACAGAAACGCCTTTTACAACTTTTTTAGGACCGTATTCTTTGATTAAGTTTTCTCCTCGTAAAATCATAAGGCAAATATATCAAAAATATAAACTTCACTTATATCTTAATGTAAACTTGTTGTTCTAAAATTTGAAACCTTTTAACATTCAGTGTTTGTAACTTTTAATAATTTAAATCTACTTATTATAAAAAAATTCAATCAATTACAAATACTAAGAAATGGAAAACTACGGTTACACAAAAACAGAAAATACAGGAAACCAACAACAGGCGAATATCCCTTACCGTTCAGAGAAAAAACTTCCTGCGGCCCTATTAGGTATTCTTGTAGGCTGGCTGGGCTTAAATAAATTTTATCTTGGGTATACCAAAGAAGGAATTATCCAATTGGTTCTGAACATTGTTACCTGTGGTATTGCCTCCATTATTCCTTTTATTGAAGGCATCATCTATCTTTGTATGGATGACAAACAGTTTGATGACACCTATGTTTATGGGAAAAAACCTTGGCTATAATTAAATATCAAAATAATGTGAAATATTTTCATTATTTTAGTATAACTAATTAATAAAATATTCACCATGAAAAAATTAACAAAAAAAGATTTAAAACAAATCGAAGGCGGATATTATTATACCTATCCTGATAAAAACGGGAACTGTTTTCGGGGATGGTATCTATGTCCAACAAAAATTTGTCTTTTAGATCATCCCGATAACCCTATACGTCCTGAAGACCCTCTCTGTGCTGGAAGATAAATGAAAAAATTATAATCAGGGAGGCAAAACAATTTATCTTAATAAAAGCAAAAAATGCTGCCTCAGTGAGACAGCATTTTTTGCTTTTATTATTCATATTGAATTATTTCTATTTATTTAAAATCATTGCTGCTTCTTTAGCAAAATAAGTAAAGATCTTATCTGCACCTGCTCTTTTGAAACATGTAAGATTTTCAATAATGGTTTTATCATTATCCAGCCAACCGTTCTGAACAGCTGCTTTTACCATTGCGTATTCTCCACTTACGTTATAAACGGTAATTGGAAGATCAATCGCTTCACGTACTTTAGAAACAATATCCATGAAGAACAATATTACCCTTATCCCAATTTAAAAAAAATAATCCTACATCTATTTAATTTTTTATTACATTTAAAGCTCAATAAAACAAATTATTTAAAATGAAAAATTTCAAGAAAATTTCAAGAAATGGACTTAAGTCTGTTTTAGGAGGAGGAATTCTACAATGCCGAGTAGGATATGTTTACATGTGTAATTCAATATACGTATGTGATCCATCAACTGACCAATACGAGGGATGTTGCGGATGTGTTCCTAAAGTATAGTAAGATGAGGCTGTCATAAATTGATAGCCTCATTACTCTTCTATTTTAAAATTACTTATTCAAAATCATCGCTGCTTCTTTAGCAAAATAAGTAAAGATCATATCTGCACCTGCTCTTTTGAAACATGTAAGATTTTCAATAATGGTTTTATCATTATCCAACCAACCGTTCTGAACAGCTGCTTTTACCATTGCATATTCTCCACTTACGTTATAAACGGCAATTGGAAGATCAATCGCTTCACGTACTTTAGAAACAATATCTAAGTAAGGAAGTCCTGGTTTAATCATGATAATATCTGCTCCTTCATCAATATCTTTAAATACTTCATTCAAAGCTTCACGAGAGTTGTGAAAGTCCATCTGATAAGTCTTTTTATCTTTCGGAATTTCAACATTTTCTTTAGGAGCACTATCTAAAGCACTTCTGAAAGGCCCGTAGAAAGAACTTGCATATTTTGCAGCATAGCTTACGATACCCACATCCGTGAATCCGCTTTGTTCCAATGCTTCACGGATCACCTGTACTCTTCCATCCATCATATCACTTGGTGCTACAAGATCTGCACCCGCTTCAGCATGAGATACTGACATTCTTGCCAATGCCTCGTTCGTTGCATCATTTAGAATTTTTCCATTTTCAATAATACCGTCGTGTCCATAGATTGAATAAGGATCTAAAGCTACATCAGGCATTACTACCATTCCTGGAACAGCGTCTTTAATAGCTTTGATGGTATTCTGCATCAATCCGTTTTGGTTCCATGCTTCCTTTCCGGTATTGTCTTTCAGATGTTCTGACACCTTCATGTACAAATTGACAGCTTTTACGCCTAAAGAAAATAATTCCTTACATTCTTTTACTGTTAAATCGATGCTTCGCCTGAAAATTCCCGGCATCGACGGGATCGGTTCCTGCATGTTTTCGCCCTCCATTACGAAGATCGGCATTACAAAATCATCAGTTGTAAGCACATTTTCTCTTACCAAACTTCTGATAGATTCATTAACTCTAAGTCTTCTATTTCTTGAATGTATCATTTTGGAATACTTTTTGAATAAGTTTCTACAAATTTACTATAAGTTATACAAAAAACTATTGTATGAAATTATAGAATTTGTTATATTTGTTATATATATTCGAGAAATTATAAATTTGATGAAAAAATTTTTACTTTTATTTTTATTTGTAGGCGCTTTTGTTGGGTTTTCCAACAATTTACAAGCTCAGCTTAGAGAGCCGGGTTCCATCTCTCAGAAAGCAGATGATGGTGTTTTGCTTGCCTATCCAAATCCTGCAAAGGATTTCCTTATTATTAAGGCAAAAGATTCTTCTTTAAGAATCAAAAGTGTGACCTTTTATTCTATTTTGGGTATGCAGGTTGCCAATTATACAGTCAATATGAACTCCGGAGAGATTAATATTGAAAAATTAAAACCCGGAAAATATCTGATTCGTTATATTTTGAGCGACAATACGCAGAAAGTTACTCAAATCGTGAAACAATAAATTAAGATCCTGATAATCATCAGGATTTTTTCTTTATACCAATCTCGTTTAATATTTCCGTAACTTTAAGGACTTTTTTATACTAATTGTAAAAATAACTTAATGCTAAAAGCTGAACATATTAAAAAGACCTATAATACTGGAAAAAGGTAGCATTGGATGATTTCAGCATCCATGTTCCTAAAGGCAGTATCTACGGACTTTTAGGACCTAACGGGGCCGGAAAAACATCATTCATCCGTATTATTAACCAAATTACCCAAGCAGACTCCGGAGAGATCTTAATCAATGGACAAAAACTGAACCCTAGCCACATCAAGGATATCGGTTATATGCCGGAAGAGAGAGGACTATACAAAAATATGAGTGTAGGCGATCAGATCTTGTATTTTGGAGAATTGAAAGGGATGAGTAAAAATGATGCCCTGAATGAAGCAAAAAAATGGTTTGACAAACTGAATATCGACCAATGGTGGAAGAAAAAACTTTCTGAACTCTCTAAAGGGATGGCACAAAAGATTCAGTTTGTAGTTACGGTACTTCACAGACCCCATCTTTTAATCCTTGATGAACCTTTCTCAGGTTTCGATCCTGTAAATGCCAACTTAATCAAAGATCAAATCATTGATCTTAAGAATAACGGAACCACCATCATTCTTTCTACTCACAGAATGGAAAGTGTAGAAGAAATGTGTGATTATGTGGCGTTGATTAACAACTCTAAAAAAATTATTGACGGAAGAGTTTTTGACGTAAGAGAAAAATTCAAGAAAAATATTTTTGGAATTACCCTTTCTGAAGTGAACAATGAACAATTGGAAAGCTTCAGAAATAAATACGAGATCTTCAACTTTTCCAACGAGAACAGCCTGGTTTCTTTTGACCTCAAAAATGAAACGGATCAGAACAATATTCTTCTGGATCTTGTACATATAGGAAAAGTAAGATCATTTGACGAAAGAATTCCTAGCATGAATGAAGTATTTATTAATGCCGTAAGCAACCATTCTTAATTTTATGAAAAATATTTTTTTAATTACAAAGAGGGAGTTTCTTACGCAGGTTAAGAAAAAATCCTTTATCATATTGACTTTGTTGGCGCCCGTTATGATTATTGCTTTTGGTGCAGTGATCGGATTGATGTTTAAAGCCAACGAATCACACAGCGTTATTGAAGTGGTTGACAGAAGCGGCTTATTCATCAATCAATTGAAGTCTAATGATAAGCTAAACTATGTATTTGTTTCCGCAGCAGACGAAAAATCGAAGATCAACAACTTAAAAGGAAATGAATCTCTGGATGGGATCTTAATTTTACCTGAATTAAAAAGGCAGAATTATGAAGAGCTTGAAACAGGAGCAAGATTGGTTATCAACAGTAAAATGGGCTTTGACACCAAACAGAAAATTGTTTCCGATATTTCCAATGTTGTTAAAAAGGAAAAAATCAAGCAATTAGGAATTCAGGAAACTCAGTTGAATGATCTGGATAAGAGTTTCAGCCTGAAAACCATTAATGTTGCCGATAACAATAAGGAAGATTCTGATCTTACTTTTGGTGTTAAATCCGGACTTAGCATGGTGCTGATGTATGTTACTTTCATGTTTATTATTATCTATGGAGTAAGGGTAATGCGAAGTGTTCTGGAGGAAAAGAATAACCGTGTTGTAGAAATCATTATTTCTTCAGTGAAGCCTTTTGAACTGATGATGGGTAAAATACTTGGAGTAACTTTGGTTGCCCTTACCCAGTTTTTGATCTGGATCACCATGTCTGTAATTGGAGCTTTGGTTTTAAATACAGGATTCTCTCCTCTTCAACAGAGCGTTCCTGGTGCCAATGAACAAATTGCAAGTAAACTGGATATGACGCAACTTGCTACTCAGATTTCTCATAGTTTACTGGAGTTGAATTTCCCATTGATTATTTTTGTATTCATCGTTTTCTTCCTTTTAGGATATATTTTCTACAGTTCCATTTACGCAGCTATTGGTTCTGCTGTGGATAATGAAACGGAAACTCAGCAATTCACTTTATTTGCGATTTTACCATTAACTCTGGGAATGTATGGAAGTTTCTCATTAATGAACAACCCTGACGGTCCTATGGGCTTCTGGCTGTCTATTATTCCATTCACTTCACCGGTGGCCATGATTGCCAGAATTCCATTTGGAGTTCCGGCATGGCAGATTGCCTTATCTATTATACTATTGCTGGTAACAACTGTCTTTATGATATTCCTAGCCGGAAAAATCTATCGCGTAGGAATTTTGATGTATGGAAATAAGGCTACTTTAAAGGAGCTTTGGAAATGGATTAAAGGATAAACTGATAAAAATAAAAAACTCAAAAGGGCAGATTTGCAAGGTATGCGAATTTGCTCTTTTTATTTTTAGGGATGAAAAATATTTGATCAATAGGAGCCCATCATTTTATTTAATCTGCTTTCTTTACTACGAGAAATTAAAAAGATTTAACGTAAAGTTTCATAATAAAAACTTTATATTTTTAAGGAACCAAAGATGGAATCAGTTCCATTGATTCTTTCTAAGCAGACGAAGACTAGTTGAATAATTTTACTTCATTTAAATAAAAATATAACTCAAATGATTTAGAAACTTTTTCATTGGATTGCTTACTTATCCTATTTTTACTATACACATTTACCTTAATTCAAAAAAATCCCGGAAATTAATTTCCGGGATTTCTTATTTATATTCTGAATAAAATGTTTTATTTGAATATATAGCTTAAGGTAAGAGCTAACACCTGTTCAGACTTTTTCTTATCAGTACCTTTAGTTTCTTTTTTAAGGCCAGGATAAGTATCTCCTAAACCTAAGTCATATTTTAAAGCTACTTCAAGTTGTCTTTTATAACTATATCCTATTCCCAGTCCTATTCCCCAGTTAAAGCTGTTTGCTTTTCCATGCACCCCTGAAGGCTGCGAAGGATCAGTAACATCTGGATCATAATAAGGTCTGTTCGCAGGAACATCTTTAACATTTTGGCTCAACAAAAAGTTAAATCTAGGTCCCAATAGTCCAAAGAATTCAGATTCTGCTTCCGAAAAATACCCTTTAAAGTAAAGTGGTACACTCAGATAGTTATTCGCATATACTGCATTATACCCATCAAGATTCTTTGCATCACTATCTTTACCTGTTTCTCCGGCACCATAGTATGAAACTTCAGGCTGGATATAAAACTGGTTGGTCTTTCCTACGGGAATTAAGGCCAAGACTCCACCTTGAAAAGTGTATCTTGGGCCAGAAGGATTATGGGCGTTTGATACTCTGGAATAGTTGAGTCCAGCTGTAACTCCGAATCTTGTATTATTCCACTGCACTTGTGCAAAGGATAATGTAGAAAGGACTAAAGCTGAGGTTAATAAAAGTTTTTTCATATTTTATTTGGTTTTATATTATCCTAGGATCTTAGCTACAGTAGCACCGATATCAGCAGGAGAATCAACAACGTTGATACCGTTCTCTCTCATGATTTCCATTTTTGCCTGAGCTGTATCTTCTGCACCACCTACAATAGCACCAGCGTGTCCCATTGTTCTTCCTTTTGGAGCTGTTTGTCCAGCAATAAATCCTACAACTGGCTTAGTAGATCCACTAGCTTTGTACCATCTAGCAGCTTCTGCTTCTAGTCCACCACCAATTTCTCCAATCATTACAACAGCTTCAGTTTCAGGATCGTTGATGAATAATTCTAGAGCTTCTCTTGTAGTAGTTCCGATAATTGGGTCACCACCGATACCGATCGCTGTAGAAATACCGTAACCTGCTCTTACTACCTGATCAGCAGCTTCGTAAGTAAGGGTACCTGATTTAGAAACGATACCTACTTTACCTTTTTTGAAAACGAAACCTGGCATAATACCAATTTTAGCTTCTTCAGAAGTAATGATTCCAGGGCAGTTTGGTCCGATTAATCTGCAGTCTCTGTCAGCGATGTAAGATTTTACTTTTACCATATCAGCTACAGGAATACCTTCAGTAATACATACAATTACTTTGATCCCTGCTTCAGCAGCTTCCATGATAGCGTCTGCTGCAAATGCCGGTGGTACGAAAATGATACTTACATTTGCTCCTGCTTTTTCAACAGCATCAGCTACTGTGTTGAATACCGGCTTTCCTAAGTGCTCGCTTCCTCCTTTTCCTGGAGTAACACCACCTACTACGTTTGTTCCGTATTCAATCATCTGACCAGCGTGGAAAGTTCCTTCGTTCCCTGTAAATCCTTGTACAATTACTTTAGAATCTTTGTTTACTAAAATTGACATTTTATTGTTGTTTTAATTTATTTATTATTTTATTAATGCTCACAAATTTACTCAAATTTCTTTGATTTTAGACAAAACCTTTGGAATTGTTTATTTGAGATTTCTCAGCTTTACTTCTTTTTTCAGATAAGTTTTGAAATCTTCTGCAAACATTCCGATATAGGTTCCTTTTTCAAGGTCTCTGTTCACTCCGGTTTTTCCTAAAAGTACAGATCCACTCTCGATTTTATTCCCGGAAGCGATCCCAACTTGCCCCCATAGCGTTACTTCATCCCCTATCACACAACACCCAGCAATTCCAACCTGAGAAGCAATCAGACATTTTTTTCCAATTACAGTATCATGTCCAATCTGAATCTGGTTATCTAAAACAGAACCTTCTCCAACTATGGTAGAGTCTGTAACTCCTCTGTCAATAGTACAACCATTTCCAATTTCCACGTTATTTTCGATCACTACATTTCCTACAGAAATTAAACGGTCAAAGTTTCCATTCAGTTTTCTGTAATAGAAAGCATCTCCTCCCAATACGGTATTGGACTGAATGATTACATTATCACCAATAACGGTTCTGTCACCAATCACTACATTTGGGAAAATTAAAGTATTTTTTCCAATGGTCACATTGTTTCCGATTACAGCGGAAGAATGAATTTTTGTTCCTTCTCCTATTTCCACATCGTGAAGCACTTCTGTGAAGTTATAAATTCTTGTAAAATGGGTATTGATCTTATTAAAATCTCTGAAAGGATCATCAGAAACTAAAAGCGCTTTACCTTCAGGGCAATCTACTTCTTTATCAATCAAAATAACAGTTGCCGCAGAGTTTAGTGCCTTATCGTAATATTTGGGATGATTTACAAAAACAATATCACCAGGTTTTACCATGTGAATTTCATTGGTTCCCAATACTTCAAAGTCTTCCGGACCAATAAATTTTGAGCCTATTAAATCTGCGATCGTTTTAAGCTTTTGCGGAGAATGGAATCTCATAACAATAGATTTTCTTATAAAACAAAATTCGGACTGCTAATGCAACCCGAATTTATGTAAATTTTATTTATTCTTTTACTCTTTCTAAGTAGCTACCGTCTTCAGTGCTCACTTTAATTTTGTCTCCCGGTTCAATGAACAAAGGAACCATTACTCTTGCTCCTGTTTCAACGATTGCGTTTTTAAGAGCGTTGGTAGCAGTGTTTCCTTTTACACCCGGATCAGCTTCAATGACATCCAGATATACTGATTGTGGAAGTTCAGCAGAAAGCGGAGTTTCGTCAGCTTCTTTCAAAATGATGGTTACTTCTTCACCTGCTTTCATCAAGTTTGAGTTTTCAATCATTTCTTTATTTAAATATAACTGAGAAAAGTCATCGTTATTCATGAAGTGGAATCCGTTCTCATCATCATAAAGATACTGGAACTTTCTTGTGATTACTTTCACTTCTTCAATTTTGTGACCAGCAGAGAATGTATTATCTAATACTTTTCCGTTTGTCACAGATTTTAGTTTTGTTCTTACGAATGCAGGTCCTTTTCCTGGTTTTACGTGAAGGAACTCAATTACTTTAAAAATATCATTGCTGAATTCGATGCAAAGACCTTTTCTGATATCGTTACTTGTTGCCATTAAATATATATTATCTTTTTTACTTAGTTTGTAGCACTTTTTAGTTGCTGTCTTTTCCTGTTCCGTATCCTTTTACAATCCCTCTTGGAGAGTTTTGGATAAACTGAAGAATTTCATCTCTTTCAGCTGTAGGAAGCATTTCTTTTTCAATATATGCTAACGCTTGAGAAACGTTCATCTTCATTTGGAAAATAGCTCTGTAAATCTTTTGAATTTCAAAGATCTTCTCATTGGAAAAGCCTCTTCTTCTAAGACCTACTGAGTTAATCCCAGCATAGGAAATAGGATCTCTTGCTACTTTCACATACGGGGGAACATCTTTTCTGATCAAAGATCCTCCTGAAATCATCGTATGCTTTCCGATTTTACCAAACTGCTGAACAGCAGATAAACCTCCCATTACGGTAAAGTCTCCAATTTCAACATGTCCTGCAATACCGCAGCCATTGGCTATAATCACATTATCTCCGATAATACAATCATGCGCAACGTGGGAAGTTGCCATAATTAGGCAGTTGCTTCCTAC
Source organism: Chryseobacterium capnotolerans (assembly GCF_021278965.1). Classification (NCBI taxonomy): domain Bacteria; kingdom Pseudomonadati; phylum Bacteroidota; class Flavobacteriia; order Flavobacteriales; family Weeksellaceae; genus Chryseobacterium; species Chryseobacterium capnotolerans. The sequence continues at coordinate 753,285 of NZ_CP065589.1, read as the reverse complement.
TTTGGTATACCCTAAAGCTTTTGTTCCTCTATTTATTGTTACACACTCTCTTAAAGTAGTATTATCTCCAATAATGGTTCGCGTATCTTCACCATCGAACTTTAAGTCCTGAGGAATAGCAGAAATTACAGTTCCCGGAAAAATTTTACAATCCTTTCCTATTCTTGCTCCATCCATGATGGTAACATTGGGACCAATCCATGTTCCTTCTCCAATTTCTACATCCCCTGCAATTGTAGTAAATGGTTCTACGATTACATTTTTGCTGATTTTCGCACGTTTATCTACGGCTGCTAACTGATGAATCATTTAATCAACTTTATTTTTTGCAACTTGAGCCATAAGCTCTGCTTCTACTGCCACAGTATCTCCTACATATCCGTACCCCTGCATGTGCACAATACCTCTTCTGATAGGCTCAATCAATTCAATTTTGAAGATAAGTGTATCTCCCGGAATTACTTTTCTCTTGAATTTCACTTTATCAATCTTGATAAAATAGGTAGAATAGTTTTCAGGATCCGGAACACTTGCTAAAACAAGGATACCTCCTGTTTGAGCCAAAGCTTCAACCTGAAGTACTCCTGGCATTACAGGTTCTTTAGGGAAATGACCAACGAAGAAAGGTTCATTCATTGTTACATTCTTTAACCCTACTACATGAGAGTCTGAAAGTTCCAGAACTTTATCAATTAATAAAAACGGAGGTCTGTGAGGCATAAGCTTCATAATTCCGTTGATATCAAATACCGGTTCTTTTGTTAAATCAAAATCCGGAACGTTTTTTCTTTTTCTGCAATTTCCACTGACGATTTAGTTTCTTCGCAAACTGAGTGTTTACGAAATGTCCTGGTTTGTTAGCAATAACCTTTCCTTTAATTTTCACTCCTGCTAAAGCCAAATCACCAATTACATCCAGTAATTTGTGTCTTGCCGCTTCGTTAGGATAATTTAGGTTAAGATTATCAAGAATACCGTTTGGTCTGATGGATACATTATCCTTACCAAAGGCTTTTTTCAGTTTTTCTGTAGTTTCCGGAGTCAAATCCTTATCTACATAAACGATCGCGTTGGAGATATCTCCACCTTTGATCAATCCGTGGTCTAAAAGCATTTCCAATTCATGTAAGAAGCTGAATGTTCTTGCTGAAGAGATTTCGTCTTTAAATTCGGAGATATTTTTAAGGGTAGCATTCTGGGTTCCTAAAACTTTAGTTCCAAAATCTACCATAGTAGTTACTTCGTAGGTATCTGAAGGAATGATGGTGATCTCTGAACCTGTAGCCGGATCACTGTAAGTAAGAACTTCTTTTACTACAAGATATTCTCTGGCAACATTCTGATCTACAACTCCTACACTTTCGATAGCTTCTACAAAATACTTTGAAGATCCATCTAAAATAGGAGGCTCAGAAGCGTCCATTTCCAATATTGCATTGTCTATATCACAACCTACTAAAGCTGCCAAAAGGTGCTCACAGGTAGTAATTTTTACGCCAAGCTTTTCTAATGTTGTACCTCTCTCTGTTGCTACTACATAATTAACATCAGCTTCAACCTGAGGGTGTCCCTCCAAATCGGTTCTTACAAATACAAATCCCGTATTTTCTTTTGCGGGTTTGATGGTAAGTTTTACTTCTTTACCAGTATGAAGGCCTATTCCAGAAAGGGTTACTTCTTCCTGAAGCGTTTTTTGCATATCACTCATTAGTATTATCTTTTGAGTTATTCTCAAGATTATTTATTCTGTTAACTATTTCAGGGAAATTTCTGAAATGAACATAGCTTCTTAAATAGTCATTGTAGCTGATTGCCGGTGAACCATATAAAGTTTCTCTATCGTTAACACTTGAATTTACACCACTTTGGGCCTGAATTTTCACCTGGTTTCCGATTTTGATATGTCCGACAACTCCTACCTGACCTCCAATTTGATTCCAGTCTCCGATGGTAGTAGAACCTGCAATTCCGGCTTGTGCCGCAATTACATTATTCTGTCCTATTTTCACATTATGGGCAATCTGGATCAGATTATCAATTTTTGTACCTTTTCCAATGATGGTAGAACCTATTGTTGCTCTGTCTATACTACAGTTTGAACCAATTTCTACATCATCTTCTATGATTACGTTTCCTAGCTGTGGAATTTTTTTGAATCCTTCAGCAGTGGGCTGAAACCCAAAACCATCTCCTCCTACTACTGTGTTGGAATGAATAACACAATTGTCCCCAATAATACAGTAATCATAAATTCTGGCGCCACTGTCTATTTTACAGTTTTTACCAATTTTTACTCCTTTACCAATATATACATGTGGATAAATTTGTGACTTGTCTCCGATCTTAGCTTTCTCAGAAACATATGTAAACGCTCCTATATACACTTGATCCCCTATCACAGCCGAATCATGGATAGACGAACCGTCTTCAATACCTTCTTTCCTTCCTCTCATCTCCTGATATAAATTCATCAGAATCTGAAAAGATAGATAGGCATCTTTTACTACAATTAAGGTTGGGTTATAACTATTTTCGTTAAGAAGTTTTTCCGAAACGATGATTACGGAGCATTTTGAGGTATCTAAAAAATGAGAAAATCGATCTTGTGCTATAAAAGAAAGATGTCCTGATTCTCCATTTTCAATTGGAGAAACCCCTGTAATAAGTGCATTCTCATCACCTATTATTTTTCCGTCAATAAAACTTGCAATTTGCGAAGCTGTGAATTCCATATTCTGCAAAGATAAGAAATTCTATAATTTGCAAACATTTTTTGATTTCAGATATTCAATTTTAATATTATTTAAGAATCTCAACGGGAGATATCTCTTGGAAACATAAGAATATAACGGGTCGTTTTATTGACCATCAACCCTGATAAAAGTTGATCTTCTGATTCGTGAAGCTTCATTTTTTTACCATTTTTCTGCAATAAATAAATCGGTTGCTTTTCGGTATCGTAAGGCAAAAGTTTTCTTTTTATCTCATGAACCAATTCTTTCCCATTAGCAATTTCAAAAAATTCATTGGTGATTTTTATTTTTTCTTCAATAATTCTCTCATCAAAAGGATGGGATGAAATAATGGTCTTTGGAAGATTTCTCTGAATAACACTCTTACACCAATAAGACAAAACAAAGTCATCAGAATTCTGCCATTCTTTCATAGCCTGAATCACATCATTATCATCTAAACTGGTAAATCTTTCTATATCTTCATCTGTTGCTGCACTCTTTCCACGATATAAAAAATATTTAAGATTCTCTGTTGCCGGAAGTTCAATTCCTTGAGAAATCAGATATTTTGCCCTTTCAAGAATTTTCACCAATAAAAATTCTGCTAATGCAGATGTTTTATGATAATAGACCTGCCAATACATAAACATCCTTGCTGTTAAGAAGTTTTCTATAGAATAAATTCCCTTTGCATCAATAACCAGCTCTCCTTCTTCACATACATTCATCATGGAAATAATTCTCTGGGTATTAATATTTCCTTCTGATACTCCCGTAAAAAAACTATCTCTTTTTAGATAATCCAATCTGTCTACATCCAATTGAGATGAGATCAGCTGATTAAAAAACTTTCTGTGGTATTTACCCTGGAACATTTCAATAGCCATGGATAGCTCACCATTAAATTCTTCATTCAACTTATTCATCAGCAATAAAGAAAGCTTTTCGTGGTGCCAGTCATCCATTAACATATTTTCCAAAGCATGGGAAAATGGCCCGTGCCCTATATCATGCATTAAAATAGGCAACATTGCTCCTTTTTCTTCTTCTTCAGAAATTTTAACGCCTTTCTGTTTCAATGTTTCTAAAGCTGTAAACATCAAATGCATGGCTCCCAGCGCATGATGGAACCTTGTATGGGTAGCTCCCGGAAAAATCAGATTCAAAAGACCGGTCTGGCCAATCCTTCTCAATCTCTGGAAATAAGGATGTTCAATAATATCAAATAAAATTTCGTGAGGAATTTTGATAAATCCATGAACAGGATCATTGATAATTTTTAGCTTATTCTGCATTGGAACGTCAATATAAGTAAACAAAGTTAGGGATTTTTAATTTGAAGGATGATTAAATTAGTATTAAAAGGAAGGAAGCTGGAAGAGGGAGGCTGGAAGTTATCATCTGCAATAAGCAATTAAAGTTATTGATTTTGAAAATATTTTTTGAGAATAATTTAATATGTATGAACTACTATTTCATTAATAAACTCCCAATAACCTCCTTCCTCCAACTCCCTGCTTCCCTCTCTAATTATTCATCAAAAAACCTTTGTCATTCTTGCATTAATCACTTACCTTTGAGAAAAACCAATTCTTTTTGATGAGAAAACATTCTCTTTTCATTTTATTCTTCTTTTTAAGTCTACATTTTCCTGCACAGATTTTATCTGAAAATCAAAAACTGGAATCTCTTTGCAGAGTTTGGGGGTTTTTAAAGTATTATCACCCTCATGTAGCAAAAGGTAATCTGAACTGGGACCAGCAGCTTTTCAAAAAGATCAATGAACTTGAAAGAATCAATGACAAAGCAGCATTGAACAATTTGTACTCCAATTGGATTACAGATCTTGGAAAAATTAATGAATGCGCAGAATGCATTCCGGAAGCCGATAAAACTTATTTCCTGAAAAACTTTGACTTAAGCTGGATAGATAATTCCAATATATTTACTGATATAACTTCTCAAAAGCTTCGATATATTGAAAAGAACCGCAACACTGACAACAATCATTTTATTGGAAAAGGAGGACGAAAAATATTTTTCAAAAATGAGCATTCTTACGGATCACAATTTACTTCCAAACAAATCAGTTTATTGGAGCTCTTCAGATATTGGAATTATGTGGAATATTTTTTTCCTTACAAATATCAAACAGATCAAAAATGGAATGAGGTTTTGGCAGAAATGATCCCAAAATTTCTTACAATCAATAATGACGAGGATTATCAGTTGGCCTTAGCAGAATTGGTAACCAAGATTGATGATTCCCATGCTTTTCTTTTTTCACCACTGATCAGCCTTCATCAATATGGAAACAGAAAGCTGCCATTAGAATATTCTTATGCAGAAGGAAGATTGATTGTCACAAAGATTAATGATAACAGACTGCACGAGAAAACACCTTTTAATATCGGGGATGTTATTTATGATGTAAATGGAAAAACAATTCCACAAATGGTCAACAGCCTTGGAAAATATATTCCTGCCTCCAACTCATGGGGGAAAGTAAATAAGCTAAAAAGCAAACTCCTTTTCAGCAATCAGGATTCTCTTTCTGTTAAATTGGAAAGGAACGGACAAAATATAGAAGTTGTAGCAAAAACTTATTTTATTAAAGATATTATCGTTAAAAAGTTCCAACTCCACAAAAATGGAAGTTTCTGGATGAAGAAAAGAAAATCGGCTACGTCAATATGGGAATTCTTGCTAAAGATGAAGTAAATGAAATGTACAAAAATTTGAAATATACAGAGTCCATTATTTTCGACCTCAGAAATTACCCAAAACTTACTATCATCCCTTTAAGTGAATTGTTACTTCCTCAATCAACCACTTATTATCAGTTTAACTTCCCGGAAACCACCTACCCTGGAAAATTTTACAGCAGGAAGAACAATATTGGTAGAAAGAATCCCGATTATTATAAAGGAAACGTCATAGTTTTGGTAGATGAAAACACGCAAAGCCAGGCAGAGACCACAACCATGATGTTTAAACAGCATCCAAAAGCCAAAGTGATTGGAAGTAATACTTCAGGTGCAAATGGAGATATTATCAAGTTTAAAATCGCAGATTTAGACACCTATTTTACAGGTCTTGGCGCTTATTATCCTGATGGCAGAGAAACGCAAAGGATCGGAATTATTCCGGATATCCTTATAAAACCAACTGTAGAAGGAATAAAAAGTGGGAAAGATGAGATTTTGGAAAGAGCTTTGCTGTATATAAAAAATAAGAATTAAATTGTACAGAAGCAGGAAGTGTTACAGACCATTTTCATTTAACTAATATTTAACTTTTAAACTTCCTATTTTGTGAGATTTTAAAAGGATTTGGTCAACATTTTGATAGAATAACCATGTAAAAAATAAATTATGTCAGAAAAGATATTATGGATAGATGATGAAATAGATTTACTTAAACCTCATATCGTATTTTTAGAAAAGAAAGGTTATCAGGTAACCCCTGTTAACAATGTGAATGAGGCTTTGGAGCTTATGGATTCAGAGAAATTTGCCCTAACACTCATTGATGAGAATATGCCAGGGATTTCCGGGCTGGAAGCCATTCCTATGATTAAGGAAAAAGACAATTCTTTAAAGATTGTCATGGTGACCAAAAGTGAGGAAGAACACATTATGGAAGAGGCAATCGGTTCCCAAATTGCAGATTATATCCTAAAGCCTGTAAACCCTAATCAGATTTTACTTTCTTTAAAAAAGAATCTTCAGCAGGATAATCTTGTAGAACAAAAAACCATTTTACAATACCAACAGGAATTCAGAAACCTTTCTATGGAACTTTCTTACCTTAGAACGTATCAGGATTGGGCGGAATATTATAAAAAGATCCTAAGCTGGGAAATTAAGTTCGATAAAGTAGCAGATAATGAATTTGCTGATCTTTTACAATCACAGAAAGAAGAAGCTAATATTCAGTTTGCCAAGTTTATTGAAAAAAATTACGCAGACTGGCTTACGGATTCCGATAAACCTTTGATGAGCCATACCCTTTTTAAGGAAAAAGTAAAACCAGAGGTAGAAAAAGAGAAAGTACTTTTATTAATGGTGGATAACCTTCGTTATGACCAGTGGAAAGTAATTGAACCATTATTTACCAAATATTATAATAAAATTTCGGAAGATTATTATTACAGTATCCTTCCAACTGCTACACAATATGCAAGAAACTCATTCTTCGCGGGTTTAATGCCATCAGAAATTGAAAAACGTTTTCCCGACAAGTGGTTTAATGATAATGAAGAAGGAAACAAGAATGAATTCGAGCGTGACTTCCTGGAAGATCAGATGAAAAGAATTGGTCTTGGGTCCAAGTCTATGAAGTATTTAAAAGTATTGAATGCAGATTTTGAAAGAAAGATCTATGATGATTTCAATCAGCATAAAAACAATGATCTTTTGGTAATTGTCTATAACTTCATTGATATTCTTTCTCATGCCAAGACGGACAACCATATTGTAGACCAGCTTATTCGCGATGATAAGACTTTCCGTTCTCTTACGCTTAACTGGTTTGAAAACTCTTCGTTACTGAAGATTATCAAAACGGCAGCTGAAAACGGATATAAATTAGTGATCACAACAGACCATGGAACCGTCTATGTTAAGAAACCAAGCAAAGTAGTAGGTGACAGAGAAACCTCTACTAATATCCGATATAAAACAGGTAAAAGCTTAACGTATGATGACAGTGATGTATGGGCTATTACCAACCCTGAAAAACTTTTCCTTCCAAAAGGAAATCTAAGTTCAAAATATATTTTTGCTAAAAACAATATATTCCTGGCTTACCCTAAGAACTACAATCATTTTGTAAATTACTATAAAGAAACCTACCAGCATGGTGGAATCTCATTGGAAGAATGTATCATTCCTATCAGCATTTTAGAACCCAAGTAGTTTTTTTCATAGTTTATTTAATTTTGGGTTTAAGGCGGGAAAAATCAATTGATTTTTCCCGCTTTTTTTGATATAACAGCCAATACATGGATAATAAATTCCGTTATTTTTCTATCTCAAAAACAATTCAATTTATATTTTACATTGAATAATGAAAATATTAGTAAAACAGAATCTAATTCATGCATAGATATTGCTTATCCTGTTAACTGTTTGTAAATTTATACTGTATTAAAAAATATAAATTATGAAAAAAAGCATTTTTGGAATTGCATTATTCTCTACCCTACTATTAGCATCCTGCAAACAGGAAAAAACAGCTTCTACTACAAATCAAGAAACCACTCCAGCTACGGATTCTACTTCTTCCATTCCAGCTAAAGATTCAGCAGCCACAGCAGCAACTACTGATATAGTAAAAAGTACTTTAAAAGATAAGAGCGGAAAAACAGTGGAGGTAACTTTTGACAATTCCAAAGACATCGCGACTTTAGTTTTTAATGGTGAAAATCTGGAGCTAAAAGGCCAAAGACCAGCATCAGGAATTTGGTATAAAAATGACCATTATGAACTTAGAGGTAAAGGTAATGATATTCAACTTTCTAAAGATGGCAAAGTTGTTTTTGAAAACGCAAAATAATAAATAATATAAGATTTAATTTTTTATAAATCGGTTTTACAGCTTGTAAAACCGATTTATTATTTCTTACAACTAAAATATATCCAGATATTCTTCCTCCTTCTTTTTAGAGTCTGTAAGAGTTCCTATCTTCGTACAAAATAAAAATATGTTCATTATTTCGCTTACCTATAAAGGGTCAATTGAAGATGTAGAACGCTATATTCCGGAACACAACTCTTTTCTTCAAAAATATTATGATATAGGGCTATTTATTGCTTCCGGAAGAAAAGAGCCGAGAACCGGAGGAATTATTATCTGTAATGCTCCCTCTCAAAATGAGGTTGAAAACATCATTAAAGAAGATCCTTTCCATATCTATCAGGTCGCAGATTATGAAATCACAGAATTTATCCCATCAAAATACAACGAAAACTTTAAAATATTTACAGAAGACTAATGAGATTAATTACATACAATGTCAACGGAATCAGAGCAGCTTTCACTAAAGATTTTCTGGGCTGGCTGAAGACTGCTGATCCGGATGTGATATGCATTCAGGAGAGTAAAGCCGGAAACGATCAAATAGACATCGAAAGCCTTGAAAAATTAGGATACCACAGTTATTGGCATTCAGCAGTAAGAAAAGGCTATAGCGGTGTTGGAATCGCGTCAAAAATAAAACCTAATCATGTAGAATATGGCTGCGGTATCGAAAGTTATGATAATGAGGGAAGAATTATTCGGGCTGATTTTGATGGGTTTTCTGCTATTTCAGTATATGTACCCTCCGCATCGAATATTGAAAGACTTGATTTCAAGATGCAGTTCTGCCATGATTTCCTTGAATACATAAAGAATTTGAAAAAGAAATTCCTAACCTTATTATATCCGGTGATTTTAATATCTGCCACGAGGCTATTGATATCCACAATCCTGTTGGCTTAAAAAATGTTTCAGGATTTCTTCCTATGGAAAGAGAATGGATGACCAATTTCATCAATGAATGTGAACTGATTGACAGTTTCAGATTCTTCAACAATGAACCGGACAATTATACATGGTGGAGCTACAGACAAAATTCAAGGGAAAGAAATAAAGGCTGGAGACTGGATTATAACTTCACTTCTTACAGCTTAAAGGATAAACTCAGCCGAGCTGTTATTTTGAAGGAAGCAGTTCATTCAGATCATTGTCCTGCTTTATTAGAATTGGATGTATAAAAGCATGATATCTATCAACACAAAAGCCAGCTAAAATCAGCTGGCTTTTTTTTAATTTAAATCATAAGATTAATCGACAATTTCATATTCAACCGGAATTGTACCATGACTGATATCTCCGATCTCATCGAACGCGGCTTTAGACATATCTAAAGATCTTGATGAATGGAAAGGGCCTCTATCATTAATCCTCACTATTACTTCTTTACCATTCTTAAGGTTAGTAACCTTAACGTTTGTTCCAAAAGGAAGCGTTCTGTTTGCTGCAGTAAACTTTGAATTATCAAAGATTTCTCCGCTAGCTGTTTTTCTACCGTTAAATTTATCGTGGTAGTACGATGCATAACTTGTTTTTTTCGCATCTAAGGCATTATTCGTAAATGAATAAATACCTAAAGTTGAAATCATCATTATGATTACGAGAATGAATCTTTTCATCATTTTGAAATTTTTATTGTTTGACAGGGCAAAAGTATCAGGAATCTCATTAACTCCCTACTCAAATTGTTAAAAACTGTTAACAAAAACCAAATTATATGTTAAGCACCCCTGTAACCTCCTATGAATAGGGATTTTAAACACACCTGTTAAATAGTGTTAAAAAAACAAGGTAAATGTTAATTTAATTAACTAATTTATGCATAATTTAGAAAATTAAATATTTTAACTTACTAAAAATCAACATGTTATAAAAATACAAAATATTGATTATATACATAAAATTGAGTTTTAAAAAGCTAAAAGTGTTAAGGTTTACTATAGGATAAAATGGCTGGTAGAATAGCTCCAGGGCTATAAATTACCATCATTCACATTTATTTTAACAACAATATCAGCTTCATTATTTACAATGACTGAATTAGTAGTAAAAAATAATCATACTTTTTTATGCATCATGGATATAAAGATCTTCTTTTCTTTGTAATCGTTTTCAAAAATAGGAGTTAAAAATCAGATTAAAAAGCTTTTTTGATGGAAAATATGATACCAGTAATTTCTTATTCTTATACTAGTGGATCATATAATGAACAAAGCAAAATCACATATTTAATATCATAGGCATTAAAACTTTTACTTAACATCATTCTTGCTGTAAATTTAATTAAATCCTCCTTAAAATCATTTTAGGGCTAATTCTCAATTAATAATATAAAAAAATAAGATGCTTAGCTACAGTCATACAATTTTTACAATCAAATGTATTAGCGAATGTCATTATGAATATTGACTGAAGATTTGTGAACAAGCAGCTAAAAAGTTAAATGAAGCTAGCATATATCATTATTTCTTCGTCAAAAATCGAATCTAAAGCATATAACCACGTCAACAAATATAAATGATAAATGAATATAAAGACCAAATAAAAAAACCAACGAGTTATCGTTGGTTTAATATGTAATTAAATATTTTTTTTATTTTAAGTATTCTAAGATATATTCGTATGTATCTTGTGGGTAAACTACTGACATGCTCTGAGAACCTGTAACCGCAGCACCTGTTGCCGTATCATATGAATACAAATCTCTAGCATAAACAACTTTATTACCATTACCTGTACCTACACCAGCTTTTTTATAAATAGTGATACCATACATTGATGTAATACCAGTAGGAGGTGTAATTGTAACAGCAGTACTAGTTCCTGTAGTTGTAAATTGTCCTTTAATAGCATACACCTGAGCACCAGCAACTAATGTGTTAGTAGCAGTTCCAGCTGCTGCAGTTGTTACATCAAACTTAGGAGAGGTAGGAGCACCACCTAATGGTCTCCAAACACCTGGTTTCACATCTTGACTATTAAACCCATTTGGGTTAAAATAGAAGTAATATCCAGGGGTAACTGCTGTTGCTGTTGAAGATCTATTTCCTGTTGTTAAAGTAGTACCCGTAGCTCTGTTGTATACAACCATACCATCAAACATTGTTGGGAAAGTAGCTCCATCAGCTAAAGTAAGATCGAATTCGAAATTAACAAGGTCTACACTTGGAATGATAATTCCTTTACCAACATTTGGCTGAGCACCAGATTCTGTACTAAAGTTGGTACTACCATCTAATAATACGTTTGAGTTTGTAATGGTGGGGTTTACTGGTTGATTCGTAAGAACTTGAGCAGAAGCCATAGTCCCTAATCCAGCAAATAATAAAAGGCTAAATATATTTTTCATCTTGTTTAAAAAATTTAAGTTATTAATAAAATTAGAGATTATAAACCTATACTTACCCATTGTGTTCCTGTCCAAGTGACTGTTCTACCTCTAAGTGCGTTATTACCTGTTTGTCCAGTAACTCCTGAAATAGTGTTCGCCTGACTAGACGGATTATTATTAAATACTAATACAACACGTCCAGCATCAGCTGCTGTAAGATTAGGAAAAGTAATGACAACACCACCAGTTCCAGCCTGAGTGTTAATTACATAATCATTGGCACCAACTGTATAAGTACCAGCTGTAACATTGGCTACACCTCCTTTAATAACTTCATATCGCTGGGTTCCACCACCGCCACCTACTGGCTTCCAAACATTATTACCATTTGTACCATCATAATAATAGAATCCTGTGGCTGTAACATTTACTGTTTTACCAGTTCCCGCACCTCCTAGTGCGTTAATAAATACAAGCGCTCCATTCTGAGCACTCGCAGCAGTAGTATTACCATCAGCATAAGCCGAAGTTCTAGCTTCTAAATCAGCTCTTGATAGACGAGGGACTAATAAGGCATCAGGCCTAGTAGCATCAGTACTGGCTACTACATCTAGAGTCGCGGCAGGTGTGGTTGTGTTAATCCCCACTCGCCCTTGCTGAGCCTGTGAAAGCGCCGTAAAGGCAACGAGCATTGTTGCTGTTAATAAAAATTTTTTCATAAGTTTTTAAAGATTTTAATTACATTATTTTTCATCAATATTTCCAAAGGGAAAATGTATCTCAACTTGCGATTATTATCTTAAGGCTAATATAAATAAAAAAAACAGATTTTTGAATTTTTAGCCCAATTTTAATAAATAACTTATTGATAGCACATGATTTAAAAACATTGCTTATGGCGCAAATTTAAGACATAATTTTTTAATTTACATACTTTATGATAGAAAATTAAAAAATCTTAACATTCAAAGCTATAATATACTGAAAATCAACAATTTAAAAAATTTAACATAAAATTATTTCTGTTAAACCTTATTAATTTTTGTTTTTTTATCTCAGAAAGCTAAACTTTTTCTTCCTGATTAATAATGTTTTATGTTTCTATATTAATTCACCATATAAATCAAATTCTTCAGCAGAAGTAATCTTCACATCAGCGAATTCTCCAATGGAAATATAAGTATCTTCAGCAGATACTAAAACGGTGTTATCTACATCAGGCGAATCATATTCTGTTCTACCGATAAAGTAGTTTCCTTCTTTACGATCGAAAATACATCTGAATACTTTTCCTACTTTCTCCTGATTCTTTTCCCAAGAGATCTGAGATTGTAATTCCATGATTTCTTCTACCCTTGCTTCTTTTACTTCCTGTGGAATATCATCTTCCAGCACATAGGCACCTGTATTTTCTTCATGAGAATAGGTAAAACAACCTAATCTATCAAATTTCTGTTCTCTCACCCAGTCTTTAAGCTCCTGGAATCTCTCTTCAGTTTCTCCGGGATATCCCACAATAAGAGTTGTTCTGATGGCCATATCCGGAACTTTTTCTCTGAATTTCCCTAAAAGCGCATCCGTTTTCTCATGGGTAGTTCCTCTTTTCATTGATTTCAACAGATCAGAATTGATATGCTGAAGAGGAATATCTATATAATTACAAACTTTTGGCTCCTCACGGATAATATCCAAAACATCTTCCGGGAAACCGCTTGGGAAAGCATAATGAAGGCGAATCCATTCAACTCCTTCTACTTTTACTAACTCTTTCAGTAAATCTCCTAATGCACGTTTTTTATAAATATCAAGTCCATAATAAGTAAGATCCTGAGCAATAAGAATTAATTCTTTAGTTCCCTTTTTAGCCAGTTTTTGAGCTTCAGAGACTAATTTTTCAATAGGAGTAGAAACGTGGCCACCTCTCATCAAAGGAATAGCACAAAATGAGCAAGGTCTGTCACATCCTTCTGAAATTTTAAGGTATGCATAATGTTTCGGAGTTGTGGTTAACCTCTCTCCTACTAATTCGTGCTTGTAATCTGCACCAAGATGTTTTAATAGTATCGGAAGGTCCCTTGTACCAAAATACTGGTCTACGTCTGGAATTTCTCTAACCAAATCCGGTTTATATCTTTCAGAAAGACAACCTGTAACGAATACTTTTTCTACTTCTCCTCTGTTCTTTGCTTCTACATAATCAAGGATGGTATTGATAGATTCTTCTTTAGCATTATCAATAAATCCACAGGTATTAATCACAACAATATCTCCACGGTCTTCATGAACAACTTCCTTTCCATTGGCTTTCAGCTGGCTCATTAATACTTCAGAGTCATATACATTCTTGGAACATCCAAGTGTAACTACATTGATTTTTTTCTTCCCTACCGATTTTGTACGCATCTTTTTGATTTTGAGTCTGCAAAGATACAAAATATTAAAGAGTAAAGATTACAAAAATAAAAACCACTTTAAAAAAGTGGTTTTCAGTGTTATACTTAGAAGTTTTTTTCTTTAAAACTTGGGGCGTTTTGATCTTTTTCTGAAAGAACTGCCTCTTTCTCATCAATCTTCCAATCAATATTAATATCGGGATCATTGAATTTTACGCTTCCTTCCGATTCTTTATTATAAAAGTTATCACATTTATAAGAGAATACAGCATTGGTACTTAATACAGAGAAACCGTGTCCAAAACCTCTTGGTACATAAAGCTGTAGTTTGTTTTCAGCAGAAAGTTCAATCCCGAACCATTGTCCGAAGGTTGGGGAATCTTCTCTCAGATCTACTGCAACATCCCACACACTTCCTTCAAGGCAGGATACCAATTTAGCCTGAGCATGCTCTCCCTTTTGAAGATGAAGTCCTCTTAATACACCATAAGAAGATTTGGAAACATTATCCTGAACAAAGTGTCCGTTCATTCCTGTAAGTTCTTCGAATCTTTTTTCATTGAATTTTTCAAAGAAGTAACCTCTGTCGTCTTCAAATACAGTAGGCTCTATGATATAACAATCTTTAAGTGGAGTTTCTTTAATTTTCATAACAATTGAAAATTTATATATAATTTTTTATTTTAAAATAATTAATAAAGTATTCAATAGAATCCTGACATCATTTTTAAATGATAAATGTTTCAAATATTCAAGATTCATTTTAACTTTATGTGGAAATAATACTTCGTCATTATATTTTAAAGGATCTTCCTGTATTTTAAGAATATTTTCTTCATTCCTATATACAATACTGGCTTCACATGTTAGTCCCGGTTTTAATTCCAGTACCTTTCTATCTGTACCTTTAAGTTGATCATAATAGCCTTTGACATCAGGTCTTGGACCTACAAAACTCATCTCACCTTTTATAATATTCAATAACTGGGGAAGCTCATCTAATTTAAATTTTCTAAGTATTCTTCCTATTTTTGAACAGCTCCTATTCTTTTCGTGAATAGTTTTAAATTTAAAAATGATAAAAGTTTTTCCGTGTTGTCCGATTCTTTCTTGAAAAAAAATCCCATTGGAAGAAGTATCCAAACTAGCAATGATAAATAAAATAATCAGCAATGGTATCAGAAAAACAGTTAACATTATCGCAAGGATAAAATCAAAAATAATTTTCCAATATTTATACTGATTCATTTATTTTCAAAAATTAGGACCCGAAATATGCTTTTATCACCTTTGATATTCTTTCTCTATCTTCATCAGACAGATTAGAACCCGAAGGCAGGCATAGCCCGTTATCAAATAGTTTCCCGGAAATATTTCCACCATAGTATGGAGCTCCTTCAAAGACCGGCTGTAAGTGCATTGGCTTCCAAAGTGGTCTTGATTCAATATTATCTTCAAGGAAAGCCAATCTTAATTCTTCTCTATTTTTCCCTGTAATTTCTGGATCAACAATGATTGCTGATAGCCAATGATTAGAATAAAAGTTTGAATTGGGTTCAGAGAAAACTTCTACTTCATTAATATCTTTAAAGATCTCCACATAAAAGTCATGCATATTTCTGCGTGCTTGAACTCTATCTTTCAAAACCTCCATTTGCCCTCTTCCGATCCCTGCAACAATATTACTCATTCTGTAGTTGAATCCAATATGAGAATGCTGATAGTGAGGGGCATTGTCTCTGGCCTGAGTAGATAGAAAAACCGTTTTATCTTTATCTTGCTGGTTATGGCAAACTAAGGCTCCACCTCCTGAAGTTGTAATAATTTTATTTCCATTGAAACTTAAAACTCCAAAACGGCCAAAAGTTCCACAAGATTGTCCTTTATAAGTAGAACCTAATGCTTCTGCGGCGTCTTCAATAATTGGAATTTGATATTCTTGAGCTATAACTGTAATCTCATCCATTTTTGCCGGCATTCCATATAAATGAACGACAATAATGGCTTTAGGTATTTTACCTTTTTGAATTCTATCTTCAATTGCTTCTTTCAATGCTTTTGGACACATATTCCATGTATCCGGCTCACTGTCTACGAAAACAGGATTTGCACCGCAATAGGCAATAGGATTAGCTGAAGCTGAGAATGTCATAGACTGGCAGATTACTTCATCTCCATGCTTTATATCGCATTCAATAAGCGCAAGATGAAGCGCTGCTGTCCCTGCAGAAAGAGCTGCTACTTTTACATTTTCACCCAAAAACTTTTCAAGATCTTCTTCAAATCCATTTACATTAGGCCCTAAAGGGGCCACCCAGTTTTCAGCAAATGCTTCGTTGATATATTTTTGCTCGTTGCCTCCCATATGTGGTGAGGAAAGCCAGATTTTTTGTGACATTTTATTCATGAAATTTTATTGGTTTAGCAGGAATACCAACAGCTGTACAATTGGCAGGAAGACTTTTAGAAACAACTGCTCCAGCTCCTATAATAGTATTTTCACCTATCTCGAGTAAATTGATAATTTTAGCACCTGTTCCCACATATACCCCATTATTGATTATTACTTCCCCTGAAATATTCACACTTGGCATGAAAGAACTATAACTCTTAATCTTAGTATCATGACCTACAGTACAGAAAAGGTTTAAAATAATAAAATCTTCAATTTCAATATCAACTGTTATGATAGCACTTGCACAAATAATATTTCCTTGACCTAATTTAACATTGTCATCCCCAATAATAACTGTTGGATGAATTAAATTTGGAAATTCAATATTAGAATTATTAATACCTTCAATTATTCTTTTTTTAATTTTTGGATCTGCTATAGCTACTGCTATTCCAAGGGGGTAATCAATATCGTTTACACTTGATACTTTTCCCAAATGTGGAAGTCCATTAATTTGACCATCATATTCTTTATCATCAAAAAAACCTATAAGCTCAAATTGATTTTCTTTTTGATTAATATGATCAATCAGCATTTTTACTTCACGTCCAAATCCTCCTGCTCCAATAATTGCTATTTTTTTCATTTTTCTAATTGTTGCCTTTAAATGGTTCCATTGTTGCCTGCCCTGTTTGTGAAATTCCTTCTCTGATAAATACCTTTTTTATAGTTAAAAAGAAGATTTTCACATCTAATATAAATGATATGTTCTCTACATACCAAACATCAAAGTTAAAT
Organism: Chryseobacterium capnotolerans; assembly: GCF_021278965.1. NCBI lineage: Bacteria > Pseudomonadati > Bacteroidota > Flavobacteriia > Flavobacteriales > Weeksellaceae > Chryseobacterium > Chryseobacterium capnotolerans. The sequence continues at coordinate 736,053 of NZ_CP065589.1, read as the reverse complement.
TTTTCTTCCCAAGAAATAGCATTTCTTCCATTCACTTGTGCCCATCCTGTAATACCTGGCCTAACTTCATGTCTTCTTCCCTGGTGTTCACTATAAAGTGGTAAATACTGTACCAAAAGCGGACGTGGTCCAATGAGAGACATATCTCCTTTAATCACATTAAGTAACTGAGGTATTTCATCCAGAGAAGTTTTTCGAACAATTTGCCCAATGGCAGTCATCCGTTCTGCGTCTGATAAAAGATTTCCATTTTCATCTTTTTTATCGTTCATTGTTTTAAACTTAATGATTTTAAATTTTTTCTCATTAAGCCCTGGTCTTTCCTGGAAGAAAAAAGGTTTCCCACGATTGGCAAAATACAAACCAATCACAGCTACAATAAAGATTGGAGATAATATAGTTAACCCCAAAAGTGCAATAAAAAAATCGAAAAGTCTTTTGAAAAAATTTTTATACATCTTCTTCAATATATTAATTTTTCAACATCCTATTCCAGTATTCTACATTCTTTTTGTAAACAAACTTTCTAGCCACCCCTCCATAGATAATTTTTGATATAGATTATTTTCTAATGGTTGAAAATCATTTTCAAAAAAACTCTTGTCTACAATTAAGTTTTCCCGATCAATAATATAAAAGTTATTTTCATTATAAAAAGGATACTTCTTTATTTCAGAATTGGTAGTAATAAGCTTTTTGTTTGCACCAATCGCCTCAAACGTCCTCATAGTAAGCCCTGTCTGATAAGGATGATTAATATCCAAAACTACTTTTGACTGTTTATAAAAATCTACCATTTCCGAAGTCGTCAAGGAATTAAAACTCAATTTTTTATAATCAAATTTTTTAAAGGTAGGATCTAGTATACGTTTAATAAAATAGACTAATTTTCCTTGCATAAAAAAATAATTGAATGATGCAAGGCCATTCTCAGTACACCATTTACTAAGTTTATTAGCAATAATATATCGATCTGAATGGGCCGTTCCTAAAAACAATAAATCATATTTTTTAACCGTAGAATCATTTAAACCAATATTGAACTGATCATAGTAAAAAAGTGGAAGAAAATTAATTTGAAATCTCTTTGAATCTTCCAGGTCAAATGAAAATGACTTATCATACAAATCTAAATGATCAGATGTATTAGGAGTATTTTTAAAAGAATCCCAGTTATAAAAAATTAAAGTACAATCTGGATTTTTCTCTTTAATTTTTTTTAAAAAATGCAGGAACAACTTCCCCCCTAATGACCAACACATAATCCAATTCTATGTTGTCCAGATCCTTTAATATTGAGTTATAATATTGGATAATATTATTTTTTATCAAATTAGGAGCAACTCTTAAAATACCTTTTGTAAAATTATTATTGGCAGGCCTTTCATCATAATGGATGACATTAGCACCATATGATTCTAATTTATCTACAATTAGATTATAAGATCCAAAATTTTTTACTAAAAAAAATAAGATATTTTTTCCTTTTAATGCATGTAAATCCACAAATATATTATTTATATAATCCTTTAGCTTTCATTTCATCAATCGACTTTTGGTATTGATCTTTTTGTATTTCCTGAGTATTTACCCAATCTGTAAACTTCTTAAGACCTTTTTCAAAAGTAACTTTTGGCTCAAAACCTAAAAGAGTATTTATCTTTGTTAAATCAGCATAATTATGACGGATATCTCCTAAACGATAGTTTCCTGAAACTTTTATAGGAACATCAACTCCATAATTTTTAGCAAGTCCATTAGCAACTTCTAAAACATTAGTTGCAACTCCAGTTCCTACATTAAAAACTTGATTATTTGCCTCCTCTTTTTCTAAACCTAAAATCGTTGCATCCACAACATCATCAATGAAAACAAAATCTCTAGTTTCTTTTCCATCTTCAAAAATATTAATGCTGTTCCCATTTTTAATTTGAGTAGAAAAAATAGATAAAATTCCAGTATATGGGTTTTTTAAAGATTGTCCTGGTCCATAAACATTTTGGTACCGGAAAGCAACACCAGCAATCCCTATTGTAGAACAAACCGTTAAAATCATCTGTTCTTGATTTTGTTTGGTAATTCCATAAACAGAAGAAGGGTGAATTTTAGATGTTTCGTCCGTTCCTACTAGTGTCAATGCTGAGGAGCCAGGATATTTCACTTCAAAATCTCCTAGATCCATATAATCCGCAGTACGTTGTGTAGGATATACAACCCCCAATTCTTGACTAATATATTTTCCTTCTCCATAGATGGAACGTGAAGAAGCAACAATTACTTTTTTAATTTTGTGCTCTGTGTTCACTAATAAATCTAATAATAAAGCAGTACCATTAATATTAACATCAATATACTTTTTCACTTCATACATAGACTGTCCAGTCCCTGTTTCAGCAGCAAAATGTATAATAGCATCCTGACCTTTAATAGCATCTTTCCAATCTTCTTCGCTAGTAACTGTTCCCAAGATAAATTTCACTTTATCTTTAATACTTAAATATAATGGTGACGTTTCAGTAGGATTTTCACCATGTATTTGTGGCGAAAGATTATCCAACACCGTAATATTATAACCCTTATCAATAAGTTTTAAAGCAAGATTAGATCCTATAAAACCAGCTCCCCCTGTTATCAATATATCTTTCATAGTAAAGTAGATTTGTATTTTTTATATTTTTTCCCAATGTTGGGTTTCAAAATTATATTTTTTTATAGGTTTTGCAGGTATTCCCACTGCAATCACATTTGGTGGTAAACTTTTTGATACCACCGAATTTGCACCAACAATAGTGCCTTTACCAATTGTAACTCCTGGTAAAACAGAAACAAATTCTCCTAGCCAAACATTATCTTCAATAATGACCGGTTTTGAAAACAATTTTCTATCGTGTGGAATTGAAGTAGGATCTGAGTCATTTTCATCTCCTGAATAGCTCCCATGAGAACAATCTGAGACATATATTTTACTTGCAAAAAGTACATTATTTCCGATTTGCACCTTTTCTATTGCAGTAATATGCACATAGTCATTCATTTGAAAATTTTCCCCAAAAAACATAGTAGCTTGGTTATGTTCTGGGTAAGCTTCCATTCTACAACCCACACCTGTTGTGAATCCTTTCGAAACTTTGATAAATTTTTTCCCTCTTATATCAATTGGGAAACGAATAATCCGGGCGTTAGAAAATGTCAGCTTTGTTTTAAACAGATTCAATGCCATCTTTAGCACCCCAAAAAAACCATATTGTGTTAATTTATTTCCCATCATATAGTTCTTTATAAAATTCTAAATAATTTAAATATGTTTTATTCCAGTCAAATTTAGGAAATTGTTGAATACCTTTTTTAATTATATCAGCTCTAAATGATGTACTTTCCAACTTTTTAATTCCATCCACAATTAAATTTTCATTAATATTATCATAAAGAATTGCAGCATCTCCAGCAACTTCTGGTATTGACGAATTATTTGCTGCAATTACAGGACAGTGTGCTTTCATTGCCTCAACAATAGGAATACCAAACCCCTCATAAAGAGAAGGGTATAGTAAAACAAAAGCTTTATTATATAAATAATTTAATTTATTATTATCCAATTTATTGAAAATAATAAAATGGTCACCTAAATATTTGTTAATTAAAGCATATTCCTCTTTATTCAATTCTTCTCCAACTATGACTAATTTATATTCACTTTTAACCAGACAAGCAGCTTTTACCACCAAATGAAAATTCTTATATGAATTTCTACGTCCGACAAACAAAAGATATTTAGTATCTTCTAAGGATAAGAACCTTTTGTCTATTTCACCTAAATTAAAATTATGTTCAATTTTGAAGAAATCATCACTGACACCGTTATAAATAACTCTTATTTTTTTATTTTCCACTTCTGGAAAAAACTCCAGTAAATCTTTTTCGTATTCTCAGAGATACATATAATTCCATCTGAGTTTTTTATGGCATGTTTTTTTTGATGATAATTAACAAATCTACCAAGCCCTGTAGTAAATTTCTCTGCAGTTAGATCATGTATTGTGGTAACATTGATAGCGTTTTTAGATTTGGAGACTCTAAAATAGCTAGAATGAAAAATGCTCTTTTCTTCAATTCTTTCCCTGAAATTTAAATATCTCCTTATTTTTAGATGCAGAAAATTTTCAATAGATACATTTTTTAATTTGATCTCTTTCCTAAATATATTATTACAATTTTCTTTTTCATCATAAAACTTCACATCAATACCTTCCAAATTGTTAAACCTCTTTATCAACTCTGTCCAATAAACAGAGCCACCTCCAGATCTCTGTAACCAAAATATAATATTATCGAAAACAATTTTCATGACCTTAAATTAAATATTTTGTTCCATTTATTTTTCACAACTTCTGTACTATATTCCGAAAGGCTTTGCCTTCCTTTTTCCCTTTTTCAATCCGATCTTGTTCATTTAAAATTAAGCTTTTCAACTTTTCATAAAAAGCCACAGTATCATTTTCTTTAATTAAAAAGCCATCAATACTGTCTGAAATTAAAAGCTTAGCCCCTTCATTTTCATAGGCAATAACAGGCAACTCAAAAGTTTTAGCTTCTAAAATAACAAACGGCATAGCTTCGGTATACGATGTCATGATAAAAATTTTCGCGATATTTAACTCTTGATTGATATTTTTTACTGAACCATGCAGTTTTACATTCATCAGATCATTATCTAAATAGAGCTGTTCTAAATGATTCATTAAAGGGCCATCACCAAAAATATCGATCATCCAAGTAGGAAAATCTTGTTTTAGCTTTTCTGCAATGGGGATTATTCTTTCATAGCCTTTTTCTTCACTTAATCTCCCTACCATAATAATCCTATCTTTCTTTATATTTCCAGTTTGATTATCAGGGATTTCAATATAATTAGGGATTACCAATACATTTTTATTTAAATGCTTAAAATTAATATAAGCTGGTTTTGATAGAACAATAATACCAGTCAATTTCTTATATAGCATATTTACAAGCATTTTTGTCAAAACAGGCATTGTTTGATAGTCTGCATGCTCGTAGGCATATAGGCTCATATTATTTTTGGAAAAAAAAGATAATATAATACTCATACTATGTCCATACCCTATTAAATAATCAAATAACTCTTTATTAGTTTCTTTTTTTAAAAGTTGATAAAACTTTTTATACCATTTGATTTTATCAAATAGAGTATTAGGAATACTTCTCAAATTAAAATGATGAACTTTGACCTGACTCGGGATTTTATAAAAGGTACATTTTCCTCATTAGATGCAGGGCTGAAAATTACAAAATCGTGTTCTTTGCCAAAAAGCTTTATCAAACTTATTAACGCTTTCTCAGTTCCTCCTGGTCTAGTAATATCTCCAACTAGTAAGCCTATTCTCATTTATAAAAGTATATTAATAATGTATTTATGAAATTTTTACTATATAAAACTATATTGATTTTACTTAATATCTTTTAATCCAAAATTATTTTCGAAAATAGTATAGATAAAGCTCCATTTTTGAAACTCTGGCTGAAGCATATCCACCAAAACAACTCTCATCACTATAATTTGATTAAAAAAGATCATAAAAAGAAAAGTAGTAAATACAAGTGTTAGTTTGATTTTATTGTATTGGACTTCTTCTCTAAGCAAAAAAAGTACCAAGAACAATTTTAAGAACAAATTATATCTATTGTAAATAATAGGAAATGAAATAAATATATTAGTCGTTATAAGTAATATCATCAGTATTCTCACATAAACTGACTCATTCTTATTTTTTCTTAATAATAAAACGCCATTTAAGATAATTACCCAAATTACATTAAAAAAATTGATTACTTTCACGGCAAAGCTATCTACTTCTACGATTACTGTTTTATCTAAATATGCATTAAGTTTTGCATCAACAACATCTCCCATACCTATACCTACAAAAAATTGTAACATTATTTTTTCGGGTATCAATATAAAAAAGGTTGAAAATAATAGAGCAAGTTTGAGCCACTTCAATTTTATATTTTTAGTGAGTGGAAAAAAAATAAATAAAAGAGCAAATAGAATTACAGAAAAGTGTGTAAATACACCTAATAGAATCCATATTACAGAGGATTTCTTCTTTTCTAGGAGCCCCGTATAATATCCGTAAAAGATAAAACTAATTGCAAGAGTATATCTCAATCCCGATATTATATCTGTATATGATATTGAGAAAATAAAAAGAGGTACTATTAATAGGCTATATTTCCCTATTATGTTAGGTTTATTATATTCTTTAAAGTAAACTTTAAAAATTAGATAAACCGTTATAAAGGTAACAAAGAAAAATATATAGTGAACATTGATATTTATTTGAGCCCCAATAAACAAAAGAAGTCTGAATATAAAATCAGGCTGAGATTTAAAATTTATTTCAAAAAATTCTTTTAATGATAGAATTTTTGAAAAATTGTAAAACTCCATATGCCTTGCTTTATCCCATTCAAAAGGTGGAATATATAAAAAGCTTACAAATGCAACGGAAATACCATAAAAAAAGGCACTCATTCGCATGTTTTTTATCATTCCATATAGAATTAATGGAAGTGCCAAAAATGGGGACACTAAATAAGTTAATACAGTTAATAAATTAAACTCAATTTTACCTTTTCTTTCCATAATTATTACCTACCCTTTATCTTCTGAATCAATAAAAACAAATTGCTATATAAATTTATATACCCCTTCAATGCCGTATTACTTTTTCTTTTCATTAAGTAAAATACTATTTTATCTCTACCATTTAAAAAATTTACATTCTGTATATTATCTGTATCGGGAAATAAGTTTACAATTTTATCAAAATTTTCCCGATTTGATCGTAATAAAAGCTCTATCTTCTTGATAAGTTTACTTTTACGCATTGAAGATAAGAAATCTTTAGAATTAGGTGTATTTTTAAAAAAAATTTCTAATTCTGAATATACACTAACTAAATTTTCTATATTTTTATCGGATATCTTTTTTGTATATGAATTGGCATTTATCTGAACATAATGGTACAAACAATCACTCACTTTTGAAATCTTTTGAGAATAATATATAAGCTTTGGAATTGTTACAAAGTCTTCTCCCAAATTAACACCTTCAATTGCATGGATATTATTATCTACATATAAACTCCTCTTGATCAACTTATTCCACACTGATGTTACAATCTTTCCCGCTAAGATATTTTCGATAAAAATGTTTACATTTCCATTAAAGGATTGAATTACTTTCTTTTGTGTATGACTCCATTCAAGAAAAAAGTTACAAACTACTATATCCGCATTATCATTAATCGCTTTGTTATATAATAATTCAATTGTATTTAATTCTATATAATCATCACTATCAATATGTAAAATATAATCTCCTGTTGCATTTGCTATCCCTGTATTTCTAGCACCGGCTAATCCTTTATTAACAATATGATTTATTATTTTAATATTCTTATTTCGGTTTGGATAACGTAAAATAACATTTTCAAGAATTTCAATGGATTTATCTTTTGATTGATCATTTACAAATATATATTCAATATCATCAAAGGTCTGTTCAAATAAAGAAATAGCACATCTTTCAATAAATTTTTCGACTCCATAAATAGGAACTAAGATCGATACTTTAGCCATAATTTTATATTTTATCCAATTCGTCCAACACCCTAGAATCTAAACTTGTATCAAATTTTCTAGCAAATAACTTATACTCTGGTTGAGATAATAGCTCATGCATATCTTCTTTTTGAATGTAACAGGTAATTCAACTCCTTCCCTAATCCAATTATCATAAGTAAGTGAAGGCATAATATTTATTGTATTATCATCTTTTTTTAGATGTATAAGTATACTATGGAAAAAGATTTCGTCAGGGCACAAAGTTTGTTTGAAAAAAAATTCTAAATCATTTTTATGATCATTATAAAAATCAATTATTTTTTGCAATGTAAGATAATTAAAAGAAAACCAATTTGACCCTCTATAGAATGTAATATGAAAGGGAAGTTTCTTTGTTTTGAAAATTAATACTAGATCTTTAAATTGAATTTTTCTATTGATTATTCCTTTGATAATACTTTTATAATGATATTTTGAAATCATTGTAAAGTCATATCGTTGGCTACTATGATTAAGCTTAAAAGCCTTAAGATTTTTTAAATGATGGCTACCGGACTGGGTTATATTTTCAATATTGATAAAAGAAAAGCCTTCATGTTTTTCAAAAAAATCGTTAATGAAGTCTAGTGATTTTATTGGATAATCTTGACCGCTCAATAAGACAACCCTTGTATTAGGATTATAATCTATTTTCAAAACTTCTTGTATCATATTGAGTGTTGCCTGAACCTGCGAAAAATCTCCCCAAATACAATCAACTCTATTCTCTATAAAAAAAATATTTTCCCCCTTTATAATTTTCTGAAATTCATTCAAATCAGATTTAAAATCAATATGAATATAAAAAAGAGTACCCTCCTCATTCAATCTATTAATCATTCGAAATAATTGCTCAGGATATTGGTGGGCTTGTATTAAATAAATCTTATTTATCATTATGTAACTTCTCAAAAAGGTTTTTCCAAATATCCATCACTTTTTCGATTTCATATTTTTTAGCATTCTCAATAGCCTTAACCGACATTGTTCTTCTTAGCTCTTCATCTTCTATTAACTTAAAAATTTTTCCTAAAAAATCCTCACTATGATTTAATGGTACCAAGAAACCGTTTTCTTCGTCACTTATAAGCTCTGAGGGCCCATATTTACAATTATAAGCTACAACCGGTAAACCAGACTGCATTGCCTCCAATATCACTAAAGAAAATCCTTCAAATTTGGAAGCCATCAAATACATAGATGCATTTCGATAAAAAGCATCCATTTCTACACCTGGCTGCTCTAGCAAAACATTCGATTTCAAATTATTATCATCAATAAGCTTTTGGTAATAATCCCTTTGACTCCCAGATCCTTTTAAAATCAATTTCCAGTCCGGGTATTTATCTACAACTCTTTTCCAAATTAATATGAGTTGATCCAATTGTTTTTCAGGTTCAAATCGTCCTACAGCAACGGCAAGCTTTTCTCTTGGTAAAGTTAAACCCTTTTGATTAATTTTAAATGTTTGAGGATTAGGTATAGTAATTACATTTTTAGAGAAACGGCTCCATTCATTTTCGTCACCTTTCGTTAAAACAATAAATTTATTGTACTTTCTAATGTTTTTTATAAACTTTTGGAAAGAGATCTTAGCTTTTAATTTTTGAAAACCTTTTAAATACTCATTAATTGATTCAAATGCACCAATAGTAACATGATATTCTGCCAATTTTATACTACCATCATCCTGAATTGAATTTAAAATATAAAATTCAGCCCCTCCCAAAGAAATACTATAATCAGGCTTTATTTCTTTTAAAACATTTGCAAGTTTATTTTTAAACTTTTTTTATATTCCTGATATGCAATTCTATTTCTGATAAAATTAGAATTTTGATGTGTAAACTCACCAACTTCTATATCTATTAGTTTTATTCTTTTATCTAATTCAAAAAAAATAGGATTATCACCTTGATTATAAGTAATAATAAAAACTTCAAATTCAAAATTTTGCACAAGATAATTGGCTTTTGTGGTAAGTATCTTTTCTACCCCTCCATGATGAAAAAGAGAGTGAAAGCAATAAGCTATTCTCATAATATTATGAATTTAAAGGTAAATATTTCATTATTATTTTTCTTATTTCTGCTTTTTCTTTTTTATTAAACCCAATCAGAATTAAAATAACTGAGATAATTATAACATCAATGATTAATCTTAAATAAATCTCATTAGGTAAAACAAATTTCTGAACAAAAAAACAAAGTAAGAATGCGATTGTAAAAATAAATAAACTCTTTAATAATACATTCTTAATAAATGTAGTAATTAAAAAATCGGGTATAAGTTTGTTTACAATAAATAGTATTCCAAACCCCATTAATGCAGTCACTGAAATATGAATAATAGAGGTTGTAAACACCCCAAAACCTATTTTCAATAAAATAAAAGATAATAAAACACTTGAGCTATATACGATAGTACTTAAGATACTTAATGGTCTTATCTTTCCAGTAGCATTGATTAAAATAGTTAGGTAATCATAAAGAGAACCTACTAATATTGAAATAAGGAGTAGTTGAGTAAATTCAATACTATACTTAGGGACCTCTTTTAACCAAAGGCTAAGAAAAAAGGACGTATCTAATAAAAAAGGAATTGCCCCAAGAATTAATAAGAAAAAACTTACCCTTGTTCCGGTTTCTACTAATAAAAAAACATTTTTGTAGTCTTTCAAAGAGTAAGATTGAAAAATTTGTGGTCTCAATGCAAAACTGATATTTGCTACAATGGAATTGATTGCATTGGTGATTATACCTGCAACCCCCATAGCTGCGTTAACTATTGCACCAAAGAATATATTTTGTAAAATATTAATTCCTTGATTCCTTGATAAAGCACTTACATTACCCATTAAATCCCATCCAAAGAAAACAGAGATTTCTTTTAATAATTTTCTATCAAAAACAAAATTTAATCTACATTCTTTAAATTTTCTTCTACAATAATATTGATATATTAAACGAATAACAAGACTGACTATTAATAATAAAAAACCGTATACTATTAAATGATCATGCGCAGAATAGAGAACAATAAAAGCAACTGCTAACTTAAGTATAGATTCTAGGATAGAAACAAAAGCGAAAACTTTCATTTTTTGATGGGCTATGATTGCTGAATCATATGGAATTTGCATTACATTCAGTACCATGGTTAGGATTGCAAAATGATAAACTAAACTTGCCGCATAAACTCTATTCTCTGGAATGTTAAGTTTATTGTAAAAAAACCATATCCCAATTGTCTCTCCTAGTAAAACAATCAATAACGCAATCATAATATGAGTAATAAAAATTGTATTAAAGACAATTTTTATTTGTGAAAAAATCACTTAAGGCCATCGCTGAATTCATAAAACGTATGCTAGCGCCATTAAGTGAATAATGTAAAAAAGAAATCAAAGTAACCATTCCCCCTACAACATTATAAATTCCGTAATCTATAATACCTAAAGCTTCAAGCACAATTCTTGAACTATACAAAGAAATGCACATTGTTAAAAGCATTCTTAAAAATAAAAAAATTACGTTTGTAATTGCAGTTTTAGTCTGGCTCATTAATGTGAATTATTGAAACTAAATTTCTTAAATGGTAATATAATTAACAGAATTTGGTCTTTATAGTGAAGTATTCTCAATGTTTATAAAAATATTAATAAATAGAATGTATAACCAGCAACCTATTTCTTTGGAGTTTGCAGATTTCCTCAATTAAACTTTTTTTATTTTTTAAGAATTTATTGCAGAATACTTTTAGACCCTAGTTTCTCATAGACATCCTTTACTTTTTGAGCTTTTTCTCTTTTCAGTACTAAGATTGCATCAGGCGTAACAACTAAAATACTTTTTTTAATTCCTAAAAACTCTGTATGAACATTGGTACCAATTACCATATTTCCATGTTCGTCTGTCGTATGCCCATTGTTCTTTAAATAATAATATAAAGATTCAAAAGACCCCATATCAGACCATTTAAAACTTGATTTTACAACTTTAAGTCGATCTGTTTTTTCCATTACTGCATAATCTACAGATATAGACGGAATATCCATACTTTTTTCAAAAGGTAATTGATCCCCATTTTTTGCATTAAAAGCAATCTCTGATTTTATATATACATCAGGTTGATATTTTTTAAGCTCTTCCAAAAAAACCCCAGCTTTAAAACAAAACATCCCCGAATTCCATAAGAAATTACCCTTTGTTAAAAATTCCTGAGCAGTTTCTTGATTAGGTTTTTCTCTAAAACCTAAAACATTATTACCCTGTACTTGAATGTAACCAAATCCGGTTTCTGGTTTAGTCGGAACCAACCCGAACGTCACAATTGAATCGTCTTTCGCCAAACTAATTGCTTCAATAAATGATTTTTTATATTCATCTTCATCTTCTATCAAATGATCTGATGGTGTAATAAGTAAAATATCATCTTTATCTGCAGAAAACGCTGCAAAAGCAATAGCTGCAGCTGTATTTCTTGGAGTAGCTTCTATGATCTGACCATATTGATCTACTTTGATCTCTTTTAATGCTTCTGAAGATAATTCAAAGTTATCTGTATTACCTATCACAATTAGACTATCACATAAACCAATATTTCTAATTGCTGTCAACTGGAAAAGAGATTTTTCACCAAAAATATTCAAATACTGCTTAGGCTTATGTTTTCTTGATAAAGGCCAAAGTCTACTGCCTACTCCTCCGGAAAGTATTACATTAATAATTTTAGGCATTACAATTTGTCTTTAATTTTTTCTAACCAATTTTTTTCTTTAGCAGAATAACCATAACCATACTTATTACCATATCCATAATGATTTTTATCCACATCATTAAGTACAAAACCTACATTCTTAATTTTATGACTATCAATATTACTGTTGGCAAATTCAATAAGAGCTTTTTCGGTATATCTAGACCTTGTAACATATATTGTAGCATCGGCTAAGTCTGCAAATAAAAAGCTATCCGTCACTAGTAATAAAGGAGCAGTATCTAGAATAATATAATTATATTTAGCTTTCAGCTCATCCAATAATTTTTCATATCTTCCATTACTCAATAAATCTGTAGGATTTGGAGGAATCGCCCCTGAATAAATGACATCACAATGTGGATTAAATGAAGTAATGTGCACAATGTCTTCTAGTCTGGTTTGATCCGAATACAAATATTCGGTCAAACCTTTTAAGCCTTTTCGGGCAGTATTATAACGTTGGAGTTGGGGATTTCTTATATCTGAGCCTATAATAATCACTTTCTTACTAGGGGTAGCTAAGGTCAAAGCTAAATTAACCGAAGTAAAAGTTTTCCCTTCACCCTTAACTGTAGAAGTAACAAAAACAACTTTCCCTTTATCCCTTTTTGGTAATAAAAAGTTCATATTGGTAATTAAAATTCGGAAGGCTTCTGCCATCGGTGAAATATCATTTACCTGTACAATATCCGGGTCTCCTTTTAAAATACTTGGTAACTCTCCTAATACAGGGGCATGAGAAAGCTTTTCTAAATCATGCTTACTCTTAATTTTATTATTAAGTATTTCTTTAAGATAAATAAAAGCAAAAGGTAAAAGAGTTCCTAATAATAATGCACCTGCTAAGTATAGCATTTTTTAGGGGCTACAGGGCTAGGAGAAGCATAAGCATAATCTACGATTCTCGCTTTACTTGCAGTAACTGCTAATGAAATTGCAGTTTCTTCTCTCTTTTGTAATAAAAGCAAATATAAATTTTCTTTTATCTGCTGTTGTCTTTCAATACTCCTAAACATTTTTTCCTGAGCAGGAATTTTAATAATTTTAGAACTGATTTTGTTCTGTTCTCCTTCATATTGATTTTTAGCTAATTGTAATCCAGTTCTATTTTTTATTAAGCTTTCCATTACGGAACCTCTAAGTGAAGAAATTTGTTTATTAAGATCTATTATTAGTGGGTTTTGAGGTGTTGCATTTTCAAGCAATCTATTTCTCTCTAATACAAGTTGATTGTAAGCAGTTATATTTGCAGATGCCGTTGTATTGTTTAAACCAATATTTACTGGTAATACTTGAGTGCTATTTTGTCTTCCCATAAAATCAATCAAAGCATTGGTTAATTCAAACTGTGATTCTAAATCAATTTGTTTTGCTCTTGCTTCGGCTGATGTTTCAAGACTTATTTTAGCTTCTGTTGAAAGGTCAGTAATTTTGTTACTTGATTTGAAACGTTCTTTTTCATTTTCAACCTGTCCTAGTTCTTTTGATATAATATTTATTCTGTCATCAATAAAATCCTTTGTTTTTTTCGACTCAGAATTTTTGTCATATATAGCATCACTATTATATGCTTCTACCAAAGTATTTACGATATCCTTAGCTTTATTGATATTGGCGTAATTTAATGATAACCCTATAACTGTTGCATCTTTATTAACTAAATCTACATTTAATAGTTTTTGATAATAATTTACAGCTCCTTCCAGCGTAGAATAAGTAAAATACATATTGCTTGCATCCTCGGATTTAGATTTAATATATCCTGGATTTCTGGTAATTAACAAATGTGCATAGGGAAGATTTATTGTCTTATTGAACTGTGTTTTAATTTCTGAGAAACTATCACTTGTTAAAATAATATTTTGACCAGAAATCTTAATTGTTACAGCCCCTATTTTTTTTGTGTAAGGTTTTTCATTAATAATCTGAATAATTATCGGCGATGTTTCTTTATAAAGTTCCTTATCATTTAATTTGGATATTGAATATATTGAAGTCTGTAATTTATTTTTTCTTACAACTTCATACATTAATTTTTTTGATCTAAAAATTTCTATTTCATTTTGAATACTATTGGTCCCCATTCCTCCAAATCCGGATAAATCCTTCAAAACACCTAAATCTGCAGCTACAGGGGAATTCTTTTTAGCATCTTTAATTAATACTGATGATTGAATATTATATATAGGTGTTACAAACTTTAAATAAAGATAAGTTAAAGCTAAACATATGATAGGAACAATAATAAACCACATCCAGTTTCTTAAATAGGGTTTAATTATTTCCTGAATGTTAATTCCTTTTTCTGATTCTTCAATAACTGGATTATCCATTATTTAGTTTTAAATTTTATAAATTGTTATGTTGCTATATTTAACAACAGATATTAATTAATTTTTATTATCAAAAGATTAGAGTCTTGCATCTACTAAGCCTCTATCAATACAAGATTTAGTATCAAAAATAACACTAACTTCTTTTCTTAGTTTTTCAAAATCTAATGTGAGAAACTCTTCATGAGATACTGCAATGATAATAGAGTCATATTTTTTATTTTCCGGAAGTTGGTCAAGAATATCAACTCCATATTCATCTCTAACCTCTAGTTTATTTGCCCAAGGATCAAAAATATCGACATTTATTCCATAATCTATTAACTCGCTATAAATATCAATGACTTTTGTATTTCTAACATCCGGGCAATTTTCTTTAAAAGTCACTCCTAAAATTAAAGCTTGTGAATTTTTGATAATATTACTTTTGGCTATTAATAATTTCACCACTTTCGAAGCTATAAATTTTGCAATGGAATCATTGACTCTTCGACCAGATAAAATAACATCCGGATGATATCCCAATTGTTCTGCTTTATGAGCTAAATAATAAGGATCTACAGAGATACAATGCCCTCCAACTAAACCGGGTTTATATTTTAAGAAATTATACTTTGTTCCTGCTGCCTCGAGAACGTCATTGGTATCAATTCCCATTTTGTCAAAAATTAAAGCTAGCTCATTAACAAAAGAAATATTCACATCTCTTTGTGCATTTTCAATTGCTTTAGAAGCCTCAGCTACCTTAATACTAGGAGCCTTATGGGTTCCTGCGGTAATGATTTTTTTATATAAGTTGTCTACTTCTGTTGCTATTTCATCTGTAGACCCTGACGTTACTTTTTTTACACTTGTTAAAGTGTTTACTTTATCTCCTGGGTTGATTCTTTCAGGGGAATATCCTACAAAAAAATCTTTATTAAATTGTAAACCAGAATATTTCTCTAAAATAGGAACACATTCTTCTTCAGTACATCCAGGAAAAACAGTAGATTCATAAATTATTATATCTCCTACTTTAATGATTTCACCCAACATTTTGGAAGCTGATATTAAAGGTTTTAAATCAGGAGCATTAAATTTATCTATGGGAGTGGGAACTGTTATTATAAATATATTACAATCTGAAATTTCATGTAACTCATTTGTTGCTTTATAACCTATACTTCCTTCTGCTTTTATATAATTCTTTAACTCTTCATTTAATTTTTCAGAATCTGCTTCTAATGTTATATCATACCCCTTATTAAGCTGATTAATTCTTTCTATATTAATATCAAAACCTAAAACAGGATAATGTCTAGCAAACTCTAATGACAGAGGCAACCCTACATATCCTTGCCCAATAACTGCTATTCTATATGATTTCATTCTTTGTGTGATTATTAAGAATTTTATGAATATAATGGGAACATTTTTATTTTTTAAATAAACTTACAACTACAGCAATAGCTGTAATACCAATAGAAACGGCTGTTAGATAAATTCCTGTATTGGGGTTCTGTTTAGCCAATAAATCTCTTGTCTTATTTGATGAAACTATAATAGCATCTCCTTGTTTTAGATGAAAGTATGGAGAATTAATTAGATTAGCGTCCTGCAAATTAACTCTACCATGTGTAACTGTACCATTTTCGGTTCTAATCACTAATATATCTGTTCTTTTACCATACATGGTCAAATCTCCAGCAAGCCCCAATGCATTGAGAATTGTAGCTTGTCCATTAGCAATTGTGTAGTCCCCTTGTCTGTTTACTTCCCCTAAAACTGTGACTTTAAAATTTGCAAGTCTGACATTTATTGTTGGGTTAATAACATATTGACTTATTTTATTTTTTAATTCATCTTTAAATTCTACCAGAGATTTATCTTTTGTATTTAGCAAACCAATAATCGGGAAATCTATATTCCCATTACGATCCACAATATATGTAGGTCCTGATATACTAGCATTTCCCTGACCAGGTGTATTGCTACCTGCAAAACTATTACCCTGAATCATTTCAGAAGAATAATAATTTTGATTAAATGGTTTTACAACATTCATATCTTTTGCTGTAATCAAAATAACCAGTTGGTCACCTGCCTGTATTATATTATCAGAATTCTTAGCAGATGATTCAACAGCAATCTGCTCTATGTTCTGCATATAGTTTAAATCATTCTGAGCATTCTGATTAGTTTTACAAGAAACCAATAAAAAAACCAGTGATATGGCTAATATTTTACCTTTCATTATATCTTAAAAATTGTACAAATATACATTTATATTTTTTCCTATTTATCTAGAACCTCGTAGATTGAATTATTACTTATAAATTCAGGTACTATTAATTTCAAAATTTTAACGACCTCAACTTTTTCTTTATTTATAGAAGCTTCACCAATCAAATTAACAAGACTTTCTATTTCAGAAAACGACATTGTCGGATCTTTAGAGATCATAATCTTTTCATTATGTGTCGGAAGTGCCTTCGCATTATCGCTTAATAATTCCTCATACAACTTTTCACCAGGTCTTAAACCTGTATAAATAATTTTTATATCAATATTCGGTTCAAAACCTGATAATTTAATCATTCTTCTTGCCAAGTCTAAAATTTTCACAGGCTCCCCCATATCAAAAACAAAAATTTCACCACCATGTCCCATTGTACCAGCTTGTAAAACTAACTCACAGGCTTCTGGAATAGTCATAAAATATCGTACAATATCTGGATGTGTAATTGTAACCGGGCCCCCAGCTTCAATCTGTTTTTTAAAATAAGGAATAACTGATCCATTTGACCCCAAAACATTTCCAAATCTTGTAGTAATAAATTTTGTTGTATTTCCTTCAGCATGTTGTAAAGACTGTACAAATAATTCCGCAGCTCTTTTAGAAGCCCCCATTACATTAGTAGGATTTACAGCTTTATCCGTTGAAATCATTACAAATCTATTCACTTTATAACGACTGGATAAAACAGCTATATTCTTTGAACCTAAAACATTAACACGAATAGCCTCATTTGGATTGTCTTCAACAAGAGGTACATGCTTATAGGCAGCGGCATGATATACCATCGAAAAATTATACATCTGAAACAACGGCTCTACTCTATGTAGATTAGATACATCTGCCAAAACAAATTTAAACCTGATATGAGGAAACTTCTCTTTCATTTCAAGTTCTATGTCGTATAATGGTGTTTCTGCTTGGTCTAATACAACAATCAAAGAGGGAGTAAATTGCGCAACCTGTCTTATGATTTCACTGCCAATAGATCCTGCACCACCTGTTACAAGTACTGCTTTTCCATAATGACGGCTCTTGACCTCCTCATTTTCAATTTTGATAGGTTTTCTGTTAAGAAGGTCTTCTATCTGAAGATTTCTAATGGAGCCTCCCAGATCACTATCTCTTAATTTTTGTACAGATGGAGCTTTAAAAACATTAAGGTCTTTTTCTAAAAATAAATTGACCCATGAGTTCATTTCATCTTTAGCCATCATTTCTTTTACAATAATAACCCCATCAATAACAAGATCATCTTTGGTTGTATTCTCGATCCATTCTTTTGCGTAAATGGGTTTACCTAAAAGTGATGCTCTTTTTGAATCTGATCTCTGCGTCAAAAATCCAACTACATGATAAGGAAGGTTTGGATTATCTAAAATTGCTCTTGCAATTGCTATAGATTGCTCATCAATACCCAGCACTAAGATTCTTTTTTTCAAGGTACTTCTTCTATATTCTCTTACAATGTGAAAAAACTCTTTAACATAAAGTCTAAAGAGAAATAATCCCATAAAAGAAATTACAAAATACAATACCAGATAAGGGGTCAAAATAAACTTTCCACCAGTAATCCAAAAGTACACGATATTCATCGTAGCAACAACAAACATTGTACTAAAACATGATACAAGCAATTTAAATAAATCGATAAAGGTAGAGTGTCTGATAATCCCAACATATGTCTTAAAAACATACATAAAAATGGTATTTATCATAATAATAAAAGCAAATACAATACTTTTATCTTCATGATAGATAAATTCTTTTTGAGTAATTTTTTCTATAATATAGGTAGAAAGAAATAGAGATATAACCAGAATAATAATATCTAATACTAATATTATCCATCTAGGAAGATATCTTACGTCTGAGAGATTGACAACATTATCTCCTCCAAATATTTTTTTTCTAAGAGAATTATACATTGTCTATATTTGTGTCCATATTTTTAATTCGTGTAAGATTCAATTATCCACCAAAGATAATTTCGATACAATCATGCAAAAATAAAATAAAATTTTATTCCTTCACTGAAATCAAAAATAAATTTGATGTTTACCTATTTTCTGAAATCATTAAGAGTCAGTCAATAGAGCAAATGATTGACAAAAATCATACCATAAAAATTCAGCAAAGAGTGATATTTGTGAGTAATTTGCTTCTTTTTTTATAACTATTTGATCTTTATCTTTTTTAAAAGTCTAAAATAATTATGATTTTAAAACTTAATTAATATTTAGTCAAAAATATCATTTATTTTCTCATATTCAAAACCTCTGCTCATCAAATATTTTATAGTCTTTGCTTTTTTTTGATATTCCTGCAGTCCCTTTTGCTTAGAAGAATAGTCTTCATAGATTCTTGTAATGGTTTTCGTATAATCATCTTCATATATTTCATCAAAACACATACTAATCATCTTTTCAGAAATCTGCTTTTGCTTAAGATTCATTTTGATTTTATTCCTTCCCCAGTGTTTAATGTAAAATTTTCCTCTGATATAACTTCTGGTAAATCTTTCTTCATTAAGATAATTTTCATTCATCAAATAAAGGATAATTTCCTCCTTTGCCTCATCAATCAATAAAAACTCTCTCATTTTTTGTTCTACCTCGGCATGACAACGATCCTGATACACACAATAGCTCACCAGTTTCTGCTTAATTTCATCAAAAGTATAAGATTTCTTTTCCATGTGGATAAAAAAAGAATGAGCTTCCGCCCATTCTTTATATTATATTATACTATTTATTAGTAGTTGAATAACGCTTTTCCTTCCATTAATTCATTAACATTCTTTCTCACAGACGCAAGAACTTCTTCATTTTTGATATTGTCTACTACTTCAGAGATTAATCCCGCAATAGTTTCCATATCATTTTCTTTAAGCCCTCTTGTTGTGATAGCAGCTGTTCCCAGTCTGATACCAGATGTTGTAAATGGAGACTTATCGTCAAAAGGAACCATGTTTTTGTTACAAGTAATATCAGCAAGCACTAATGCTTTTTCTGTTTCTTTACCATTTACGCCTTTATTTCTAAGGTCTACCAGCATTAAGTGGTTATCTGTACCTCCACTTACGATATCAAATCCTCTGTCGATCATTGCTTTTGATAAAGCTTGTGCATTAGCTTTAACCTGTTTTGCATACGTTTCAAACTGACCATCCAAAGCTTCTCCGAAAGCAACCGCCTTACCAGCGATCACATGCTCTAACGGACCACCCTGAATTCCTGGAAATACAGCTCCATCCAATACCTGGCTCATCATTTTTGTTTCTCCTTTTGGAGTTTTATGACCGTAAGTATTTTCAAAATCTTTCCCCATCATAATCATTCCTCCTCTTGGACCTCTTAATGTCTTGTGAGTGGTAGTGGTTACAACGTGGCAGTGTTCAAATGGTGAATTTAATAATCCTTTTGCTACTAAACCTGCAGGGTGAGCAATATCAGCCCAAAGAGTCGCTCCAATTTCATCAGCGATTTCTCTGAATTTAGCATAATCAAGATCTCTTGAATAAGCCGAAAATCCAGCGATCATCATTTTCGGTCTTTCTCTTAAAGCAACTTCTCTCATTTGGTTATAATCGATAAGACCTGTTTCTCTTTCTACTCCGTAAGAAACTACTTCATACTGAATTCCTGAGAAGTTCACAGCAGAACCGTGAGTAAGGTGTCCACCCATTGAAAGATCCATTCCCATGATCTTATCTCCTGGTTTCAAAACAGCAAGATAAATGGCTGCATTCGCCTGAGATCCGGAATGCGGCTGTACGTTCACATAGTCTACACCGAAAAGTTCTTTCGCCCTGTTGATCGCTAATGTTTCAACCTCATCTACAACTTCGCATCCACCGTAATATCTTTTCCGGGATACCCTTCAGCATATTTATTTGTCAGTACACTTCCCATTGCTTTCATCACATTTTCAGAAACAAAGTTTTCTGATGCGATAAGCTCTAATCCATGGGCCTGTCTTTGTCTTTCCTTTTCAATCAGGTCGAAAATAATATCCATTTTACTTTTAGTTTTTGAAATTTTTCACCCCAAATGTACGGATTTTTCGCTGAGATTTTGGTATGGATAAAAATGATTTTAAGCACTAAATAATGAAATATCCGAAAAACAATCAAATCTTTTATACCATTCAATCATATAAAGTAAATCTCTAAAACTCTTCTTCCGAAAGTTCCTTATTTACCATGGCTCCAGCAAAATTGCCCTGTGCTACAGCATTAGCTACCGACCTCATCATGGTTGTATTATCTCCACAGGCAAAAACTCCGGGAACAGAAGTTTTCTGCATAAAATCTACTTTGATAAATCCATGTTCTGTTAACTCACAGGCCAATTCAGATACATCAATATTCTGTTCAAAAGGAATTTTCGCATACAAAGCTTTTAGAGAAACTTCATTCCCATTTTTAAATATAATTTTTTGAATATTTCCGTTTTCATGTTCAAGCTTCACAATTTCATCTTCTTTAAGGTTGATGGTATTCTGTCTCAATTTTTCAACCTGCTCATGGGTAAGTTTAGTTTTTCCGTTAGTAAATAAAGTAAGTTCTTTCGTCAAATTAAAAACAAGTTTAGAAAATTCGTAAGCCAAATCTCCATCAGATAGAATTCCTGTTACTTCATTTCTTACCTCATAGCCATGACAATATGGGCAATGTATAACAGAAATACCCCAACATTCTGTAAATCCAGGAATATCAGGCATTATATCCTTTACTCCTGAAGCCAAAATAATTTTTTTAGCATAAAATGTATCTTCGGAAGATAGTTCTACAGAGAAACCATCAGTATTTTTGGCTACTCTGATTACTTTACCATCATAAAACTGAATACTGTCATACTTTTCTACATCCTTTTTCGCAAGTTCTCCTATTTCTTTTGGCGTTTTTCCATCATGAGTAATAAAATTATGTGAATGCGGGGTCTGCCTGTTACAGGGTTTCCCGTCGTCTATAATCAAAACATTCCTCAAGGATCTTCCCAATGCCATTCCTGCTGATAAGCCAGCATAGCTTCCACCTATGATAATAACATCAAAATTTTTACTTTGCATATTTCAGTTGAGATATAATTTATTAAGGAGATAAAATTACAATAAAATTCAATTAACGCAATAAAGTTGCATTAATATTTTTTTTATTTGTTAAGAGGGCCTCAAAATAAAATTTACTTTTTCCATTGATCTTTCATTTTATCAATCTCATCCTGAAGTCTCTTTCGTATATCAATATTGGCATCTTCAAAACTGAAAATAATTGTTCCTTTTCCTCTTGCATAAGGACTGGTAACAGAATCTGCTATTGCAGAATGTTTAAAAAAAGCTCCTGTCTTTTCAAGTTCATCTTCTGAGCTATCTTTAATTCTAATTAGATTTTTGTATTCCTTACTTAAATCAAACCAGTTGATATAGTCGGCATTAAATGAAACAGCCTTTACGCCTTTTTTTGAGTAAAAATTAATTGCTCCCGCCTGTCCATAATTATCGCAAAGCACTAAAGTATTCCCGGATTTTGATAATCGTGAATATTCTTTATCTACTTTATGTGCCAGTTCTTTCCACCCCAGCATATCAGCAAAATCCTGAGGTAAGGAATGATCTTTACCATCTTCCCAGCGCAAGAGCCCAAATTTTTTATAATTTTCTGGATTTTTCACTATAGATTCTGGAGTTTTGTTAGGAAATGCCAAATTATATATTGGCAAAAACAAAAGGATAGGATGTAGAAGACAAACTGGTTTTAGAAATCTCTTCCATCCACTATTTAAAATATTCTCAAGATAAACAGCTCCAAATCCAATGTATATAGGATAAATACCTACAGCATAATAATCCTTTGCCCTAAAAAACATAAATACTGCTATGGTAATAACATATCCCCAGAAAAAAAAACCTGATTTTTTCAAAAGCTTTATAAAATAATAATGCATAAAAGCCCAACAGGATAACAAACGCAACACCAATAAAGAATAAAAGCTGAGATTTCAAAAAGTTAAACCTGTTTACATTCACCAATTGAAATTCGGAAAGCTCTTTCATATGGTGAATTACCGGAAATCCGTTATTATACTGCCAGATAAGATTGGGAAGAATAATTATTAATGCTAAAAGTGCAGCTCCGTAAGTATGCGGATTTAGAAAAATCCTTCTTTGTTTTGTTATGAGAAGTGCAGGGATAAATCCTAATGCAAGAAAAGCAATATTGTATTTGTTCAAAATTCCGATTGCAAAAATACCTCCACCCCAATATAACCACTTTACTTTTTCTGTATTGACGTATTTTATCAGAATGTAGAAAAAAGAAGTCCACAACAAAACATCCAATGAATTGGGCTGATAAAGCATATTCAATCGGAGCAGCGAAGATAACAATAACCCTAAGGCTGCAAGAATACATGCAAAAATACCACCTTTTAATTCTTCAATAGCTTTCCAGACAACAACCATCGTCAATGCTCCAAATAAAGCCGGAAAAAATCTAATCCAAAATACAGAACCTCCCAATATTTTTATCAGCCACGATATCCATGAGCTTACGGGAGGAACAGAAATATACCCCCAAGCAAGATGATTACCTTGATCTAAGTGCAAATATTCATCTCTTTGCAAATCGTATACAGGGCTTACCAAGGAATATTGAAGGACAAATTTCACAATGACAAAGAGGATCAAAATTAGGTAGCTTTTCTTCATAGTTTTATTTTATAATTAAAAATAAGACATTTCAAACTTCTGATTTATTACATCAATATAATATCTGGTTTTTATAAAAAAATCCCGAAGAATATACTCCGGGATCTAACAGTTTAAAATGTATAGTAAGTTTATTATTTTGCTTTTGCTTTTTCTTTCAACTCTTCTTTGTCTTTATCAGAAGGATTCCAAACTTTCACTTCAGAATCTTTTGTAATATTGGATCCTGGAAGAATCTGAACATTGATCCCGTCACTGGCTCCAAGCTTTACATATACTTTCTTAAATTTTCCATCTGTCTGCTTTACTTCTACAAAAGGAACATCTTTTCCTTGCTTCTTTTCATACTGAACTAAAGATTCATCCAGTAATAAAGCATTTTTCTGTGAGCTTAATACAATTTCTCCATTCGCAGAGAATCCGGCTCTGATATATTCATTGTTAGGATTATCTACGTTTCCTTCTACCGGGAATTTAATAGTTCCTGCATTGTCTTTTCCTTTAGGAGCAATCATAGTCAGCTTCCCAGGGAAAGTTTTATTCTGTAATGCACCGATTACAATATTCATATCCATTCCTTGCTTTAACTTTCCTGCCTGCGCTTCATCAATTTCTCCTTTGAATATCAGAGAATTTAGATCGGCTACTGAACAAATGGTTGTTCCTGCATTAAAGTTATTCGCTTCAATTACCTGGCTTCCTAATTTTACAGGAACCTCAAGAACAGTCCCTGAAGCTTTGGAACGGATTTGAGTGGTAGCTAAACCTTGCCCCTGAAGTTCAGGAGTAGCTCCGGTTTTTGCGATCTGCAATCTTTTCTGTGCAGTATTCAACTGCTGCTGAGCATTTTTCAAGGTCTGTTGCTGTGAGAATAGCTGCTGTTGAGCATTAAGGAACTCTTGTCTGGAAGCTACACCTTGCTTAAAAAGCTTATCCTGCATTTCAAACTGCTTCTGCATATTCCCAACATTCATCTGTGCATTGCTTATCTGAATCTGTGCATTCTGAACTTCCTGCTGAGCTGCATTCACTTCAGAAATACTTGGTACAATTTTCACAGTAGCAATCAGCTGGCCTACTTCCACTTTATCACCTTCCTTCACTAAAATTTTATCGATAATCCCAGTAATATTGGGTTTAATTTCAATTTCTTCCTTTGGAACAATTTTCCCAGTGGCCATTACCTTATCATCCATATTCTGGATACTAGGTTTACGGGTAAGGAAAGCCTCGCTTTCTTGGGAATTTGATTTTATAAGATAACCGATCCCTGAGAACAATGCCACTGCAAATAAAAGCCCCAACACGATATAAATGGCTTTTTTCCAAGTGAATTTCTTTTTCATATGTATAGTTTATTTTTTAATTAAAGGATTGAAAGATTTAAAAATTAAAAGATTAATACCCCATGGCTACTGATCATTTTCAAATTTTTCAAATTATTTCATTTTCAAATTATTACTCTGTCCTTAATGCTTCAATCGGTCTGATTTTCACCGCTCTCTGTGCAGGGATCATCCCGATAATCAATCCTAATATTACCATTACTGCCATGGCAGCAAATACGTTTCCGTAGTTTACCGTTGGATTATAGAAAGGAAACGAATCCTGTCCCTGAGTGGCTATATTTAAAATCATCAGTACAAAAATTCCAAACATAAATCCTAGAAGTCCTGAGGAGAGCGTAATCACAACACTTTCCAATAATATCTGGTTTCTAACTTCAGATGGTTTTGCCCCCAAGGCTCTTCTGATTCCAATTTCCTTGGTCCTTTCTTTTACAGTAATCAAGAGAATGTTTGAAATGGCAATCACCCCTGCCAGAATCGTTAATGTTCCTACAATGATGGTTAAAAGCTGCATTCCGGTGAGGAAACCTGTCAGCTTTTTAAACTCTTTTCCCAAATTGAAACTTCCAAAGGCATTGGTATCTTCGGGAGAAATTTTATTTTTTGCTTTTAACACCTGTTTTACTTCTTCTTCCACTCCATTAACGTTAGCATTAGGCTTGCTTACAATAGCAAACAGATCAATCTGCTCGCCTGCATTGTACATTTTAGTATAAGTGGATAGTGGAATAAAGGCTGTTTGGTCATTCTCAAAGCCTCCGCCTTTTTTCACTCTGAAAACGCCAATTACGTTGAAAAATATTCCTTTTATATTGATAGACTGCCCTATCGGATTTTCTTTTTTCTTGGAATCAAAAAGGTTTTTGTAGATTTCTTCTCCTATAACTACTACATTTTTATTTCCGGAAACGTCGGCATCATTGATGTAACGCCCGAAAATAAGTTTCTTTTCTGAAATTTTATTTCCTACTGCATAATCTCCTGTCAAAGAATAAGTAGCACTTTTCCCGTTTCTTGATATAGATTCTCCCGGTGTTCCTGTAAAACTTCCTCTTGCATTCTGGGGTGATATATAATCTACATCAACTACTTTTCTTTTGAGCATCTCCATATCTGATAGGTTCAAATGAACTTCTCTTCCTTTAGGAAATCCCTCATAAGGAATGGATGTCTTTTGTGCCCACAGGAAAATAGAGTTGGTAGCGAATCCGGAAAACAATTTATCAAAACCATTCTCCATTCCTTTTGCTGCCCCAAGAAGGCTCACATACAAAAACATGCCCCATCCTACTCCAATCATGGTAAGAAATGTGCGGAGTTTATTATTCCTCAATGAATAATAAATTTCCTGCCAAGTATCTATTTTAAATATGATATTCACCTTTCTGAATTATAAATTATTAATAGTTGTAAAAGAGTAAATCAACAAACTGCGATCATTACTGCATTTCCAATTTTATATTATTTTCAAATTACTATTCTGTTCTCAATGCTTCAATCGGTTTAATTCTTGAAGCTCTGTATGCTGGAACAAATCCCGCGATCAATCCGGAAAAAACCAAGGCAATAAATGCCATAAGGATAGATCCCCAACCTACACTTGGACTTTTAATGAAAAACTCTTCAAGACTGTCACCAATCAAGCTCAATGTTAGCACACCTACTCCTATTCCAACAATTCCTGAAATCACAGTAATTACTACACTTTCCTGAACAATTAAGGCAACAATTCCTGCAGGTCTTGCTCCAATGGCTTTTCGTACCCCGATTTCTTTGGTTCTTTCTTTTACGATATACACCATAATGTTACTGATCCCGATGATCCCTGCCAATAATGTCCCTAATCCAATAAATCCAACAATTGCAGTAAGAACTGCCATAAAGGTGAAGGTATCATTCATATTTTTGGCATTATTCCAAACACGGACTCCATTTTCGTCATCAGGAGATACATTCTTTCTTGCTTTTAATTTATCTCTCAGTTCATCACCATATTTAATAGCATCCTGAGGATTAAGTAATTTATCATTATAGGCTATATAAACCGTGTTTACAGTATCAGAGCCTTTCTTCATCTGCTGTAAAGTGGTAATAGGTACAGTAATATGTCTTTCGTCTCTGTCTCCGCCATCGTCTGAAAATACGCCTACTACTTTAAACATTGTTCCGTTGATATCCAGTTCTTTCCCTATGGACCCCCCGTTTTTAATAAGGTCTCTCTGAACCATTCTTCCGATCACTGCTACATTCTGCTTTCTTGCCAGGTCAAAAGAATTAATATAACGTCCATCAACAAGATTTCTGTTTTCAATAACTTGTTCTCCCGGCTCTGCACCATGAACCTGATAAAGACCACTCTCCTTTCCATATTTCACCATTAAATTGGTAGCATATCTTGGGCTGGATGCTCCTACTTTTTCTTTTTCTGTATTAACAAGAAAGTCATAGTCATCATTATTCATACTCACACTTCTATCGGACTGTAATCCTTTATAAGCTAAAGTTGTTTTTCCTGTATAAATGGTAATCAGGTTTTTAGCATCACCTGCAAACCCTTCCGAGAAAGCATTCTGAAGCCCTTGTCCTATTCCAAAAAGTACAATGAAAATAAACAGTCCTAAAGCTACTGTAAATCCTGAAAGTACTGTCCGAAGTACATTACTACGGATAGAACTGAATATTTCCTGCCAACGATCTAGGTCAAACATTTTTATTAATATTAAAAGATTGAAAAATTAAAATCATTTAATTTTCAAATTATCTCATTTTCAAATTTTCAAATTGCTTAAAGCACAATCTGTTTAATAAACTCATCACTTTCAATAATCCCATCCTTCAGCACTACATTTCTTTTTGTCTGTGCCGCTACATCCGGTTCGTGGGTCACCACAATGATTGTTTTCCCTTCATTGTTAATATCCTGAAGAAGTTTCATAATATCATGGGTGGTTTTTGAATCCAAAGCTCCGGTAGGTTCATCCGCCAATACGACTTTTGGATTTGTAATAAGAGCCCTTGCAATGGCAACTCTTTGTTTCTGTCCTCCTGAAAGTTCATTAGGAAGGTGATTGGCCCATTGGGTAAGGCCTACTTTCTCCAGGTATTCTAATGCCTTTTGATTCCGTTCTTTTCTCGGTACATTTTGATAATATAATGGAAGAGCTACATTTTCAAGAGCTGTTTTATAACTGATAAGATTAAAAGACTGGAAAATAAATCCTAAAAATTTACTTCTGTATTCCGCAGCTTTTACCTCAGACAAATGCTCGATAGGAACACCATCCAGCTCATAAGTTCCTGAATCTTTTTCATCCAGAATACCAATGATATTCAAAAGAGTAGATTTTCCGGAACCAGAACTTCCCATAATGGAAACAAACTCTCCCTCTGAAATATTCAGATTAATCCCCTTCAAAACATGAAGCTTGCTTTTTCCTGTATCGTATGACTTGTGTAAATCCTGAATTACTAACATTAAGTGATGTATGTTTTATACCCAATAAGTAGATGATATTTCCAAATTGTTACAAGAAAGAAAATTTATTCAAATATTTTTTTGTTTAACACTTTAACCCTTTATTTAAAATAGTTTATAAAGTTTCGTTTAACTGTAACTTAGGTTTTCCATGTATTTATCCCCTATATTGCCTTCTAGCCTATTATTCGAGCCAGTTTCATGTAAATGTGGAAAACTTTTACAGCTAAAAGTCAGCCTATTAGTATTTACCTCTTTCAAAATCAGTTCTTTTTTTCGAACTTTGTCATTAGATTTTGCTCAGAAAAGAAAACTTGCAGTGTGAATAACTTAAATTCACAACCATCACAAAAACAAAAAGTTAACCATCTTCTGAACATTATCCACATAGATCTGAATTATTTAATTATAAAGATATTTTAATATGGGAATTTTTGATAAGAGAGTAAGCTATAAGCCATTTGAATACCCTGAAGTTCTACAATTTGTAGAAGCCATCAACAAATCGTTCTGGGTACATTCGGAAGTGGACTTTACTGCAGATGTACAAGATTTTCATTCGCAGTTGGAACCACATGAAAAGCATGCTGTGAAAAATGCGCTATTAGCCATTGCACAGATCGAGGTGTCTGTAAAGACATTCTGGGGGAATTTATACAACCACCTTCCGAAACCGGAGTTCAATGGATTAGGATCTACTTTCGCAGAATGTGAGTTCCGTCATTCCGAAGCATATTCCCGTTTATTAGAAGTATTAGGATATAATGACGAATTCCTTAATGTAATTGAAATTCCTGCTGTAAAGGGTAGAATTGAGTTCCTTGGAAATGCTTTAAAACATGCCAACTCTGCTACTCCTAAAGAATATGTTTCAGCATTATTGTTATTCAGTATCCTGGTAGAAAACGTTTCTCTTTTCTCTCAATTTGCCATCATCCTTTCTTTCACAAGATTCAAAGGCTTCATGAAAAATGTTTCCAACATTATTGCATGGACTTCTGTAGATGAGCAAATTCACGCTAATGCAGGAATCTATCTGATCAACAAAATCCGTGAAGAACAACCAGATCTATTGACAGACAGCGATATTGAAGATATCTATACCCTTGTAGATGAATCTATCGCAAGAGAAGGAGACATCCTAAGCTGGATCTTTGAATTAGGAGAAATTGATAACGTATCTAAAGAAGATCTATTAAACTTCATGAAGTACCGTGTAGATGACAGCTTGAAGAAAATCAACATGAAGACAAGATACAACATCACTCCGGAGCAATACAGACCAATGGTTTGGTTCGAAGAAGAAGTTTTCGCCAATTCACTGGATGATTTCTTTGCAAAAAGACCTGTGGATTACACGAAACACGATAAGAGTATTACAGCAAACGACTTGTTCTAATGTAAAGGCGCGAGCGAAGCGAGCGTCAAGGCAGATGGTATTAGGATAATTATATTCTTTATACTTCAAACAAGAGTTAACTTAATAAACACAAATAACAATGATTAATGTAATGGTAAGCTATACTGTAAAACCTGAGTTTGTTTCATCAAATAAGGCCAATATTCAAAAGTTTTTAGAAGATTTTAAAAACTTAGATCAGTCAGTATTTGAATACAAGGTTTTTGTAAAGGAGGATGGCGTTACTTTTCTACATTATTCAAACTACATCAATGAAGAAGTTCAGCATGAAGTTTTGAATGTTCCATCATTTAAGGAATTTCAAAGATTGAGAGATGAAAGCGGACTGAATGACTCTCACAAAGTAGAACTTTTACAATCAATAATATAAAAAAAACAAGATTCCGGAGTGACAGCCTCATTCCGGAATTCGAAAATATAACATCTATGGAAGAGCAAAATTCAAATATATGGTGGCTCAATGAAGAGTCTGAGCAGATGCTGAACAGAGGATATCTGTTGAAAGGTGAAACGGTAGACGGAGCTATCGACAGAATTACTACTGCTGCTGCGAAAAGGTTATACAAACCAGAACTTCAGCCAGCTTTCAAAGAAATGATCACAAAAGGATGGATCAGTTTCTCTTCTCCTGTATGGGCTAATATGGGAACAGAGAGAGGTCTTCCTATCTCTTGTTTCAACGCTCACATTCCGGACAGCATTGAAGGAATTACTCATAAGATGGGTGAGGTGATCATGCAGACAAAAATCGGAGGAGGAACTTCAGGATATTTTGGAGAACTTAGAAACAGAGGTACCGCTGTAACAGATAACGGAAAATCTTCCGGAGCAGTTTCTTTCATGAAGCTTTTTGACACTGCAATGGATGTTGTTTCTCAGGGAGGGGTAAGAAGAGGAGCTTTTGCTGCTTACTTAGATATTGACCACGGAGATATTGAAGAATTTTTATCTATTAAAGATATCGGCAGCCCGATTCAAAACCTGTTCACCGGAGTATGTGTTCCGGATTACTGGATGCAGGATATGATTGATGGTGATATGGAGAAACGTAAAGTTTGGGCAAGAGTATTGGAAAGCCGCCAGCAAAAAGGCCTTCCTTACATTTTCTTTACCGATAACGTAAACAGAAACAAACCACAGGTATATAAAGACCTTGGAATGACGGTAAACGCAAGTAACCTTTGTTCTGAAATCATGCTTCCTTCTACCATGGAAGAGTCATTTATCTGCTGTCTGTCTTCCATGAACCTTGAACTGTATGATGAGTGGAAAGATACGGATGCTGTTAAATTAGCCGTTTACTTCCTGGATGCTGTATTATCTGAATTTATCGACAAGACTGAAGGAAACTACTACTTACAAGGGGCAAGAAACTTTGCAATGCGTCACAGAGCTCTTGGATTAGGAGTTCTAGGATACCATTCTTACTTACAGAAAAACATGATTCCATTTGAAAGCTTTGAGGCGACTCAGTTCAATGCAAGAGCATTCAGACATATCAAAGAACAGGCTGAGCAGGCTTCAAGAGAATTGGCTAACATCTACGGTGAACCAGATGTACTGAAAGGATATGGATTAAGAAATACCACTACCATGGCTATTGCTCCTACCACTTCAAGTTCTGCGATCTTAGGACAGACTTCTCCTGGAATTGAGCCTTTCTCTTCTAACTATTATAAAGCAGGTCTTGCTAAAGGAAACTTTATGCGTAAGAATAAATACCTGGCAAAACTATTAAAAGAAAAAGGATTAGATAACGAGGAAACATGGAGAACGATCATGTTGAATCACGGTTCTGTACAACATCTGAATGAACTTACTCCTGAAGAAAAGGCAGTATTCAAAACATTCAAAGAAATCTCTCCAATGGAGATTATTTCTCAGGCTGCACAAAGACAGCAATACATTGACCAGGCACAGTCTCTGAACCTTCAGATCCCATCTACAATGCCTGTAAAAGATGTAAACTATTTATATATTGAAGCTTGGAAAAAAGGAGTAAAAACTCTTTACTACCAAAGAAGTTCTTCTGTTTCAAAAGAAATGATGGTGAACTTTGTATCTTGTTCAAGCTGCGAAGCATAAGATCAAATAATAAACGCACTATATAGTGGAGCACACCCTTTTGGGTGTGCTTTTTTATTATATTTAAAATTTAACAAAAATTTAACATTTAGGTTTTAAAAACTTATTTTTATTAAATCATCTATTAATACTGAAAATATCAGTCCTTCACTCTCCAAATAGTGAATCAATTACTAATATTACTGATTTTCAATTATCAATATAAAGTAATTTTATTTACATTTGTTAAAGAAAAACCAAATAAATTATTTTTTAATAAATAAAATACCAACAATCAGGCTTATTATTGAACATAAATTTAATACGAAACAAAGATTGTATTAAGATTAAGTTTAAATTAATAAACAAGCCTCTTTTGGTAATTGAGAAACAGGTTATTATTTTTAAAAAACACAATATAAAAGAGAAAAAAATACATTATCAATACAACACGGTATAGGGTGTTCTAATTCTCCCTTTAATTTAAAAACACAAAAAAAATCAGACTACCTCATTACGCTTAGCAAAAATTGCTACAATATAAACACAAACAATTATTTCGAAATGAACAAAGTTATTACCCTAATGATGGCAATGGCCAGTATTACTTTCTATGCACAAGTAGGAATTAATACCACAACTCCTGATCAGAGCGCAGCGTTAGATGTTACAAGTACTTCCAAGGGTGTACTTCTACCAAGAATCAGCAATCTAACCTCTATTACCAATCCAGCTACAGGACTCATTATTTTTGATACCAACAAAAAATGTATCAGCCAAAATGTAGGAACTCCTGCAACTCCTGATTGGACATGCCTTTCTCCGTATGTATCTAAGTTTTTTTACATGCCGAGTATCGTTTTTGACACCACAACAACTTCAACAGGCCAAACGAAAGATCTGTATACATTATATAAAAACCAGTTCTCGAATGTCCCGGCAAATGCCAGAAGTACATCTGCTCCGGCTTCAATTCCTTTTTTTCCCAATGCAACAGATTTATATTATTATGTAACGGGCTATGACACTTCTGTTTTTAAAATAAACAGCGTCAGCAGCACAGGTATATTGAATTATGATGTTTTATCAAATGCGACTTCAGCATCTTTCATTAACATCGTATTTGTTGTAAAATAGGCAGTCATGAAAAAGAATTTTAAAAGGCTGTCTTTGATGAGCCTCATTTTCGCACTGCTTACAAACTTTATGTATGCACAGACAGACAGTACCGAAGTAGCAAGTATCTATGGGTTTTATTCCTATTCCAATTCGCTTATGAATGCCTCTTCAGCTTCTGAGCTTACAATACAGGGAAACGCGTCACATACTTCTACAGGAGTACAGCTTACTCCGGCAAGCTCAGGGCAGTTTGGAGGATTATTTATCAATGGCAGGACTTTTACTTCCGTAAACGGACTTCATGTTGAGTTTGAATATGATATGAAAAACGGAACTCCCTTGAGTGGTACTTATGGAGACGGTTTATCCTTTTTCCTATATGACGGTGCAGTAACAAGCCCTACAATTGGTGCTCCGGGAGCAGGCCTTGGATATTCATATAACAGAGCACAGAATACCTACGCCAGCCAAAGAAAGCAAGGTTTATCATCCGCTTATCTAGGCATTGCCCTGGATGAGTTTGGGAATTTTAAATCAAAGCGTTTTCAGGGTGAATCAAGGGTAAATGGAATTGCAGGAGTAACCTGGTCTCAACCGACAAGCCATGTAACCTTAAGGGGTGCAAGAGGTGCTGCAATCAATACAACAGGACTAGGAGATGGTTTTACAGGATATCCCGTTCTGATTACGCGATCTACATTAAGCAATTCGGGAACTGTAGGCAGGGTATTACAAACTGACAGAAGCTACTTGGCAACCACCAATACTCTTTCTTCAGTATTTGATCTTAGAAATAATGCCGGAGAATTCAGAAAAGTATATCTTGACCTGATTCCTCATTTTATAAGCAGTACCACCACAGACGGATTTGATATAAAAGTTGATATTCAGACAACACAAAACGGAACACCTGTTAATATCATCAACTATTATCATTATAAGACGTCAATACCTTATACAGAAAATGCCAATCCTCAAACTACTGATTTTAATACTTCGGATGTGGAAGGAACTGCAACTCCCCAGACACTTAATGCAACAACTCCAGCTTTTTTAAAGTTAGGCTTTGCTGCCTCTACAGGAGCAGCATTCCAGCAGCATATTATCCGAAATGTGAAATTAACCCTTCCTTATTCAGCGGTAACAAATGATGACATAGCTTCTACATGTAAGTTTCAACCTGTTAATATCCCGGTTTTCAATAATGATATAGCTTATAAAGGTCCTATCAGCATTACAACTCCACCCACTGGAAGTAATACCAATATTGATTATTCAACATTCAGTTTTACAAAGACCAGTGATACAGATCTTACATTGTACCGTAAAAAAACAACTAGTCAAGGAACATGGACCTACAACAAATCAACTGGTATTGTCACATTTAGCCCTTCAGGCGCATTTACTGGAACAGCAACAATGACTTATACAGTAAAAGGAAGAACAGTGAAGGATTCAAATGGTAAAATTGTTGAACCTTATGGTGACACTGCTTATCGGTCTGTTCCGGCTACCATTACGGTTAATCTAAAAACGACTGGCTGTACCTATTCAGCCATTTCAAACAGAATGGTTACACAAACGATAAAATAAGTGATCAAAAAAAGTTTTTTTTTAGTGGAATGGAAGAAATAATATGTCTCAGCCTGTAAGAAGTCATATTATTTCTTCTTTTATTTTACACAGCAAAAAGGCCCGGAAAGAAAATCCGAACCTTTGAAAGAAGTATAGTAAAAAAGAGTAATTAAAAATTATATCTCACCCCCAGCTGAGCTTGAAACCTTGAAGCAAACTGATCGATGGTATAAGCAGGGCCCGGTGTTTTGAAGTTATAAGTAGGGTCTCCGGCTGATGGCTGCCCTGATGCGATATTTCCAGCTTTGGTAAGCCCTACACTTGCTGTAGAATTGAATGTATTTGGTACAAAGTACACTTTACCCCAATCCTTATTCAATAAGTTTGTGAAATTGATGATACTTAAAGAGATCTGAATAGTATTTTTAGATTTTTCACTCAGTCTGATCTCATCCATGATTCTGATATCTGCCTGAATATTCCAAGGTGTTGTATCACCATTCCTTTCCGTAAACTTTCCTCTTCTTGATTTCAGATAATCATTATTATTAACGAAGTTCTCATAATCAGCAACCTGCTGCTGGGCACTTACCACTATATTTCCTGATCCATCTTTTATAGGAACAATATATTTTGCAGCTTCAGCAGCATCTTTAAAGATATAAGCAAGACCTGCGGCTTGTCCCGTATTGGCAATCGTACTGTTTACAAATCCCCATGAAAAAGGATTTCCTGATTGTGCATTAAAATATACATTGGTATATAACTTATTGGATTTGGAAATATTAAACGCATATCCAAGATTAGCTACGATTCTGTTTTTGATGGCAAAATTAGAAGTTGTCAGTTTAGGATCATTGGGTGTCAGCGATTGATTCATCTGCCAGTTACTTTCCATTGAGTTTCTGATACCGTTCGTAATATCTTTCGCGTCACCATACGTATAGGCTGCAAAGAAATTAAATCCGAAATGATATGATTTTGAAATCTGAGCGGTCAGGTTGTAACGATATCCTTCCTTTGTATTGGATAAAAGGTAGGCATTAGAGAACTTACTATTGATATTGGTTGTGTAAATTGGCATTTCATGATTCACATCATAACTGTAATACGTTACATTATCTGTTTTATTCACCTGCTGGAATTTCAGATCATAAAGTACTTTCGTATAAATACCTTCCAAAGTCAATTTATATCCGGCAACAGTATAATCCAATGCCAGAGAACTTCTCCAAACTCTTGGCATTTTAAAATTGTTATCAATAAGGTCAACCTGTACTTTAGATGCCTTTGGGTCTTTGGTTGGATTCTGCCAATTCGGAAGATTAGTTCCTACCAATGGATCCCCATACTGTGCAATCTGTGATGTTGTTGGCCCATTGATATCATAACTTCCAAAACCAACTCCATCATTATAATAAGCATATCCTAACCACGCAAACGGAATTCTTCCTACAAAAATACCTGAACCTCCTCTTAATACCACAGATCTGTCTTCTGTAACATCAATGGTAAATCCAAGCCTTGGAGATAATGTTGGTTTGTTAAGATAACTGTTGGTCAACTGGCTCAACGGGGTATAGCTATAAGTATTTCCTAAATTAGGATCCTGAGGAGATTGATTCACCAATGGACTTAGCTGTGGCTTATTAGGTAGATCTGTATAATCTACTCTTACCCCTGGCGAAAGTCTCACTCTTCCCCAATTGATCTCATCCTGCAGATATAAGGAAAGAAGGTTTACTTTATATTGAGCATACGGATTGTCAAAAAGATCCTCTCTGCTGTTCCCGCCAAAAGGATAAGTTCCTCTTACTCTTGCAGGAGTACCATTATAAAAATCGTTTAATGATTTATAAGATATTCTTCCGTTCAAAGCATTTACAAAGCCATAGTTGATATTATATAGCTCATTGTGAGTTCCCAGTAAGAAAGTATGATTCCCTGTTTTATAAGTTAAGTTATCTGTAATTTCGAAAGTCTTCTGCTTCATGTTGAAAACAGTGGCTTCCCTATCATTCCCTAACAGAATAGTTCCACCGTTATGAGTAATTTCAACTTGTGGAAACATCGCATTACCAGAAGTTGGATCTCTATAATCATGAATAGAAGAATACCCAACCACCAAATTGTTATTCCATTTATCATTAAAACGGCTTTTCAACTCAAGTGTAGTTGTGGATGCTGTATTTTTCTGAACAAAATCCATACTTGAAAACCTGAAATTAGCACCATCTCTTTCAAGGTTGGATGCCTGAGAAAAGACCGTATTATTTTTGATAGATAAAGTATGCTTATCATTGATCTTCCAATCTAACTTATTAAAAAGCTTAGCACTTTCAGAAAAGTTATTGTATCCATTAAAACTTCCCACATTGAACCCGTATTTCTTTTGTACAAAATCTGATATTTTTTGTGCTGTAGACTCATCAATCAGGGCATTAGGATCGTTTGCATTATAAAATATGGGGTCTACCCTTTTCGTATACTCCAGGTTTGTAAATAAAAACACTTTATCCCTCACTACCGGCAGCCCTACTCTTCCACCATAAATAAAATCTGAGAAGTCACTTGGCATTTTAGAATTATCCCCCACTCTGTTTCTTCCTGTGATCGCTGCATTTCTTCCATACACATACAATGAACCAGTTACATCATTACTTCCGCTTCGGGTCACCGCATTGATACTTCCGCCAAGAAAATTTCCAAGCTTTACATCATAAGGAGCGATATACACCTGTACATCCTGAATAGCATCCAAACTGATCGAATTGGAACGCGTACTGCTTCCCGGCATCCCTGACGTTCCTGTCTGTCCTCCCAAAGAGGGGCTGAAACCAATTGCATCGTTGTTGATGGAACCATCAATCGTAACGTTGTTATAACGGAAATTGGTACCATTAAAAGAATTATTGGCACTTTGAGGAACTAATTTGGTAACATCCTGAATTCCACGGTTGATATTAGGAAGCCCTGAAATCTGTGCCTGACTGATCCCAACTCCGTTTTTTACAACTGTTTTTTTAGAAGTGATCTTCACTTCATCAATGGTCTTCTCTTTGTTTCCAATTTCTACCACGGGAAGATCATTACTTCCTAATGAAAGCTGTAAATTAGGATTTTCATAAATAACCTGTGACCCGTCAGATATTTCCAATTTATAAGGACCTCCCGGCTGAAGATTATCTAAGCTAAACTGCCCTTTATTATTACTTTTGGTTTCAAAGGTACTATTGGTAGGGACATGCACGATCTTTACCGTAACTTCAGAAGAAATTCCTTTTAGTCTTCCAAAAATTCTAGAGCTGGTTTCCTGTGAGAATGCGAATCCAAAAGATAACAAAGCAAAAGCACAGATCAATTTTTTTCTTCATATTTTTAATGCTACAAAACTTGTCACAAAATTAGATCGGGGAAAAATGAAGTATGGTAACATAGAATTAACATTGCGTAACATAAAGTTTAATATTTCCTTAAAAAAAACTTAATATCCATCATCATCTGTTCCCGCATTTTATATTCTTTCTATGAAAATCACAGCAAAAAAATGCTTAATTTTAAACATTAAAACAGCTTAATATGAAATTCGGACAAGTAGAAGACCCTTCAAAAATAGACTTCACCCTTCCCAAAGATCATTCCAGAACCAAGGAAATTTTGAGCCTTAATAAAAAAGGACTGGAAAATATTTCGATCGGATGTGCCAAATGGAACAAAACAGATCTTAAAGGATTTTATCCTAAAGGAACCAAAGATGAGTTGACCTATTATGCCACCCAATTTAATTCCATCGAACTCAATGCAACCTTTTACGGAATGCCTACCCCGGATCAGGTAAAAACATGGAAGGAAAAAACTCCCGAAAACTTTAAATTCTTCCCTAAGATCACCAATACCGTTTCTCATTTCAGAAGGCTCATAGACGTTATAGATCCTGTTACTCATTTTGCTTCTGCTGTTATCAATTTTGATGAAAAAATGGGAATGGCTTTCCTTCAGCTTCATGATAACTTTAAGCCAAAAGATTACGACAGATTGGAAAAATTTGTAAAAGAATGGCCTAAAGAAGTTCCTCTTGCTATAGAGCTTAGAAATACGGAATGGTTTACCAATGAAGAAATCCTGAATACAACCTGTGAGCTGTTTGAAGCTTACAATATCACCAATATCATTGTAGATACTGCCGGAAGAAGAGATATGCTTCACATGCGCCTTACTACTCCCAATGCGTTTATACGATATGTAGGAGCCAATGCAGAGAGTGATTATGAAAGACTGGATGATTGGTTAAAACATCTTACCCAATGGAAAAAAGAAGGTCTTCAGAATCTCTATTTCTTCGTTCACCAGAACATTGAAAAAGCTTCCCCTCTCCTTTCTGCTTACTTCATCAAAAAAATGAATGAAGAGTGGAAAACTGACCTTCATATTCCCAAAATGGCCACTGAAAGTACTGGAACCTTATTTTAGTTAAAATTTTAAATGGAATAATTTTAATTTACTGCTGTATTGCAATAAATCACTTTTCATAACGTAAAAATTTATAAATTAGAGTATGTTCTGTTGTTCATTAATAGGACATACTTAAAAAATAAATGTCATGAAAAAGAAATTTGCAAAATCAGCATCTCGAGCAATTGGCTTGGAGATGAATATACCTTCTATGAGGATCACACGATAAAAAGAGTGTATGACAACCATAGTCTGAACTCCAACAAAACAGAATGGCTGGAACCTTGCCAGATCAGTAAACAAAATAAAGATAAGTTAATAAAAGGCTGTCCTGAAGAGTTTAAAGAACAGATTATGTACCTTCTTGATTATCCTTAATAAAAAAACTCTCGCAGATTTCGCAAATATAGCAGATTGATATCATACAATCATCTGCCAGATCAGCAAAATCTGTGAGAATTTATATAATTGGGCTCTTATTTATTTTTCTTCAGAAGCAATACCAGATTGAGAAATAAAAGCAGAAAATCTAATGTAATCCAGATTCCCAGCTTTGTATTTTCATAATTATAGGCATCAACCTGCTTCTTAGCAGCATCAGACAATTTCATGCTTTGATTGATATAATTCTGCACTTCTACAATCTGATCGATATTCTTATTAGGAACAGAATGTTGTGAGAAATATACCAGATTCTTTTTTCCAAGATACCCTACAATCCAATACTCATCAGACTTATCCATTTTCAGATATTCTATCCTGTAATATTCAGGACGTACTTTCCCGATATGCTTAGGCTCAAGCTTCGTGATATTATCAACTTTATTGACATTGATAAGATAAAAATCCAAAGCCTGTGGAAGTTTATTAATGACCTGTAGGCCTACAGAATTATCAACAAATGCCACCGCACTTTTCTTTATAAACCAATACGTAAAAATTGAAATGGAAGAAACTACTGTTACAATACGGAACAGTCTTGCCCATTTTGCCATTCTTCCCGACTTTACTTTATATAAAATCAGGGAAAATATACACGCCCAAAAGATAACAAGAATGAGAAATACCATACTGCAAAGATACTGATTTCAGAATTTTTGAGAGAATGTTAATCTACATTCCACTCTTTATAGAACTGATCAAGGAAATTCAGCATATAATCGTGTCTTTCCTGGGCCATCTTTTTCCCATGTTCGGTATTCATCAGATCCTTCAGCAGCAATAGTTTTTCATAAAAATGATTGATTGTTGTCCCGTTAGATTTTTTATATTGCTCTTTAGACATATTCAAATCAGGCTGAACATTGGGGTCATACATCAAATTATTTTTAAAACCGCCAAAATTAAATGTCCTTGCTATTCCAATTGCTCCAATAGCATCAATACGGTCGGCATCCTGTACAATTTTCAATTCAAGTGGTGGATTAGCAGGGGCCTGGCTTCTGTTTTTAAATGAAATATTTTC
Organism: Chryseobacterium capnotolerans; assembly: GCF_021278965.1. NCBI lineage: Bacteria > Pseudomonadati > Bacteroidota > Flavobacteriia > Flavobacteriales > Weeksellaceae > Chryseobacterium > Chryseobacterium capnotolerans. The sequence goes on along the minus strand of NZ_CP065589.1, from coordinate 695,362 downwards.
AATCACAAATAAAACCTTTTCAATGGTTTCATCAGGAACATTTTGATTTTCTAAAAATTCTCTGGATATTCTTGGAGCTATAGTTTCGTCTCCATTATGAAATTTAGGATCTGCAATATCATGCAATAATGCAGATAATTCTACTACATTCGGATCGCAGGTTTCTTCTGTTTCTGCTATTTTTTTAGCAAGCTTCCATACTCTTTCAATATGGAACCAGTCATGTCCGGCTTCAGCTCCTTCTAATTTTTCCTTTACAAATTCTACGGTATTGTTAATCGTACTTTTCATTAATCTATCAGTTCATTTAAAATAATATTCCAGAGCTTGTGATTATAGCTTCTAAAAAAATTAACATGCCCGATTTCTTTTTTCTCGGACTCTGCGGTTTTCACCAGCCTGTAAGTCGGTTTAAGATTAGGATAAGTATTGTTTAAAAGACTCAGAACTCCTTTTTCTGTCAGCCAGACATCATCCTCAGCACGAATAACAAATACTTTCTGTGTTAAATTTTTAGAATAATCATCAATCTTCTCCAACAGTCTGTTGGTTGATTTTTTGTTTAAAATTAAGGTTCTCCAATCATATGCACAATTTTTTGGAAGACTTTCTCCAAGTCCAAACCAATTTGCAGGAAAATACCCTAACAATGAAGTCGTTAACGGCTGCACAATTCCGAATCCCAGATAGGCTTCAATCTTTGTCTTCAGCCTGAGATTTCCCACAAATGCATTCTGAGTTCCTACAAACACAAATTCTTCAAACATTTCAGAATCTTCATTCATTCCTAAAATCAAAGCTCCTACCGAATGTCCCAAACAGAACTTTCTATGCTTGGGAAACTTATTTTTAATGTATGTTGTAAGTGTTTTATAATCCTTTGAACCCCAAATTCTCATAGATCCATGGAACCCTTTCATATTTTCCGGTTTAGACAATCCTATTCCTCTGTAATCATAAGTAATCACAGTAAATCCCTGCTCTGAAAAATATTGGGCAAAAGAAAAATAAACCTGCTGCTTTACCCCCGTTGCTGAGTTGATGAGCAATAGTTTTCCATTATTTTTTTCAGATTGAAAAAGATGAACAGCCAAAGATGCTTGATCTTCTGTGGTAAGTATTAGTTTTTCCATAGATAAAAGAAAAAAATCCACTATAAAAGTGGACATTTTCAATATATTATTATGTTTAGTTTTAAACTTTCGATATGCCGTAAATAGCTTTAAGAAAGGAAATCTGATATTCTTGGCAAGCCGGTCTGTGAACCTTTGCCTCCGGAAACACGCGATGAAACCTCATTTCCAAATTTTACACATTCTTCTACAGAGTTCCCATGGCAAAGTGCGATCGCAAATCCTGAAGTAAATGCATCTCCCATCCCCATCTTATAAACTGTCTTCTCTTTATTCTTTCTATAGTACTTCATTTCTGTACCATCAAAGTAAATAGTAGAATTCGTATCATCTCTTACAAACACTTTGTTAAAGTATTTTTTAAGAACCTCTTCTCTCTTTTCTTCTCCAAAAATAATGAATAATTCATTACTTTTAGCTACAATAAAGTCTACCATTTCCAGAATTTCATCATTCACTCTCATCGCTGGAGAAGCATACAGCCCTACTTTCTTGCCATATTTTTTAGCTTTTCTCACCGTATATTCCACTACATCCATTGAAACCTCAAGCTGTACCAGAACAAGGTCTGAAGTATGAAAATAGCGATCAGCCTCATCAATATGAGATTTATTAAGATATTTGTTGGCTGCAGGTACTACTACAATAGCAGCATTTCCCTGGGATGTTGTTACATAAGCTGTTCCTGTTGACTCTTTATCTGTTTCATGTACAAAACCTACATTCACACTTTCGCCCACCAGGTTTCTCATGATTTGCTGTCCCAGAGGATCCATTCCAACACAACCTATAAAATAAACACTGGCTCCCAATCTTGCTGTTCCTACTGCCTGATTGGCTCCTTTCCCCCAAAATAACTTTCTGAGTTGACTGCCAGAACAGTTTCGTTAGGCGAAGGAAGTTTATCGGTTTCCAAAACAAGATCTATTGAAGAGCTTCCTACAACGATAATTTTTGGTTGTTCTGATGAGAAATTCATTGTGTTTTGATATTAGTTTAAAGATTATAACAGACTAAATTCCGTGCCAAAAATAATTAATTTTCCCTAACTTATTTCAATAAATTCTGTAATAATTTTCACTGGTGATTGATTTCTATCATAAGCAATATAGCTTGCATAAAAACCTTCCCCATATCCGGTCTCAAAAGCAAATATAGTTCCCGGGTGAGATTCTGAAGGCTTTAAAAATGCATATTGATCTATTGCTCCGTTTTCATCAAAGAAATACTCATGGAAAAACTCTTCGTATATTCCCATAAAATCTCCGCCTTTGTTATGATAAAGCCTTTGTTCCAGTTCATTAAGACTTTTTTGAGTATCCACATCCATGAAACAGCCCATTCCGCTTTCTACGGGATATCCAAACACTTCTCCTTCTGCCAGTTCTTTTATATGCTGCCCCTCAGTAGTAGCCAGCTTCCAGTCTGCAATTTCTGAAGTATTAAAAATAATTTCTGCATAGGCTACACAATTACTATCTCTCTCTTTATGCAGCATTACAGAAAATTCTCCTTTTGGAAATTCTGTAGAAAAAGGCAGCATATCATTGGTGATTAAAGGATCACAAGCGACCAGCTTTCCACTGGAAAGATAGATTTTCCCTACTTCAAAGCTTTCTAATAACGGGCTTTCTACAAAGTCCTTCGAAAATAGCTTTTTTATGTTTTCTATATGTGTCATTTTATTGTATTACTTATTCTCAGTGTCAGGCTGAGCGGAGTCGAAGCCTTTTTGATTTTTGCTCTCAAAATTATCAGAGTGACTTTTGTTGTGGCAAACAGACAACTCTTTTAATTGATCCCAATTATCATTAATTATAGCTTCTTTTTTCTTTCTACTCCAACCTTTCACTTGTTTTTCAAACGCTATTGCTTGAATAATGTCATTAAATACATAAAAGAAGACTAGTTCAACCGGTCTTCTTTTATAAGTATAACTTTCAGGAAACTTACCTGATTGATGTTGAGCTAATCTCACTTCAATATCATTGGTAACCCCTGTATAATAGGAGTTGTCGGAACATCTTAAAATATACACGAAATATTGTTTCATTTTTATTCCAAAAAAGGCTTCGACTCCGCTCAGCCTGACATTCCAACAACCACTTTGGTTTATTGGTGTTATTTACAAACTTTTCAGCTTCTCTTCCAAGATCGCAATCTTATCAAGAGCATCTTTTTGTTTCTTACGTTCAACCTCTACAATTTCAGGTTTTGCGTTTGCTACAAACTTCTCGTTGGAAAGCTTTTTATCTACTGAAATTAAGAATCCTTTCAGATACTTTAATTCTTCTTCAGTTTTAGCTTTTTCTTCCCCTAAATCTAAGTTTTCACTTAAAGGAATAGAAACCTCAGTTGCTCCTACAAGGAATGTAAAGCTTGGTTTATCTGTTTTCTGCCCAAAGTGGATTTCAGAAACATTGGCCAGTTTTCTTACTACGGCTTCATTAGCAAATTCAGCAGCATTGGTATATATTTCAGCTGCTTCTCTTGGAGAAATTCCTTTGGTCTGTCGGTAATTTCTAACTCCAGAGATCAATTCTGCTGCTGTTTCAAAGTTTTTAATGATCGTTTCATCAAACGCAGCCGCTTCTTTTTGCTGAGCAACAACTAAAGCGTCTTCAATATTTCTCTCTGAAATCATCTGCCATAATTCTTCTGTCAAGAAAGGCATGAACGGATGAAGTAATTTCATCAGTTCTTCAAAGAAATATATTGTTTTATTATACACTTCTTTAGAAATACCTTCTCCATAATTTGGTTTGATGGCTTCCAGGTACCAACCACAAAAATCATCCCAAATTAATTTATAGATCAAATGCAGGGCATCAGAAATTCTAAATTTCTCAAACTGATCGTTGATTTCAGCAATCGTTTTATTTAATTTATTTTCAAACCATTCGATAGCCTGGTTATCTGTAGCAATTGCTGGTTTATCTTCATGATTCCACATGTTAATCAAACGGAAAGCATTCCAGATCTTTGTCATGAAGTTTCTACCCTGAAGCATTAAATCTTCATCAAAAAGAAGGTCATTTCCTGCTGCAGAGCTTAGTAGAATACCTACCCGAACTCCATCAGCACCATATTTATCCATTAATTCAAGCGGATCCGGAGAGTTTCCTAAAGATTTTGACATCTTTCTTCTCTGCTTGTCTCTTACGATTCCTGTAAAGTAAACATTCTTAAACGGAACTTCTTTTCTGTATTCCAATCCAGCCATAATCATTCTGGCTACCCAGAAGAAGATAATATCCGGCCCGGTAACCAAGTCAGAAGTTGGATAATAATAGTTGATATCTTTATTTTCCGGATCAAGTAATCCATCAAATACAGACATTGGCCACAACCATGAAGAGAACCAGGTATCTAGCGCATCATCATCTTGTCTAAGACCTTCTATTGTTAATTCCTGATTTCCTGTTTTTTGTTTTGCTAATTCTAAAGCTTCTTCTTTGGTTTCAGCAACTACAAAATCTTCATCTCCTGCACCGTAATAGTACGCCGGAATTTGCTGCCCCCACCAAAGCTGACGGGAAATATTCCAGTCACGGATGTTTTCCATCCAGTATTTGTAAGTATTTTTAAACTTATCCGGATAGAATTTTACTTCGTCATCCATTACTACATCCAATGCCGGCTTAGCAATTTCAGACATTTTAAGGAACCATTGTACTGAAACTTTAGGTTCAATCACTGCTCCTGTTCTTTCGGATGTCCCTACTTTATTTACGTAATCTTCTGCTTTTAGTAAAAGACCTTTTTCTTCTAATTCTTTTGCGATCTGCTTTCTTACATCAAATCTGTTTTGTCCTGCATAGTGAAGACCATGCTCGTTAAGATTTCCATCATCATCCAATGCATCAATCATTTTCAACTGATGCTTCTGCCCGATTTCATAGTCATTGGTATCGTGTGCAGGGGTAATTTTCAATGCTCCTGTTCCAAACTCGATGTCAACATATTCATCCTCAATAATAGGAATTACTCTGTCAACGATAGGTACAATTACATTTTTACCTTTTAGGTGAGCGTATCTCTCATCATTCGGATTGATACATACGGCAGTATCCCCGAAAATAGTTTCAGGACGTGTAGTGGCTACAGAAAGGAATTCTTCTGAACCTTCAATTTTATATTTAAGGAAATATAATTTTCCGTTCTGCTCTTTAAAGATTACCTCTTCATCTGAGATATTGGTTTTCGCTTCCGGGTCCCAGTTTACCATTCTGTATCCTCTATAGATCAAACCTTTGTTATATAGATCTACAAAACTTTTGATAACCTGTTGTGAAAGTTTATCCTCTAAAGTGAAGTGGGTTCTGTCCCAGTCACATGAACATCCTAACTTTTTAAGCTGCTCAAGGATTGTTCCACCGTATTTATCAGTCCATTCCCAGGCATGTTCAAGGAATTGCTCACGGGTAATATCAGACTTGCTGATTCCTTCAGACTTCAACTTAGCAACAACTTTAGCTTCGGTAGCAATAGAAGCGTGATCTGTTCCCGGAATCCAACAAGCATTAAACCCGCGCATTCTTGCACGACGGACCAGAACATCTTGGATGGTATTGTTCAACATATGTCCCATGTGTAAGATCCCCGTCACGTTTGGCGGCGGAATGACCACGGTATATGGTGGTTTCTCATTAGGCTCTGAGTGGAAGTATTTGTTTTCCAACCAGTAATTGTACCATTTTGTTCTGTTTCCTGTGGATTGTACTTTTCTGAAATCTGCATAAATTCTATTTCTTTGGCTTGCAATTTGCAAAAATAGTCTAAAGAAAAAAATTTTTAAGCATGAATTAAAATAATTTTTAACTTTGTTTCACAAAATTTATCTAACAAACATATTAACATTCAAGAATATGAAGAAATTAATCGCAGGAATTGCATTATTCGGAACATTTGCTCTTGCATCTGCACAAACTATTACGTTTGATAAAACTACTTTCGACTATGGTAACATTAAGCCTAGTTCTGATGGTACAAGATTCTTTACAGTAACTAACACTGGTGATAAGCCTTTGATCATTTCAAACGTAAAACCATCTTGTGGATGTACTACTCCTGAGTTCAGCCAGGATCCGATCATGCCAGGAAAATCTGCTAAGATCAAAGTTGGATACAACACTGCTCTTACGGGAGGGTTCAACAAAATGATTGAGGTTTTCTCTAATGACCCTGCTAACAGCAGAAGCGTAATCTATATCAAAGGAAACGTAGATGCTAATGCTCCTGAACCAAAAGTATTAACTCCTGCTGAGCAGAAAGAAGCTGCTAAAGCTGAGAAAAAAGCTGCAAAAATTGCTAAGAAAGCTGCTGCAAAATAATTTTCTACTTAAAAATAATGAAACCGTCTCTCTTGAGGCGGTTTTTTGTTATATTTATAGTAACAGATATTAGACAATATCAACTTTATTTCATCACCATATGACGCATCTCTTTAGGTTTTGGCTAAAACCAATGGAATATTTTAAATCTATTTGATCGGCCGGGCTAAAGCCCGCCCCTATTGATGCTGATATTCGAGTGGATATACACAAACGCAATAGTTGTTTAACGACAAGATCTTTTATCTTTTATCTTTTATCTTTTATCTTTTATCTTTTATCTTTTATCTTTTATCTTTTATCTTTTATCTTTTATCTTTTATCTTTTATCTTTTATCTTTTATCTTTTATCTTTTATCTTTTATCTTTAAATAAAAAAATATATGGACACCAATTTCTCAGACGACTTTAAGGTAAATGGAAAATTCTCAATAGAAAAAGCATCTACTTCTTATAAGGGAAAACTTACCAAAGAAGAAGGGACTCAATTATTAATTCAGGAAAAAGAAAAACTCCGTGAACTGCAGGAAAAACTATACGCCGATGGAAGCCAATCTCTTCTGGTTGTACTCCAGGCTATGGATGCCGCAGGGAAAGACAGCATGATAGAACATGTATTTGGAGGAGTAAACCCTCAAGGCTGTAATGTAACCAGCTTTAAAACACCAAGTTCAAAGGAATATTCCCACGATTTTCTCTGGAGGCATTATCTGGCCTTACCTCAAAAAGGAATGATCGGAATTTTCAACCGCTCTCATTACGAAAGTGTTTTGGTCTGTAAAGTTCACCCTGAATATAATTTAAGTGAGAAAACATGGTCTTCTGTAAAAGATTTTGACAATAAATTCTGGGAAAACCGCTATGAAAGTATCAGAAACTTTGAGAAACATCTTGCTCAGAACGGAACAACCATTATCAAAATTTTCCTGCATGTTTCTAAGGACGAGCAAAAGAAAAGACTTCTGGACAGGATCAACGAACAGGAAAAAAACTGGAAGTTTTCTGCTGGAGACCTTCCGGAAAGAGCTTTATTTGATCAGTATATGGAAGCTTATGAAACAGCGATCAACGAAACATCAAAGGATCATGCCCCATGGTATGTACTTCCTGCAGATAATAAATGGTTTGCAAGAATGGCAGCAATCCAGATTATTATAGACACGTTGGAAAAAATGAATCTTAAATATCCTCAGCTTTCGGAAAAAGATAAATTGGAATTACAGGAAGCAAAAAAGCAATTGGAAAGTGAATAAAAACAAAACCTCAGATGTACTTATCTGAGGTTTTTTATTTAAATAAAGACTATCTATATTTTCCAAAAAATCACGAGAAAATCTATAAGCCGGATTCTGTACTTCCGAAGAAGCGCCTGTTATTTATCTACGTCTTACATTGCTGCAACACTTGAGCTGATTACCCCTCGGTTTTCAGGACGAGCCGCCCCTATTTCCATTACTGAAAAGAACCGATATACTTACCATTGCACCGCAAAGAGTTTACCTGGTTTCACTACAGCCGAACTGTACTTGCTTTCTGTTGCACTTGTCCTACCCTCACGGGTGACGGATGTTATCCGCTTTGCTGCTCTATGGTGTCCGGACTTTCCTACCTCCCGTAAACGGGAAATCAACAAGCCGATTTTCTCGCGGGTGCAAAGATACATAAATTTTGCGGTAAAAGTATAAAGAGGTTCGAAGCAGGAAGTGAGAGGCAGGGAATCATTGAGCTACGAAGTCAGCAGTAACAGACATTTTATATTATTTTTTTCAGGGCTGTCTGTTCAGATTGTAAGGTTATTGTTAAAATAAGTCTCTATAATAACTGCCAGTCTCCAGCTTCAGACTTCCTGACATAATCAGAATTATCTTTGATTTCACCATAATTATTCTTCCGCAATTACCACATTATTATTATCTTCGTGGCATTATACATCTATGGATTCCAGAGAAAAAGAATTTGCGCAGCTCATCAAAGATAATCAGGGCCTGATTATTAAGGTATCGCGCTTATATACCAATTCGCTGGAAGATGAAGAGGATCTTTTCCAGGAAATTGTCCTACAGCTCTGGAGAAGTTATGATTCTTTCAAAGGAAACTCCAAGATTTCAACATGGATGTACCGTGTAGCGCTTAACACAGCCATTACCCTCTTTAGAAAAAAAAGCAAAAGCCTTCCTACGAATGAGCTGGACGTCAACCACAGGGATTTTGTGGAAGATGATGATGAAAAACAGCAACAGGTATCACTTTTGTATACTGTAATCAAGACTCTTCCTAATATAGAAAGAGCCATTGTCATGATGTATCTTGACGATCTGCCTTACAAGGACATCGCAGAAAACCTCGGAATCACTGAAGTCAATGCACGCGTGAAAATGAACAGATTAAAGAAAACCCTTAAAGAACAGATGGAAAAATATGCCTGAATTTGATTTAGATAGTTTAAAAAAAACATGGCAGGAACAACCTGTACAGCCAAAATATGACAACAGTGAGATTCTTCAGATGTTGAATAGAAAATCACGTAATTATGTAAAATATATTTTCTGGATCAGCGTTTTTGAATTCCTGTTCTTTTCCGTATTAGGCTTATTCTATTTCTTTCAGGATGATGAATCTGACAGCTTCCGTAAAATACTGGATAAGCTGGGTACTCAGGAAGCTCCTGAGGTAGAAAATAACTTTGGCCATTTTTATCTGGCTATTAAAATTCTAAGTGTATTAATTACAGCTTATTTTGTATTAAAATTCTATCAAAATTACCGTAAAATAAAGATCGAGGAAAATCTAAAAGGTCTTATTACGAGAATCATCGGCTTCAAAAAAACAGTCAATGCCTTTATCCTGATTAGTATTGTATTACTGCTTGCATTTACCTTTGTATTGATCGCCTTTATATTCTACACTTTAAATTCTCAAAACATACAGCCTTCCGGCTCTAATCTTACGGTTATTATTGTTGCGATTACCATCAGTACTTTGTTGGCCATTTCTATGATCTGGGTATATTACAGATTGGTATATGGAAGTATCATCAAAAAACTTGATAAAAATCTGGAACAGCTTAAAGAAATAGATTCTCAGGAAAATTAGCATTCATAGGCTATAGTTCAAGATATTATTGTTAATTTTATTTCACCAAATCTTTTTACTATGCCTTTATCATATGTTTATGGAACATCTGAGGTTCCATTATTAGGACAGACTATTGGAGGAAATCTTAAAAGTACTGTCGAAAAATTTCCTAACCAAGAAGCTCTTGTCTGTGTTCATCAGGGTTACCGAGCTACTTATCAAGAATTTTACAATCAAACAACCGCTATTGCCAAAGCGCTGATATTTTTAGGTGCAAAAACTGGTGATAGAATAGGAATATGGGCTTCCAACCGTTATGAATGGGTACTTCTTCAATATGCCACAGCCAGAATCGGAACCATTTTAGTCAATATCAATCCGGCTTACAGAACCCATGAACTTACCTATGTACTCAATCAGTCAGAAGTAAGGTTTATTTTTTCTTCCTTAAGCTTTAAAACGAGTAACTATAGAGAAATGGTTGAATATGCCAAGGAAGTCTGCCCCACTTTGGAGCACGAAATTTTCTTTGATGACAACTGGGAAATCTTCGTCAATAATGGGCAGGATATTTCCGATGAGGTTCTTCATAGTTTCGAAGAACATGTACAGTTTGATGATCCTGTCAATATTCAGTATACTTCAGGAACTACTGGATTTCCAAAAGGAGTTACCCTTTCTCACCATAACATTTTAAATAACGGATATTTTATTGGTATCCGCTTAAAATATACAGAAAAAGACCGTGTATGCATTCCCGTTCCTTTTTATCATTGCTTTGGAATGGTGATCGGAAATATATGCTGTACAACGCACGGAGCCTGCATGGTAATTCCTAATGATAGTTTTGATCCTGAGATTACGCTAAAGGCTGTTTCGGATGAAAAATGTACCTCTCTTTATGGGGTTCCTACCATGTTTATTGCTGAACTTGCCGTAAAGGATTTTGATACTTATGATTTTTCAAGCCTAAGGACAGGTGTTATGGCTGGCTCTGTATGTCCACCGGAAATTATGAAGAAAGTGGAAAACCTGATGAATATTAAAGAAATGAGTATTTGTTATGGAATGACAGAAACTTCTCCAGTGTCAACACAGACTTTAATTGGAACTCCACTGGAAAAACAGGTCAGTACAGTAGGAACAGTTCAGGATCATCTTGAAATAAAAATCATAGACGAAAGTGGAAAAATTTTGAAACGTGGTGAACACGGTGAACTTTGTACAAGAGGCTACTCTGTCATGCTGAAGTACTGGAACGATCCTGAAAATACAAAAAAAGTACTGGACGACGCCCGATGGATGCACACCGGAGATATGGCTGTAATGGATAAAGATGGATATATTACCATTTCAGGAAGAATTAAAGACCTGATCATCCGTGGTGGAGAAAATATTTCCCCTAAAGAAATCGAAGACTTCTTATATACTTATACTCATATTCTAGATGTACAGATCATCGGAGTACCCAGTGAAAAATTTGGAGAAGAAGTGATGGCCTGGGTGAAAGTACGAAAAGGCTTTACCATTACAGAAGAAGAACTATTAGAATATTGTAAAGGAAAAATTGCTCATTATAAAGTTCCGAAATACTGGAAGTTTGTGGATGAATTCCCAATGACTATTTCCGGAAAAATAAGAAAGGTAGAAATGCGTGAGGTATCTATGAAGGAACTGGGATTGGAGAGCCTGAAAAGTTAATTCAAATAAAATCATAAAAGATCATTCAATCTAAAATTAATATCAAATCTAAACAACTATGAAAAAATTAAAAAGAAATGAGCTGAAGAATATCACAGGAGGTGAAAGATGTTTCTGTCTGGTGAGCCCAGATGCCTGTTATGAATTAAATCTTAATAATGAAGGAAAACATTATTCTTTTAACTGTTGCACAATGAGATGTGAACTGGATTAAATTCAATAAAAAAAAGCATTTCAATTTGAAATGCTTTTTTTATTATTAAAGTTCTTTTCTCAATCTGGCAACAGGAATATTGAGCTGTTCACGATATTTAGCAATCGTCCTTCTGGCAATATTATATCCTTGCTCTTTTAAAATCACTACCAAAGCGTCATCCGTCAATGGCTTTCTCTTATTCTCTTTGCTGATAACTTCCTGAAGGTGGGTTTTGATCTCTTTAGTAGAAACCTCTTCCCCGTCATCATTGGTTAAACTGTCTGAGAACAGATCTTTAAGGTAAACAATACCATTTGGTGTATCTGCATATTTACTTTTTACCACTCTTGAAATGGTAGAAATATCAAATCCTGTAATATCTGCCACGTCTTTTAAGATCATCGGCTTCAGAGATTTTTCGTCACCTGTGATAAAATAGTCTTTCTGAAATTTCACAATAGCGGTAATTGTCTGCAATAAAGTATTCTGGCGCTGATTAATGGCATCAATATACCATTTGGCTGCATCTAATTTCTGCTTGATAAACAAAGCAGCCTGCTTATGCTCAGAAGAGTTTTTATCATGTGAATAGGTTGTAAGAATGTCTTTATATTCTTCAGAAACTCTTAATGTAGGAGCATTCTTGCTATTAAGCATAGGAATCACCTGCCCATCCTTCACCTGAATGACAAAATCCGGAATAATCTCCTGGTTGATGGTAATCGTTTGAGTATCGAAGTTTCCACCCACTTTTGGTGATAGCTTTGAAATTTCCTCCAACGCATCTTTCAGATCTTCCTCCTCAATATCATACTTTTGAATAATCTTATTATAATGCTTATTGGTTAAAGCATCAAACTGATATCTCAGGATATTGGCGGCTAAAGAAACCGCTTTATCAGCGCTTACTTTCTTTTCAATCTGTAGTAATAAACATTCCTGAAGACCTCTGGCCCCCACTCCAGGTGGATCCAGCTTCTGAACATAATTTTCAAGGATATCCTCTACTCTTTCCTTGGTCGTATAAATTCCTTGTGAGAAAGCGAGATCATCTACGATAGATTTGATCTCTCTTCTCAGATATCCGTCAGTATCAAGGTTACCAATCAGGTATTCTGCAATTTTCAGATCTTCTTCATTGATATTAATCAGGTGAATCTGTTCCGTCAGATAATCATATAAAGACTGTCCTTCTGTTAAAAGACTTTCATTATCAAATTCTTCATCATCCGGAGAATAGTTGCTGGACGCAGTTTTATAGCTTGGTTCGTCGTCATAAAGATATTCATTAACGTCGAAATCTGTTTCAATGCTTTCCGTACCCTCATCCTGATAAGCATCTTCCAGGGAAGAATAATCATCTTCCTTAGAATCCTCTTTTACAATTTCCAAAGCAGGGTTTTCTTCTAACTCTCTCTCCAACTCCTCTTCAAATTCAAGAGTATGAAGCTGAATAAGCTTCATAAGCTGGATCTGCTGAGGAGCCAGCTTCTGTCCTAATTTGAGTTGTAAATGTTGTTTAAGCATATTAATATTGGCGTTTTAACATAACATATTCTACGAATTTAATAAATTTATTTGATAAAAAATACATTTAGCATGATTTTTGCTTTATACTTTTTATATAATAAACTATTGAAAAATAAAAAAAGCCTTAAACAATTGTTTAAGGCTTTTTTTTTGATTCTAGAATTCAGCGCTTTTCGGCGTTCTTGGGAAAGGAATTACGTCTCTGATGTTCGTCATTCCCGTTACAAAAAGAACTAGTCTTTCTAATCCTAAACCGAAACCTGCATGGGGTACAGAACCGAATTTTCTGGTGTCTAAATACCACCAAAGTTCATGTTCATCTACATGCATATCTGCCATTTTCTGTTTTAAAACGTCTAATCTTGCTTCTCTTTCAGATCCACCGATGATTTCACCGATACCTGGGAAAAGAACATCCATTGCAGCCACTGTTTTGTTGTCTTCGTTCAGCTTCATATAGAAAGCTTTGATTTCTTTCGGATAATCGAACAATACAACCGGGCATTCAAAATGTTTTTCCACCAAGAATCTTTCATGCTCAGACTGAAGATCTGTGCCCCAATTTTCAACAGGGTAAGCAAATTTTCCTTTTTTGTTCTCTTTTGAGTTCATTAAAATCTCGATAGCTTCTGTATAGCTTACACGCTTAAAACGTTTAGCAATTACATTTTCAAGTTTCTCAATAAGACCCTCTTTTGCTCTTTCTTTTTCCGGTTTTGTCTTTTGTTCTTCAGCAAAACGGTTGTCTAAGAACACAAGATCATCTTTACAGTGATCCAATACATACTGGATTACATATTTTAAGAAATCTTCAGCTAAGTCGATATTGTCTTCAAGGTTGTTGAAGGCAACTTCCGGCTCAATCATCCAGAATTCTGCAAGGTGTCTTGTTGTATTTGAATTCTCTGCACGGAAAGTAGGTCCGAAGGTATAGATTCTTCCTAATCCCATGGCTGCAGTTTCTCCTTCAAGCTGTCCTGAAACGGTAAGGTTGGTTTTTCTACCAAAGAAATCCTGAGCGAAATCAATTTCTCCCTCTTCAGTTCTTGGCATATTATTCAGATCGAAGTTGGTAACTCCGAACATTTCTCCTGCTCCTTCAGCATCAGCTCCTGTAATAACGGGAGTATTGATATAGAAGAACTGGTTTTGGTTGAAGAATGAATGAACTGCAAAACTTACTGCATGACGTACTCTGAAAACAGCTCCAAATAAGTTGGTTCTGAATCTTAAGTGTGCCTGCTCACGAAGTTTCTCTAAGCTGTGCTTTTTTGGCTGAAGAATGGTGCTTTGAAGCTCTTCTGTAAAGTTATCTCCTAAAATAATAATCTTTTTAGCAACAATTTCTACAGATTGTCCTGCTCCCTGGCTTTCCACTACTTCACCTACCACTTTAAGAGAAGAAGCTGTGCTAATATTCTTGATAAGTTCTTCATCAAAATTTTCGAAATCAACAACTATCTGCAAATTATTAATCGTAGAACCATCATTAAGTGCAATAAAGCGATTAGCACGGAATGATCTTACCCATCCGTAAACTGTAATGTCATGATGTAATACTTTCTTGTAATCCTTTAGGATTTCTTTGATCGTTTGCTTTTTCATTTGTTGATAATAAATTTTTGTATAAAAATTAATGGTTGCAAAGTTACAAAAAAACGGCGCAACTTGATGATTGCGCCGTCTTTAAAAAATCATTTATCAATTATTTAATGCTTCAGTTGAAGAAAATGGTCTTTTTTCTTTGCTTTCCCTTCCTGATTTTCAGGGCATGGTAGCAGCTTGGAACATCATATTGCCATTGGGGAAGAAACAGAATAATGAGGATAACATCTATATGAGAAATTAATCCTAAGATCACTGCTAAATCAAAGGTCCAACCTGTTTTCTGAAAACCTATCAGATAAGTAAAAGCCAATAAAAGACTCAAACCCCACATTTTAGCTAAAAAAGCATGAGTACAGGTTTCTTTTCGAAACTTCCAGATGCTTACGATATAACACAATGCTTCCATGATGAAGATCAGCAGAATACTTTTCCATTCATTGATAATCAGATCCGGATTGAGAAAATAAGAAACAACTCCTAATGAAAGCCAGAAAACAAGATCAGTCTGGCTGTCTAACCGACGTAATTTCTCTGAGGAAATACCAGTTTTACGGGCAATAATCCCATCAAAAATATCGGTAAACAATCCGAAATACATGAGGATCAGAATATGTTGACGAGCTGATTCTCCTACAAAATATCCCAGATACAGAATCACAAATGCTGTAATAAAACGGGATAAGATCAATAAATAAGGTATATTTTTCATGACTATTATTTTTAATTAATTCTTTTATATTTTTCTGCATAATTGATAGTGTATCCTGACCAGAAAAAGAGTAAAAAAGCTCCGCTGTTATCATAATAATCCTGAATCAATAGGTTATGATCTTGTGTTAATCCTATTCTTGACTGAAAATTACGGCAGCCACCAAACAAATAAGGAATTTCATCACAATGAGAAGTGAAGTTATCCAGTAAAAACAAACCATTCTTCAACTTAGCTTTATATTTAAAAGTATATCCAATAGTACTGTTCTTAAAAAAAATGAACTGTACTTCATATGTTTTATTTTTTGCTAACGGTACTGATTTTATAATGAGTTTATCAAAATCCTTCACTTCTCCATTTTTCATAGCCAACATTTCCCCAACACTTCCTGTTTTATCAGATTTTGTATTGTTATTTACAATATGTTCATAGCCTTTGTATTCATATTGTCCATCAATCATCTGAACATTTTCTTTATTCAGCATCAAAAGATCATTCTCAATCATTTTTCTACTGAAACTCACACATGAATTCAAGCTTACTATTATTGGTATTAAAAAAAATTGTGCTTTCATAGCTCATGATTTTAAAATTATGGTTCAAAATTATCAGCAGAGAGCGTCGTATTAAATGTGAAAAAAAATTAAAAAAAACAGTACATTTGTGAAAATCACAAATTCATGCACCAGGAATCTTTACTCAAGGAAATTCGTAGAAGAATTGGTGACAAATCGTTGAACGATGAAATTGCCAATATTCTCAATATAAGTTATGATGCTGCCCATCGAAGAACTTCGCTTAAAGCAAAATTCAGTTTTGAAGAAGCCCTGGAATTGGCAAAATATTATCAGATTTCGTTAGATCAATTTCTCTCTTCAGATCATCAGATTTTGGTTAAAAAAACTTCTGCTGTTACTACAACAGAGGATCTCCAATCTTTCTTCCAGAATAACCTGAGTGTTTTTGAAAACTTACCCATTTCGGATAAAATGACCATTTATTATTCGGCAAAGGATATTCCGTTTTTCTATACCCTTTCGGATACTTTACTTTCTCGTTTTAAGATTTATGTCTGGATGAATTTACTAAATGCCAAACAGGTCTTCATCCCTTTTCTACAGTTTTCTCCACCACTATTTGAAGCTGACACTCAAAAATTAAGAAGAATATATGAAGAACAGAATGTTGCTGAATTATGGAATGACATGACTGTTTCCAGTATTTTACAACAAGTTTTATTTTATTACGAAACCGATCTGCTGAAAATAAACGAAGCACAAATTATTTTACAGGAATTAAGAGAGTTGATAGAATACATCGAGCAAAAGACAGAAAACAATCCAAAGTTCCACTTATACGAAAATGAATTGATGCATCTTTCCAATGACATTTTTTTCCATCATCCACAGCAGTCGCTTTTTGCTTTACCTACGAATATGTTTGGATATATTTTAATAAATGATGCTAAGACCTGCCAGGAAACCTTGAATTATTTTGAACATCAGATTAAAAATTCAAAATCACTGAACACTTCAGGAAATCGCGACAGAAAAAAGTTCTTTAATAAAATGTATGAACAGATTGACCGATTAAAACAAAATCTATCATGAAGAGTCTTTGTAACGGCGAATACTTTGGGGAAACTAATCAGAGGATCAATTTAGAAGGATTGACGATCACTGATACGGAATATACTCATCCTTATGTGGACTGGCATTATCACGAAAATGCTTATTTTACCTTTCTCCTTCAGGGCAATATGACGGAAGGAAACAAAAAAGAAACATACGGATGCTCATCAGGAACATTGTTGTATCATCATTGGGAAGATCCGCACTATAATATTAAACCGGATGTTTTTACCAGAGGCTTCCATATAGAAATCAGTCAAAATTGGTTTGACCGTTTTGATATTCAGAAAAACAAAGTTGAAGGCAGTTTCAATATAAGAAATCCAGCCTTCAAATTATTGGTACATCTGATTTTTAAAGAAACAAAAATCAATGATTCATCTCTTGAAATGGCTATCGATCAATTATTAGTACATCTTTTTAGTCAATTAACTTATGAGAAGGAAATCAAAGAAACAAAACCTTTGTGGGTAGGCCAGATTAATGAACTATTACATGAAAACGTTACTGAAACTCTAAATCTGACTGAACTTTCTAAAACGTTGAATATCCATCCTATTCATTTAAGCAGAGATTTTCATAAATATTTCCATTGCAATCTGGGAGAATATCTCCGGAAATTAAAGATTAATAAAGCAATGGAACTCCTCCATTCGCCATCTTCATTAACGGATATTGCTCTGGAATGTGGTTTTGCAGATCAAAGTCATTTCATCCGTTGTTTCAAAAAAATATAGGAACCACTCCTTTGAAATACAGAAATATTCTGAAAATTCATTGAAATTTTCACGAATAAAATCACCATTCACGGTTTGGATACATCATCCCCCGATTTGGATACATTTTACCTCCTATAAGTTTTCATCTTTGTACCATCATTTAAACAAAAAAATATTTAAAAATGGAAACAAAAAAAGTATGGTTCGTGACAGGAGCTTCAAAAGGCTTAGGATTCGAGTTGATAAAAAATTATTATCCGAAGGATTTCAGGTTGCTGCCACCAGCCGTACCGTTGAATCTCTCATTTCTACCATTGGAGAAACTTCAGAAAATTTCCTTCCGCTCAGCGTCAACATCACAGATAATGAGGATATAAAATCCGCAATTTCTAAAACTGTGGAACATTTCGGCCGAATTGATGTGGTTGTTAACAATGCCGGCTACGGACAAATTGGAACGCTGGAGGAACTTACTGATGAAGAAGCAAGAAAAAATTATGCTGTGAATGTTTTTGGCACCTTAAATGTGATCAGAAATGCCATGCCCTATCTTCGTGAGCAAAGGTCAGGAAACATCTTCAATATTTCTTCTGTAGGTGGATATTCTGCCAATTTTCCGGGTTGGGGTATTTACTGTTCCACAAAATTTGCTGTTGCCGGATTTACAGAAGCACTGGCTGAAGAAGTAAAAGATTTTGGTATTCATGCTACCGTTGTTTATCCAGGATATTTCCGTACAGATTTCTTAGACAAAGATTCTGTGAGAACTCCATCAAATCCTATTCAGGCCTATGAAGCGGCAAGGAATTCTGAGCAGGCTCACCTTAATGAAATCAACGGTAATCAGCCTAATGATCCTGTGAAAGCAGCGGATGTTCTGATCCAGATCAGCAAAGAGAAAAACCCTCCTGTTCATTTATTATTAGGAATAGGAACAATAGAATTTCTAAATAATAAAATTGATATTTTAAAGAAAGATGCTGAAAAATGGGAAAATCTGACTGTCTCAACGGCATTTTAATGTTATCATGATATCCTTCAGTTCCGTTCATTCTGAACGGAACTGAAGGCCTTCTTAAGCCATGTATTATACTTTTTATAAAAACAATTAACTTAGCCATTATGAAACAGCCTGTTCATTTTAATACTATTGCAGATTTTCATGCTTTCTGCAGTCTTCCAAACCCTGAGCATCCCCTGATCAGCCTGATAGACTACAGTAAAGTAAATTACATTGTGGAGAATGAAGAATTAAAATGGATACAGAATTTTTATTCCATTGGATTGAAGAAAAACGTCAATCCAAAATTTAATTATGGACAGCAGCAATATGATTTCGATTCTGGAGTATTGTGTTTTGTTTCACCGCAGCAGTGTTTAAGTCTGGAAATAAGACAGGATATCCAGGTAGAACCTACCGGGTTCTTATTACTGATTCACCCTGATTTTCTTTGGAATACGTCATTAACAAAAAAAATAAAATCTTACGATTTTTTCAGCTATCAGGTGAAAGAAGCCCTTTTCCTTTCAGATAAAGAAGAGAAGATCATTATTGAAATTCTTAAAAATATTGAGCGTGAATACCAGTCAAACATTGATAAATTCACCCAGGAACTTCTCATTGCACAGATTGAATTGTTACTGATTTATTCTGATCGTTTTTATGAGCGTCAGTTTTTTACCAGAAAAAAATCAAGTCATGAATTGCTTCATAAATTTGAAGAGATTCTTTCCGGATATTTTGAAAACGGAAACCTTATAGAAAATGGAATTCCTTCTGTAAAACGTATAGCCGAACAGATGAATATTTCTCCCAATTACCTTGGAACCTTACTTCGTCTTCATACTCAGCAAAATACACAGCAGCATATTCAGAATAAACTAATTGATTGTGCGAAAGAACGTTTAAGCACTACGAGTTTGTCAGTGAGTGAAATTGCTTATGAACTCGGTTTTGAACATCCGCAGTCTTTCAGCAAGCTCTTTAAACAAAAAACAAATCAGTCTCCCGGAGCGTTTAGAAAACGATTCAATTAGAGAGCACATAATTATAAAACAGCAATGTTAATTTCATTCTATTTTACTGTAAAGAAGTTTGTTATTTTTGCTCAAATACTTCTTGCCATGAGAACAGCTTTATTATTGATTTTTATTTTCATCCTCCATCTTTACCAGGGACAAAGCAAAAACATAATCAATCCTGAAAAAATTGAGAATCCGATTCAGAAAAAATATTCAGGGAAAATTGTGTTCCTGAACAAAGCTATTTCACTTGAAAACCTCAAAGATTCTGATATGATTACTTCTTCAACATTTCAGGAAAATGGTGACCTTGGAATTCATGCTTTTTTTGACAATTCACTGATCAACTATCTCCATCAGCTTGAACCGAATTGGACCATAGAAGAACTTCTTAAAAAGGAAATTTTCAATTTTCATTCTATGTTGATGGACAACCGATCTATACGGAAAATCTCAATACAGGAGCAGGAAGTTCAGAAAATAAAAAACTAAAGACTACATTAAGAATTCCTCTTCTCAGCAGTAAAAATGAAGATTCATGGGGCAGATATTTATGGATGCGTTTTTATAGAGGCCATGACGGAATTGATGTACTGACAGACGGAAATCACACTTTAAAAATTGAAATCCGCCCTTATCTGAATACAGGAAATATAATTACAGGACCTGTTATTGCAGAAGGACAAATCAATTTGAATGTTCCTAAACAAAATATTTCAGAATATCAAATGGCAATTCAGACTATCCTGCCCAACAGCGGATGGAAAGTTTCAAATGAAAAAAAACATACTGAAATGATCAGAAATCTGAATAAAAAAATTGCAGAAGAAAGGTTTAAAAATATTACAAGCATTGTTGTTATTAAAAACGAAAAGCTTCTTCTGGAAGAATATTTCAATGGGTCCGGAAGAGACTCTTTGCAGGATACCCGTTCGGTTGGAAAAACATTTGCTTCTGCATTGATGGGAATTGCGATCCAAGAGGGTTTTATTAAAAGCGAATATCAGCATCTGAAAGAATTTTATGATATCAAGTCATTTGAAAATTATTCCCCCGAAAAGACAGCGTTACCATAAAAAGCCTGCTAACGATGAGTTCTGGTTTTGATGGTAATGATCAGGACTCAGAATCTCCAGGAAATGAAGAAAATATGTATCCTACCGATAATTGGGTGAAATTTACATTGAATTTACCCATGACCGAAAATAAAATAGGGAAAAACTGGAACTATTTTACAGCAGGAGTAGTGATAACAGGTGATATTTTAGATAAATCTCTTCCCCAAGGACTGAAAGACTATGCTGATAAAAAATTATTCCAACCCCTTGGAATCAAGAACTACAAATGGCAGCTTACTCCTCAACAAAAACCTTCTTTAGCAGGCGGCTTACGGATGAGAGCAATAGATTTTGCAACATTCGGGCAATTATATAAAAATAAGGGGATCTGGAACGGAAAAACGATCTTAAATACAAATTGGATAAAGAAGTCTTTCACGAACTACTTCACAGACCATAAAGATTTTGAAGGCTATGGCTACTTATTCTGGAGGAAAATTTATAAAATGGGAAACAAAAACCTAGAAGCTTATCAATGCAGTGGAAATGGCGGAAACAAGATCATTATATTTGCAGATATACCGGTTGTGATGGTCATTACAGCTACAGCTT